>JBPCKN010000020.1:0-49686 GCA_051004255.1 Chitinophagaceae bacterium | reverse complement strand
TTATTCAAAAATTAAAAATTTATTCTGATGTTCAAAAGGATTCCGTCCGCCTGAACCAAAGTTGATAGCGATATGCGGCCGATTGCTCCAACGTCCAGCCCCACTATTGGCAATACTCTTGTTAGCGGTTCGTTGTTCTTACTTTCAGCCATTATGTGTCAATTTAAATATCATAAAGTTGTCGTCACCAGCACTATGCCTTTTAAAATTTAATTTCTCCAAAAGTCTTGTCGAACTTTGGTTTTCAGAGTGAGTATATGCTTCTATCGAATTTAGTCCGATATGTTGAATTCCAAAGTCAATTACTTTTGAAGTCGCTTCTTGCATTATTCCTTTTCCCTGAAAGTCGGGTAATAATTCATACCCAATTTCTGCCTTCAAATTGTCGTTTGTGAAGTCAAATAAACAGATTGTTCCGATTAGTTTGTCAGTACCGTTCAATGTAATTGCCCAATAAATTGAATCGTTCCTTTGGATGTTTTCATTAATAGTCTGGATGAAATTCTTTGCGTCATCAATTGATTTGCTTGGCTTCCTGTCAAGATATTTGTTTACGTTGTCGTCCGAGCGCAAAGCAAATATTTCTTTGTCATCACTGCTTATAAGTTGCCTCAATGTCAGCCTTTCTGTTTTCAAAACTGGAAACGGTGTAAAATTTTTGCCCATCATTTTTTACTAAATAAAATTGTTCGGTTTTGTCACGCTTTACAATGACCGCTAACGGGCAGGTATTGCCGATGGTTGGGAATTTGAAATTCGTCCGCCGGAACCGCTGCCTGGCTTTTTGATAAAGATAGATATTAAGAATTAAAGTTTGGCTTTGTTCGTCAAGCCCCGAACTGAAGTACAACAGAATTACTGCTGCTGATTGTTTCAATGTCGAGCCCAACTATTGGCAATACAAATGTTAGCAGCAGTATTAGTCAAACTATGGGTTGTTTAGAAAATAGTCAGCAATGTTTGTCAAGTTAATGCCAGTAATTGTTGACATGGAACTTACAGCATTAAGTGTCCCCAAACTATATTTTATTATTGTTTTCAACGTTGTGTAAGGAAGTCGCTTGTCTTTGGGTTTTATAGCTTCTTCGCTCAATAATTTCAAAGTGTCAAGATATTCTTTCTTTTGAATTTCTTGTAGTTCTGTACTTTGAGTTACAGCATTTGTGAGTTCTTCAATTGATTTAGAAATTTCTTTGTCACCCGATTTATTTAGAGTTTCAATATTGTGTTTAATGTCGCCTTCAACTTTTCCGAAATTCAGGATTTGTCCATCACCGTTTATTGTCAAATTTTCGATAACAGTCCCGAAACGCCAAAACCTTTCTTTCTCTTGTTCCTTTTTGATTGTGTCCAACTCCTGATTTACAAAATATTTAACCGTTTTATTTGTTGTCATGTAAGCACAATCATCTTTTTGACATTTTATTCTGTGCTCCGCTAAAATAGCGTCCATTAATGATTGGTAATATTGTAAAAACTCTGTCCTGTCTTCTGCTGAATAAAACTGTGACAAAAACTTACCAATTTTGTCCTTAAGCTCTTGAGTTTTATAGGGATTGTCTATCCTTGAAACTTTAGCTAAATGTTCTGCCTGAGATTTGATGTATGTGTCCATAAAATATTGCTGCTAACGTTCAGGGCTTGGCGTTGTTGGGATATTTGAAAAACGTCAGCCCACAACTGAAGCCCAATATTTTTTTAAAAGTTGAAGTTATGAACTAAAGATAAATTATTAACGTCAAGCCGAAACTGAAGCTGATAGCGAACTACAGCCGATGCTAACAACGTCCTGCCCCAATAACGCCAAACCCCTTGTTACCTGCCGTTTTACTTCTTCGGGTCAAGGGTTGCTGAATTAAAACGAACAAGTTTGTCCCAATCAATAGAGCCATCGTTCTTGCAAAAAGTGTCCGCAAACTCTTTTGTAAACTTGTTTATCATTTGAGCATAAGACTGCAAAAAATCGTCATTGCGTTCTTTAGCTTGGTGTTCTAATGGTTCAATAATCTTTGTGTAAAAATCTGTGTCACCTGACATGAACTCCCAAAATTTTTGACCGCAATATTTAAAGTAGTCGCCTCTGTCGGGTTGATTTTCTCTGCCGTAACAGCAACCATTAACTGCCACAATGTTTAGTTGTGAATTGCTTGTACGAAGTGTCTTTTTTGCTGTTTTAAAGTCTGCAACCAATTTTGCAATTTGGCTGCTATTACCCCAATTAGGTCCAGATTTAATCGTAACGATATAGCGAATGTTGTCTTTGTCAAATTCAAGGTCAATACCTATGATACCTGATTTTCTGCCGCTGTAAACTTTTTCATTTACGAATATTGCAAGTCCTTCAAGCCAATCTCCAAATATGGTTTCTTCCTGCGAAGAAATAAAAGCATCAGTCAAACTTTTAATAATATCCTGTGCCGTAAGAACATATTTTGCTTTAAAAAGATAAGGGTTCTTTTTGCTTAAAACTTTTTTCAATTTCAAGTCTTTTAAACCTGCAATTCTTTTTTGATGGAATGTGCCAATATTTTCTTCAACGTACTTTACTACGTCTTTTAAGTTCAAAGTCTCCATATTTTACTTCTGGTTCTAATAAATATAATTCGATTGGTTTTAGGTGGTCTTTTACCATTTGGTAATACTCTTGCATAATCTCAATTCCGATGGAGTTTCTAAGCATTCTGTTTGCAACTATCAATGTAGTTCCTGAACCCATAAAAGGGTCAAGAACAATGTCGTTTTCTTTAGTAAAAAGTTTGATGAACCATTCAGGAAGTTCTTCGGGAAAAGCAGCGCTATGATTTTTGTTGTTACATTCAGTAGCTAAATGCAAAACATTTGTCGGATAGGCTTTGTCACGTGTCAACCAATTAGAAATGTTTTTACCAAAGCCGCTACCCACTTTTGAGTTGTCTCTTATTTTATCTGTGTCACTAAGATTTTTTAGTCGTGATTTTGCCCAATTGCCCATAGGAACCATAACTTCTTCCTGATACATATTGAACTTCCGTTCCTTGTTGAATTGCAGTAACCTTTCCCAAGCATCTCTAAAACGGTTTGACCATTTGCCTGGATAGCAATTTTTCTTGTGCCAAATAAATTCTTCTGTCCATAGCCAACCTTGTTTTTTCATTTCCAAAATGAGTTCCATTACATAAGTGCTGCGTTCTCCGTCAAGCACTTTCTCTTTTATGTTTAAGATAAAGGTTCCTGTCGGTTTTAAAACCCTTAAAAGTTCTTTTGAAATTGGCAAAAACCATTCAACATATTTGTCTGGATGAATACCGCCATATGTTCCTTTTCGTTGGTCTGCATATGGTGGTGAGGTTACGATAAGGTCAACCGAATTGTCAGGAAGTTTTTTTAATTCTTCCTTGCTGTCTCCAAAATATAAGTCTGTACGTACTTCCATTTTAATGGGTCAATTTTGACAAATTTAGCATTTAATCGGTGGTGTCAAAGTGGATGTTGATAAGTGTCAAATTTATAGGGAGTGTCGCAAAAAAAATGGCAGGTAACGTTGAGTATTTGCGAAGGCAGGGAATTCATTGCTCGTCTGCCCGGTACAAATGCCCATTTGAAAATATGAAGTTGAAGTTATAAACTAAAGCTGAAAATTGAATGTCGAGACGGCACTGCTGCTGATGCTTGCACATAGCTGATGTTTCATTGTCCAGCCCTGCTTTTGCAAATACTTTTGTTGTGCGAAGGCTTTACATTAGTGATTTGCTTCATACACAATCTTTCCGTCAATCATGGTTAACACACTTTTTGTTGCAGGTAATTGTTGCGCAGGTATCATAAAAATATCCTGTGATAACACCGCAAGGTCTGCAAGCATGCCGGGCATTAATGTTCCTTTCTCTTTTTCTTTAAATTCTGCGTAAGCATTGTTTTTTGTGTAAGCAATCACTGCCTGTTCTCTTGTAAGATTTTCTGCTGAATCAGATTGCATGGATGTACAAAACATGATGTCAAGAAAAGGATTGGTAGTGCCATCCGGCGATATGCCAACCACAACACCGTTATCCCATAGCGAACGCAAAGGGCTACCCTGGCAATACTTTGGTGTATGCATCATAAGTATGTTATAGTTTTTTAGCACTGACTTTTGCATATCAGATATAGGTCCTACACAGTTATGTTCAACGCGAATTCTTTTTGGTTTGAATGCTTCGGCAGGTGCGGTTTGTTGTATCAGATTGAGCACAATTTCAAAGCTGCTGTCGGCAGTAATGTGCATCATCAACTGGCGGTTGGTAGTAATCGCTTCTTTAAAAATTTGTTTCATCGTATCTATCGGGTAATTGAGGCGACCATTTTTTTCTCCTTGCTGTAAAGAAGCTTTTTTATGTAATGAATTGCCTTCGCCGGGCGTGCCGTCAATCACATACTTAACACCGGAGATAGTAATGAGCGGTGATAGCTGTGTTTTGTTAGTACTCCAATCCTGTGTTTGCCTGCCGGAAGAAGTTGTGCGTTGCCACGCTATAATGCGTATATGTTGTGGCGAATTTACTTTCGGAAAGATAGAAGCAGCGAGCTTTTGTGTAAAACCTGTACCCATGTATTGCACACTGGTAATGCCCGCAGGTAATTGCTCCTGCACAAATTGCTGCAAGCCTTTTATTACATCTTCTTTGTTGGCTTCATTCAACGCAACCCACACTGGAGTTTGTGCATTTTGTTGCAAAGAAGAAATTTTATTGGCGCTGTTTCTTACAAACCAACCGCCAACCGGGTCTTTATCATTATCTCTATAGCCTGCGGCTTCCAATGCTTTCTTGTTTACCACAATGCCATGTCCCCACCATATTTGTAGCTCAACAGGATTGTTTGGTGCAAGGCTATCTAAGGTTGTTCTCATACTGGTATCCAAAAAAACAGAAGTGCCAATAAAGCCATGAATCCATTCTCCGGGCTTTGCATTTTTCAGCAATAACGCAACAGAATCTATTACCGCTGCTTTGTTTAAGCCGGCAAAATTTAATTCCGCATTCAGATTAAACGTTTTGCCAACGACTGCTGTGAAAGCAGGATGGTCATGCGCATCGTTAAAACCAGCCACTACCGTTTTGCCCTGTACATCAATTTTTTTGGTATTGCTATTTGCAAGTTTTAGTATTGCTTCATTCGTTCCAGATGCAATTATTTTATTGCCTTTTATAGCCAGTGCCTGCACATAGAGTTTATTGATGTCTGACGTGAAGACTTTTCCATTGGTTATCACTATGTCTGCAGACTGTGCAAATAGATTGTTCTGGGTCGTCAGAGTTGAAAAACAAACTATTAAAAAATAGTGGAAGAAAACTTTAGTCATGTCAATATTTTTATAAGAGTGTAAAATTAAGCTTTCGCACAACGGTACAGCTTTGCGCAGGCGGGATAATAGAATTCCGTCTGCTGGAACTTTAGCCAAATTTATAAATAAAAGTTCATTGTTATTACTATTGCTCAACAGAGTTATGTCAGATGAAACTATGGCTGAAACATGCACCACTGCTGATTGTTAGCAGGTCTGCCCCGCTTGCGCAAAACTGATGTAAGCGGCATGGCATACACTTATTAAGTTTTGTGTCATTTTAATCTTATTGTTGTAGTTGTTTGCTCGGTAACATTAAACTTACAATCATCAAATGTTGGTGCAGAAAATCTTGGCCTGAAATTCTTGCTAAGTCCATATGGTTCTTTGGGAATATTGAACCATCCTTTATCTAAAAATTTATTTTCGTTTATATCCTGATAAGCCGCTACTGCATATTCTCCATTTGAAAGATCAAAAGAAAATTCCAGGCTTTCATTGCTTGCCTCTACTGTTTTTGCAATGAGTGGTTTTTTAAAAAAAGTTTCCTTACTGTTATAAATTTCAACAACAATGCTGCCCTTTCCAACTTGGATATTTTTCACAACCACATTTAGTTTTGCCGGATTTGAAAATAGCGTTCCAAAATATAAAACGATAAAAAATATTTTTGCCATCATACTATAAAGTTTGGATTGTGATATAAAGCAGTATAATAGCATTAGCATTTATTAAGACTGTTCTAATCCAATGTGTCTTTAGAATTTTATCAAGATAGGGACTTGCGCTTCCCAGCGCATCTTTTGAAAGCTTTGCCTGCAATTGTCCCCACATTATTGCGGTAAGAAAATGTGAGAGAAACTGCAGGGCAAAAGCAACCCAAATTTCGGATGTAGAAATTTTTTCGGGATGATACCATAACAATATTATTGAGCCAATGAATGCAACGCCAACAGGAATAAAAACCCAGTAGGGAAGTTTTTTCCAATGAACACTTTGCACATGATGAAAAGTTTTGGGATCAAGAAGTTTCCAAGACCTGAAAATGTCTACCTCGTGCGCCCAAATTATGCCTGCATTATAAAATGCCAGGGTTAAATTTAAAAGCAGAAATAACTCTTTTGTCATAATATGCTACTGTTTTTTGATATCGAGCGCAAGCATTGATATATAAAATAATAAAATGCCATAAGCAGTTATAAGTGCAACCCTTATCCAGTGCGAGCTAATAAGCAAGCTATATAATTGTTCCTGCGTTTCATTTTTCCAACCTAAATTAATTATGTAGGGAGCCCAGCGTAAAACGCCATTAACTTCTTCCGGAGTAGCTCCTATTAAAGCCATTAAAGGCGCCCACCAAAGATATGTAAGGCTATAGGTAACAAATAATATTATACAAGCAATCCAAATGAGTGAGCGGGAAACTTTGGGAAGCCGAACCCAAAACAGCGCAATGGTAGTGATAATAGCTGTCCCTGCGGGAATAAATATAGGCATCCAGATGCTATGCCACCATTCAATATGAAAGTTATGAAATTCCTTTGGTCCTACATGCTCCCAAAGTGGATAGGATGAAAGCTGCACCAGCCAAATTTGACCAATGCCGATAAACGCCAATCCTATATTTAAAAGCAAAAGCAATTTTTTAAACCTGTGATTTTTCATAATGAAATGCATTGGCAGATACCTGCGAAAAAAATTATTACAAGCAACAAGGTTTGCTGAATTACAATTTCTTCTATTCTGCTAACAGTATTTTATACTGTAAAGATGAGGGTATAAATATGGATTTTATTGGAGAAATGCGACAAAGTTGAGAGGAAATATTGTTGGCTGTGATACCGGTAATTTTTTTAATCTCGTTGCTAAAATGCGATTGATCGTAGTAGGCACAATCATAAGCAATATCATTCAACTCGTTATTTTCATTAAGAAAATGTAAGCTATTTTGGAAGCGGATATTCATAATAAATTTCTTTGGTGATAAGCCAGTCAGCGCTTTAAATTTCCGCTCAAAGTTCCGTTTGCTGTTAAAAACTTTGCAAGCCAGTTCATCAACCTTAATCTTTCCCTTACTTTTATTGATAATATCAATAGCCTGAAGAATTGAATTGTCAATTGAGATATAATTAAATTTTTTTTGAAGAAAATCAACTATCAATTTACGTTTATCCTGAACTAAAGAAAACTGCTCAATTATTTGGATTGCAATATCCTCGTTAATAAAATTACTCAAAGGAATAATTTGGTCGGTTAGCTTATACAGTTCGCAATTAAAAAAAAATCTTGCAGTCCAGGGTTTAAATTTTACAAGAATAGCTTTAGAGTCCGGAGCACATAAAAATTCTTTTGATTTTGTAAGTTGTCCGCAAAAAGCAAACAAAGGAATAGGCAGCTTCCTTCCGCAATTATTTTCAAAAATGGTTTCTCCAAATTGAAACATAAGCGTGATGGTATTATTTGGAAAAACTACTTTTCGTTGAACAACATTTGTATTGTTCTCAACCAAAAGGATTCTATCGAGATAAAAATTTATAAAACTGTTCTGCATAGCAAAAACAATACATTTTTGTTGTTGGGTGTTGTCTGTCCTTCAAAATATGCTCCAAGAATGCTTGTAGCTTACTTTTGCATTAGCGAAAGTAAGACCATGTGAAGGTATTTTTTTCAGAAAATATTTCTCTGTTTATTATCAAATAATTAAAAAGTTTTTTTTGGGAAGTACATATTACAATTCGTCTAGTTTCGCAATTCCAGCTTTCTATTTCTCTAGTAAAACTTCAAATTTCTTACTCTTCATCGGAGGCACTACGTGCCCGAAGAAGTCTTATTTGTTGGTGGCAGTTATTCTCCATTTTGGTTTCAAGATATTATTTTTTCGTTTTGCTAACAATAAAAATAATATTCCTGCAAGTAAACAAAGTATCAATGACTGAAGTGAATCTTGTGGTCCAGTTTGTCCGCCGGTTAATAATAGAGAGCCAGCAATTTTATTTGTAAGCAATCCTTGCATTGGTGCAGCGCCTGGATTTATTCCACCAAAAATCCCCGGTTCTGCAAAATCCCAACTGAAATGTAAAAAGACTGGCAGCCATAAGCTACGGCTAAAGATATAAGCAGCAGGAAGCATAAATCCTGCTTGCATAGCCGTAGCACCAACAGATACAAATGTTGCTCCTCTGATGTTTATATGTAAAACGGCAAAGAGTATTATAAAGATAGCCAATGCAATAACAGTTCCTGATCGTTCTTCTATTAAACGGAATAATACACCATAAATTAAAATCTCAGCCACAAATCCCGCTTGTAATGCAAAGGTAAATGGAACCATAAGGGTTGAAATTGGATTAACATGAGTCACCGAATAAGTTCCGGATATGTAAATAATTATAATAAAAAGTGTTTGCAATAGAAGCCCCGTTATACAACCAATAATTGCATTTACGATAAATGATGATGCGCTTAATTCTTTAACTTGTCTTTTTTCTAATACCCTAAAAAGAAATATATACCCACATACAGTTACTGCCGATTCAGTAACAGCTATAATTAAATTTTTTATGTTTTCAGGTAATTGTGTTTTGTTAAGTAATAATCTTCCTGCTAATTCTATTAAAAAAACCAATCCTCCAAGTACAGCAATACCAATAATAATTTTTGTAATAAAGAAATGTAAAGCTTTCGATAAAGCAGTTTGCTGATTCATTATACAGTCTTTAGATTTTTTTTTGTATTAACCAATAATGCCCAAATGGATCTTGTATTTCTCCCTGGCGATAACCATATTCGTAATCTTTCACTGGTGATACTTCTTTAGCACCTGCCTTAATTGCATTATTCATAACAACTTGTACGTCCGGAACAAACAACCCAATTATACATGTTGTTCCATTATGTTTATCAGGAGAAAAAAAGTACGATTTTGTTACTTCATGCAAGTGAAACATTGTTCCATTAATAGATAACTCAGCAACATGAATACTGCCATCATCATTCCTGAAACAAAAATTTTCAGTCGCACCAAATGCGTTTGCATAAAATGAAATGTCATTAACTCCTTTACTGATAACCAATTGAGGAGCAAAAAAAATTGTACTGTTTTCCTTTGTCATATATTGGTGCTTTGAAGTAATAAGTTTTATTTGTTTATGCAATGCTAAATATTTTGTCTCATTGTTACGTTAGATTATTGAACCGGCCATTAATTGCCACCAACGGTACGCATTGGCGATTGGCAGGGGATTCAAATGATTTTTCAGCCCTGAACCAAAGCTCAATAAAGAATTAAAAGTACATAATGTGTACAAAAGTTCATTAAAGAATTTTTAGCCGGAACTGCTGCTGAATAAAGAACAAAAGCCGATGAAATGTACCTCAGCCCTGCTATTGCGAATGCTCCTTTTGTGCGATGGCTTGCTTTCTTCAAAAGTTCTACAGTGTCAAGTTTGGAAAATGGTTTGGAATGTCAACTACTTTTTTGTTTCACTTTGATAATTTGTGTCGCCAAAATTACTATCCAAATTGCATAAGTCAGGAATGCAAATCTTGGGGGTAATCCGATATTTACTCCAGGTCCATAAGCACTTTGTCCCATAGGCATAACATAAATTGCAGTATACAACATGAAACATAAGAAGCCAAATAATGGAATACCTGCACTCCACAGTTGTATTCGTTTTGATGAATACCATTCTTTATTTTTTCGAGCTATATTTAAGCTGATAATTAATGCAGCAAATGGAAAAAGCATTAATGCAGCACTTCCGAATATAATATGCAACAGCCCTCGTGAAGTCGGTGTTGCTATCATTTCTATCGGGTCGGTAGTAAAAGTGCCAACGCCAAAAGTCCCGACTACACAAATAAAAAATAGAATAATCCCTATTCGACCCAAGATGCCTTTTGTTTCCGATTTAATTGCTACAAGTAATGACGCATAACTAATCGCTGAAATAAAAAATGCCGATGTCATTACCCAGCCATATTTCCCAATTGCCCATTCGCTTATAGTATGCCAAGTTGGGTCAAGATCTGGACGAATAAAAATTAAAACTATTAGCAAAACTTGGTAGGTGATAATCGCTATCATAGAAAGTTTTGCCGCTATAATTTTTTTTTGATTTTCCATTTATGCTTTAAAATTTTTTAATAAAATATCAAGTTGGTTAAATATTTCTTTCAAGCCGCCTTCCATGCCACTTTTAATAATCATGTCACGGTCAAACACTGACAGGCATACATCCTGGATAGTTAATTTTGTTCTATCGTTTGGCAAATTTTCAAAAGTCATTTTTTCTAATACTACATGTCCCTTTTCAGGTAAGCCTTCTAATTCAGATGTTTGAATTATTCTTTCGGGTGATGCTACTTCATGCACAACGCCTTTAAAAGTGCAAAGAATTTTTCCATTATTGTCGGCGGTTGAATATTTATACGAACCATTGTTTTGATAATTGCAATAGTCGTATTTTGTTGTTCTGTTAGGCGGAGCAAAAAATTGTTCCAGTATTTCAGCATTGCTGAATGCTTTAAACACCAATTCTCTTGGTGCATCAAATTCTCTTATAATAAAGAGTTCTTGCTTGCCTGCTTCGGCAATAATTTGCGTTGGATTTGTCATTTTTTTTTATTTTTTAAATTGAGTAATACTTTGTCTAATTTGGTAAAACGGTGTTCCCACAATTGCTGGAACGGTTTTAACCAATCGGCAACTTCTTTCATTTTTTCTGGATTAAGATGATATAAATTTCTCTGCCTGATTGCTCTTGCTTTACTAACTGGCACTCTGTAAGAACTTTTATGTGCTTTGAAACTGATTGTCGGGTATTTTGAAAATTTACGGCTATTGCGTTTGGCGTCATTGCTTGTGTGGCTATCAATACAAGAATTGCTCTTCTTGTAGGGTCTGCTAATGCCTGGAAAACATCTCGCTTCATTCTTTTTAATTTTAATATGCAACTAATCAGATGCAAATATATGCAACTTTATGGTTGCACAATATTTTTTAAAAAAAATATTTTCGTCAGAAAAATAAATTGTCAAAGGAGCTTGTCAAAAGGAGGAAATTGTATTATCGAAAAGTTGCATTTAGTTTTCTTGTAAGGAGGAAAGTTTAAAATGTGAGCCTGGACAGCC
Organism: Chitinophagaceae bacterium; assembly: GCA_051004255.1. Lineage (GTDB taxonomy): Bacteria > Bacteroidota > Bacteroidia > Chitinophagales > Chitinophagaceae > JBPCKN01. Next base: position 38,249 of record JBPCKN010000020.1, on the reverse strand, counting down.
AAAAGAACAGACGCGGCCATGGCACTTTATTTCCAGGAACAAATAAAACGTAAGGACAGCAAAATTGTAATTATAAAAATTGCACGAAAACTGCTCAACCGCATTCGGTATGTTTTAATCAATCAGCAACCTTATGAGATGGGAATTGTAAAATAAAAATGATGAGCCCTGACTACTAAACATTCGGTGTATAGGATATACCTCGCCAAGGCTGTAGCAGGGTTCTTTTTAAAATACATTGAAACAATATTATTAAACCATCATACTTATAAAAACAAAACCGCAGGCATGACTACTAAACAAAAGTTGTTATCGTATAATAATCAAAAAGCGAAGTATTTTCTTCAGCCAAGACTGTAGCGGCCTGTATTTACGCCACTTCTCCTGAACACATCCAGGATTACTAAGCGTAAAAACTCAACAAAAAACAAAAGAAGAACTGTAGCGATTTTTGCCACCTCCAATAAGTTGGCGCTAAGCAAAAAATAAAACTGACTACTCAATGGATGCTGAAGTATGTTGATTAAAAAAAATATTAAATTTGGATAAGGAAAAAAATCTTGCGAAGGGGAAAGGTTGATATTATTCTCAATCTTTCTCTTTCAAAAGAAATATATTGATCTACCATATTATCTCTTCTCAGGTGCAATTAGGTACAATGGATGCGACTGTTGGCAGCAGGGCTTTTCTGTCGTCTGGCTACGTTATTTATTCAATTGTTTTATCTGAATGCTAATACACTTTGATCTTTGTTAATTGCATAGAATTTCTAAAATTGTTTGAAGGCAACCATGTTTGCGAGGGTCATTCCAATTGCTATTGCAATACCAACAATATCCAGCACTAACAATATTTGATATAATGTTTACATCTCGTTTACCTATTTTCATTCCTAAGTGAAATAGATTTTTTTCTTGGCAGTTTGAACCCTACAAGAATCAACCAAATAAACCCTGGAAATCGAGTGAGCGGAATAAGGAAAAGAAGTCGTGATGACACCATATACAGTACACTTAATTCACCAATTACAGCCAAAATAATTCCTGAAATTGTGAGCCATTTTGGTATCAGCCCGGAACCGATGATGATTGAAAAACTGAAGATGAAGATAACAACAAAATGCTAAATAGATAATGTCGAGCTGGATATGAAGTACAGTAGCAAATAAAGAGTTGAAGATAACTTACATCAGCCCGTATTTTGGCAAACCCAATGTTAGCGGCTGGCAAAGTCTCGAAGACGGTTTGCCAAATCTTCAATGTCGTCTTTCCTTGCATTTTGCTTTAGCCAACTTTTTGGAATAGTTTCCCAACCATAAAGAAGTCCTGCAAGCCCGCCTGTAACTGCTCCTGTTGTATCTGTGTCTTCTCCTAAATTAACTGCTTTTAAAGTTGCAGTTTCATAATTGTCTGTTGTCAATAAACACCAAATACTTGCTTCCAAAGTATGCAAAACATAACCACTACTAAAAATTTCTTTGTCTGTCAAGTTGTAAATGTTTTCGTTCAATAATCGGTCAAACAATTTTATTTCGTTTGGATTAATTGAAAGTGAATTTAAGTGTTCTGAAATCTCAGTTTTTAGGTTTTTGTAAATATGAAATTTGTCTGTTCCATTTATTATTTGGCATGCAAATTCAAGATAATAAAAGCAAGCAATTACGGAACGAATGTGTCCGTGTGTGATTGATGAAACTTGTTTTGTAATTTGGTATCTGTCCGCAAGTCCTTTGTCTTTAATATAAGCAAGTAGCGGCAAAATTCGCATTAAAGAACCGTTGCCGTTGTCTGAAACGTCCATTCCTCCTGCTAATTCAGGTTGACAGCCTCCTTGAAGTCTTCTTATTGCTTGGCTTGTTGCAATGCCAACGTCAAAAACAGTTCCTTTTGGTGTCCAATAATTGTTGTTAAGCCACGCAGCAAAATTATTTGCAATTTTCTGTAAATTAAATTCCTGTGTCAAAGCCTCTGCAAGACAAAATGCTAAAGAGCTGTCGTCTGAAAAAGTCCCTGCTGGTAGATTATAAGTTCCAAAACCTGTCATATCAGTTACAGGCTTTTGTGCAATTGTCTGTCTGCTGTTAAACTCAACAGGTACACCCAAAGCGTCACCAACTGCAACTCCAAATAATATGTCCTTGTAGATATTTCTCTCTGTCATTGTAGGGTGTCAAAATTGCTTGCCGCTTACGGATTAGGGCTTGGCGAAGTACGGGTATTTGAAATTCGTCTGCCCACAACCGATGCTGATTAATGATTGAAAGATGAAGATAACAACAAAAGCTAATTACTAATGTCATGCTGGATATGGAGATGATAGATGCACATAGCCGAAGGTTACAACTTCCTGCCCGTATTTTGCCAAACCCCCTGTTATACGCATACCCTTCTCTCTCCGAACCGAAGCTGTTTTTAATTGTGTCAAGGTGTCCTACGAAGCAGAGCAAGCAACACTCTTTTGCAAGGGTTAGCTTCCTGTGTCATAGCTTTGTGCGCCCTTGTAAATGTGTGGTGCTTTGTGTCGGGCAAGAGTTCTTTGAAAATATGGTAGGAATATTTTTTTGTAAAAATCAGGAATATTTTTTGGCTATTTTAGGAAAGTGTTTATATTGCATTAAATTTAAAACTAATGGCAAGAAAGATTTTGACTTTTAAGGAGACATACGATGTAATAGCTCCTTATTTAGATGATTATTTAGATTGTGTTCAGAAAGGATTTTCTGATTATGTCAAGATAAACGAATTTAAAAATTCACTGGATGTTTATTCGGAGTTTGAAATTCGCACAAGAGCAAGTGTCATCCATGATAGGATTTGCGGCAGGCTTGCAGATAAGTTTGGTCATAGTCCTGAAATTAAAGTTGGAAAATGGAATCAGGTTTTTGCTTTGAAGTTTGCTGATTTGATTTTTCTTAGAAATAAAAAGTTTAGAAAAGGCGGTAAGGTGTCAAGTTACCACACACCGCAACACAAATCTTTTTTAAAACAGGCTTTAATAGAAGGATTACCTGACGATCCAACATTTGTAATTGGAGGCTATATTCCAAATGATACTTATACAGAATTAAAAGGAATTTATCTTGGATGTTGGGGAGTTGATGGTTTGGAATGGTTTACAAAAGTGGGTGAATATGTTGTCGAACAAGCAAAAATTATATTTCCTGAATTTACCGAAGAAGCAATCACAAAAAAACGTACAAAAGTAAAAGAGGTGTCTGAAAATCCGGTAAAGAAAAAACGCACCAAAGTTAAAGGCAAACCTAAAACCGGAGAGGATGAACAAACAGGTACTGGTAATGCTTAAAAACTTTTATCACCCATGAGTAAAGTAAATTATCATTTAATAACTCTCGCAAGAGAGGCGGCAGGTTACACTCAAAAAGATTTTGCAGAAGCAATAGGTGTCGAACAGGGAACAGTTTCAAAAATTGAAAACGGGATAACAGGTAAAACGTCAGATGAAATAATAAAAAATATTGCTTACGTCCTTGATTATCCAGAATCTTTTTTTTATCAAGATTGGATTCCTGCAAGAGTGGAAGGTCATTACAGAAGAAAATTGTCTTTGCCTATAAAAACTTTAAAAGAGTGTAAAGCAAAAATGACTTTAGCTGAAAGGCATTTGAATTTATTATGCGAATCTGTTGATCTTCCATTGCCAAATTATCCGAAATGGAATTTAGAAGTTGATGGTTCTGCAAGTATGTGTGCAAGATATTTACGTGAATATTGGAAGATACCAAAGGGGCGAATTACCAATCTTACTGAAATATTAGAGGATAATGGATTTGTAATTATTGAAATTGATTTGTCAGGCACGGATGGATTTAGTGTCTTGTCTGAAAATAATACGCCTATTATTTTTATTAATAAAAATATGTCTGGCGATAGATTTAGAATGACAGCAGCACACGAAGTATTGCATTTTATACTACATCATGGGCAAAAGATTTCTTCTGATAGAGACATCGAAGAAGAAGTAAGAGAAGGGGCAAGTGAATTTCTTTTGCCATTGAAGGAAGTTGAAAGTCAAGTAAGAGTATTGAATCTTTCTAAGTTGGCTGATTTAAAAATGTATTGGTTGGTGTCAATGCAGGCTTTATTAGTGAAAGCAGGAAAGAATGATATTATTACCCAACATCAATATCAATATTTGTGGAAACAAATGAGTGCTGCTGGATATAGAAAAAAAGAACCTGTTGAAGTTCCAAAGGAAAAACCAACATTGTTTAAAGAACTAATCACAACACACTTAGAAGATTTGAAATATTCGTCGGAAGATTTGTCAAAATTGTTACACTTTAAAAAAATAGATGAATGGTATTTTAATAAAGGTGGCAGATTAAAAATTTTAAGAAAAATTGCATAATTGTAACAACGTATGAACAAACTTTATTACGGCGATAATTTAGAAATACTTCGTAGAGACATTGATAAAAATTCAATTGATCTATGTTATATAGACCCACCTTTTAATTCAAAAAGGAATTACAATCAGATTTATAATAATATTGGTCAGGAAGATAAAGCACAGGCACAAGCTTTTGTTGATACATGGGAATGGGATGAATACGCAGAGGACGGATTTAATCAAATTTTAGGGAATGCAAACAATGCTTTCACAAAGCAGAATATAGAATTAATATTAGGACTTAGTAAGGTTTTAGGCAAAGGTAGTTTACTTGCATATTTAGTTCACATGACTTTGCGTATTGCAGAAATATATAGAGTATTAAAACCTACCGGAAGTTTTTACTTGCATTGTGATCCAACAGCAAGCCATTATTTAAAACTTGTTATTGATACTATCTTTTGTTCTAAAGGAGGCGACTTTAGAAATGAAATAATATGGCATTATCCAGGTAGAGAAAGGTTATCAAATTATAAATTTCAGTCTAAGCATGACATCATATTTTTTTACTCCAAAACGGATGGGACAAAGATTAACCCAATTACAAAAAAGTGGGATAAGAAAGATAGAATAAAAATGCTGCGTAGAAAAATACATACAGATGAAAACGGTAAAGAATGGTTTTGGGAAACAAGAGGTCAGGCGAATGGAGTGGAAAAGTATAAAAAATTTTTAGATGAATATTTAGACAAGGGCGGAGCGTTAAATGATGTATGGGACGATATTCAATTTTTAAGAGGTAACCATCCTGAAAGAATGGGTTATCCAACTCAAAAGCCTGCTGAATTATTAGAACGAATTATCAGAGCAAGTAGTAAAGAAGGTGATATAATTTTAGACGCTTACTGTGGCTGTGGAACAAGTGTTGCTGCTGCACAAAACTTAAATAGAAAATGGATTGGAATAGATATTACTTACCAAAGTATATCCCTAATATTAAAAAGATTGTCTGAAACTTTTGGTGAAGCGGTTCTTGATAATATTGAATTAAATGGAATACCAAAAGATATTGCAAGTGCAGTCGCACTTGCTAATAAAAAAGATGATAGAACAAGAAAGGAATTTGAAAAATGGGCTGTCTTAACTTACTCCAATAACAAAGCATTAATTAATGAAAAGAAAGGCGCAGATCATGGCATTGATGGAATAGCCTATATCATGGAAGGGGCAGATTTATTTAGAGACGTTTTATTTTCTGTAAAGTCCGGTCATTCGTCTTTAAGCCATTTTAGAGATTTTTGTCATGTTGTTACAAGGGATAAAGCAGCAATAGGAATATACTTAACCTTAGATGAACCAACAAAACCAATGAGAACAGAAGCAACTAAAATGGGCAAGTATATTAATCCACTTACTGAACAGGAATTTGATAAGGTTAATATTGTAACTGTCAGGCAAATATTAGATGGGGAAAGATTGAATATTCCTACAAGTGTGAATGTTTTGAAGAAGGCAGAGCTTACAAAGAATAACAATCAGCATAAGTTGGATTTCTAAGAAGCGTCAGCAGGATTTTAGCTCTTTTGCAGGTTTGCTTTGTGTCAAGATTTTGTGAGCCTGCAAATGTGCTAAAATGTGTCAAGCCAAGAAGCCAAGCAGAATTAAAACAGAATTTGAAATAATGTCCCCGAAAATTAAACCTCCTGCCCAATAGCGTAATGTTCGCTGGCAGGGTTGCGTATAACGGAAAAGTATTTGCGCCGGCGGGATATTTATTAACGTCCAGCCGATAACAAAAGCTTAATTGAAAATAATTTGTTGAAGATAAAAATAAATGTTGAATAGCGTTCGGTCGCGCTGGTACTGAAGCTGAATTTTTTTCTGCAGATGAGGCGCGACCCGTCAGCCCCGCTGACGCAAATACCCGTGTTGTATGCACACTTTGCGAACCTGTAAACGATGTTTTGAAATTGATAAATGTTGAACAGCGAACTGTCGCGCTGAAAATTTTACTAAAGCTGATTAAAAACTAAAGTGTAAATGAAATTGATGCAACTAAAATTAAGAAGCAAGAAGTGTCACTAAAAAAAAGTTGCATACAACGTTCAAAAGTACGAAACAATCTCAAAATTCATTTATTCTCAATTATTTATTCTTTCGTTTTTAAGTAGCAAAAAATAATAATAAATTAGGGCTACTCAAAAAACGCAATACTCACCAATTTAATTTGTCTAACGGACTTTCTATTTTTCCAATATCCTTTTTACTTACATGCGTGTATCGCATAGTGGTTTTTATGCTGTTATGTCCTAACAATTTCTGTATAATTCTGATGTCTGTTCCTGATTCTAATAAATGCGTGGCGTAGCTATGCCGCAAACTATGTATACTTCCGTTTTTGCGAATGCCGGCTTTTGTTTTTGCATGCTGCAAAATTAATTGTGCGCTGCGTGTACTGTATGCGCCACCATATTGACCTTCAAATAAATAATTTTTCGGTCTGTAAACCTTATAATATTCGCGTAAAGTTTCCAGTAATTTTTTCGATAATGGCACCATGCGGTCTTTTTTTCCTTTTGCAGCTTTTATATGCATCATCATTCGCTTACTGTCTATATCCATTATTTTTAAGTTAATTATTTCGCTAACCCGTAATCCTGCTGAGTATGCCGCCATCATCATCACGCGATGCTTTATGTTTTCAATCTTTTTTATCATCAAAACAATTTCTTCTTCTGCTAATATTGCAGGAAGCTTAAATGGTTTTTTTGGTCTTGGTAAATCATAAAATTCTACGCCTCTGTTTAATATTTTTTCATAATAAAATTTTATTGCATTAATTGTTATATGAATGTGAGTTTCGCTATAACGTTCATGTTCTATCAGCCACAATAAATAACTCATAATTTGCGGCTTCGCTAAATCGCTTACATTTTTTTTGCCAAGTAATCTGAGTAAATGATGAAATTCATTGCAATAATTGCGAATCGTGTGAATGCTATACGCTTTTAATACAAGCATTTTTTTAAATGCCGATAATGCAGCAAGATTTTCTTCGCTTAACGGATGCAACAATATCATTTTTGCAGTATATTGATGAAGCTGTTTTGCTGCAGCGGGCATTACTGCTTTACGCTGTTGCAGATAATTTTTTAATTCGTCAGTTTCAACTATTGCTTTATTGCTTAATGCATTTGCAAGTAATAAATAATTTTCACGCTCGCATGGTATATGCCAGCAGCTATGTGTGCTGCTCCACTTTGCTTCTTTTATTTTTTTTATTGTATTATTTAATTCCTTGTTTGAATTGAAAAAAATTCCTATTAATTCTGTGTTTTTGTGAAACAGCGGTTTTAGGGAAACGGTTTGCATTTTTAAATATACTAAACTTGAGAATTTTAAATTAAATGTTTGAAATATTTTTTTGAGATAAGAAATAATACAATTAAAAATTTGATTGTTGAATTAGATGCTGAAAATGCTGCTGTTAATTGATAACGCAAAGAACGCAAAGTATCGCAAAGTTTTTTTATTTTTTTTGAAGGGAAAATTTTTAGTGAATTTTGTGTTACTTATTTGCTGAATACGCCAAGTGTTGCGCAAAGAAAAAAACGTACAAGCGAGCGTGGCAACGAAGTTAAATAGCAGCACTGCAGTTAAGTACATAAAAAAAGACTGCTTAATTCAACAGCCTTTTTTATTTATAAACAATTTTTATTTTACCAGATTTTTATTCTTTCATTTTCGGGTTTATACATTTTATCGCCGGGCTGAATATTGAATGCTTTGTACCATGCATCAATGTTTGTAATGGGCGCATTGCAACGATATCTGCCAGGCGAATGCGGATCAGTTAAAATTAATTGGCCTGCAAATTCGGGCAATGTATTACTGCGCCAGACCTGCGCCCAGCTTAGAAAAAAGCGCTGATCCGGTGTAAAGCCATCAATTTTTTTACCATTTTTTCCTTCAGGTGTTTTTTTGAAGGCTTCGTATGCAATATTTAATCCGCCAAGGTCGGCAAGATTTTCGCCGAGTGTTAAGCGACCATTTATGTGAATGCTGTCATTAACTGTGTAACCAGCATATTGGTTCACCACTTTATCAGCACGTTCATTAAAATTTTTTGCGTCTTGTGCAGTCCACCAATCCTGCAAATTTCCACTGGCTGCGTACTGGCGACCTTCATCATCAAAACCATGCGTTAATTCATGACCGATAACGGCTGCAATTCCTCCATAATTTACTGCATCATCTGCACTAAAATCGTAGAAAGGAAATTGCAAAATTCCCGCAGGAAAAACTATCTCATTATTGGTAGGATTATAATATGCATTTATTGTTGGCGGCGTCATTCCCCATTCGGTTTTATCAACCGGTTTGCCCATGTGGTTTACCATTTTATTGTACTGAAAAACTTTTGTGCTCGTTACATTTCCAACTAAATCATTTCTGTTAATTACAACGCCATTATAAGTTTCCCATTTATTCGGGAAGCCTATTTTGTTTACGATTGCATGCAATTTTTCAAGTGCTTTTTGTTTTGTGGAATCGCTCATCCAATCTACGCGCTGAATTCTATCTCCAAAAGTTTGCTGAATATTATTTACAAGCGCAAGCATTTTTGCTTTCGCAGAATCGTTGAAATATTTTTGTACATATAATTGGCCCAGCAATTCGCCTAAACTTCCGTCAACTAAACCAACCATGCGTTGCCAGCGCGGCGTAATTTGTTTTTGACCGGATAAAACTTTGTTGAATTGAAAACTTCTTTCAACAAATGCATTGCTTAATAAACCGGCGTTAGATTTTATTACATTCCATTGCAGATAAGCTTTCCATGTTTCAACAGGAGTTGCGTTAAACAATGAATCTGCAGTTTTAAAAAAGGATGGATTATTTACGAGCAAACTATCTGCAATCGTTACTTTCATTTCGGGCAACAGAGTCTTCCAATCCCAGCCTGGTGTTGTTGCATCAAAATCTGTCAAAGAAAATTTATTGTATGTTTTTACAGGATCTCTTAATTCAACGCGACTTAATTGCGCCTGTGCCAATGCAGTTTCTACATTTAAAATTGAAGTTGCTTTTGTTTTTGCAGTAACAGAATCATCGCCAACAAGCTTAAACATATCCGCAACATATTTTACATATTCATCGCGAATCATTTTGCTGCGTGCATCGTTCTTTAAATAATAATCGCGATCGGGTAAAGTTGTTCCGCCCTGCGATAAATAAGGAATATATTTTTCTACGTTTCTATCATCTTGTCCAACACCAAAACCGAATAAAACATTGCCAATTCCTTTTGTACGAAGCGTTGCAACTTCATTTAAAATTTGTTCTTTATTATTTAAAGCAGCAAGTTTTTGCAATTCTGGTTTGATAGGAGAGGCGCCTAATTTTTCAATCGCTGCACTATCCATTGCACTTGCATACAAATCGCCTACGCGCTGATTAATTGAATTTTTTGAAGAATTTGCAGCTGCATCTTCACACAATAATTTTAACCGGTCTAAACTTGATTGACGTAATACATCAAAACTTCCCCAGCGCGTTTTGGATGCAGGCACGGGATTATTTTTTAACCAGTTACCATTTGCGTACTCGTAAAAATCGTCGCCGGGTTTTACGCTTAAATCCATGTTGGATGGATCAATAAATTTCATTGCAGAATTTTGCCCGATAGATATTTGTGTTAGAAAACACAATGCGAGCAAAACGGAAAACAAAAACAATTTCTTCATTTCATTAAAAATTTAGATAGCGAAACTACTAATTGTTAGCCTGATTTTTTACAATTTTTGGATGATTGGCTTTAACCTAAGATAATTTTTATGAATTATTTTATGTTGATAATTGGAAAGAATAATAGCTTAATTTAATTTTTCGAAATAGCTTTCAACTTTAGCAAATAATGCAACGAACCAATACCAATAAAAAGATGTGTAATTTCAACAGGCGCAATTTTACTTGCGGTTACTGCGCCATCAATCACACTCCAGACATCAGCAGATATTCCCAGTAAATGTGTAATGATGTTTGTTAATAAAAGACCTTTAATTGCATCTGTGTTATTTTGATTTCGCAAGAAAAAATTAATTGCGCCGCTGCCAATAATTAATCCGCCCATGCCATGTAATAAAGCTGCAGTTTCAGGAGTGAACGACATGCCTAAAAGTGTTGCAGCAAAAGCCGGAATAAAAAACATCATTGCTCCAAATGCAAAAGATAAAATTGCCGAAATAAGAAGAAAAGTTGAACGTTTCATTTTTATATTTTGAACGCAAAATAATGCTTACATTAAAGTGAATCTTTCATAATTATTTTCAAAATAAATCTCTTACCTTTGCTGCCCGAAAAAGCAATATTCCCACAAGGCTCAACAAGTTTTCGCCTGAGCGAAACGCCAGCAGGGTTAATCTTTAAAAAGATTATTAATGCCAAAAGTAAAAACAAATTCCAGCGCAAAGAAGCGCTTTAAAGTAACCGGCACAGGTGAAATCACTTTTCAAAAAGCTTTTAAGCGACATAACCTTTACAAAAAATCTAAAAGCCGTAAAAGAGCACTCAACAAAAAAGGATTGGTTGGCGCACCTAACAGAGATTTTGTTATGCGTTTATTGAGATTGAGATAAAAAAGAAAATTTTAATTATAAAAAAAATTAATCATCATTTCAGAAAGGAATTAAACATAAATTCTGAAATCTAAAATAATTCATCATGCCACGTTCCGTAAATGCAGTTGCATCAAGAGCAAGAAGAAAAAGAATTCTTAATAAAGCAAAAGGTTTTTATGGCAAGCGTAAAAACGTTTATACCGTTGCCAAAAATATTGTTGAAAAAGGAATGACTTACAGTTATGTAGGTCGCAAATTAAAGAAGCGCGAATACCGCCAGTTATGGATTGCGCGCATCAACGCTGCAGTTAGAGAAGAAGGAATTACGTACAGTGAATTCATCAATAAACTTAATAAAAAAGGCGTTAATGTAAACAGAAAAATTTTGGCGGATCTTGCAATGAATGAACCGGCAAGCTTTAAAGCTTTGGTAAAAAGCCTCTCCTAAATCCTCTCTCCAAAGGAGAGGACTTTAAAAACATCACCGGAGAATTATCTCCGGTTTTTTTATTTTGTTATTTCAGCAAAAAACTATTTTTGTATGATAACAATTGCTCAACCTCAAAGCATAACTAACCCAAAGAATGAATAATACATACGCCGATTTGGTGAAACAAACTTTCCATTTTCCGCAGGAAGGTTTTGATATAAATGATGAAGGTTATCTTTCTTTTAATGGTTTAGATTTGAAAGCCATTATTGAAAAATATGGCACGCCGCTAAAGCTAACTTATCTTCCAAAAATTGGCATGCAAATAAATAAAGCAAAAAAAATGTTTGCGGCTGCAATAAAAAAACACAAATACGAAGGCAAATATTTTTATTGTTATTGCACAAAAAGCTCACAGTTTGCATTTGTGGTTGAAGAAGCTTTGAAGCATGATATTCATTTAGAAACTTCGTATGCTTACGATATTGATATCATTCATCGCTTGTATGAAAGAAGAAAAATAACAAAAGACATTTTTATTATCTGCAATGGCTTTAAACAAAAATTATATACATCAAGAATTGCAAGACTAATCAATACAGGTTTTACAAATGTAATTCCGGTTTTAGATAATAAAGAAGAATTACAAGCTTATCGCCGAAGCGTAAAAATTCCTTTTAAATTGGGCATTCGTGTTGCAGCGGAAGAAGAACCCAGCTTTCCGTTTTACACTTCGCGTTTAGGAATTCGTGCAAAAGATATTTTGGAATTTTATGTTGATAATATTGAAGGATACGAAGATAAATTTCAACTTAAAATGCTGCATATTTTTTTAAATAAAGGAATTAAAGATGATGTGTATTATTGGAGTGAACTAAATAAAGTTATTAATCTTTATTGCCAGTTAAAAAAAATTTGTCCTGAGCTTGATTCTATAAATATCGGTGGCGGATTTCCTATAAAACATTCGCTCGGTTTTGAATACGATTATCAATTTATGATAAATGAAATTGTGGTGAACATTAAGCGTGCATGCAAAAAAGCCAAAGTTCCGATGCCTGATATTTTCACTGAGTTCGGCAGTTACACAGTTGGCGAAAGTATGGCGCATATTTACAGTGTTATCGGACAAAAAATTCAAAACGATCGCGAATACTGGTACATGATTGATTCATCTTTTATCACAACCTTACCAGATACCTGGGGAATTGGTGAAAAATTTTTATTGCTTCCTGCAAATAAGTGGAACAACGAATATCAGCGTGTTGTGCTCGGCGGAATTACCTGCGACAGTCATGATTATTACGATTCTGAAGAACACATTAACGAAGTTTTTCTTCCAAAACTTACAAGCAATAATGGCGAAAATCCTGAACAAAATAAAGAACTTTTGCATGTTGGGTTTTTTCATACCGGCGCGTACCAGGACCAAATCAGCGGCTATGGAGGAATAAAACATTGTTTAATTCCATCACCAAAACATATTATTGTTGAACAGGATAAAAATGGTAAGTTAATTGATTGGGTTTATGCAAAAGAACAAACCGCACAAAGCATGTTGAAAATTCTCGGCTATTTAAAATAAACTAAACTTTTCTCTGCCCGAATAACTGAAAGGAACGTTCACAAAAATTCCTCCTTTTCCTACACGCGTATTTCCTTTTACATTCAGCAAAACTTCTTGCCCCAAAATTGTTGCAAGCGAATTTTTTAAAAAATTACGCATATCCACATTCATTTTTGAAGGCAACACAAACTCAGAGCGCTTTGCAATATGCATCAGCGTATCCAGCACATATTTTCCTAAATAATTATTATTTACGTACACATCACAATCAACGTGCTTTAAAAACACGCCGAAATTATTTGGATTAAAATAAATAAGATTTAAAGAAATGGTTGATTGATTAAATCCGATGCTGTCAACTTTAAAATTTTGCAAACCACGATATTCAAATCCTTGCGGTTTTTGACAGGAGGCAAGAAAAAGAAACAATCCAAAAATCATCAAAATTCTCATAAAAAAATTTACTGCAAAATAGAATGTAAATTTTTAAGAAAAATAAAAATTTATATTACATTTATTTATTACCTAATTTATTTAGTATCTTTTACAAGATGTTAACTTCGTTAAATAACTAAAATAATTAGTTTAATAATGATGTCATATTTTTATAATTATCAATTAGTTATTTGATAAATTTATTATTTAAGCTGATATATTGTTAAAAAATATTAGTTTAATATTTTGAATTAAAATGCTATTATTGATAGAAATAATTAATTCAATTAAAAAAATTATGATAAAATGCTTATAATCAAAACAATATATTTTAAATTTTAAATTTAAATTTATATAGCTTAATATGATAAAATGTTTTATAATATGTTATTGTAATCAATTTAAATAATTCCAATTTTTCGATTTAATTTAATAATTCGCCGCTCCTCCTGTTCTTAAAAAAATCTACACTAAGAAAAATGTTGAGTAAATAATCAGAGGATTTTTCTAAAAAAATCGTAGTATTACGGCTTAAATAAAATCCGTACTTAATCCTTTGTCTTAATGAAGAAAATGTTCTTTGGCTTTTTGATATTCGCATTTAGTTTACACGCAAATGCGCAACAAAGGCCATACTATACTCAATATATATTAAACGCCTATATTCTCAATCCGGCGGTGGCCGGAATTGAAAATTATTGGGATGTGAAGGTTAGTCACCGCCGCCAATGGATAGGTTTGGATGGTTCGCCGGTAACAACTTATTTTACAATTCAGGGGCCTTTAAAAAAAAGTGATTATGACAGGCAAAGTGCAACATCTGTTCACACGCCGGGAGAAAATCCGCGTGGTCATGCCTACTGGGAAGATTATCAGTCCACTGATGCACATTCGGGAATTGGCTTTACAATTTTAAATGATGCAACCGGCCCGCTTAACAGATTTTCGGCGGCAGCTACTTATGCATATCATATTCCAATTACCGGGCGCACAAGCTTAAGCGGTGGTATTTCTGTTGGCGCGCAAAATCTTACATTAAATACAAGTAAATTAAATTTCGGCACCGATTATCCGGTTGACCCTGCGGTTGCGGGCAGCGGATATTTGCACAAATGGCGCCCCGATATCAGTGCAGGCTTATGGTTATATTCTGCAGATTATTTTGCCGGATTATCGGCACAAAATATTGTTCCATCCAAACTTTCATTTGCAGAAGATACTTTAAAAGTTCAAAATGGGAAACTAATCCCACATTTATTTTTTACTGCCGGTTATCGTTTTTTTGTAACTGATGATATAAATTTTCTGCCTTCCTTTGTAATAAAATATATAAATCCTGTTCCTTTAAGTTTCGATTTAAACGCAAAATTGCAGTACCGCGATTTTTTATGGGCTGGTGCTTCTTATCGTTATCATGATGGTTTTGCGGCAATGGTTGGCATAAATGTGAGCAGCACATTTAATTTTGGATATTCATACGATGTTACTACTTCACCCTTGAATGCTGTATCTTATGGAACACATGAGTTGGTGCTCGGTTTTTTAATTGGAAATCATTATGGCGATTGGTGTCCGCGTAATTTGTGGTGAATGAAGAATGGAGAATTTAAGAATAGAGAATTAAAAGATTGCCACTTAAAACTTACCATACAATTATAAAATCTCGATTGTAATACTTACATCATTGCCGTTTTTATTTTTTGAAATAATTTGAATGGTTTGTTTCTTATTATCCAAAGATTTTTTTTGGAAATTTTTTTGTGTCCTTATTTCAACTAATTTTTTTTGAATAGCAGCTCTGTTATTTTGTTTATCGACGATTGAAAAAACAAGATTATTATTTTCATTATTCGATGGATTTTCTATGTAAACCGGCGCACTTATCTGCCAATTATCAGCTTTGCCGTTATCATCATAATTGTTATTATTATAATCTGTATTGTTGTAATCTGCATGAAAAGAATAAATATTTTTGATTGAATCTATTTTTTCCTGCAGTTTTTCCAGTTGCTCCTGCTTTTGTTCTAATCTTTTTTGCATAACCGGCGCTCTAACCGGTAATGGTAGTTTTGGCGGCGATGGTGGATGTGCAATTAACGCCGCTGATTGCTGTTTTAAAAAATCAATTTTAGTAATTGCTGCAAAAGCCTTATCCCATGCGGCTTTCACTTTATCATCATTTAAGAATTTAAAAGATTTATCAGCTGATAATTTATTTAATTCATCTTTTGCTTTTGCAAAATCTCTTTTCATTTTGTCCCAATTAAATGCCTTTTTATTTTGTTCAAATGCATTGCGAATAGAAGAAGCGAGCATTGCAGTATCAATCAAAAAATTGCCATCTTTTTTTACATCATTCCAATCAACTTTTGCAAGTTCTGCCTGCGCATCGGCATTTGCTTTTTTCAGTTCATCTTCATTAAAATCAATATTTAAATTTTTTAATTGCTCCAGTGCTATCGGCGCAATTTTCGATATGTCAATTTTATTTTTAGTTATTTCTTTTTTTGCATGATCCATATTTACAGAAGCCGATGCAACAGCTTTATTTATTTCATCCGTTAATGGCTTCGATAAAAAATAAGCAGGATTGAAAAAAGGATTATCAAGTTTAGCAGTTATCGGTTCCACCACTATCTGTTTTGCTTTTATGTTTGATTGAACAAGATTATTTTTTTGTGCTGGCTGAAACCATGCAACTGAACTTAAAATACCTGTCATTAATAAAAAAGCAATTAATTGTTGCCTGTAATTAAAAGTTTTTTCTTTTTTATAAATCATTCTTTTTACTCTTGATAAAAGATCGCCTTTTGCTGCGTGCATTGCAAAAACTGCATTCGTTTGCAGAAAAGCAATTTGTAATAAAGCTTCCGCATACATTGACGGATTATATTGAAACTGCAAAACCCAATCATCGCAACTATTTTCTCTTTCTTTTTTAATAATTTTGCTTAGCAATTGTGTGAAAGGATTAAAAAATAAAGCAATTTCAATAACAGATTGTAAAAGATTTATAACATAATCTGCGCGTTTTATATGTGCTAATTCATGCAAAATAATTGCTTCTGTTTGTTCTGTTGTAAGATGATTGATGCTTGCAACCGGCAGTAAAATAATTGGTTTAATAAAGCCAATAGTAAGCGGACTTTTTATAAGCGATGATAAATAAATTTTGATTTCCTGTTTGATGTTCAGCAATGCAGCTATTTCTTTTACAAACAACTTTAAATTAACATCAGCTTTTTGTAAACCGTTGTTTTTTATGTGTTGTACATATTGATAATTTCTCATCCATTTAAAAGATAAAAAAATAAGCAAACACAAATAAGCCAGTGATAGATAGGGGAGAAGCTGCTCTGCTTTTATAACCGTTGCAAGCAGCCATGAACGAAAATTATTTACTTGTGGTGTAATTAAAGATGCAGTTGCATTTGAAAGCGATGAAGCATTTATTTGAAGCAATTCATTACTGCATTCAACATAATAAAATTGCAACGTAATAATAAACCACGCAAAGCCGAAAAGCTGCGCTACCGCTGCAATACGGCAACGTGCGGAAGAAGAAAATTTAAAAAAACTGTTTAATAAAACCACCACAATCCACAATAAAGCTGCCTGCCATAAACTATTAGTAATTGCATAACCCAAAGCTTGCAGAAACGGAGATTGAAACAGTGGTTGCATAATTATTGTTTTTTTAAATTATCCAATAATTTTTGAATTTCATTCAGCTCTTCTTTGCTTGCAGAACTATTGCCCAGCGCCTGCATTACCAGTTGCGTAGCCGAACCACCAAACAAAGAATCAACCATTTTATTTACCATTTGTTTTTGCGTATTATCACGTGTTACAATGGCTTCATAAATATGTGTTTTATTGCGGTCGTCGCGTTTTACAATGCCTTTTTCAAACATAATTTGCATCAGCTTCAGCGTAGTTGTATAGCCTGCATCTTTAAATTTGCTCAGTGTTTCATGCACTTCGCGCACCGTGGCTTTGCCTTTATCCCAAAGCACCTGTAAAATTTCCAATTCGCTTTCGGTTGGTTTTATTAATTGTTTATTACTCATGTTACGATTATTTTCGTAAGCAAAATACGAATTCACTCGTAAAATTGAAGAAAAAATTTTATTTTTTTTAAAATCTTAACAGCGTTTATAACCGTTTGTCAAATTTTTTTTGAGCCGGGCAATTGAATTATAATTGAGCTTGCGTTGCGTCGCACTCTTGTACTGTTGAAACTTTGCGCAAAAAAGTAAAGAATCTATAAAAAAATTTATTTAAAATTTAATATTTAATGCAGATTTCCAAATAAAGGCAAAATTTCTATTTGCAATAAACCATTGAAAAATTTTTGTCATTTTTAAAGATATTATTGTGGCGGCTTGCTCTGCATATTTTTTTCTGATTGTTCTTCTAATTTTTTTTCATCTGTATTTCCTTTATCATCTTTAATTGGCGCCGGAACCGGCTCCTGGCCATTTTGTAGTTTATATGTAAACACTTTACTTACCAATTGCCATTTTCCATTCACCCATTTAAAACCTTCATAATCTCCATCAGGAATTAAAGTAAATTTTTCGCTTTGGTGGTTGTTCTCGCTTATTAAATGGTCAAAAATAATCATGTCCATATCCGAGTCATAATTCATTCTTGCGCGGGCATCTTTTTTATATTCCAAACAAAAGCGAAATGCAGGCTGGGCAGGCTTTAAGCTATCTTCAGGATAATCAAAATATCGGCCGCCAAATTGTGGATTTCCGCTGTTATCAAAAGTTAAAACTTCAATCCATTTTTTTGTACTTTCAAAATCATTGTCATCATAACCAAGCAAAGTATAATAATTTTTCCCTTTATAATTTTTCATAATTATTGCATAATAAATTGCGCCAATCCAGTTTAAATTTGATCTCACAGAATCTGTTGAGTTTTCTGTAAAATCGCTCATATCAATTAATGGAAACAATTTTAAAGAACCATCTTTTGTTTTTATTTGAATGGCGCCGCGTTGTTGAAAATAACTTTCATCTTTTTCAAATTGCCAGGTAAAAATCCTAAAGTTGCTGTCCGGTGCATAAATTTTTGAAACAGTTTCAATTGAATCGAAAGGATAATCGAATGAATAAGGTGTTTTTAAAGCACGAACCAACATTCTGGTGAAAATACTATCTGCTTCAAATCTTGTTGGCGCTAAAGCATCCAATATCATTTTATCAGAATAAATTTTCATCGTGTCTTCGAGCAATTGTAACTGCTTAAAGTTTGCATTGCTGATGTGTTGTGAAAACGATGAAACAGAAATAAATAAAAATATTGAAATCAAAAATTTATGCATAAAATTTATCTGGTACAAGTTACAATCTTGTTTACGAAGCGCTAAATTGAATATTGTTTTAGAATAAAATTTATGTTTTTATTAATGATGAATTGCCGCGGCAAATTCGAGCAGATTATTAAATTGCGCATCAATTAATGAATGCGGCATTTTTATTTCGGGATTAGTGGAAGGAATGAAAACTGTTGCTATGCCTGCATTTCGGCCAAACTGCATATCGCTTAATTTATTGCCAACCATTATACTTTTTGAAAAATCAATTTGCGGAAAATCTTTTTTTGCCTGAAAAGCCATGCCGGCATTGGGTTTGCGATTTATACTTTCAGAATCTAAATCTGTACAAAAATAAATTTTATCAATTCTTCCACCCGCTTCATTTATTTCCTTCAACATGTAATTATGAATATCGTATAAATCATCCAGTGTCATTAAACCTTTTGCAATTCCTCTTTGATTTGTTACAATAATTATTAATGAAAATATTTGGGATAAAATTTTCAGCGCCTGTTTTATATCATCATAAAAAATAAATTCATCGCGATTAAGAACATAGTCGCCAATTTTTTCATGATTTATTACACCATCACGATCTAAAAATAAAGTCCATGTTTTATTAATACGTAAAAAATTTATCATTAATTTATTTGTGGTGAATTAGGAAGTGTGGATCAAATCCTTTCCTGCTTTTTTATAATCTTCAGGAATGCCAATATCAATAAAATATTTATCCTGAATTACACCAAACATTTTTTTGTGCATATAAAATTTTTCAAGATAATCTTTTTCAAAAGAAAATTTATCCGGCAGATCTTCTTTCAAAAATCTTTCTATATTCAATGCATACAATCCGCCATTAATCAATCCTTCATTATAATTTTGTTTCTCTTTAAAATTTTTTATTGAATAATCGTTGTTCAATTCTACAACTCCATAACGATTAAAATTTTTCATTGGCTTTAAACTTAAAGTGCAATCTGCGCTGCACATTAAATGAAACGATGAAAGTTTATTTACATCAATTTTAAATAAAGTATCTCCGTTAGCAATTAGAACATTTTTTTCAAAAGCCTTGCTACAAGCGAGTTTGATGGCGCCACCTGTACCTAAAGGAAACGGCTCAATTGAAAATTGAAAATGTAGATAAGAGAATGTGGTTTGTAAATATTCACTAATTATTTCATGTTTATAACCAAGTGAAAAAATAAATTTTTTGATTTCTTGTTGCTGAAAAAATTCAATTACATAAGCGATAAAAGGTTTACCATTTATTGGTGCCATGCATTTTGGAACATCAGAAATAACATCTCTTAATCGAGTTCCCAAACCTCCGGCGAGAACTATACATTCTTTTATCATTAATAAATTAATCTGTTAATTGGTTATCCGTTAATTCGTGTAATTCGGTGCTTTTAATTTGTGTTTATAAATCAGTATCTCCAAATAATTTTTCTTCCACTAATTCGCAAATAATATGACCAATCATTATATGACTTTCCTGAATTCGTGGAGTATCTTTTGAAGGAATTTTAAATAAATAATCACTTAGCTCGTTCATTTTTCCACCTGTTTCGCCCGTAAAACCAATTGTGAAAATATTTTTTTGTTTTGCAATTTCAAATGCTTTTACAATGTTTCCCGAATTTCCGGAAGTGCTTAAACCAACGAGCACATCTCCTTCATTCATAATTCCATCAACCATTCTTGCATAGATCATATCATAACTATAATCATTTGCAACGGCTGTTAAATAAGATGTATTGCAGTGCAAAGCCTCTGCCGGCAAGGCTTTGCGATCTTTATAAAATCTGCCTGAAAATTCAGCGGCTAAATGCTGCGCATCCGCAGCACTGCCACCATTACCACAGAATAAAACTTTTTTACCTTTTTCAAAAGCATTTGAAACAACAATTACTACATCAAAAATTTTTTGTTGCGTTTCTTCATCTTTCAATAAATTTTGTTTTACTGAAATGGATGAGGAAATGATATTTTTTATTTTATCAATCACATATTTAAATTAAATATTTAATTCGCCGTCCAAGTTGTTAAGCCATGTTTTGCGAATTGATAAGGTTTTACAATGCCGCCAAAATTATTCAATGTTTCCATTACTTTATAGCGCGTATTTCCCGGGCAATAAAAAGTCATAAATCCGCCGCCGCCTGCACCGCTTATCTTTCCACCGGTTGCACCGGATTTTTTTGCAGCTTCATAAATTTTTTCAATCGTATCATTCGAAATATTATGTGCCATTTTTCTTTTTTGTTCAAATCCAAAATCAAGAATTTCTCCAAATTCATGCAATCTTCCTTTCAGCAAAGCTTCTTTCATCATACGTGCTTGCTCTTTCAATTGATGCATTGCTTCAATAGAACTTTCATTTTTTTCTTTCACATTTTTTTGTTGCTCTTTTATAATTGTTGCAGATTCACGACTCGTTGATGTAAAATATAAAACTAAATTATTTTCAAGCTCATTCAAATATTCCTGGCGAATGCGCAGCGGATTTACAATTACTTTATCATCGCTATAAAATTCCATATAATTTACGCCGCCAAAAGTTGCTGCATATTGATCTTGCTTTCCGCCGGCAAACTGCAAATCTTTTCTTTCAATTTCAAAAGCATAATGCGCAATATCATAATCGCCCAAAGGCAATTTCAGCATCTCAACAAATGCACCTAAAATTGCAACCACTAAAGTAGAAGAAGTTCCCAAACCACTGCCAGCAGCGGCATCCACATAAGTGCACAAACGAAAATTCGTCATTGGCAAACCATAATCTTTTTGAATTCGGTTATAAACGCCTTTCAATAAATCTAATTTTCCATCAATTGCCAATTGATTAGCCCACTCAAAACGCTGCTCTTGTTTTTGATCTAACGATTGCAAAATAATTCCATTTTCACTCAACGGTTCAATGCTTGCATTTGCATACAAACTAATTGTTGCATTTAAAATAGCGCCACCAAATTCATCGCTGTACGGACTAACATCTGTGCCGCCGCCAGCCAAACCAATGCGCAAAGGCGCTCTGCTTCTGTAAATCATTTTTTAATTAAATAATATTTTTTTAATACCAGCTTTTGTTTTTTATAGCATCTTCGTTGCGTCGCAATCCTTTCATCGTTCAATTCTTTGTGCATCAGTTTTAATTTCATTTGCTAATTCTTTTATAGTATCAACCAAAATATTCCAACTGTATTTTTTCTTTTCTTCGCGAAGATGAGGCAAAAAATATTCTTCACCCAATTCATATAAACTCAGAATTTTATCTGCAATATTTTCTGCATTTGGCTCTGCAATTAACCCTGCTTTTTTATCGGGAACCAAACCAGGCAAACCGCCTACGTTCGTTACCAGCATTGGCTTTTCGAAATGATAAGCAAGCGGCGTAACACCACTTTGCGTTGCATTTCGGTAAGGTTGAATAACAAAATCTGCTGCGCTTAAATAATATTTCACTTCATTGTCTGCAATAAAATCGGTTCGTAAAATAAGTTGCGATTGAATATTAAGCTTTGTAATTAAATTATCGTACATTTTTCTGTCTTCATAAAACTCGCCTGCAATAAGAAGTTTGATGTTTCTTGTTTGCCGGCTCTTTAAAATTTTTATTGCTTCCAATAAAATATCCAATCCTTTATATTTTCTAATAAAGCCAAAAAATAAAATAATGTTATCGTCAATATTCAATCCTAAATGTTTTCTCGCTTCAGCTTTATTTATCTTTTCACCAAAATTATCATACAATGGATGCACAATTTTTTTTGTCGGTTTATTGGTGAATGTTTTTAAATCATGCAAAACTTTTTCGCTCATTGTTACAAATGCGTCTATTGGTTTTATAAAATATTTGGTGAATTGTTTATCTCCAAATCGTTTTTCGTGCGGCGATATATTATCTGCAATGCAAATAATTTTTGTATGATGATTCTTTTTTACTCTGCGCAAAATAGTTCCAAAACATGGGCCCATAAATGGCAACCAATAACGCACAACAATTATATCTGGCTTTAATTTTTTTAATTCGTTGCCAATTTTTATCCAGTTAATAGGATTGATTGAATTAATGCAAACTTTTATGAAAAGCTCTGCCGGCGCTGGCTCTGAAGAATATTGCGTTGTACCCGGAAACAAAAATTTTGGATATTGTAAAGAGAAAGTATAAATAATTACCTCGTCATTTTCTTTTTGAAATTCTCTTGCTAATCTTTCATCAAAGGATGCTAATCCGCCACGTAAAGGATGTGCAGGTCCGATGATGATAATTTTCATAAAAGAGATGATGGTGTAATAAGTTGTAGACCTTCAATGCTATTGAAATGCTTTTCGTTAATTGTTGCAAGAGGAATTTTTTTCGATAAAGCAGTTGCGGCTATAATTAAATCTTTGAATTCGATATTAAAGCCTTTTAACGAAAGTTTAAAAGAAATGTTCAAGGCTATTTCATTTACGCCGGATGTATAATTCAAAATAAAAAAATCACTAAATATATTTTTCCAGTATGAAATCTGATCTGCCGTTTTTGCTCCGATTAAAATTTCATATTCTGTGATAACTGAAATATTAAATGCTTCATGCCTGTTTACAAGCGAATAGAAAAAAGTTTGTTCTTTATTTTTTTCTCTGTAATGATTAATCAAAACTGATGAATCAACACAAATTATACTTTCCATTTTCTCATCCACTTATTAATCTTTTTGTATTCTTTATATTGTTCATCCGTCATCACCGGGCTGTTTTTTAATTTTTCAAGCAAGGCTTTTTGCTTGTCAGTAAGCGGCTTATCATTTTTTTTGATTTTTAAAATTGTTGCTCCCATAAATTTCTTTTTTCAAATTTACTCAATTCCTAATTTCTTTTCAATTAAATAACTGTTTCTTTCTGATGAGTTTCTTGAAATTAATTCTGCAATAAAACCTGTAAGAAATAATTGCATTCCAATTATCATTGCAACTAAAGCAATATAAAAAGTTGGTTTATTTGTTAATGCAAAATCGCTTAAGGATAATTTTGCGATAACTAAATATATACTTATAATAAATCCGATTAAAAAACAAATCGTTCCGTACAATCCAAAAAAATGCATCGGTCTTTTGCTGAAACGGCCAACAAATGTAATAGTTGCCAAATCAAGAAAACCATTAATAAAACGCTCCCATCCAAATTTTGTAACGCCGTATTTTCGCGGGCGATGTTCAACAATTTTTTCACCAATTTTTCTAAAGCCTGCCCATTTTGCAATTACAGGAATGTAGCGGTGCATTTCGCCATACACTTCAATACTTTTTACAACTTTCTTTTTGTAAGCTTTTAATCCGCAGTTAAAATCGTGCAGTTTTATTTTTGAGGTTCTTCTTGCAACTGCATTATAAATTTTTGACGGAAGATTTTTTGTGAAAGTATTATCGTGCCGCTTCTTTTTCCATCCGCTTACAATATCAAAATTATCTTCAACAATCATTCTTCTCAGTTCCGGAATTTCATCAGGCGAATCCTGCATATCAGCATCCATCGTAATTACAACTTCGCCTTGTGCAGCTTTAAAACCTTCATTTAATGCAGCAGATTTTCCATAGTTTCTTTGAAAACGAATTCCTTTAAAATGCGGGTTTTGTGCAGCAAGATTTTCAATCACTTTCCAGCTGTTATCAATGCTTCCATCATCAATAAAAATTATTTCGTACGAAAAATTATTCTCTTTCATTACGCGCACAATCCACTCGCTCAACTCGGGCAAAGATTCATCTTCATTCAAAAGTGGAATAACAATTGAAACATCCATTCGTAAGAGTTACATTGTAGTTTGTGTGAAAGGATTTTGCGGATTTTTTTTTGCAACGGCTGCGCCGATAAGTGAAGCAATAACGCCAACAATTAAGTTTCCGATTATGGAACCACCTAACATTACGAGATAAAACATTTTATCCATCATTGCAACTGCCTGCGTTTTTTGATCGTCTGTAAGTTGAGGTGAATTTTGACTCATTTGTTGCCTGGATGCTTCTAAAAATTGCTGCTTAAATTCAGGAGTTATTAAAATGAAAATCAAAATAAAGGCTGTACTGATAAGTGTTGCAATACAAATTATTTTAAAACCGTAACCAAAGCATGAGCCAAAGGTTACATTGTTATCATTATCGTTTGCCCATTTTATAATAAAATAAATTAGCAAAGCAATGGTAATAACCGAAGGTATCCATTTTATAAAGCTTGTTCCGAAAAATAAACCGGTAAAATAATAAGCTAAAAAAAGCACTATCGAAATAAGGCTTATAATAATTGCTGCCCATAAAGGCGTTAGAGTTTTAGTTTCCATAATTATAATTTATTTATTCAAAATTAATTTTCCTTTACAATAAATGCCGATTATTTTTCCATTTAAAGTTTTATCAAAAAATGGTGAGTTAGATGATTTACTTTCATTATTTTCTTTCGTAAAAATTGTGTTTTGATATTGATTGAAGATAGTGAGTTCTGCAATTTCTCCTTCTTTAATTATTGCATTTGGCAGATTGAAAATTTTTCTTGCATTAATTGAGAACAATGCTGTAACCTGTTGCGGCTTTAGATTTGGAAGAATTGTTTGAATTGCCGGATAGCTTGTTTGCAAACCAATCATCCCATATTTTGCATATTCAAATTCGCAGGTTTTGCTATCCCAATCCTGCGGGATGTGATGTGATGCAATACAATCAATTAAATTATTTTGCAAACCTTCTCTTAAAGCCAGCATATCTTTTTTTGAACGCAACGGCGGATTTAATTTTAAGTTAGTGTCATAAGTTTGCAAATCTTCATCACAAAAAAATAAATGATAAGGCGTTACGCTGCAGGTAATATTTAATCCTTCATTTTTTGCTTCACTAATTAATTGCAAACTTTTTTGCGTTGAAATGCCGGTAATATGCAATTTACTTTGTGTATATTTTAAAAGCTCAATATCGCGTTTAATAATAATTTCTTCAGCAATTGCAGGTATGCCTGGCAATCCTAATTTTGTAGAAATTATTCCTTCATTCATTAACCCGTATTTACCGATGCTTTTATCCAAAGGCATTTGTATCAGCACGCCATTAAATGCTTTTACATATTGCAGCGCTTTTAAAAATAAGCCGGATGATTGTACAGCATTTAACCCATCGCTAAAAGCAATTGCGCCGCTGCTTTGCATATCGTACATTTCTGCAAGCTCTTTTCCATCGCATAATTTTGTTATCGTACCAATTGGATGGATATGAACCTCGAGCGATTTTGATGTTTGTATAATATATTCAACCTGCGCTTTATTTTGTATAACCGGATTTGTATTTGGTAAAGTAAATACTTGGGTAAAACCACCTACTGCTGCGGCTTTGGCACCTGTTTGCAAAGTTTCTTTATATTCAAAACCAGGATCGCAAAAATCACTAAATACATCAACCCAGCCGGGAGAAACAGTGTTATTGTTTGCTTCAATTACTTCATCTGCATCAAATAAATCATCATTAATTTTTTTTATAAATCCATCTTCAATCAAAATATTTTTTATAGAGTAATTGTGAGGAGAATTAGAATCAGCAATTGTAACTTGACTCAATAAAGTCTTCATGAGAAGGCTTAAAATTTTGTGCAATATAAGTTGATTTTTATAGAAAGCATTTACATTTGCAACCGTTTAATTATTTTATCAATAAATTCGGGTGGTGGCGCAGCTCGGTAGCGCATTTGCATGGGGTGCAAGAGGTCGCTGGTTCGAATCCAGTCCACCCGACTGAACATTTTATTAACTTTTACTTAAAGCCTATAATAATCAATTTGTTATGGGCTTTGTAATTTTGGGGCTTTACCCCATTTTACCTCATCTCACACGGTTTTACGCATAGATTTTATGCGTAATCCCGTGTGTCAAAAAAAGAACATTTTGTTTGTTTATTTTTGATTTATCGCTCACATATCTCATAGGTAGTACTGAGAGTAAGAAATTTTTAAACCAAAAAATCGTGAAGTATGAAAACTACCCAAACATTCAATGTGCACTACGTTGCACTCATCAAAAAAAGTAATCGCAAAATGGTAACTATCTATGCACGAATTACCATTTCAAAACAGGTGCTTGACATCTCTCTTAGAAAAAACATTTTGTATTCGCAATGGGATTCAAAGAAAGAATCTGTTGCTGGCAAATCGCCGGAGGCAAAACAAATCAACAAATTTGTTGATGATACTCGTTATCGTTTGATGGAATGTTACCAGCAACTTTTGTTGGAGCATAAAGTAATCAGCCCGCATTCAATCAAATCACTCTTTCTTGGAGAAACAAAAACAGATAATAAACTTTGTGCATTGATACATTATCACAATACAAACATGAAGAATGTTTTATCGTACGGTACATTAAAGAACTATTACACAACCGAAAAATATATCAAAAAATTTCTTGCGCAAAAACATAAGAATGCAGATATATTTCTTTCTGCATTAAATTATCAGTTCATTACAGAGTTTGAATTTTATTTAAGAACATGCCATCCATTGCAAAGAAGGAATATGCTTAACAATAATGGCATCATGAAACACATGGAAAGACTAAAAAAAATGGTAACGCTTGCTTATAAAATGGAATGGATAAACAAGGATCCATTTGCACAATATAAGCTTAGATTCAAAAGAAGAGAAATGTCGTTTTTGAATGCAGAAGAGCTTTTCAAAATAGAGCATGCTAATCTCTATAGTAATAAACTGGAACGTTCGCGTGATTTATTTGTTTTTAGCTGTTATACTGGTTTGTCTTACATTGACCTTACTAATCTTCGAACCAATCATCTTTGTGTTGGAATAGATGGAGAATATTGGATAAACACAAGCAGACAAAAAACAGAAACGCCAGTAAATATTCCATTGCTGCCCAAGGCTTATGAGCTAATTCAGAAATATAAAATGAATCAATAGTTTTTTACAAACAAAGAATAATGCCCTACTTATCAAATCAAAAGCTCAACAAGCATGTAAAAGAAATTGCAGCGTTGTGCGGAATTGCCAAAGACATAAGTTTCCATAGTGCGAGACACACATTTGCCACAACCGTTACTTTAACCAATGGCGTGCCAGTTGAAACAGTCAGCAAAATGCTTGGTCATACTAAATTAAGTACAACGCAATTGTATTTGCATGTGGTGAAACAGAAGATTAGTCAGGATATGAAAGTGCTTAGAGAGAAAATGAAAGAAGTGAATGAGAAAAAAACAAGTGAGAGGGTATTGTTAGAAGAAAAATGATATAATCAGTAAATTTCTCTGCTATGTGTAATCGAGTAGCATTCCTTTACAATCATTATCTAATGTTTTATCAAACGAAGCAAAAATGATTGAGTTAATGAAAGGCCTGAATATATGTTCGAAAATATTACAGCAATCCTCAACAAAACAAGTTGAGCATAAGCATCACTTGCATAAAGGAATATGGATTTCAACTGCTTTGTTAGTCATATCAATATTGTTATCTTTTGGATGGTTTAAATCTTACAACACTGAAAAATTATATGGAGCAAATGATATAAAATATCGTTCATTAAAGCTGACGAAAAGTAAAGCATTATTGAACTTACTTTATTATACTGATACTTTGTATAATCTAAACTCAGACAGTTTTAAAATAATTGTACAAAAAAAGGAAAAGGAAATTTTACATCAAACGGATTCAATTCGTATTGCTGGTGAAAAAAAATGAACCACTAAAACAAAGAAAATGAAAAGGCACTTGGGACCATAATTTCTTTCAGATTTATGCATTATAATAAAACTTAAAAGGATATGCAGGGGTTTGAAAGAATACTTGAAAATACATAAAAAAAGTTTTTTTAAAAACATTTAGATAATTAGCCTTTTACAAGTTAAGAAATTTAGCTTACTAAGTCTGAAATACTTACTTTAAGCGCTTCTGCAATTTGTTGTAATCTTGCGAGTGTAATATGAGTGGATATACTGTTTTCTATATTGCTGTAAGCAGTAACCGAAATACCAATCATTTTTGCAACAGCCGCTTGTTTTAGATTTTTAGAAAGTCTCGTCTTCTTTATTTGTTCGCCTATGAGCATAAATTTAATTATAGAATTAATACTGCTTCAAAGGGAACTACTGCCAACAAATACAATTTAGCGAATTAAAACCTAAGATTTAAATAGTGTATTATGAAAAATGCTTTTAGCGAATTATTTTGATATAAAAAAATCAAATATTTCAAGCGGCACTTGAAATGTTGACGGCTTAAATGCTTGTTTATTGAAAAATCTCTAAATAATTTTATGACAGAATTTCTAAATGCTAACGATTGAAAATTTTGAAGCCCCCGTAAGTGCAACAATTGCCTTATTAAAACAATCAAAAATAAATGTTACCGGTAAAACTGTAAACGAAACGTTGCAATACCATCCTGATTATCCCAGCCTTTTAAGCATAAGCGATTCTCTAAAACAATGGCATGTTGAAAATGCAGCTGTAAAAATAACAGCAGACCAAGTGCATGAAGTTCCAGTTCTTACACATTATTTTAGTAACGGAGGAATAATTTTTAATTATCAAATACAGACATAATATATAATTATTGGCATATGGCTTTAAATTTCCAGCTTCAAAGGATTAGCAGGTTCATCTCTCAATCGTCGATGCCGTGGTTCAGCGAGGATAACATAAGCAATGCTGCCCAAGTCACTGTTCAACTAATGAATCATCTCAAAATTCAGATTACAAAATCAACAATTCAGGGAAGGGTGGAAGAGCATTCAGACTTTCCAAGTTTAACAAGCATTAGTGATGCCCTGCATTTTTGGAATGTGAAAAATACAGCGTTAAGGGTAGAAAAGGAAAATTTAGCCAAGTTACCCACGCCATTCATCGCGCACATAAATACTGGTACTTCTGTATTTGAAGTTGTAATAAAAGCCACAGATTCAGAAGTGTATTATCTGACAACTTCTGGGATTGAAAGAAAGAAGTGCAGGGAAACTTTTTTATCAGCATGGACAGGAGTTGTCCTTGTTATACAGCCTCCTTATGATTATAAGGAGATAGACTATGATATAAAGAAATCCAGAGAGCGGTGGGAGCAGTTCAGAAAGCCATTTATACTAACGAGCTCTATCCTTCTATTGGTTGTGTTTATAGCATCGATTTTTGCATTCAATGAGGCGCATTTTTTTTATATATCAATACTATTCTTATTAAAGTTAACAGGCTTAATTGTAACTTCAATGTTGCTGTCTTATGAAGTAAACAGTATAAGTCCGGCAATCAGGAAAATCTGCACTCTAAACAGGAAGCTCAATTGTCAAGCAATCTTAAGTTCAAAAGCTGCTAAGATTTTCGGTAGGATCGGATGGAGTGAGATTGGCTTTTTTTATTTTGCAGGAGGGCTTATTTGTTTGCTTACTTCATTGTCTAACATTCAGGAATCCATTGAAATCCTGCGTACATTAAATCTTTTATCCCTTCCTTATATTGTTTATTCATTGTTTTACCAGTGGAGGATTGCTAAGGTATGGTGCCCTCTTTGCTTATTAATTCAAGGCCTTTTGCTTGGTGAATTCTTTACTTTTTTGCTCGGACATTCTTCTTTAGTTGCCGTTCCTAATTTCACAGTTAGGTCATTAATCAGTATGGCCATTTCCTTTTACCTGCCAGTATTGTTTTGGATATTCAGCAAAAGGTTCATTGTGAGAGCAAAAAAAGGGGAGGGATTTAAGACAGAATTTTTGAGGCTGAAGCATAATTTTGAAATTTTCGATATTGTATTAGCTCACCAAAAAAGGGTCATGTTGCCTCCTGATGACCTAGGCATTCTCATAGGAAACTATAATTCAACCAACAAAATCGTCATGGTAAGCAATCCCTCCTGCATTGCTTGTCAAGTAGCTCATAAATCGATAAGGGAGCTACTTCTCTGCCACAAAAATCTCAAAGTGCAAATGCTTTTTACCTCAAATGGCAATGCAGATTCCGCTAAAAATGAATTTATCATGCACATTATGGCTTTGAATGAGATTGAGAGAGAAAAGACTTTGCTTGCACTCGACGAATGGTATAAGTCGGAAATAAAGGAATATAAAGAGATTGAAAATAAATTTCCATTAAAACAAGGAGTTAAATACCACAGTGAGAAAATACGGGAAATGGATAAGTGGTGCCAACAGGCAAATATAAGCGCTACCCCAACCTTTTTTATTCGTGGGTATCAATTGCCGGCAGTTTACAACCTTTCAGATCTCAGCTACTTATTATCATAAACTTGTTAGCTAACAAAAGGCTTTACGACTTGTGCCTGCTTCAAAAGCGAAACAGGTTTTTTCTTAATCTTTAAAAATTGTTTTATGCAAGAATTAGGAGTTCCATTAAGCAGAAGCGAAATGCAAAAAATCACGGGAGGCCGGACAGCTTGCTTTGAATGCAGCAGTGACCAGAATCCCACATTGGCAACATTCTATTGCAGTACGGGGTCAGATTGTGTAACTCAAACGCAATCTGTTTGTCAGGGGCAGACTAATTGCTCATGTCACGCTGCATAATAGCCAGCTATTTCGCAATTAAATGAGTTTGATCTTTCTTGATTAACTCTTAAAATAGGATTGGGCCTCATGGCAAAGAAACCTGGGCAATATTCTGGAGGCTTATTGTCCTATCGGTATCACACCTAGGGGCACACGTTGATCCAGTGTCAGAATGCCGAATTTTGCTATGTACCTAATCCTATAATTTTGAAAAAATGAAACCTTCAATACTGTTACTAATAATCGGCTTTTCCTGTACTTCTGTTAACGCACAGATCTATTTCAAAGGAGAGATTCTTCCGACCGATAAAAAAGGCTCGATAAAAGAGATAAGCATAATGAAACCAATCGGCATGTATCCTCAATCGTGGTACGCAGATAGTACTGATGATCTGCGTTTCAATGACAGTGGCCAGGTAAATCAGACCTTAAAATTTATCAGTGCAAATCTCGTCTTTCTAAATCTACCTAATGGGCAATTGTTCCTGTCAATCGCAGAGCCTGGCGATACCATTAAATTTCAACTATTGGCGGATTCAACCCGAGGTTTCCGATTTCGGTTTTTGGGGAAGGACAGTATGGCTAATAATTATGTAAATGTTCTGAATGAGACCATTCTTATGGGTATTTCACAATTAAGGCAAGAACAATACGATGGTAAGTCGCTGGTAAATAAGGTAGATTCATTTATAAACGCTGAAAGGACGCTGGTTGCCCGGAATACGCAAAGCGCATTCAAGGCCGATTTGCTGGGCAGGATGATTGAGGCAAGGACCCTGTACAACATGATCAATCTTTATGGCCATACTAGTAATGGCTCGCCCAAGAAAGAGGAAAATGATTTTATTTGCCGTGAACTTTACAAAAGATTCGACGCTCTGCAGGAGAAATACATCCCTACCTGGACAGGGTTGATGAACGTAGGTGCACTGGCGTCTGCTATTTTGGAAAACAGGTCTCCTCAATACAGGGCTGAAGAATTTCGAAAGGTAGATTCCGGATGGAACGCTATCAGCGAGGATTACACAATGCCATCCACCTTTCCGGAACCTTTCAGGGAAGGCGAAATAGGAATCTTCATACTGGTAAATGCGATACGTTTGAAAAGTCCTTATACAAAAAAAGCCATGTCTTATTTTGCGCAGCAGTATCCGGAGAGCCCTTTTCTTCCTGTCTTTCTTAAGATACTTGCTCCTGATACCGAGGGAGTATTAGGCAAAGATTTGTCGTTAGATAAAAAAGAAGGTGATACAAGATCGGAAGTTGTGTTTGTCAAAGATTTTGGAACATTGCACCAGATTCTCACAACATTTGCAAAGGATAAACCCGTCCTCATTGATTGTTGGGCCACCTGGTGCGCTCCTTGCGTGGTTGAGTTTGCATACTTGCCGCAGCATGAAGCTTTTTTTAAGCAAAATGATATTGTCAAATTATACCTTTCCTATGATTTGCAGTCAAGCGCTTCAGCATGGGAGAACATGGCCAGGGCCAGGAAACTCAAGGGTATACATGTACTTGTAGACACGTCCATTCGAAAAGAGTTTGCCGGATTAATAAAATTCCCCTTGAATAAGCCCATGCCCATCCCACGGTATGTTTTACTAAACCGAAAACATGAGGTGGTGAATGCCGATATGCTTCGGCCAAGCGATCCACAGTTTGAACAGAAATTGCTCAATGATCTTTCACGTGATAGCTCCAGCACTTCAATTAAGATTTTAATGAAATGAATAAATTTTCTTTCTATCGCCAACGTGATGCAATGGATTGCGGACCCACTTGCCTTCGCATGGTGGCAAAACATTACGGCAAAAATATTTCACTAAACACATTAAGAAACGAAACACAAATTGGCAAAGATGGTGTAAATCTTTTAGGCATCAGTGAGGCAGCTGAAAAAATAGGTTTCAGAACAAGAGGTGTAAAAATTTCTTTTGAAGAATTAATAAACGGTGTACCTAAACCTGCAATATTGCACTGGCGGCAAAATCATTTTGTTGTAGCCCATCCTAAATCCTTTCCTAAGGGAAGAACTTTTAAAAATCGCATTGAAATCGCTGACCCGGCAACAGGGTTAATTAAACTTTCGAAAGGAGACTTTAAAAATTATTGGCTGCAAACAAACAATAACGGTGAAGCAAAAGGCATCGCTTTACTATTAGAACCCACACCTGCATTTTACAAAGAAAAAGACGAAAAAGAAGACAAAGTTGGGTGGGGAGCATTACTTGGTTATTTAAAGCAGCAAAAAAAATTAATGGTTCAATTATTTATGGGTTTATTGGTGGGCAGTTTGCTGCAGCTTATTTTTCCTTTCTTAACCCAAAGCATTGTTGACACCGGCATTAACACACACAACCTTCAATTTATTTATATTATTTTAATTGCACAATTCATGCTCTTTTTTGGCAGAACGGTTGTTGACTTTATAAGAAGCAGAATTTTATTGTACATCAGCACCAGAATAAATGTTTCGCTGCTTTCAGATTTCTGGATAAAACTCATGCGCCTGCCTTTGCATTTTTTTGATACTAAACAAACCGGCGACATTCTGCAACGTTTGCAAGATCAGCACCGCATTGAAAATTTTCTCACCGGCTCAACACTTTCAACGCTGTTTTCTTTGGTAACACTTTTTATTTTTTCAATTGTTTTGCTCATTTACAATACAACTATCTTTTTCATTTTCGCTGTTGTAAGCATTTTGTATGTTTTATGGATTTGCTTTTTTTTAAAATACCGCCGCAGTCTTGATTACAAGCGCTTTGCCGTTGCAAGCAAAGAAAATTCTGCTACAATGCAACTCATTCATGGCATGCAGGAAATAAAATTAAACAACGCAGAACATTTAAAAAGATGGGAATGGGAAGGCTTACAAGCTTCGTTATTTAAACTCAGTTTTAAAAGTCTTTCGCTAAGCCAATACCAGCAGGCAGGCGCTTTTTTTATTAATGAAGGAAAAAATATTTTCATCACTTTTTTAGTTGCAAAACTTGTGTTGGAAGGACAGCTAACCTTAGGAGCGATGCTTGCCATTCAATATATCATCGGTCAATTAAACAGCCCGATTGAGCAACTGATTGGTTTCACTCAACAGGCACAAGATGCAAAAATTAGTTTAGAAAGATTGAATGAAATTTACCAGGTGGAAGATGAAGAAGCCACCTCTAATTCCCTCAACGGGGGAGGGCATTACCGCACTACGCTGCCTAAAAATAAAAGTATTGAAATTCAAAATCTTTCTTTCACTTATGCGGGCGCAGGGAATGAAGCCGTTTTAAAAAACATTAATTTAATTATTCCTGAAGGAAAAGTAACTGCAATTGTTGGCATGAGTGGCAGCGGCAAAACAACTTTATTGAAACTGCTATTAAAGTTTTATGAACATTATAAAGGGGAAATTAAAACAGGAGAAATGCATCTAAAATATGTAAGTCCTAAATTCTGGCGAAACCAATGCGGAAGTGTAATGCAGGATGGATTTATTTTCAGCGACAGCATTGCAAAAAATATTGCAGTTAGTGATGAAAACCCTAACTATCAGAAGTTACTACATGCGTGTAAAGTGGCAAATATTTTATCTTTTGTAGAATCGCTGCCACTTGGTTTCAACACAAAAATTGGCCCAGAGGGAACCGGAATAAGCGCAGGACAAAAGCAACGAATTTTAATTGCACGGGCAGTGTATAAAGACCCGCATTATTTATTTTTTGATGAAGCCACCAATTCGCTCGATGCAAATAATGAAAAAGAAATTATAGAAAATTTGCAGGAGTTTTTTAGTGGCAGAACAGTAGTAATTGTTGCGCATCGTTTAAGCACCGTAAAACATGCAGATAATATTGTGGTGCTGCATGAAGGAATAATTACTGAACAGGGAACGCATGAAGAATTAAGTAAGAAAAAAGGTGAGTATTATCATTTAGTAAAAAATCAATTGGAGTTGGGGAATTAATTTTTATATATGCCAATAGAAGTTTCACACAACGGTAAATTAATCGCCTCGCCGAAATTCAATAACCTGCACAGTGAAGCAGTCTCAGAGATTATTTCAAATCAGCCAGGCTTTCTTATTCGCTATGGCATTTCTATATTTTTTCTTGTGCTTATTTTAATTGCAACTGCCTGCTGGTTTATTCAGTACCCTGATATTGTTGCGGCAAAAGCAAAACTTACATCCATCAATGCGCCAAAAGCTGTTGTTTGTAAAATCGATGGTAAGCTGATAAAATTAAATGTAAAAGAAGGCGATGTTGTAAAATCAAACAATATTTTAGGTTTTATGGAAAGCACTGCAGATGCAAAACAAGTACTTCGGCTTTCTTCTTATTTGGATACTATTTCTTTAATGATTGATAAAAACGAAACAGAAAATTTATCAAAAACTTCTTTGGCTGCTTTCGAAAATTTAGGTGAACTGCAGCAATCTTATCAAACATTTACACAAGCGTTTATCAATTTCAAAAATTATTTATCAAACGGATTTTATGAGAAGAAAAAAGAGATGCTTGCAAGCGACATGAATTATCTGAAAGGATTGTATGAAAATATCATACAGCAAAAAACAATTCAGCAACAAGATCTTGCGCTTGCACAAAAAACTTTTGATGCAAATGATACGCTTAAAAAACAAAAAGTTATTTCTGATCTCGAATACAGAAATGAAAAAAGTAAACTGCTGAATAAACAATTAACGCTGCCACAAATAAATGCTTCGCTTATTTCAAATGAAGATCAGCAAAACGAAAAGCAAAAAGAAATACTGGAATTAGAAAATACTATCGGTCAGCAAAAGGCGATTTTTCAGCAGGCAGTAAATACTTTTAAAAGTGAAATAGATGACTGGAAGAAAAAATATTTATTAATTGCACCAATTGATGGCAAAATTTTCTTTGCAAATTTTTTGCAGGAAAATCAACAGTTGCAGGCTAATCAAATTATTTGTTATATCAAATCCGGAAACAGTTCCTATTATGCAGAAATGTTTATCCCCCAGTCAAATTTTGGAAAAGTAAAAAGCGGCGAAAAGGTATTATTAAAATTTCCTGCTTATCCCGATGCCGAGTTTGGAAGTGTTGAAGGTAAAATTGATTTTATCTCTAACATACCTTCAGATAGCGGTTATCTTGCCAAACTAAGTTTGCCAAATGGTTTAACCACTAATTATAATAAACAAATTTTTTTCCGGGATGGATTGGTAGCCAATGCAGAAATCATCACTCAAAATATGCGACTGTTGCAAAGGCTTTTTTATAACATGTATCAGCAGGTTAAAAGATAAAATGAACTTAAATGCCTTAAGATAAATTATTTTTGCACAAATTAATTGATGACGATAAAACCAATTAACAAATTTTATAATTTAGCCAACATTGAAATAAGCGTGCCCAAATAGGTGCCCAGCACATAAAAGTTTTTTGATAATTAGTTGATAGATAAGATTTACGAGCAACCATATATCATCCAGTCCACCCGACTTTTTGATATTTCAAAACGTATCAAAAGCTCGTAAATAGCAGTGTTTACGGGCTTTTTTCATTTTTTAACTATCAATTCATATCAAACAATTTCAATAAATCTGTGCCCTATTCGGTGCCCTATTTTAAGACATTACATTTGGGGCACATTTATTTTAATTAGTTATAAAAGAACGATTTTAATTCGTAATGATTCGATTTGATTCATTTTGAATGCATAAAGGTGCCCAAAATAATGAGCTTTTTATCAAATGAAATCAAATCATTTTAACCCGAAAATTGAAATTTTATGAAAACAAAATCAAACACATTTGGGGTTATTTTTTATTTAAGAAAGTATAAAGTAAATGATGGCGAAATGCCTATCTACGCCCGCATTACAGTGAATGGAAGGCGCACAGATATTTCTGTTAAACGCAGTGTTGAACAAAAGAATTGGAACAACAATAAAGGTATGGCTAAAGGAAAAAACTATCATACTACGCAAAAGTATATTCAAAAATTTATGAAAGAACAATTGAAAACAACAGACATTGATCTATCAGAATTAACTTATCGGTTCATTACTGATTTTGAACATTTTCTTAGAAAGCATCAGCCAACAGATCATCAAAAACAATTAGGAAATAATGGTTTAATGAAACACTTAGAACGGTTTAAAAAGATGATCAATCTTGCAGTAAAGCTTGAATGGATGGAAAAAAATCCGGTAGCAAAAGTATCAATTAAGGTTTCAGAAAGTAGAAAGAGATTGTTTAACGGAAGAAGAGTTATTTAAAATTGAAACAAAAGATTTTAAAATCGCAAGATTAAATTGGGTAAGGGATTTATTTGTATTCAGTTGCTATACAGGTCTTGCATACATTGATGCAATGAAGTTAAATCCATCAAATGTTGTTATCGGTATGCCGAACAAGAATCATTACGTGCATTGGTGCGTTACAGAAGAGTACTTATCCATGATTGTAACCGCTACGTTTTACGTATCCAAAAAGCACTTGCACTGATGAATATTAAAGTGCAAACAGTGCTGGCAAATATCATGAGTAAAAGCGGCATTGCCATCATTGAAAAAATCATTACAGGAGAAAGAAAAGCAGAAAATTTTCTTTCGTGTATTGACAAAAGAGTAAGGGCAAAAAAAGATGTTATTAAACAATCATTGGAAGGGAACTGGTTGCCTGAACATCGTTTTTACTGGAAGAAAATTATAAGTGTTACCAATTTATGCAAGAAAGAATTTTAGCATGTGAAAAAGAGATTTTATTACAATTGGAACGCTATGAAGCAAGCCTGAATGAGGGTGTTGTTGCACCGAAAGATGAAGCACCTAAAAAGGAGATTACAGACCGTTTTCTGAAAAGAAAAATGGAGAAGCCACATCCTGCAGCAGGCGGCATTAATTTAAATTTTAAAAAATGAGATTTGGTTTTGATTGATGACCATATAAACCTGTTATATGGCAATCCATTAAGCGGAAAGAATTATGATGAATTAGGCGAACGTTTTCCT
>JBPCKN010000019.1:0-161179 GCA_051004255.1 Chitinophagaceae bacterium | reverse complement strand
CAAAAGAAATCATTCTCCGACCGAACAACGCTGGTGCTTTGGTGATAAATATTTGTTCGTGGCAAACCGGAAATGTCTACAAGAGTTGTTTTGCCTTTTGTGCGCACAAAAGGCAACATTTTAAAATATGGATTTTCAAAACCATTCACACCTTCGCAAAAAATAATTTTTTGCGCAGTAATGTTTTTGTAATTGATGTAATTATTTTCCACAACACAATCCTTCCAGTTGAAACGCGTTTCCAGCAAGGCTTTGAGGTAATTTAATTTTTCCCGCCATTTATTAAGAAGTGTATTTAAATCAATCAAAAAACAAGGCGAAATTTCACCAATGCCATAATTAAAACGAAAATATTTTTTCCAAAATTCATCGTTAGAAATTGTATGCAGATACTGTTTTTCTTCATTCAATCTTTTCTCAAAAGCTTCTTTCATTTGCGGGCTTGCATGAAAATCTAAAACGCTGCATTGCTGAATTATTTCTGCATTTATTTCTTTTCCAATTTCCAAATATGCATTCCATGCAAATAGAAGCAGTTCATCTATCATCCATGTTTTTACAATTCTTCTTCCGGTAACAGGATTAATAATTCCGCTTGCAACTTTTGAAGCAGAATATTGTTGCGGCTCATCAATTACAATAACTTTTTTTCCTGCCTTAATCAAATTCCAGCTGAGAAAGCTTCCGCAAATACCTTGTCCGATAATAATATAATCTACTTCCATTTTGCAAAGGAATAAAAAAAACAGTGGCTTAAGTTGCTTCCTTATTTTTGATGAAATTTTTTAATTGCTTTTTCCATCAGTTGCAATAGTAATTTTGAATTATAACGGTAAAAAATTTCTTGAACAATTTTTGCCCTATGTAATTGCATCTTCTTATCCCAATAAAAAAATAATTGTTTCCGATAATAAATCTGCTGATAATTCTTTACAATTCTTAAAAGATAATTTTCAACAAATTGAGTTGATTGAGTTAGAAAAAAATTATGGTTTTGCAGAAGGTTATAATCAGACATTAAAAAAAATAAATGCTGATTATTATGTGTTATTAAATTCTGATGTAAAAGTTACTGATAATTGGATTGAGCCAATAATTGAGTTGATGGAAAAAGATGGAAACATTGCTGCGTGCCAGCCAAAATTATTATCGTACAAAAAGCCTGAAAATTTTGAATACGCCGGCTCTGCCGGAGGATGGATTGATTTTTTAGGTTATCCATTTGCAAGAGGAAGAATTTTTAATACGGTTGAAAAAGACAATCATCAATACGATGATGTACAGCAAGTGTTTTGGGCTTCGGGTGCAGCCATGTTTGTAAGAGTGAAAATTTATAACGAATTGGGAGGGTTTGATGCATTTTTTTTTGCGCATCAGGAAGAAATTGATCTGTGCTGGCGAATGCAATTAGCCGGTTATAAAATTATGTGTTGTCCTGCTTCTGTGGTGTATCACGTTGGTGGCGGAACTTTGCCTATTGGTCATAGAAAAACATTTCTCAATTTCAGGAATAATATAATTATGCTTTCAAAAAATTTGCCTTCGAATGAAAAACTTTGGAAACTTCCTGTTCGTTTTTTGCTTGATTTTTTCTTTGCATTTCAAAAATTAGTGAGTGGCGATTGGAATGCTTTTAAAGCGATTTTTCAATCATATTGGGCCATCAGCAAATGGTGGTTAAGCAAAAAGAAAACACGAACGCTTTCTAAAAAACCAATGAAAAATTTAAAGGCTGTTTACAAAGAATCTATTGTTTGGAAATATTTTATTGAAAACAAAAAATATTTTTCAGAAATAGTTAATGATAAGAAGTTGTAATTTGCCGTTCATTCTTATTTTTGTAATGTAATTGAAAAGTTATGAGTTACGAAACAGAAAAGCTGAAAGAAAAAGATTTTCTTTATAACAGAGTATCTACATCAAGGTTTATATTTTATGTTACCGTTTTTTCTGTAATAGCTTCCAGCGTTGGCAGCTGCTATAAATTATATCAGGAGCGTTATAAAGGCAAGCCTGATGTTGAAATACAAAGCAGCAGCCAATACAATCCGCAATACAAATAATTTTGTAATCGGATTTTGATATCCGGCTGATATTGTTATTTTTGCAATCCCAAAATTAGTTCTTTAAAATATAAGCGGAAGTAGCTCATTTGGTAGAGCACGACCTTGCCAAGGTCGGGGTGGCCGGTTCGAGCCCGGTCTTCCGCTCTTTTTTGAAAAAGTTATTTATTTACAATTATTTTATTATTGATTTTGCCGATCTTAATAAATAAATAAATTACTAACTTTTAATTACGCCCTGGTGGTGGAATTGGTAGACACGCAGGACTTAAAATCCTGTTCGCCGTAAACGCGAGTGCGGGTTCAAGTCCCGCCTGGGGCACAAAGTAATTTTAATTCTTCCCAAAATTTTGCTGCAATTTTTTCTCTTTGAAAGTTTTGATCAACGAATTTTTTTCCGTTTTCGCCAAACAGTTTTGCTTCATCGGGATTATTAAATAACTGAAGAATATTTTTTGCAAGATCATCTGCATTTTCCGGCTCAAAAAATAATCCGGCTTTCCCTTCATCAATAAATAATTCTTTTGCTTCGCCTTCCACTCCTAATAAAATCGATTTTGCAAAAAATAATGGTTCAAATAATTTGGATGGAATTGCACCTTTAAATAAATCTAATTTTCTCAGCGGCACAATATAAGCATCGCAATGCTGAAGCCATTGAGTAATTATGTTTAATGGCTGGTTGGAAATGAATGTTACATTAGAAAGATGTAATGATTGATTTAGTGCTACCAAGTTTTTTTTTACAGGTCCATCACCAATTATGTAAAATTGAATTTCAGTTCGCTGTTCTAATTTATGCGCAGCATGCAAAATTACTTCAAGCCCTTGTGCATGACCAATAATGCCTGCATACAACAAAGTAAATTTTTCTTTTTTTGAAGGAAGACCATTTGAAGAAAAAGAAAGTTTTTGCCGGTCAATTCCATTAGGCAACCAAAAAACTTTTTTAGCAGGTTGCATTTTTTTTATTGCTTCAACAATTCCCTGTGTTTGCCCTGTAATAAGATCTGAATTTTTATAAATTTTATTTGCTAAAGAATAAGATCTTCTAAGCAGCCATCTGTTTTTTACAAGTCCCATTTTTTCAGCGCTCTCAGGCCAGAGGTCAGAAACATTAAATATCAATTTACACTTCCACCTTTTCTTTAAACGCATTGCTGTAATTCCTAAAAAAAGCGGAGGCGATTCACAAATAACAGCGTCCGGTTTTGAAATATGTTTGAGTGCAATAAAATAAGAGCTGACTGTAAAAGAAAAATAATTCATTAACCGAAAAAACAATGCTTTTTTGTTAGTAACAAAAATATAACTGCGGTAAACTGTTATATTATCAATATTTTCTTTGTAGAATTTCTTATGTTTATAATCTTCAAATATTTTATATTTAGGATAATTAGGCATGGCCGTTAAAACTTCAACTTCATTACCAAAAGATTGTAAACAAACTGCCAGGCTGGATAAGCGGTTTTGCGGCGCTCCGGTTTCTGGTGGATAATATTGCGTTAGAATTAAAATTTTCACCTTATTGAAATAAGCTTGTTTCTAATATTTCTGCAATTTTTTCGCCTGCATTTCCATTCCCATAAAATACCATGTTTTCTTTAAACGATTGATGTAAAAAATTATTAGTTTCTTTTAAAATTTTTTCTGTATCAGCGCCTGTCACTGCATTACAGCCATGCTCAACTAATTCAACCCATTCGGTTTCATCACGAAGTGTGATGCAAAATTTCTTAAAAAAAAAGGCTTCTTTTTGCAGACCGCCACTATCGGTTAAAATTAACTTACTGTTCGCAATTAACTGCAACATATCTATATAGCCAACAGCTTTAAGAATTGTAAATTCTGTTGTTATATTAAATTCCTTTAAATAATTTACAGTTCTTGGATGCAAAGGAACAATAACTGGAAACCTTGTATGCAAAATATTTAATGCTTTTACAATTGATTTTAATCTTTCAATATTATTTGTGTTTTCTGCACGATGCAGCGTACATAAAAAATATTGTTCCGGATTCAAAAAAAAATTTTGCAAAATATCGGACGATGCTTTTTTATAATAATACATTGCTGCATCAAACATTACATCGCCGGCTAAATAAACAGAACAATTAAATTTAGAAAAGCCCTCTTCGTTTAAATTATTAATAGCTTGTTGCGTTGGGCAAAATAAAAAGCTGCTTAATCTGTCTGTTATAATCCGGTTGATTTCTTCGGGCATTTGCATATTAAAACTTCTTAATCCTGCTTCAATATGTGCAACAGGAATATGAAGTTTAGATGCGGCGATTGCGGCAGATAAAGTACTGTTCGTGTCTCCGTAAACCAGCACTGTATCTGGCTTTTCAATAATAAAAATTTTTTCCAAACCTTCAAGCATTTTTGCTGTCATTGCACCATGCATTTTTTCTTTTATTTGAAGATTATAAGCCGGTTTTGGGATTTGCATCTCTTCAAAAAAAATTCCCGACATATTATTATCATAGTGCTGACCTGTATGAACGATGATTTCCTGAATATTATTTTTTTTACCCAATGCTCTGGTTACTACTGCCGCTTTTATAAATTGCGGTCTGGCACCAACAACTGTAACAATTTTCATATTATAAATTATTTCTTTTCATCTTCGAAATAACTGCCTGAAATTTTCCATTATTATTCAACGGTATTTGTTCGACTTGTTCAATAATAATATTTATATTTCCTAATTGGCTGAAGATTCTTTCGCGAATTAGTCTCTCTTCATTCAAATCAAGTTTTTTATCAGGCAAAATTTTTATTATCATAGTTTCAATATTCTCCTGAATTACCTGCGCAGTTTTCACAGATTTTAGCCCGTTAAAAACGCTGTGAAAACGTACCATTTCTCTTCCATCTTTTCCAAAAATCACATCTTCAACTCTTCCTAAAATTTCCTGCACAACAGGCATTTCTCTTTTGCATAAACATTTTTTTTTTGATAAAATTATTTGGTCGCCGATGTTGTAACGTATTAAAGGCTGATCGTAATTTAAAAAACCAGTGCAGTAAACTGTGGCAGCAACTCCCGCTAAAACTGGTTGCAAATTATCATCCAATATTTCAACGAAACCCGCATCAGGACTGATGTGCAGGCTCCCATGTTCACATTCAGAAATTAATCCGCAGGCTTCAACGCCGCTCCATCCGTCAAATGTTTTGCAATGATAAACTTCTTTAAAAAGATCACGCATTTCATCCGTTAATTTTTCGCTCGAAGTAATTACAGCTTTTAATTTTGGCGCTTCTAAATTTAATTCCTTAAAAAATCGTGCAAGAAAAAAGTTGCTCATTGCATAACCCGTCATATATTGCAAATCATATTTTCGAATTCCATGCAAATAATTTTCTGCGTTTTTTTTATTGATATGATATGCAGAAAAATAAACCTGTTTTTCAAAAAGATTATAACGATAAAATGGAGGATTATTTTTTGATGATGGTAAAATTCTTCTACCGCCAATCATTCCGCGCGGAATGAAACTTGATACACCAGCCCAGTTGCGAACCCTTGCTTCAAAAATTGCATACCATTTTTGATGCATAGTTTCAGAAAATAAAATTTTTGTTGGTGTTCCTGTGCTGCCGCTGCTTGAAAAAAAATCTCCGTTGCTTTCTTTTTTGTTTGACAGTAACGTTGAGGTTCCAAAATTTCTTAATTGCTCTTTTGATAAAACCGGCAGTTGTTGTAAAGTTTCTGTAGTAATTTTTTTTAACACATTTTCATTTAAGCCATTTTTTGTAAATGCTTTGCGATAAAATGGAACGTGCTCAAAAGCATAAATCAAAACTTTTTGCAGTTGTTCATTTTGATATTTTTCCCATTGTTCTTTTGAAAAATTTTCTCTTTCTTTTGCTGCATGATATTCTTTGCTGAAAATGCCGCCCATTCTGCGTTTGCGCCATTTATATCCATAAGCAGAAATCATTACGTTTTGCAAAAACAATGGACTATGCTGATATATTTTTTCGTAAAAACTCAAATAATTTGTTTGAAACAAATCTATTTAAAAAACGGGTGAATAAAACGATATAAAATTTATCTTACCAATATCAGAGATTGATTTACGATCGCATACACAACATCTTTTTTATTTGAC
Organism: Chitinophagaceae bacterium; assembly: GCA_051004255.1. Lineage (GTDB taxonomy): Bacteria > Bacteroidota > Bacteroidia > Chitinophagales > Chitinophagaceae > JBPCKN01. The sequence goes on along the minus strand of JBPCKN010000019.1, from coordinate 154,995 downwards.
TGAATGTTTGCAAGTCCTGTAAATTTGCTGAATGCCGGAAGCACAGCATAATTCTTTCCGAAATAAAAACAAGGAAAATGCATAGATTGTTTGCTGCCTGTTTTTATTGAAACGCCGGGATGAATGTGACCGGAAAATATGTAGTTTGTTGGTTGATTGGTTGATTGATTGAAGGTTGAAGGTTGAAGGTTGAAGATTGAAGGTTGATCGCTAATCGAATCAAGATCATGCACAAAAATAAAATTGCCGATAATTGATTGTTGATTATTTACAATTACGCCTGCATTTGCATACCAATCATCTTTTAAAATATCGTGATTGCCTTTGATGAGTTCAATTTTAATATGCGAAATATCGTTTCGCCAGCGAAGAAATAAATTCATTTCTTTATTCTCTTTACTGTGAAATAAATCGCCAACAATAATTAATTTTTCCGGCTGATAAAATTGTATTTGGGCAAACAGCGTTTGCAAATCTTCCTTAAAAATATTTTGCGGAACGCCAATTCCTTCTTTTCTAAAATGCCCGGTTTTGCCAAAATGCAGGTCTGAAATAATCAATGCTTTTTGTTCTTCCCAAAAAATACAACGCTTGTGTGAGAGCCAAAAATTATTGCCGTTAATTGTATGTTGAATTGCTGCTGACATAAACTTTGTAAAGATAATGTGGATTTGTTTTGGCAAATAAAGAACAGAAAGTACAAGTGTGCGACGCAACGAAGTTTAATAGTAGCAATGCGGCTGAGTACAAAAAATTATCTTATAATTGAAGTTGCATGCGCTTAATTCTGTCTTCTAATTTTTCTGATGAAAGATTCATTCTACTTAAGCCATCAACAACAATCGGAAAAGAAAGCGGCGTAAATCTTTTTGGAAACTTTATAATGATCGAATTGTTTTGTATTCGGTGCAATGCATTGCGCAACCGGGCTTCTTCCATCTGTTGCTCAAACACTTCTTTGTATGCCTGGCGAAGCAATAAATTATTTGGCTCATATTCGCTAAGAACCTTGAAAAGAAGGCCGGCAGAGGCTTGCAGATGTCTTGCCTTTTTTTGTTCGCCCGGGTAACCCTGAAAAATTAATCCGCCAATTACTGCAATATCTCTGAATTTTCTTATTGCCATTTGTGTGCTGTTTACACTTTTTTGAATGTCGGTTAAAAGATTTTCTGTTGTAAATAATTCGTGCGCATTTGTGTCATCAACAGGAATTGGAATATCGCTTAATAATTCAAACCCATAATCATTCATTGCGATTGAAAAAGTGGAAGGAATTATTTGACTGATGCGATGTGCAAGAATAGCGCTCATAGCTTCGTGCACTTGTCTTCCCTCAAAAGGATAAACGAGCAAATGAAAACCATCTTTATCTTCAATATGTTCAATTAACAATTCATCAGCGCGCGGAATATGTGATAATTTTTGCTGCATATTAAACAACGGTTCGAGGCTTGTTAATTCAATATAATTTGGTTGTTGCAATGCTTTGTTGAAAGTTCGGCGCAGCATCATTCCGAGGTTTGCAGTGAGCGACATTCTTCCGCCTTGCCAACTTGGAACAAGAGATTTTTTTGCAGATGATTTGCGTGCAAGAACGGTCATATCTTTTATCATAATAAATTCAAGGTTTTTTCCTGCAAGAGTGAATACATCGCCGGGTTCTAAACGACTGATAAACCATTCTTCAATCATGCCGATATATCCGGCTGATAAAAATTTTACTTTCAGCATTGGGTCGCTCACAATTGTACCAATGTGCATTCGATGCCGCATTGCCATTCTTCTGCTTTTAATTTTATAAATACCATTTTCAATTTCAACTTTTTTGTATTCATCATATTCTTTTAAAGCAATTCCTCCTTCAGTAATATGATGCAAAACAGAATGCCATTCATCTTCATTTATATCAGCAAAACAATAAGTTGATTTTAGTTCATGAAAAATTTCATCAGCACTGAAACCTTCGCCAATTGCGAGTGTACAGAGATATTGAATCAAAACATCAAAGCATAATAACATAGGTTCTTTACTTTCGATAACACCTTCTTTTATCGCAGATTTTAACGCAGCTGCTTCAACAAGTTCAAGAGAATGTGTTGGCAAAAAATAAATATTACTTGTTTCGCCGGGACCATGGCCACTTCTTCCTGCACGTTGTAAAAATCTCGCAACACCTTTTGGAGATCCGACTTGAATAACGGTATCAACGGGACGAAAATCAACACCTAAATCAAGACTCGCTGTGCAAACAACTGCCTTTAATTTTTTTGTATGAAGAGATTCTTCAACCCACGAGCGAAGCTCCTGTTCAATACTTCCGTGATGCAATGCAATAACGCCTGCAAGCTGGGGAGCGATGGTTAATAATTTTTGATACCATGTTTCGCTCATGCCGCGTGTGTTGATAAAAATGAGCGTGGTATTGCTTTGCTCAATGATTGGAATAACTTTTTCTGCAAGCTTAATTCCAAGGTGACCAGCCCATGGAAAATTTTCTATTTCATCGGGAATGATAGAATGAATATTTATTTTTTTATTGAGATTGGCTTTGATAACGATCTCATTCAAACTAGCGCCGAGCAATGCTTTTAAGGGAGAAAGTAGAACTTCTTTTGCTTCTTCTAAATTGCCGATTGTTGCGCTGATGCCCCAAAGAGAAAGGTGACAGTTCGTAATTGACAATTGTTGGTTGTTATTTTTTCTGTCATTTGTCAATTGCCATCTGTCAACTACATTTACAATTCTGCTCAGTGCTAATTCAACCAGCACGCCGCGTTTGCTGCCGAGTAATTCGTGCCATTCATCAACTGCAATGAGGTGAAGTGTTTTAAAAATTTCAGGATAATTTTTTTGTGCAAGTAGCAAATGCAGGCTTTCAGGAGTAATGATAAGCACTTCAGGCATTTGCCTAATTTGTTTTTGTCGCTCGCTGATTTCAGTATCCCCATTTCTGATTCCGATTTTCCATTGCATATTTAACTCTGCAACAACTTCTTCCATTGCTCTGCCAATGTCTTTCGCTAATGCACGTAAAGGTGTTATCCATAAAAGCTGCAAACCATTTTTATTTTTTGTTTGATAATTGTGCGGATTTTCATTGATGAATTGAATCAGACTCCCCAAAAAAACAGAGAATGTTTTTCCGCAACCGGTTGGTGCATTTACTAATCCGCTTTTATTTTCGATGACTGCCTGCCAGGTTTCTTTCTGAAATGAAAATGGCTGAAAGCCTTTGATAGTAAGCCATTCAGAGATTATCTTATATCCTATTGTCTTTTGTAGTTGCAAGTACAATAATTAAAAGTAAAAAGTAAAAAACGGAGACTTTAGCCAAAAGTGTTTTTTTAAGGATTTAAATTTTTGTCTTGCAAAAATTTAACTCCAAATTTTTCAGCCAATAATTTCAAATCATTTACAACAGAATCTTCTAAAGGAATTCCTTCTTTCATTCTGATGATTTCCATTTCTCTTTCATCGTCACCCGGAATTAATATTTTTCTATTTTCATCAACAGGTTTTGCATTTCTAAAACGTGCAATCCAAATATCCATATCTTTTTTAAATTCATCTGCAGAGCGAAATGCATCTATTCTCATCGCTCCGAAAAAATGTCCTAAACCCTTACCTGGCGCATGTTGCGGCATTGGTACATAAGCCGGAAACGGCGGTACCCATGGTCCATAATTTGCACCGCTTAAAATCCCCGAAAAAATATCTACGATACTTGCGAGCGCATAACCTTTATGACTTCCATGTTCGCGATCACTTCCTAAAGGCAACATGGCTCCTCCCTGTTTTAATTCATTTGCATTGGTTGAAGAATTTCCATTTTTATCCTGAACCCAACCCAAAGGTGCATTTTCATTTTTGCGTTGCAAGATTTCCAATTTACCATTTGCTGCAGTTGAAGTTGCAAAATCTGCAACAAAAGCTGGCTGTGTATTTGCAGGAATTGCAACAGCAATCGGATTAGTACCCAGCATTCTCTCAACAGAAAAAGTGGGTGCAACAATCGCGCTTCCGTTTGTCATTGCAATGCCAATCATATCATGTTGCAACGCAAGCATTGCATGATAACCTGCAATTCCAAAATGATTGCTGTTACAAACGCTTATCCAACCAGTACCAATTTTTTTTGCTTTGTTAATTGCAACCTGCATGGCAAATGGCGCTACAACTAAACCTAATCCTGCATCGCCGTCAACAACAGCAGTTGAAGGAGTTTCGTGCGTAATTTTTATATCAGCATTTGCATTTATTCTTTTGTTTTCCCATAAGCGAACGTATCCGCTTAACCTTGCCGCGCCATGACTATCAACACCTCTCAAATCGGCTGCCAGTAAGGCTTTTGACGCTGTTATTGCATCTTCATTATTACAACCAATACATTTAAAAATTGAGTATGTAAATTGATATAATTGTTGATAAGAAAATAGTGTCACGATTGCGCAGATTTAAATGATAAGAAAAGATCATCGCAAGATAATGAACTAACATTCACATTTTAAACTGAGATAATTTTGTTTTCATTCTTAACTTTATTTAATGAAATTAATCACGATTTCGCTGATTAAAACGATTGGTGAGTTTTCATTATAATTGAACGATTAGAAATTTAATTTTACAGAATGAAATTTTTTCTGCTGATTTTTTGTTTGATATTTTCCTCACAATTGTTTGCGCAATATTCTTTCGATTCAATGAGAACAGATTTTGTGCTGCACAATAATCGTATGTTTTTTGATAGATACATGCGTGAAAAAACAATTGATGAAACTTTTTCTCTTCCGCTTGATAGCAATTCTGAAGACAATTACGAATCTGCGTGTCTTGCAATTTCTCAATTTTTAATTCAATCGCCGCAAGTGCAAAATGGTTTTGCAAAAATGTTTGCTCAATACAACTCGCTTCAATACTCAACCAAACGCGCTTTTTTAGAAGCAGTGTACGCAACATATCCGCAGGAATATAAAAAAGAATTTCAGCAATTAATTGTAAAAGAAACTGAACCAAAACTTTTTGCAATGCAGGCTTTGTATTTGTTTAAAAATGATGGTTCAAAAAATAATCTTAAGTTTATTCAAACGCAGATGCAGCAAAGCTTTCCGCAAAATGATACATTAATTTTATTAGGTGAATTAAAAAAATATTTAGTTAATACCAACACATATAAAAAGCAATCAGCACCAAATATTATTTCCTTATTTAATCATCAAAAAAATCTTCATCAAAAAATTATTTATTCATTTCAAAGATGGAACAGAGATTTTCCGGGCATTGCCATTATTCAAAATGCCGACGGCAATTTTGCAAAAGATAGTTTCGGGAAATTATTAACCTTTCAGCAACTTGCAAGGTCTGCATCAAATCTTCCATATTTTATTACAAACGGAAATACGCCGCAAGGAATTTTCAGCATTACAGGCGTGCAAATTGATCATAATAATTTTATTGGTCCAACGCCAACAATTCAGCTCGTAATGCCTTTTGAAGAAGACAGTATTTACTGGCAAACACCTTACGATTCAACCAAAGATGCGCTCACAAATTATTTAGATTTATTGCCCGATAACTGGAAAAAATATCAACCAATTACAGAAGCATTTTTTGCTGGCAAAATTGGAAGAACCGAAATAATTTCGCATGGTACAACGCTCGATCCCGATTATTTTAAAGGCAAGCCTTATTATCCAATTTCGCCAACGCTCGGTTGTTTGTGCGCCAAAGAAACATGGAATATTTTCACCGGAAAATTGTTGCAAAGCGAGCAGCTTAATTTGGTAAATACATTTTTATCAACGCCCAATGATACCGGTTATTTATTTGTTATTAACATTGATGACGAGCAAAAGCCAGTAGCAGCAATGGAAGCAGAAGAGTTGGTGAAGCAGTTTGAAAGCAATAAATAAATTATTCTTTGTTTAATTGCGGTCTGATTTGCAAATAAGCTTCACCTGCTATCGGCGCGTTACCATACAAAAATTTTAAAGTTTGCGGTGGAAAATTTAGTGTTGTTTGAATGCCACTTAAAAAATCAATTTTACCAAAGGAAAATAATTTTCTGTTGGTGCCAATTGTAAATGCATGAATATTAAAATAAGTATCGCCAAATTCATTTTCTAAATTTAATTCTTCACTTGATTTTTGTACAAATTCATATCGCCCGTAAACTGCTTGCTTTTTATATTGTTGTACGGCTTCATATAAAAAAGAATTTTCTTTATGATTATTATCAATATCGTTCATTCCCCCAAATAAAAACAGAAGAAAAATACTTGCCATTTATTGTAACAGGTGAATTATATAAAGCAGAAGCGTAGCTCCTGTGCCTTTGCTGCAGAAGCAAAAAGCACAATAAAAACAGTATTTTTTTCATGGCTTTTTTGTTTAACCTAAAAGCTTTTTGAGGAGCTTATCTAATTCTTCTTTACTTGAATTAACGGCAATCATATTTCCGTTTTTATCTAAAAGAAATGTATCAGGGATGTATTGCACATTCCATTGCGCAGCAATTTTGCCTTCAGCATCTATTACCTGCAACCATTTCATTCCTTCATCAAATATTGCCTGTCGCCAGTAATTTTTATTTTCATCCACTGATATACCGTAAATTTCAAAACCTTTGTCTTTATATTTTTTGTATAATTCCCTCAAACCTTTCATACTTTCTCTGCATGGTCCGCACCAGCTTGCCCAAAAATCTATCAATACAATTTTCCCCTGAAGCGATGATAATTTTACGCTTACCCCTTTTTGATCGGGCAATGAAATTTCCGGCGCTTTTAATTGAATCTCTGGTTGAGAAAATGCGAATGTGCTTATCAATAATACAGCTGCTGAAAAAATAAATTGTTTCATAATTTATTAATATTTTTTTTTGATGCCAGCGACTGAAACCTTTATCCGGCTTATGTTGCGTCGCACTCTTGTACATTCTGTTCATCACTCGTCATCTCGTCGAGAGGAGAAATCTACTGCAATGTACTCGTCATTTCGACGAAGGAGAAATCTCCCGCATAGTACTCGTCATCCGGCCGCGGTTAATGTGGCGCTTTCTATTTGTGCGTATGAGTTTATGCTAAAAATTAGCAACGCAATTATTAAAAACTTTTTCATTTTAATTAAGTGATTTAAAAAATTTCAAATTATTTGTTGAATAAATTATTGCAGTACAAGAGTGCGACGCAAGGGACGATGAGTAGAATTACAATAGCTGGTTACATAAAAATAACCGTTGCAATAAAAGTATTAAATTCTAAAAACACAGTTCTTTAAAAAAATATCTTTTGATGATAATAAAGGAGGTGGATTTGCAATTGCTTGTTTTGAAATAACAAAGCTATAAAAAAAGGTAGTATAATTGAAAGCATTTACAGGTGCAGGTTTCAGCGTTTTCAGTTCGTTAGACGGAATAACCGGTTGATGCGTAGAATTTAATTTTATAACTTTAAAATCTGTGCGGCAACAACCGGTTTTAGCACTTGCGCCGCAGGAAGAACAAATATTTTTATTAAAATTATCCACCTTTACAGAAGAAATTTTGCCCATGCAATAATGCGTGGTTACAACTATTCCAGTTGTGGCGCTTAAATATAAAATTGCTAATATCGCTTTCTGTAAATTTTTTCATCGTAACATCGTAAAGATACGTTTGATATTTGCTTGTAAACATCTTGAAAAAATAATTTTTTTGTTAATTATTAATTCACAAAATTCCACCAAATGCCTAAGCGAAACCACAAACTTCTTACCGGATAATGTGGTGCAGAAAAATTATGATTAAGAAATGCGACGCCGCTTGCAGTTTGATTAAGTGAGTTCAAATTTTCCAATCGCACAAAACCTTTAAAACTTTTTATGCGAAAATTGAGATACACATTTACATCAGGGCGATTGCTTACTGAATAATTATTTTGATAAAAAAATTGACCCGTGAGCGGTGAATAATTATCAGGATGATAAGGAGAATAATAGCGCAGTTCAATGCCGGTGGATAAAAAAAGATTTGTAAAAAAATTTCCTTCAAACGCAATACGGTTGCGGGTTAGCAGCAATGGCAAACTTACCGGCGGATTACCTGTTGTTTGCTGCAAATGAACTTCGGTGTACCAGTTCCAGTGCCTGCTAAGTGCGAATTTTTTCTCGAGACCGATATCTAAAACATTAAATAATGCAGCCTGTTGTTTTGATGTAAAAAAACTATCGAAATACACGTAATTGGTAACGGCATAATAATTTCCTGCGAGATCTAAATTTAATTCAGGAATATTAATTGTTGCAAATAAACGTATGATATTTTCTTTATTGAAATTACCAATCGGCGTATCAGGAAAAGACGATTGAATATTTTCAGTAACAAAAGATGGCGTTCGATTCACATTTTGGAAACCGACTTCGAGCGAACCTAATTTTTTACTTAACTGCCTTTTTAAACTTATATAAGCCGCATAATCTCCGGTATAATTTCCGGTTGCAAAAAATTGCCCGGTTGCTTCCACATCCCATTTTTGATTTCGTGTTCTGTTGCGATATTCGCCGGATACATAAATGTTTTTAGAATTTTCTATCGGATAATTCGTATAATCGAAAGCGCCGCTCAGTGTTTGCAATGCAGCGCTTAATTTTAAAAATTGATTTACATTATTTTTTTCAGGAAAAGAAATTATGCTGAACTCGTTTGTAAAGCTTAGCCATCTGTCCTGAAAACGAACGGTGTTGCTAAAGCCTAAGTTGTAATTAAAATACTTGAGATAATTGCTGCCTATTGCATTAAAATCCTGATAAGTATAAGTATATTTTGAATAAGTAAATGTGTGCTGAAAGCGAATGCGCGGATAAAATAATTTGTATGTTATCGAATCGGTAACAGTGGAATCTTTTTGGCCGAGATCATAATATTGCCTTATCAAAATTGTTTTATCGGTGTATATAGTTCCGGTAGAAATATTAACGCTAAATGGGTTTGGATTAGAAGAAGAATTCTTGCTTAATCGAGTTTGTACTTCAAATGGACTGTTTAATGCAAGGCTGTCTAATTGTTTGTCATCAACAATCCCGCCGTTTTCAGAAGACTTTAACTTGTTAGAGATATAAATAAAATTTAGTCCATAACGCTTGTTCGTGCTTTGATACCAGCCATTTAAACGAATATTGTTATCATTTGCATTTTGATTTTGAAAACTGCCGGGCGAATTAATAAAACGATATTCAAACGTAAAATTTAAATTGCTTTTTCTGTTTTGCGTATGAAGGATATTTACCATTTGTTCGGCTTTGCTGCCGATTAAATATGCAAGCTCTGTGTAAGGTCTTGTTGTTTGAAAAAATTTAGCGTCTTCAATTGTATATCTATAAATGTCATAAGCATGAAAACCCGCATTCCAGCCGGGTTTCATAACAGGATTAAATAAAAGTGAATGCGCTGCATTTCCAAAATTTCCAAGATCAACATAATAATATGGAACAGGATAACGTGTATAAAAATCATTGATAGAAGAATCTAATTTTCTTGGTCTCGTTGAATCGAAATAACGATAAAATATAGTGATGGAATCTTCCAGCGGATTTCGGTGCGTTAAAGAATCATTCGTGGTTTGTTTTTTTATTGGTCTTCCCTGGCTATCGAATGTTATCTGCGGATTTGCCGGGTTATTTACTTGTGCACTGATATTTGTACAAATTATTGCATTAAATAAAACTAATAAAAAATAGAAAAGTTTTTTGTTTATAAGCATGAAATAAATCTATATAAAATAGAACGCTGCAAAGTAAAGTGAAAGCCGATTAATTGTTTATTGATAATTGTTAATTGTAAAAAGAGGTTGATTTATTTATTTTTGAAGAGAATAAAAAAAATTATCTTATTAAACTTACAGTACCTTTCAAATAATGCGCAGCTCCTTTAAAATCTTTATACCAAATAATATACACAAAGGTTGAAATGGGTAAATCATTTCCTTTCCATTTTCCATACCAACCGTAAGAGGGATTTTTTGTTTCAAAAATGCGTTCGCCCCAGCGATCATAAATACTAAAATCAATTAGCTGCTGATTTTTCATATCTGCAATTTTAAAAACATCATTTCTTCCATCACCGTTTGGTGTAAAAGCGCTGGGCACATAAACCGGTAAATTGCATTGGGACTAAACTTGAATACTGTCTGCGCTTGTGCCGCAAATAGAAGTTGCTTTTGCCCAATAAATTCCCGGAGTTGTAATAGTGTAAGAAGAATCGGTGCTGCCATCCTGCCAAAGAAAATGAGTGAGTGAGTCGTGAGCAATGCGAATAATAAAAGGTGTGTTATCGGTTAAACAGGTATCATTCCCCAAAAATATTTTTGGTTCTGAAGTTTGAATAAGTGAAGTAAAAATTACACTGTCGCAACCTTTTGTTGTTTTAAAATCGGTAGGATAAATGCCAGCTTTGTTAACCACAGTTCCATCAGGCAAAGTATAAGAATTGATGCTATTGCAAAAAGCTGCACTGTTGTATAAAAGAGTGTCTGTGCAGCAAAGGCTTGTTGGCGCGCAATCTGTAATTTGTTGCGGTAAAAAATTTTGAACATCTATTTGCACGTTTGCAAGTTCTACACCAGGACTGTTTGTCCATGAACCATTAAAAAGAAACAACTGGCTGCCATTTGTTATGGTAATGGGAGTGCTGAAAGTATCTGAGCAATTTGTTTTTCCCAAACTGTCTGTTTTAATTAAATAAGATTGAACTTCATCTTCAACATTTGTTGTTGAAAATTTATGGGTAAGAAACTCGCCGCCTAATAAAAATCCATTATTTGCCATGCTGCTCGTTGTAAGTTCACCTAACTCGCCAAAAGATGCATTGCTTTTAAACTGTTGCGCCCAAACCACAGCATTGTTTGCTACTTTAAAAAGAATGGGAGCTGCGCCTGTTTGAGTGCCATAAAAAAATTCTTCGTTTTGGTAATTAGTGCCTGTGTAATAAAAATTAAGAAAGCCTGATTCTAATTTTTTTGAATCAAGAAAATTGCCGGATGAATCAAAATGATAGTACGCATTAGAAGACTGCCCGTTAATAAGTGGACCTAAGTGAAAATGGAAGCTGCCATCAGATAATTGATGCGACGTAATTGCATAAACGGGTTGCACAGAATTTTGTGTAGCATAAAATTTTGTCCAAATTTCATTGCCTGTATTTAAATCTAATTTTCTCAGATAATAATTTACATATCCATTATACGGAGGTCGAGGTTCAGTTATAATTTCTCCAAATACTAATAATTGACCGTTTGGTAATTCCAAAAAATTACGAATATTACTTGCATAATTAGTTTCCGAAAATACTTTCGACCATAAAAGTTTTCCCTGCCTATCTAAGCAAATTATTAAATTAGCCAATCCCTGAAATCCAAAGTCAAGCTCGCCTGCTGCAATAAATCCACCATTTGCTAATTGAATAGCATGTATTGAAGAGGATGAACGATAATTTGTAATTGCTACTGACCATTGAACATTTCCGTTAGAATCTAATTTTACTACAGGCGAAGGGCCTACTCCGCCATCATTAATTTCAAACGACAAAATGTAACCGCCATCATTTGTAAGATTTATATCTAAAAAAATATCAAATTCTAATCTATTAAAAATTTTTTCCCAAAGAAGAGTACCGTTTGGATTAGCTTTTATAAGAAATACAGGTGTTCTAGCTGAATTCACAGTTATTGGTATTGTTATACCACCACCCAAAAGAATATTACCATTTTTATCCTGTAAAATTTTATCTACTTGCAAGTTTGGTATGCCTTTATTCCAATATATTTTTTGTAAACCGGACGCTGAATTGCAAGGTTGTGCGTTAAGGAGATAAGTTACAAATATAAAAATGCAAAGGAAAATGCCTTTTTGCATGCTGTCATTATAATTTTAAACAAGATAATTTTTTATGGACAACCTTGATATGAATACGCAGTAAGAGTGGCATTCTTGCTACCAAATTGAACACCTCCTAAATACCTTGAAGTACTACCAGCACCGCCACCTGTGAACACTTTAAAGTATTTCCTGTGATCTCTTCTTCTATTTCTATCCCTCCAGCATAGTTAGATGTAAAGTAAACTGTAATAGTGTCTTTACTGCCCGCTTGTAAAGTAATAGTGGAAGGTGGATAAACTGATGAACCGACTTTGATTGAAGACATATGAGCACCACTTTTATCGGATATATTTATTGTACTTTGTTTAATTTTATCAGAAACTCCTGAAACAAGTACAATAGAAAACAATAAGTGAAACAATTTAGTTTCATAAAAAAATTTTTGATAGTTGGTAAGATATAACATTTTGTTTCGGTTTCCAAATAATTAATTGCAAGAAAATTGAAAGGAATTATTCAATCACTGCAATCATTTCTTTAAAAAGATTGGTAAGTTTCGGCTCTGCTTTTTTTGCTGCGGCAAGCACTTCTTCATGCGTAATTTTTGTTGCGGTTAAACCAATATCTGTAATTACGCTTACTGCAAAAACGTTCATACCCGCGTGCACTGCAACAATCGTTTCCTGCACAGTGCTCATGCCAACTGCATCGCCGCCAATTGCTTTTATCATTTTATATTCCGCAGGTGTTTCAAATGTTGGGCCTGTAACGCCAACATAAATTCCTTCTTTCAAATTATATTTTAATTTTTTATCAATCATTTTTGCTTTGGCAATTAATTTTTTGCTGTAAGGTTCGCTCATGTCAGGAAAACGTTTGCCTAATTCATCTTCATTTTTTCCGATTAAAGGATTAATAGTAAATAAACTGATGTGATCTTTTATCAACATTAAATCGCCTACTTTAAAATTTCGGTTCACGCCGCCGGCAGCGTTTGATAAAAATAAAGTTTGCACGCCCAGCATTTTCATTACACGCACAGGATATGAAACTTGCTGAGGCGTATAACCTTCATAAAAATGGAACCGGCCTGCCATCACTATAATTTTTTTTCCGCATAATTCACCAAACAATAATTTTCCATTATGTCCTTTAACTGTACTTAAAGAAAAATGCGGAATATCTTTGTATAAAATTTCTTTTTCAATTTTTATTTCTTTCGTTAGATTACCGAGACCGCTGCCTAATACAATACCAATGCGGGGTTGATGCGGATAAATATTTTTTATAAATTGAACTGTTTCCATCAACCGGTGCATAAATGGTGATGTCATTTCTTTTAAAAGTTTAGTGAGTGACAAATATAATAAACACTAAAACTAAATTTGAACAAGTAAAAAAGAAATCAATTTTGGCAGCGCATCTTTGCAAATATCAAAGCAAATAATCCTATATTTTCTTACCTATATTTGTTAATATAAATAGTTTTTATGAATGCTTTTTTTAAAAATGATTGGACAATTGAAGAAGTACAAAATATTTATAACACTCCTTTGCTCGAATTAATTAATGATGCTGCAACTGTTCACAAAAAATATAATAATACTGCCGAAGTTCAGGTATGCACTTTATTAAGCATTAAAACCGGCGGTTGTGTTGAAGATTGCGCTTATTGCCCGCAGGCTGCGCGCTATAACACAGGAGTAAATGTGCATGCATTAATGAAAAAAGAAGAAGTTTTGAAATATGCACAAAAAGCTAAAGATGCTGGCAGCACAAGGTTTTGCATGGGCGCTGCCTGGCGTGAAGTTCGCGATAATCGCGATTTTGATCGTGTGCTTGAAATGGTAAAAGAAGTGAATGAATTAGGAATGGAAGTTTGCTGCACACTTGGTATGCTATCAGAACAGCAGGCACATAAATTAGCCGATGCAGGTTTGTATGCGTACAATCACAACTTGGATACTTCATCAGAATATTATAATGAAATAATTACAACAAGAACTTATAATGATCGTTTGCAAACATTAAATAATGTGCGCAAAGCAGGCGTTACTGTTTGTTGTGGCGGCATTATTGGTTTGGGCGAAACGCATGCTGACAGAATTAAAATGTTGCATACACTTTCTAATATGCCAGCACATCCTGAAAGTGTACCGGTAAATGCTTTGGTTAGAGTAAAAGGAACGCCTCTTGAAAATAATAAAAAAGTTGAGATTTGGGAAATGATACGTATGATTGCAACGGCAAGAATTTTAATGCCCAAAACAATGGTTCGCTTAAGTGCCGGACGTGCTGAAATGAGTTTGGCAGAACAAGCTTTATGTTTTATGGCTGGCGCAAATTCTATATTTGCAGGCGATAAATTATTAACTACACCCAATCCATCTTTTGATGATGACAATAAAATGTTTGAACTGTTAGGATTAAAGCCCAGAACGGCTTTTAAAGAAGAAAAAAATTTAGAAACTGTTTAAGAGTAAGTAATTTTTTTATATAATCAAAACGCTGTTAAAGCCGGTAAAACCATCCGGTTCCCGTTCAGAATTGGCAATATCTTCTAACCACATTTTATCATCCACCAAAAATTTGTAATAATATTTGCCTTTGGGTAAAATAGGAATTTCAATCTTCCATATTCCGTTTCCATTTCGTTTTAAGAACAATACATCTTGCGCCCAGTGATTAAAACTGCCGGCAAGAGATATTTGATGCACGCCATCAATAGATATCCGATTTTCATAATCGCTATGAAGTGAAAATTCAATGGTCATTCTGCTTGTGTGAATGTAGGGGGATATATTTTTCATAAAAATCTATTTAAAAGAATATAAGTTTTATAACAACTAATTAAATAAATCCACTTAAAATCGCCTGCTAATTTTTTCTGCAAAATACTATAATGTATGTTTAAATTATAGAATGATTTTTGCAAAAATTGAAACTAATAAACTAATTGTTTTTTATAATTTTTACTGTAAAATTTTTATTTTCCCAATTGTTTGATTCCTTCCAAAAAAAAGTAAATGCAATATGCTTACTGTTTTTTTCGGGTTCAATATCTGCCATAAAAATTCCAAGACCGGTATCTGTTTATGATTTGATAAGCAGGTATTCCATTATTGATATTTTTTATTGCATGATGCGTGTCTCTTTTTTCTTCAGAAAAAAATGCTTTCCGTCAGTAACAAGAAACTCCATATCTCTTAAACAAACGATGTCTTCCCGCGGATAATATACTTCGTTTAAAATGCCGTGGCTTAATGTAAAAACAACTTCGGAAGCGGCATTGATTGCTTTGCCGATTCCCGATTTGTGGCTCGATGTCCATTTTGCTTTAATACCCGAAGCACCCGGTGCATTTTTATTTTCAATTTCCATAGTATTGTTTGTTTATCTAACTGAACAAATACACAAATTTGATTCACGAATCATACGAATCTAAAAACCAAAAGCTGCCTTCGTTAATTTGTTAATTCGTGTTTCATTATTCTGTATAAGCAATTGTTGTAATCAGCGCATTTGCATCCTGCCGCGAATCAAGGCGTGTATGCTGCACCACAATCGGCACATCAGAAACAATCACACTTGAATAATCTGTTGCCAGCGGAATTGGAGCCGGCTCTTTCAAATTATTAAAGCGAAGATGTTTTGTACGCCGCGCAGGGACAGTTACTTTATAAGGACCGATTGGGTCTTTGTCAGAAAAATATATTGTTATTTCAATGTGCGCATCTTCATCGTTTGTGTTGAGGATGCAGGCTGCTTCATGACTTATAAAATCAGGCGCGGGGCCGTTGCTCCAGCCGGGAATATATCCCTCAGCAATAGCCCAAATTTTTTTTCCTATTGTCATGTGTTATTTTTTAGGTTTTTATTACACGAATTTTGAAACACGAATTGCACGAATTGTTTTGCACAAATGTTTTTTAAATTTTGAAGATTTAATCGCTTATTTTCTGCTTGATTAAAATTAAACCATTAAGGTTTATAAGATTTTAATTCGTGAAATCATTTTTTATCATTTCTTCAATCACCTTTACTATATGTTTAAATTTTACTTCCCCTTCATATTTATTTCCGTTAATAAAAATGGCAGGTGTTTTTGTTATGTGGCATCGCATACCGCTTTCAATGTCTTCATTTATTTTTCTTTTTAGTTCCTCATTCTGTAAATCTTTATTTAATTGTTCTATCGAAATAAAATATTTTTCTTCGAGAAGATGCAAAATGCCGCTGAGGCCATACTCCATAAATTCCTGGCATTCAAAAATTAAATCATGTGCCTGAATAAATTTTTGTTGCAATGCGCAAGCCTCCACTACAAGCGCAGCCAAATATGCTGATGGGTGCATGCGAATAAAAGGAAAATGTTTGTAAATAATGCAAATTTTATCTTTAAAATGTTCACGCAAAGCCTTGATTTCTCTGTAAGATTCTCCGCAGTATTCGCATTCATAATCCTCGTATACCAATAAAATTATGTTGGCATTTGGATTTCCTAAACAATGGTCAGCTTTATTTATTGCAGAGCTTAACATTATGCAACATTTAATATGTAGTGAATGGTGAGTAGTGAGAAAAACCACAACTCACAACTTCTTTTTCATCAATGAATAAACCAATAATGCCGATGCAATAACTCCAAAAACTAATAAACTATTTCGTGTTTTATGCGGCGCTTTTAACTTCATTCCATCCACATATTTTTTCTCAGGAAAATCATTTGTTTTTTCGCCATTGCTTTCTCTTATTGCCATTTGCAAAACCTGCGCTAAGTGCATTCCTTTGCGTTCGGTTTCCTGCTCAATTTGTTCGTGGCAACTGAAACCATCAGTGATAATTATCGTATCTTTTTTTGCTTGGCGAACGGCAGGTAATAATTTTAGTTCACCAGCTTTTATGGAAACATCATAATGGTCTCCTTTTTCATAACCAAAATAACCTGCCATACCACAACAGCTTGTGTCTAAAATTTCAAAATCTAAACCTGTTTTTTTGAGTACTGCTTTTTCATTATCCATTTTCATGATGGATTTATGATGACAATGCCCGTGCACAATTGCTTTCTTTTTTAACTGCGGAATTTTAAAGTCAGGCGCTTTCTTTTGCAAAAATTCTGCTATCGTAAATACCTGTGAAGATAATCGACTTGCCTGCTCATTGTGCGGAAAAAGGTTCATTAATTCATCTCTGAAAACCGCTACACAACTGGGTTCTAAGCCTACAATTGGAACGCCGTTTTTTATCTCATCATGCAAAACATCCATTATTTGAAGCAACATTTTTTTGGCGGTATTCAGCATACCAAAATCATACAGCGGTCGTCCGCAGCAAAGAGATTTTTTTGGAACGATTACTTCAAAGCCTGCCGCTTCCAGCACTTCCACACCGGCAACTAATGTTTGTGGTAAGAAATTATTGTTGAATGTATCAGCCCAGAGAATAACCTTTTTATGTTGGATGTTGGATGTTGGATGTTGGATGTTGGATTTCTGATTTGATGATTTTTGATTTCTGATTTCTGATTTCCGATTATTGTCTTCTGACTTCTGACCTCTTTCCGCAAACCAATTCTTAAAAGTTTGCTCAGCAAATTTTGGCATTTTTCTTTGCGGCGCAATGCCTGCAATTGCTTTTGTAATGCTGCTGATGCCGGGTGCATGCATCAAAAAATTTGCAACCCCGGGCATGAGGGATGATAACCTTGACCACCAATAAATCCATCCAAAAACATAAGCTGTTCTTGGTCGCAATCTTCCTTCATAATAATGCGATAAAAATTCTGATTTGTAAGTTGCCATATCGACATTCACCGGGCAATCGGCTTTGCAACCTTTGCACGCAAGGCAAAGGTCTAAGGATGCTTTTACCTGTTCATTTTTCCAGCCGCCTTTTAAAATTTGTCCCTGCAACATTTCATACAACATTCTCGAACGTCCGCGTGTGCTGTGTTTTTCTTCACGCGTAACCATGTAACTGGGGCACATTGTTCCGCCTTCGTGTCTTCTGCAATTGCCAACTCCAACACATTGTATAGTAACGCGGTCCCAACTATAATTTTCTGCAGGAAATTTAAAATGTGTTTTTAATTGCGGAGGATTATAATCAGTTCCTAAACGCAGGTCGTTTGTTTGTCCATAAGTGTCAACAATTTTTCCTGGATTCATGCGCCATTGCGGGTCCCAGATTTCTTTAAATTCTTTAAATGCTTGCACCAATTCTTTTCCAAACATAATTTCCAAAAGGTCGCCGCGTGCTTGTCCATCGCCGTGTTCACCTGAAAGAGAGCCGCCATATTTTACTACGAGATGAGACGCTTCAACTGTAAATCTTTTATATTTTTCGATGCCATCTTCGGTTAAAAAATCAAAGCCCACTCGGCAGTGAATGCAGCCCTGACCAAAGTGCCCGTAAATAGACGGATAATATTCATACTTATTAAAGAGGTCGCGAAGGTCTTTTAAATAATCACCCACATGTTCTGGCGCAACAGCAGAATCTTCCCAGCCAGGGCCGCCATTCGGTTCGCCGGGAACCCAGGCAGTTGCGCCCAAACCAGATTCGCGAACTTCCCAAAGTTTATGTTCCTGGTCAGGAATATCAAAAATGCTGGAAGTGGGCGGATTCTTTTTCTTTTTTAAATCTTCAACTAATTTATTTGCTTTATCATCCGCTTCTTCTTTCGTATCAGCGCCAAATTCTACTAACAGCCATGCATTTCCTTTTGGTAAAAGAGAAATATCGTTTACATTCAAACCTTTTCTGCGCATGAAATCTAAAAGCCGGTCATCCATACCTTCCAGACCAATTGGTTTGTGCGGAAGAATATCCATGATGGCATAACCTGATTCAGGCAAGCTGCCGTAACCCAATACCAGCAACGTTCTTGCTTTTGGCGCGGTTAATAATTGCATGGTAGCTTCCACGATTGTAACCAATGTACTTTCTGAACCAACCAAAGCACGGGCTATATTAAAACCTTTTTCAGGAAGAAGCTCATCCAGATTATATCCTGAAACACGGCGCGGAATATTGGGATATTT
This sequence comes from Chitinophagaceae bacterium, assembly GCA_051004255.1. Classification (GTDB taxonomy): domain Bacteria; phylum Bacteroidota; class Bacteroidia; order Chitinophagales; family Chitinophagaceae; genus JBPCKN01. The sequence goes on along the minus strand of JBPCKN010000019.1, from coordinate 136,102 downwards.
TTTTCTGATTAAATCGGCGTATTTATCACGCAGGTCTCTCATCTTTTGATAGATTTCCGCCTTTCTTCCACCTTCGCTAATTATCTTATTAAATTCTTCATCCGATGTGGAACCCACTTTCATTTTTATTCCATCATAAGTAACAACCGTTAAGCTTTCTGTGTTATCAGAAGTTCGTGCGCCGTTGCCTTGAAACTGCGCCATCACAGAATGTACGCCGCAGGAATTATTTCCCAACATGCCGCCAATTGCGCAATGGGTGTGCGTTGCGGGGTCGGGACCAAAAGTTAAGCCCACTTTTTTTTCGGTGGTGTGGCGCATTTCATCCAGCACAATTCCAGGCTGCACAGTAACTAATTTTTTCTCTTTATCAATATTTAAAATTTGATTGTAATATTTTGTCATATCCATCATCACAGCCACGTTGCAACTTTGTCCCGCAAGACTTGTTCCGCCGCCACGATTGATTATTGGCGCATCATATTTTCTGCAAATATTTATTGTGTTGATGATATCATCTTCCTTTTTTGGCAACACAACGCCGATAGGAATCTGCCGGTAATTGGATGCATCCGTTGAATACAAAGCGCGGCTGCCATTATCAAAACGAACCTCGCCTGAAATAGCTTTCTCTAATTCGTTTTGAAGCGCTTTTACATTTACGTTAATTGAATATTCTGTTTGGAAACGAGTATCTAATTTTCTTCCGTCAGGCAGTGTGCCGCCGAAACCGTTACCGATAATTGGCGGCTTTCCGTTGCTCTGCGGAATTACTTCGCCTTGCTTTGCTTCTTTTGTTTGAGGATTACCATTATGCTGCAGGTTATTTGCTTTATTTTTTGATGATGATGTATCGGTTTTCATTTTTAATAATTTTTATTTTGACTTCATCTTCTAAATCGGATTATTAATGCTAATGCTTTTTGTTTTTTTAATAAGCTAATAAGGTTTAATACCAAAAAAGAAAATGGTTCTATTAAGGTTTTTATAATTAAAAAAATTATTACGAAAAATAAAAATTATGCTTCTGAAAGAATAATCAACTTGCTAGCGGAAATATTTTCCAGCGCAGTTACAACTGCAGGGAAGAGTTTAGTAATATGCTCCAGAGTGTTTTTATAAACATCCAACACAATAATTGAGACAAGGAAATTCTTCAATGTTTTGCTGGAATGGAATATTTTTATCAACAACAATCCAGCAATCAAAATTATTTTCTTTCAATAATTGCAACAGTACGCCGTTTTTTATTCCGTTCCGTTGCATATCGCGAACAGTATAAACTTCATAGCTTGAATTATGAAAAAGCTTTTTGAAACGAACATCTATATCTTCATCAAGCAGAATTTTCATGCAGCAATTTCAGATAAAAGCTTAGTTGCTGCCAATTCAATAACTGCTTCTGCCTGCTCTCTCGAAACGGAAGGGAATCCTTGCAAAAATTCTTCTAATGAGCTTTCTTCGAGATAATCAAACAACGTTTTTACAGCTACCCGCGTGCCTTTAAAAACAGGTACACCCGCAGCAATTTCTTTATCAATGGATATGTACTGCGTGACATTCACAAAAACGTTTTGTTCAAAGTTAGATAATTTTTGTTTCCCGTAATGTCAAAGAACTATTTATTAAAGAACCAGCTTTTTAAAAAATTTTATATTTTTCTGCATCCTTAAATTTGAAATCAAAACCAAAACCGGCGCGGCTTTCATCGGGTTTTATTGCGCCATCAATTGGAGAAGGAACTCCATCAAAAAGCATATTTTCTATGCGAACATGGTCATGAAAATATTCGGCAATAAAAAATGATGGCAATGCAACTGCCGCATGCAAATGCAGCGCCGGCGCACAGTGAGAAGAAAACGGAAGCTGGTGTGCTTCGCACAAATAACCTGCTTTTAAAAAATTGGTGATGCCTCCGCAGCGTGTTGCATCAGCCTGTAAAATATCCACTGCATTTGCGTGCAGCATCGCATCGAAATAATGAATGTTGTATCCATATTCTCCGGCAGCAATATTTATTTGTGCAGGAGCATGTTCGCTGATCAAATTTAATCCCTGCAAATTGTCTGAACGTACGGGTTCCTCAAACCACATTACGCCATATTGTTCAAATTCTTTTGCTTTTTTTAATGCCTGCTTTGCAGAATAAGCTCCGTTTGCATCAACCATTAAATTTGCATCATCGCCGATTGCTTCTTTTGCTTCTTTCACTCTTTGCACATCATTTTCAGGATGCGTTCCAATCTTCATTTTCATATATTTCATTCCATCCTTTTTCCATCCTGAAAATTGGGACTGCAATTGTTTTTTATTGTAAGAAGTGAAACCCCCGCTGCCATAAATCAACATTTCATTTTTTGCTTTTCCCAATAAATTGCAAAGAGGAACATTAAAAATTTTTGCCTTTAAATCCCAAAGAGCATTATCAATTGCAGAGATTGCCATCATGGTTATGCCGCAAGTTCCGTTGTTGCGAATTTGCTTTGTGAGCAGAAAATTTATTTCGGCAATTTGCAGTGCATTTTTTCCGAGCATCAATTCTTTCAATTCTTTTTCGATAAAAAAAGCGGTGGCTTCGCTGGCATAAGAATAACCTATACCAGTTTTGCCACCTGCTTGCACCTGTACTAAAACTAAAGTTGTGCTGTTCCATGCGATGGTGCCATCCGCTTCGAGCGCATCTGTAGGAATTTTATAAGCCGAAGTGCGCAGCTGTTCAATTTTTATTGAATCATTGATAGTATCATTAACCGTTTTCATTTTGCAGGGAAATATTCATCAACCACATCTTTATATGTTTGCTTTATCATATCCCAACCTTTGCTGTCGCCTTTTACAATTGCTGACATAAAAGATTCGGCTTCTTTAAAGCTGATGTGTGGCGGAAGCATTGGCACTGAAGGGTCGGTGTAAGCTTCTACCAGCACGGGTTTATGCGCACCGAATGCAAAATCCAAAGCATTCGGAACATCTTTTGGGTCATCTATTTTTATGCCTTCGAGACCAAGCATTTTTGCATATTCGGCGTAGGGAAAATCAGGTATATCCTGCGATGCATTATAGCGCGGGTCACCATTCATTGCACGCTGTTCCCAGGTTACCATGTTTAAATCGCGGTTATTTAGAACTAAAATCATTAAGCGAGGATCTTCCCATCGCTTCCAATATTTTTTTATCGTTATCATTCCATTCATGCCGAGCATTTGAAAAGCGCCGTCGCCAATTAAACAAATCGGCATTCTGTCCGGGTAAGCAAATTTTGCTGCAATCGTGTAAGGCATGCCGGGGCACATGGTTGCAAGATTGCCTGACAGCGAGGCTTTCATTCCTTTTCTTATTTTTAGATCGCGGGCAAACCAAGCGGCAGTGGAACCGGAATCGGCAGATAAAATGCAATTATCCGGCAACCGTTTTGATAATTCCCAAAAAACTTGCTGCGGATTTATCGGGTCAGCTTTATCTTTTGAACGTGCTTCTAAAACTCTCCACCAGCGGTCCACTTCCTTCGCAATATTTTCCTGCCAGCTTCTGTCTTCTTTTCTTTTTAAAAGCGGAATTAATGCACGTAAAGTTTCTTTAGAATCGCCCTGCAAAGCTACATCCATTGGGTAACGGATGCTGAGCATTTTTCCGCTGATATCAATTTGAACTCCTTTTGCTTTTCCTTCTTTTGGTAAAAATTCTGAGTAAGGAAAACTGCTGCCAATCATAAAAAGCGTATCGCAATCCATCATCAAATCATAACTTGGCTTTGTACCCAGCAAACCAATAGAACCTGTAACATAAGAAAGGTCATCAGGCAACACGGCTTTACCAAGTAATGCTTTTGCAACGCCGGCGCCTAAAAGTTCAGCAACTTCCATCACGTCATCGGCGGCATTCAATGCACCTGCGCCCACTAACATCGCCACTTTTTTCCCTTCATTTAAAATATCGGCAGCTCTTTGTAAATCTTCCTTTTTGGGAATTACTGAAGGTCTTAAATAACCCATGCCGGAGTGAATTGTACCGTGTGCACGGGCAGGTTCTTCAAAGTCCAGTTCCTGTACATCATTGGGAAAAATGATGCACGTAACAGTTCGCTCTGCCTGCGCAATGCGAAAAGCACGGTCAACTAAATGGCGAGTTTGCATCGGGTCGCTGCACATGTGAACATATTCTCCGGCAACATCTTTAAACAAACTGATTAAATCAACTTCCTGCTGATAATTTCCGCCAATTGCAGCACGAGCTTGCTGACCAACTATTGCTACAACCGGCTGGTGGTCCATCTTTGCATCGTATAATCCGTTTAAAAGATGAATAGCACCGGGACCTGAAGTAGCCATGCAAACGCCTACTTCGCCTGTAAATTTTGCATGTGCGCAAGCCATGAAAGCGGCCATTTCTTCGTGACGAACCTGGATAAAATCAATTAATTTATCGGCGCGGTTTAGTGCGCCCATGAAACCGTTGATGCCATCGCCGGGGAAACCAAAAATTCTTTTTATTCCCCATTCAGAAACTCTTTTAATAGTATAATCAGCAACAGATTTAGCCATAAAAGTTTTTATTTTTTTTGTGAAGAAATTTCTACAAAATATCTTGAGCAGAATTTCCTTTTTAAAATATGCCAGTTAATAATCAGCAATATTTTGAAAGTATATTCTCTTTTCGGCAATCATAATGTTATTTGCAAGTTTAAAACGATAACATTTTTAAATCAAACTTTAGACCAGCGGAGTATTTCTATTAACTTCTAATCATAATCTAATCCTGAAATAAAATACAATTAAATGTATTTTTTTGTGTTTTATAATTACGAAATACATAATACGGATTACACGAATGAAGCAAGAAATAGTTTAGGTAAACTGTTTTGTTGCGCAGAACAATTATTTGAAAAAATATTTGGGAAAGATAATTATCTTTTTAAGCGTGTTAATGAAACTTTTCTCCTTTTGAAAGCATTTCAAGAATTGCCTTCATTCTTTTTTCTCTTGTTTCCAATTTTTTTGCAGTTTGCAATCGCCATGCAATTGCATATTTATTTGCTTTATTTAATGATTCAAAAAAAGCTTTTGCCTTTTTATTTTTTGAAAGTTCCTTCATAAAATCATCGGGAATTGTTGTTGTGCTTTGAGAATCATAAGATTTTTCCCATCTTCCGTCAGCCTTAGCTTTTTCAACTTCGCATAAACCCGAAGGCTTCATTTTTCCAAGCGCTGTGAGGCGTTCGATATGATTTGTGTTTCTTTTTGACCAAATACTTTTTGCTCTGCGCGGCGTAAATCTTTGTATCCATGATTTGTCATCATATTTATCAGCTTGTCCGTCAATCCAGCCATAGCAAAGCGCTTCATCGAGTGCTTCACTGTATGTTATCGTTTTTTCGCCAGAATCTTTTTTAAAAAATCTTAGCCAAATACCGTTTGAAATGTTATGATTTTTTGAAAGCCATTTTTCAAATTCTTTTGGCGTTTTGAATGATAAAATATTTAATTCCTTTGGACCGGATGCTTTCATGTACGCAGCAGATTGAATTAATTATATTAATTTAAAAAACTAAAAACAGGCAAATTTTTTAACTATTAATTCAACGATTTATATTTATTTTTTTCGTTTAAAAAAGATATAGTTTATTGAAGTTGAATAAAGCATAATTTAACTATCAATTTTTTTTCACATGCCATGTTAATTTGCCTTCAATTAATAAACAAAATTATTCTTCATCCAAATTTTCTTTCACATTCACATCTACTGGCGGCTTTTGAATGCTACCTGCCAATTTATTAAACTCGGGGATTTTAGTGTCAATAATATTTTTTAATTTTTGCAATTGCGCATCAATTTGTGCCGATAAATTGTTATAAACATCGTACATAGATGCAGTTGGTTTTGTATCCGATGCCTGCAATAAATAATTCATCGTTGCCAGTTTTTCTTCAAGCTTTAACGGAAAACGAAGATTATCTTCATTCGCCTGAATTTTTTCATTGAATAATTCATTCTTTACTGCCTCGAGTGAATCAACAATTATCTTGCCTTTTTCTTTAAAGGGTTTTGCTGTTGCCGAATCTGTAATATTTCCAATAAAATTATTGATTTGATTTTTTACTTGTTTTATTTGTGCAGTGCCTTTAGAAAGTTCATTTAATTTTTTGCAGATCTTTGCATTGAGATCAAATTGTTCCTTCAAATCCGCTACAGTTGCGGGATTGCGCGGATCAGTAATTACAGTAACAGGCTGTTCCATTACGACAGAATCACCAATTAATAATTTTACTTTGTAAGTGCCGGGAATAAGTTTTGGACCTTGCAATGAAGCTTCAAACGTTGCGCTTGTATCGCCTTTTGCATCGGGATAACGCATATCCCAAACAAATGTATTTATTCCTGCATCCGTTTTTAATAAACCTGAAGGACGAAGCTTTTTGTTCTCATAAAAATCTTTGGGAATAGGAACCATTTTTCCTTTATTATCTTTTACACCTGAATAAGTAATAATGCTGTCGCCATTAGTTGTATAAAAAGATAATTTCACTTCTTTATCGGGTTTTGTTCTGAGATAATATCGCAGCAAAACGCCGTTCGGAGGGTTTTGTCCGTCCTGTGGATTTTCCACTTCATCATCGCCACCGCCGCCCGGAAAACGATACGTATCTCTTGGCTTAAATAAATATGCCCTTGAATTTTTTGCTTCGGCCATTTGATATAAACTTGTAATATCATCCAATATCCAAAAACTTCTTCCGTGTGTTGCAATTACTAAATCGTGTTCGCGTGGCTGCACCTGAATATCGTGCACAGGTGTGTTGGGCAAATTAAACTGAAGGCTTTGCCAGTGCGCTCCATCATCAAAAGAAATCATAATTCCGGTTTCCATTCCGGCATACAAAATTCCTTTGTGCGTAGGATCTTCGCGCACACAGCGATTGTAAATATTATTGTTTAATCCATTTGTGATCATCCTCCATGTTTTGCCATAATCTTCTGTTTTTAAAATGTATGGTTTATGATCGCCGCTTTTATAACGCGTTGCAGAAACATAACAAACTGCTGCATCAAAATGCGAAGGTTCAACATAACTTATCAGCGCCCAATCGGGTAAAATTTTCGGGGTAACATTCGTCCATGTTTTTCCATTATCTGTACTCACATTTACATATCCATCATCGCTGCCAGCCCATAAAACGCCTGCTGTAACAGGGCTTTCAGCAAAAGCAAAAATGGTTGCGTAAGTTTCTGTACCGGTAATATCGAGAGTAATCGGGCCGCCGCTTGGCTTTAATGTTTTTGGATCATGACGTGTTAAATCAGGGCTGATATTTTCCCAGGTTTGACCTGCATCCAGCGAACGATGCACGATGTTTGAAGTTGCATATAAACATTTTGAATTATGCGGAGAAAATGCAATCGGGAATGTCCATTGAAAACGATATTTATATTTCTCTGCACCGATGCCATAATTCTGTTCAGGATAAACAGAAATGAAACGATACTGATCATCATTTTCGTTGAATGTGCTCATGATGCCATCATACTCTCCGCCATAAGTGATCTTTGAATTTGTCGGGTCGGGTACGATGTAACCTGCTTCGCCACCGGCAACCGAATGCCAATCTTTATTGGAAATGACTGAACCTGCAGTACGGCTTTTTATTTTGATACTGCCATCGTCCTGCTGAGGACCGTAAACATTATAAGGGAAATCGTTATCAAGATTTACATGATAAAATTGTGCAGTTGCTAAATGTTCGCGAGTAAAATTTTTACCACCATCAAAAGTTATTTCAGGGCCACCATCATCGCCCATGATCCAGTTGTTATCGTTATCAGGATTGATCCACATATCATGATTATCTCCATGCTGATTGGAAATGCGGTTCCATGTTGCGCCGCCATCAATTGATTTCCAAAATTCAACATTTAATACGTAAACAATATTATCGCTTTTTGTATCAGCAAATATTTGACTAAAATACCAGGGACGTTGTGTAAGATCATTCATCGTGCTAATTCGTTTCCAAGTGTCGCCGGCATCTTCAGAATAATAAACACCGTATTGTTCGTTCTCCACAATCGCCCAAAGTTTATTATCGTTAATTGACGAAACAGTGCAGATAATTTTTCCTTTCAAACCTTTTGGCATCCCCGGATTCTCTGAAATGAGTTTCCATGTATCGCCGCCGTCAGTTGATTTATACAAACCGCTTCCTTTGCCGCCGCTGCTTAACGAATATGGAGTGCGCCACGCTTTCCACATAGAAGCATACAAAATTGCAGGATTTGTTGCATCCATTTTTACATCAACGCAACCGGTGGTATCATCAACATATAAAATTTTATCCCAGGTTTTCCCTCCATCTTTCGAGCGAAATAATCCGCGTTCTTTATTCGGTGTTGGTCCCCAAATTTTTCCTTGTGCTGCTGCATAAACCAAATCAGGATTTTGCGGATTGATGACAATTGTGCCGATTGCATCGGTTTCAGTTAAACCAACATGCTTCCATGTTTTACCTGCATCAATTGATTTATACACACCATCGCCGAATGAGATATTTCCACGCATTTCTACTTCGCCCATTCCTGCATAAACAACATTCGGGTTTGAATGCGCCACTGCAATTGCGCCAACCGATGAGCTTTGAAAAACAGAATCAGAAATTGAATTCCATGTATTGCCGCCATCAGTAGTTTTCCAAACGCCGCCGCCGCAAGCACCCGCATAATAAGTCATCGCATCGCCGGCAACGCCGCATACAGCAAGGCTTCTGCCGCCTCTGTACGGCCCGATGCATCGCCATTTCATGCCGTTGTGTAATACGGTATCGAGTTGAATGGAATCTTTATTTGTTTTGATATTCGTTTTTTCAGCGCGCTTGTTTGGAAGCTTTTCTTCCTGCGCAAATATTGATTGCGCAATAATTAATAAACAAAAAATAAATAGCAGTTGTTTCATAAAAAATAATTGAGGGCGTTAAGATAAGAAGCAGATAATGAAAGAAAAATTTTATTGAGTATTATTTAAAAAACATTGGTTTATTTAGAATGCGGTAAACAACATGTTGATTTTTATTTGCAATAAAACTAACTAAAAAAGGTAATTGAATTTAATAACCTTTTTTTAAAAAAATACCATTTATTCTTTCATCATTTGCAGTACTGCTTCAATAATTTCTTCTGCATTTGGCTTGCTGAAATAATCACCGTCGGTTCCATACGAAGGTCTGTGTGCTTTTGCTGTAATGGTTCTTGGCGCCACATCAAGCCATTTGTAACCGCTTTGTTCTTCCATCACTTTATTGTACATGTAAGCGCTTGCGCCGCCGGGCACATCTTCATCCACAAATAAAATACGATTTGTTTTTTGCAATGATTTTACTATGGAATGATGAATATCAAATGGCAATAAAGTTTGCACATCAATTATCTCACAATTAATTTTCAGCGTTTGTAACCGCTCTGCCGCTTCAGAAATAATTCTTAATATTGAACCATAAGAAACGATGGTAACATCAGCGCCTTCTTTTAAAATTTCAGGAATTCCCAAAGGCAGTTTATACTCCAATAAATTTGAAGGTAATTTTTCTTTCAGGCGATAGCCGTTCAAGCATTCAATTACAATTGCAGGATCATTTCCCTGCAATAAACTATTATAAAATCCTACAGCCTGCACCATATTTCGCGGCACACAAACATACATTCCGCGCAAAGCATTTATTATTACTGCCATTGGCGAACCACTGTGCCAGATGCCTTCTAAACGATGACCTCTTGTGCGTATAATTATAGGACAGCTTTGTTTGCCGCCCGTTCTAAAATGTAATGTTGAAACATCATCGCTTAATGTTTCTATGGCATACAATAAATAATCTAAATATTGTATTTCTGAAAAAGGCCGCAAGCCTCTTAGCGCAAGCCCAATGCCCTGCCCAACAATAGTTTGCTCGCGTATTCCGGTATCAAAAATCCTATTGCTTCCGTATTTTTCCTGCAGACCGGATAATCCCTGATTTACATCTCCAATTTGACCAACATCTTCTCCAAAAGCTACCACTTTCGGATTATGCGCAAATAAACCATCGAAATATTTATTTATAATTTCATAGCCGTTTATTAAAGGAGCGTCAACAGAAATTATTGGTTTTATTGCTTCGGTTTTTAATGCGCTTTTTGATCCTTCATTATATAAATGTGAATCGTATAATATAGAATTTTTATCCTTTAATTCTTTATAAAAAATTTTTATTTGGTTGATTGATGAAGATGGCGGAACAACTTCTAAAGCTAATGCCAGCGCTTGCATAGCATCTTTGCGCAAAGGCTCTTTGTTGTTTTGAAGTTCCTTTATTAGCAGTTGAATTTTATTTTGAATTTCTTTATCGTTTACAGTAATTCCTTTTAATATTTCAACTGTTTTTTCAACTTCTTTTTTAATTGGCAAAAGATAATCATTCCATGCATTATTTTTACTTTGTTTTATTTGCTCTTTCGCTTTACTGTTTATATCCTCTAATTCTTCCTGCGAAGCAATTCCGTTTTCAATAATCCACTCTTTCATTTTCTTTACACAATCCCATTCGCGTTCCCATTCCAAGCGCTCAGGAGTTTTATATCTTTCATGACTTCCAGAAGTTGAATGCCCTTGCGGTTGTGTAAGCTCATCAACATGAAATACAGCGGGCGTGTGAGTTTCACGAATTTTTTTTAACCCATGTTCAAACACTTCGCACATGCCGGCATAGTCCCATCCCTTTACGCGATAAATATCAATGCCATTTGTATTTTCTTGTTTTTGAAATCCTTTCAAAGCGGCAGAAATAGAGCCCTTAATTGTTTGATATTTTTTTGGAACTGATATTCCATAACCATCATCCCAAACAAAAACAGCCAGCGGAACCTGCATAACGCCGGCCGCATTTATCGCTTCCCAAAAAACACCTTCGGAAGTGGATGCATCGCCAATGGTGCAAAAACAAATTTCATTGCCATTATTTGAAAGCTGCGGAAATTGCTGAAGAAGATTTTTGTTTGATCTGAAAACTTTTGACGCAAAAGCCAAACCCAGCGCTCTGGGCATTTGGCCAGCAGTTGGCGCAATATCTGCAGAAATATTTTTTGTGTTTGCAAGATCAAGCCAGTTACCGTTTTCATCAACGTTTGAAGTTGCAAAATGACAAACCATTTGACGCCCCATGCTAAATGGTTCGTGTTCTATATTAGGATCAGCATATAATTGTGCAAAAAATTGTTCGGGTGTTGCAAGCCCAGTTGCAAACATAAAAGTTTGATCACGATAATAGCCTGCTCTAAAATCGCCGGGTTCAAAAAATTTTGCCATGGCAACTTGCGCAACTTCTTTTCCATCTCCAAAAATTCCAAACTTTGCTTTGCCGGTTAGCACTTCGCGGCGGCCGATTAAGCTGGCTTCGCGGCTTTGTATTGCAATATTGTAATCGTGCAAAACCGTGCTGCGAAAATCTTCATACGAAAGCATGTTATCGTTAGTCTGGAGAACAGGGCTATTTTCCATCTGGCAAAATTATTAATTTACAATTATGGCAAGAAAAATAAAAGTTTCAATAACATTCATTTCTTATTTCAATCAAAACAATACTCTTAACAAACACTTAAAAATAGTTGGAATGAAATTGGCAACAGTGTAAAAATTGTTTTACTGAAATTAATCTATAATTTTACTAAAATATCTTTTACGATGAAAAAAATATGTTTTATTTTATTTGTTCTTTTAATGGCTAAATTTTCGCAGGCGCAAGTTCCTGATGTACCGGCAACCACAAGTGCAGCAGTTAAAGCTTCCTCGAATCCGCAAGACATTACAAAAATTGTTGAGTTTAAAGAACTCGATCACAACTTTGGAAAAATTCCTTATGGCAAACCGGTTGAATATGATGTTGAAATGAAAAACATAAGTAACGATTCTATTAAAATACAAAATGTAGTTGCCGGCTGCGGATGTACAACTCCAAAATGGCAGGCTGGTCCTTACGCACCGGGCGCAAATTTTAAAGTAACTGTTGGTTTTAATGGTTATACGGAAGGCGCATTTAATAAAGTAGTAACTATTTATTTTGATAATGGATTAACACAGTTAATAAAATTTCATGGAGAAACATTTAAAGCGCCTGCAGATGCAGCTCCGGCAAATGGCGCAGTTCAAAAATTACAACCTTCTAATAACAATTAAACAATAAAATTTTTGTATGAAAAAAATATTTTTTGCAGTTTGTTTGATGATGAATTTAGCAAGTTTTGCTCAAAGCAAACTACCTGTGGAATTACCTGTTGAATTTAAAACTTTAAAACATTCTTTCGGAAATGTGAAGCAAGGTGTTCCGGTTACAACAGAATTTTCTTTTACAAATAAATCTGAAAAACCTGTTGTTATTGAAGTAGCTACTGCCGATTGCGGTTGTACTTCTCCCGAATATCCGAAAGAACCAATTATGAAAGGTAAAACTGCGAATATTAAAGTAACTTATAACGCAGCAACTGCGGGACATTTTGAAAAAAATGTAACTGTAAAATTTGCCAATATTTCTCAACCAATAATTTTGAAAATTGATGGAGATGTGGTTGCACAACCAACAAAAGGTTAATTAAAAAATAGTTTTATTTTGTTTTGTTTGAAGAGGCTAAAAAAGCCTCTTTTTTATTTAAAAAAATCATTCTTTTATTGCGGCAATTCCCGGCAAAATTTTTCCTTCAAAATATTCGAGCATTGCACCGCCGCCGGTACTCACAAAACTTATTTTATCTGCTAAATTAAATTGATTAATTGCAGCAACACTGTCGCCACCGCCAACTAAAGAAAATGCACCGTTTTGTGTTGCTTCTGCAACAGCATGTGCAACGGTTTTTGTGCCGTGTTGAAATTTTTCCATTTCAAAAACGCCCATTGGTCCGTTCCATAAAATTGTTTTTGAATTTTTAATAATTTTTGAAAAAGTTTCGCAGGCCATTTCACCAATATCCAAACCCATCCATCCATCGGGAATGCAGTTGCTTAAAGCGCTGGATACATTTGCATCTTCGGCAAATTTATCTGCAATAATTGAATCGCTCGGCAAATGAATGCATACATTTTTTTCACCGGCTTTTTGCATTAAATCTTTTGCAGTTTGTAAACGATCATCTTCGCAAAGCGAATTACCGATTTTTCCACCTTCGGCTTTCATAAAAGTGTAAGCCATTCCGCCGCCGATAATAATATCCGTTGCTTTATCCAATAAATTTTCTACGATCAAAATTTTATCTGAAACCTTTGCTCCGCCTATAATTGCAAGAAATGGCTTTTGAGAATTATGCAATATTTTTTCTGCATTTTCAACTTCGGCATTCATCAATAAACCAAACATTTTTTTATCGGGCGGAAAAAACTTTGCGATAATTGCAGTTGATGCATGTGCACGATGGGCTGTTCCAAATGCATCGTTTACATAAACATCGCCCAGCTTCGATAATTTTTCGGCAAATGCCTCATCGCCTTGTTCTTCTTCTTTATGAAAGCGCAAATTTTCTAACAATAAAATTTCTCCCGGTTTTAATGCTTTCGATTTTTCGATGGCTTGTTCGCCGATGCAATCATCCGCAAACTGAATTTTTTTTCCATCCAATAATTCGCTTAAATGTTTGATTAAATGTTTGAGAGAATATTTTTCTTCGGGGCCACCTTTTGGTCTTCCTAAATGGCTCATTAAAATAACGCTGCCGCCATCGTTCAGAATTTTTTTTATTGTTGGAATTGAGGCGCGCATTCTGGTATCGTCTGTAATTGCGAAAGTTTGTTTATCGAGCGGCACGTTAAAATCCACTCGTACCAAGGCTTTTTGATCTTTAAAATTGTAATCGGAAAATTTGCTCATAAAATATTTCTGATTTTAAAGAGAAGAAATGATTGAAATTTTTTAAGTAATTAAAAAATTTTATAGCCAAGTAAAACTAAATAAAAAATTAGGCCAAAAAGAACCTTTTGCAAAAAACGCAGGGTTATTATGACATAACAGTTAACGTTAAACCAATAATATTTGCATTTTACGAAAGAAATAATACTGTTTGCCTTAAATTTTTTTGCTTCTGCAATCTTTATTTATCTTCATACAATTAATTCCCCCCTAAAAACCTGTTTGTGAAAACAAAATTCTCTAAACCTTATATTCAGTGCTGCTATTGCAAAATAAATCTTTAAAATATTTTTTATTTTTAGTAGTAACGATTTTATAAAAAAAGAAATCTATTATAATAAGTTAATTCAAAAATAAACAAGTATTTTTTGAGTTAGCTAAGTCTGTAAATTTCAAAACTTAAAACTATTGTATGCGTTTTTAATATGGTTTTATAACAATTAATCCGTCGAAGAAACCTTCTTTATGAAAACAAATTTATCCCTACTAATGGTAGCCTTATTGGCTTATGTGCACCATTATGCTCAAGTATCTGTAACTATCCGGCGTTGGAACCCTAAGGGTTCATTTCTAATTCCAAATACTAAACTATATTTTACCGGAGATAAAAGTGGCCATCTGTATTTATTAAATGCTAAAAGTCTCAGCACCGTTTCCAATAACCTTTTAATAGAAGTATATAATATTTTTCATTTATAATAATTAAAATTTCAATTATGCGTATCCGTTTACCCAAACCGAAAACATTGGTAACAAAAATTATTACCCCGTGTATTTTAAGTTATTGCTGTAAGTCAGCAAACCTTTTCCCAAACAACACTTGATACAACATTTGATATTAGTGGTGTACCCACAGGGTGCGTCAATCTTCTTGAGACGGGCCCTTTAACAGAAGACTTGAGCCTGGAGGCACAGGTGCAGCTTATAAATGGAAGCGGCTCAACTTATACAAGCAGCGAATTGTATGATGGTTTCATATTCTTTTAAGCATCAGCATATTATTTAAATTTTTTATGAGTTTAATTTAACTGTTATGTTATAAAATTTAAAATGATGCTATGTATCACTCTTTGTAAATAGAATTCTTGTATTCTGAATTTTATAGGTAGATAATGTAATTTTTTAATAGACCACTTATGAAGATAAAATTATCCGTACTATTGGCAGCTTTAATAGCTTGCATGCAACTTCATTCACAAGTCTCTGTAACAACACAACATAACGATTTAACACGTTCGGGATGGAATAACCAGGAAACCGTGTTAACCCCTGCTAATGTAAATGTGCGACAATTTGGGAAAATATTCAGTGTTTATATTGATGATAATATATTTACCCAACCTTTAATATTGTCAAGGGTAAACATAGCAGCCGGCGTGCATAATATAGGCATAGTTGCTACAGTTAACAACACAGTATATGCCTTTGATGCCGACAACGGAAATGTGTACTGGTCTAAAAATTACACACCGGCGGGATTGAGAACTGTACAAAGCACAGACTTTTTAGGCACTTGCAATGGGGCAAAAAATAAAGACTTTGCCAAAAATGCTGGTATCGTAGGTACACCTGTTATTGATTCGCTGACAAATACGCTATATTTTGTTGCAAGAAGCACCGATGCTCAATCGCCGGGCGTAGGTAATTTTTATACCTATTTACATGCCGTTGATATTACTACTGGTAATGACAAACAAAATAGCCCGGTTCTAATTACCGGTTCAGTTCCGGGAAGTGGTTCAGACGCGGTAAATGGGTTAGTTCCATTTAATCCTCAACATCAAAATCAACGACTTGCGTTAGCCTTATATAATGGCAAAGTGTTTATTGGTTTCTCTTCTCAATGCGATTGGATACCTTATCACGGATGGATTTTTGGTTACGATGCAATCTCACTTCAACAAAAATATATTTATAATACAACACCTAAAGCTATGGGAGGCGGAATATGGGAATCGGGAGGCGGAATTTGTATAGATAACGATGGTTATTTATATGTGAGTGCCGGCAATGGGTTTGAAAGTGCCGTTGGATACAACGGAAACCCTTCTGATCTAATAAACAGAGCTCAAAGTGCAATAAAGCTTAAAGTAAATGATACAGCAATTATTCCAGTAGATTTTTTTACCCCGTCTAATTTTCAGGCCCTTAATGAAGGGGCAGATCTTGATTTTGGACCAATGGGTTCATTTTTGATTCCAAATACGAAATTATATTTTACCGCTGATAAAAGCGGTCATTTATATCTCTTGAATACTGATAAGTCTTGGAGGCTTTAATGCTAATGGAGATAAAACCCAACAATCTATAGATTTAGGTTCAGGAATTTTATTAAGATGTCATCCTGCATATTATGCAAGCACAAACCATGAATTCGTATATGTTTGGTCTTCATCCTCACAATTAAAGCAGATCCCTTTTATTCGCAGTGCTAATATGTTCGATGTATCAAATCTTAAGACCGGCTTAATTTCTGAACAACAATTATCAGCAAATATCAGCACTTCATCAAATAACACACAGGATGGAACTGGCATTGTTTGGGTAAATAAAGCAGATGACAGCATAAATCCTAAGACAGATGTTTTAGTTGCTTATGATGCAAATGATATTACAAAAGAATTATGGAATTCAAATCAAAATATCGTCCGGGATAGTGGGGGAATTTTTATGAAATTTTCTGTGCCTACCATCGCTAACGGCAAGGTGTACGTTGCAAATAGTTCTTTTCATTTGAATGCTTACGGAATTATTGATACCACACTTCAACAGCCGGATTGCACCGGTTCTTCAATACTTTCATTGAATAAACCGGCTTTTTCTTCTTCCTTTTCTAATTCTCCTCATTCACCGGCCAAGGCATTTGATGGAAATAGTAATACAAAATGGATAAGTAGTGGCTCAGGCTTACAATGGATTGGTGTTGATCTTGGAAGCAATGACTCTATATGTAACATTTCACTTCAATGGGATTCTACTGTTGGTTATGGTAAAAATTTTCTTTTGCAGGTATCTGAAGATTCAACAAACTGGAATACGGTTTCAACAATGCTAATTAATAATTCTGATTTTAACAGCATCAATGTAAAAACCGCGGGAAGATATGTAAGAATGTATGCAACATTAAGTTCGTCAACAGCTTACTCTTTAAAAGAATTTAGTGTCTATGGTTCTACTATTACCAACTGCAATACTCCATCGGGTTTAACTGTTAACACAATAGATGCAAATTCTGCTGTAATTAGATGGAATCCCACCCAGGCAACCAATTATGCGGTAAATTTTAAACCCGAATCATCTTCTATTTGGCAAACCTTTACCACAACTCAAGATACTTTATTGCTTACTAATTTAGGTTGCGCCACTTACTATCAATATGCTGTTAAAGCAATGTGCAATCTTGACTCAAGTGCTTTAACGCAAATCGGAGATTTTAATACTTTATCGTGTAATAATTGTATTCTTCCCACACGTACGGAACAAGCAGACGTTGGTAATGTAGGCTTACCGGGACAAGGATGTTTTACCGATCCGAATAAGTATTCAATTTATGGAGCAGGAAATGATTTTTCGGGAACTGTTGATGCTTTTCATTTTGTTTATAAAGATTTTAACGGGGATGGTACAGTTGAAGCCAAGCTTGTTAATTACGATCAAAAGACTTTATCAAGCAAAGCCGGAATTATGTTCCGCGAAAATTTAAATGCAGACAGCAAATTTGTTTTTCTTGGTTTATCAGTAGGTAAAGGATTAGTGTTTCAACATAGGAATCAACCAGGTGGAAAAACTAAAACCATTATTCAATCCGGCTATGTGGTTCCCCTTTATCTTCGCATCAAAAAAACAGGCACAACATATTACGCATATACTTCCACTGACGGTCAACTATGGACTTTATATCACTCGGCTACTAATACAATGCCTTCAACGAATATAAACGCAGGAATGACAGTTTCCAGCGGTTATACTCAACCAAGTGTTGCTAATTTTAAAGATTTTAAAATAAGTTCTTATGATACTACCTGTGGCGCTCTTCCTTCCGGAGTTACTGCTGCAAATATTGGTGTTCAACCTCTTAATGGAAGTGCCTGTTACTACTATTTTAACCGGTATTCTGTAAGTGGATCAGGAAGTATTAACAGTAAAAAAAATCTATTCTTCTTCGTTTATCAAACACTTAAGGGAAATAAAACACTAACTGTAAAAGTTACTGCTCAGGATTCATTAAATCAATTTAACCAGGCAGCAGTTATGATAAGATGGTCAACCCGATCTACAGATCAAAACATTTCATTAGGTTTAACAAGCGGCAACGGAGCATTTTTCCAGTATCAGGGGGCAGATAAAATCAATCACATAACTTATATTGACAGCTTTAAAGCGCCCTATTTTCTTCGTTTGGTAAAAAGTCAGGACTCAGTTTATACCGGATATATTTCTGCCGATTCAATAAATTGGCAAAAAATCGGTGAAGTTGTAATGCCACCTGGAACAAAAACAAAATTTCTTGCAGGTATGATTGTTAATAGTGCAGATACTTCAAAACTTTCTAATGTAATATTTGACGGATTTAGAATGGATAGCACAATAGATTCAAGCATAGCAGGCATTGCAAATTATACCGCAAATTATAAAGATAAATTTTCTCAAAATTCTAATCGAAATAAAGTGAATCTGAAGGTATATCCTAATCCGGCGAAAAAGAATTTTACAATTGATTGTAGTATTCCAGGTAAGCAAAATATACTTGTTTCAATTATTGGGGAAGCCGACGGGCGTATATTTTTTACACAAAGCCTGATAGATTTTTCCGGAAATTATCATAAGGAATTTAATGAAGCCTTAATGCCTAAAGGTGCCTATTTAGTTTTGTTAAGAACACAAGCAGGAGTTAAAACCCAACGATTGATTAAAGAGTAGAAAAAGAAACAAGGAAATATGAAATATAAAATTTTATTAATTTAAAAAGCATTCGTACAAGTGTAAGCTTCCCTAAAGATCGCTCATTTAAAAGTTGACAAAACAGTTAATTTTAAATGAGTAAATATGAAAAAGACAAGATTCACAGAAACACAAATTGTAAAAGCCATTCAGGAACATGAGAGTGCAGAGATGCTAAAGACTTATGCCGTGAATTAGGTGTAAGCACAGCAGCGTTTTATAAATGGTGTCAACGCTAGGCAGGGTAATAATTTTCAAACACTTAAATTAATAAAAGGAAATTAATTATGAAAGTGAGTTCTTTCAAAGGGCTCACTTTTTTTTATTAAAAATTAGTCTCTTGTAATAAAAGGAAATTATTATGAAAGTGAGCTTTTTCAAAAGGCTCACTTTTTTTATTAAAAATGAGTCTCTTGCTTTTTTTATATCTATTTTTTAATTGTTTTCAGTTAGAGTAATCAATCAACCTGGCTATAAAACTTTCTATTTTCTTCGTATTCAAAAAAATCGATACTATTATATTCAGCAGATATCTCAAAAGATGGTCAAAAATGGACTTTATTACACTGTAAATGTTCCCATCTTTTGTTTCGGGCTATAATAATTTTTTAGTTATTGATATTTCATATCCAATCACCGGTTTATCATCCAACAACACTTATTACTATTGTGTTCGTGCAATAGATGCAAACAATAACAGTTCAGGAAATTTAAATATAATTACTGTAACCACTGCTTGCAGCGGAGACTCATGTTTTGCAAAGCAGTTAATATGCAGAAACACTTATTCAATAATACTAAGCAAAAAAATAAAACAGGATTAATAGTAAGTGCATTTCCAAACCCCGCTTCGTCTCAATTACTTTAACCGTACAATTAATCACAACTTTTTATAAATAGTTTTTTTAGAATTACTTATTATATTATTAATTATACATTCTTGCATAACCTTAGCGAATAAAAATTATAAAGGGCAAATTCAAGGTTAAGTGTTTAAATTAATTCCAGAATTAAGAACGAAATTTACAAATTATTTTGAAGTTAACTTATTAAATATTCAGGAATAATTCACTAAACTTTTTTATCTACATCAGTAAAAAAGATTAAATTACATTAAAATTTTTTTTATGAAAAAGATAGCAAGTTCATTAATTTTTATTTTTGTTTCTGTCTCAGCTTTTTCTCAAATAGTTTCTGCGAGTATGGGAGAAGAATTTAAACAACTGGCTGCAACTTCAACAACCTGGGGAAACAGAGAAACAGGTTTTGGTGCAATACAAACTTACAGTTCGGGCGAGGTAAAAGGAAGTCAGTTCTTTTATCCAAACTGGGCGCCGGGCTCTGTTACAACCGTTCACAATGAAGTAATCAGTAATAATTATTTATTTATTTATGATAAAGTGCGCCAGCAATTATTTATTAAAGAAAAAACCAACGATCCTGCGCTGGCATCTTATCAGGCAACTAAAGGAACAGCTAATTTTGCTAAACCAAAAAATACTGATATAGTTGTTGTAGCTGATAAAAATCAAATCTCTTCTTTTACAATTAATACAGATAAACCACATGTTTTTATACAGGCAGCTATATATGATCCATCATTAAATGGAAACTTTTTTGAAGTGTTAGTGCAAAGCCCGAATTATTCTTTATTCAAGCTTGTACAAACAACTTTTGAAAAAGCGGATATGGGCGATATGCTAAAAGTAAAAAATGGCGATTTTGCAGATGAATTTGTAGATCATGTTACTTATTATATTTATCATAATAATAAATTGCAAAAAATAAATTTTAAAGAATACAGTTTGCGAAAAGCTTTGAAAGATCAAGCGCAAAAAGTGGATGATTATTTAGACATGCACCAAAATCAGGAAATGAATGAAGAATTGCTGATAGATTTAATAAATCAAATTAATTCTTAGAATAATTTTTTCTTTATGCGCAATCTTTTCTTCTCACCTCACCTTTGTTGGTGTTCTTCACCAACAAAAATTCTCCCACTAATAAAATTTAATGGATCATAAAGTTTGTCTTAGTTTTAACGGATGTCTTTAAATAATTACTATGCTGATTTTTATACAGCCACGATACTTGAATGGAAGCCCGTGTTAAAACCTGATAAATTTAAAGACATTATTATAAGCAGTTTAAAATTTTTGGTTGAAAATAAACGCATAACATTATATGCTTTTGTTATTATGCATAATCATATTCATTTAATCTGGCAAATGCATGACGATCATAAATCAAAAGACGTGCAACAATCTTTTATGAAATATACTGCTCAAATAATTTTAAAAGAGCTGCGCAATAATCATCCAAAAGTTTTAGAGATTTTAAAAGTGAATGCAAAAGACAGGAAATATCAGGTATGGGAGCGTAATTCGCTTAGTATATCTTTATGGAGTCGTCCGGTTTTTATGCAAAAGCTGGAGTATCTTCATAATAATCCTATACGGGCTGGTTTATGTAAATATCCGGAAAATTATAAATATTCTTCTGCGTCGTTTTATTTAACTGCAAAAAATGATTGGTCTTTTCTTACTCATTATGAAGGTTGAAAAGTAAGTTGTCAGTGAATGAAATAGGAAAATATTGTTGGTGAAGAACACCAACAACGGCGAAAAATACAAAAGCAGCCCACAAGTAACGGGCTGCCTTTTAAACTTAAAATCTATTTTAATTCTATTTGTAATATTTATCTATGCAATATCTGTAAGCACTACCATTAAAAGCAACATATTGAAATTCAAATACCTTATTTACTGGATCTGCTATAAGTATTTTAGGCGCCTGTATAATACTAACTCCTGCGGCGGCCATTGTAGCTACGTCATCTGCATTCAAAGAAACAGCAAAATTAGACAATACGCCATTGTTATTATCAAATGTAACTTCATATCTTGGCTGAATATAATACCCATCCCGAACTTCAAATTGGGTAGGGCTAACAGGCGCAAAAATTGTAGGATTACCTGTAAAAGAAATGTCAGGAGGTCCTGATCCATCTTGGGTAGGAATTCTTGTAAAATCCCACTTATAAGCCCCTGCAATAGGATTGCCAATTACATGATAATATAGTGTACCATAGTTACCACTGATAATTGAGCCTGCGGGACTTGCAGTAATACTAATAGGCAGCATATAACTTTTAGAAGGATCAATTTTATTAGGATAAATAATCAAGGGTATAGGATCGGTATAATTATTACCTGCTTTTACAGTTACCTGCTTTGCAGTAAATGAATATACACTATCCGGCATTAAATCATATTTAATTCCACTAGTGCTATTATATTTATCAATGGCGGGCTGGTCAATACCAAGTGTAACTGTTTCATCAGCCGGTGCTACGTTTGTAGCGGCATAATTTACATGGAAGTAAGTTGTATCCGCTGGATCTGTACCAGGAAAAGTTATAGCTCCGCCTGAAAAGCCAGCCAACCCACCTTCGGGAATTAAAACCACGGGCTGCAAATTATTAAATTGCGTTTCGCCAGGCCGCCAGTTTTTTATACAGGAACTTAAAGTTGCTACAGTTATTAGGAATATTGCGCCAGCAACTATTGTACTCAGATTAAAATTTCGTTTCATTATTACTTTTTTATTTTTTTAAAATTATTTAACCCCTTTAAAATTAAGGCATCCACCAAATTTTTGATGTATGCGGGTCTATAGTGCCTTCGGCTCCAACATTTGCAGCATTAGTTTGATATTCGCTTGAAGGATATAATAACCTGAATGGAATATTACCTACTCTAAAAAGAGAAACTGAAAGTGGAATTGGCGGGTTCGTGGGTAAACCAAGCCTTCGGTAATCGCACCATTCTTCAAAAGGTGTTGTACCATTCATTGCCATCCATTTTTGACGGATAATACAATTTAATTTCAGAGCGGTAGTTGTACATGCATTAATATTTGTACTCGTATTACCAGGTTGGTTTACATAAGTGGTTGCATCACCTGCACCCAAATAACTAAACGAGGCTTGAACGCCTGAATTAAATAACGTCGTTATATCGCCAGAAAGCCATCCTCTAAGAACTGCTTCTGCCTGCAAAAAATTGCTTTCAGCCAGACTTATTAAAATTGCAGGCTGGTTAACTGATTTAACTATGCCGGTTCCAGGTATGCTTGATCCGATGCCTGATGAATTTGGCGTTGTTAAATTAAATTTAGATCCGAGCACATTTCCTGTATCCTTGCCAGCATATGGACCAGATTCAACAGGTGCATAAAAATATGCATATCGGGGATCATTGTTTTTCTTGCAAAAATCAATAGTGTATTGATGTGCTCTCCAGAAATCGGCTCGTCCGCCACTGGTAGGTGTGCTGGTAATTGTTATAAAATAACCATATACAGGACTTTGCTGACCAGTATTATTTGCATAACCCGGATTTACACCAGCTTCTGTTGTTAAAAAGCCACCACCATTTGCTTTAATTTTTGCAATTTCACTGGTTATAACAGACTGCCTAGCACTCACCTGAGATTGACGCATAAGTATGCGCAATTTTAAAGTATTGGCGAAAGCTACCCAGCTTGCATTATCCCCATCAAACAGAACATCACTATGAAGAGCGGCAATTGCATCTGCACGCTGCATCAAAGTAACAGCGCTATCTATTTGGGCGGTAATAGCATCGTAAACATCCTGGCCTTTATCATATTTAGGTTGAATAGCACCTGTTCCCTGAAATGCCTGTGAATAAGGAACATCATTAAACATATCTACCAACTGCTGAAATTCATAGGCTTTCATTATTTTAGCTGCTGCTGCGTAAAATGGTTTGTTTTCAGCTAATCCGGCTTTTTCTATATAATCATAATCAGTTAAGTTATTATATATTGGTGGCCATAGCCCATCCGCATATGTAGTTGAGTTTTGATCATAAGAGGCAACATCTAAAGCTCCGGTAGCATAACTTCCACTCGGTGCCCATTGACCCATCCAGCCCTCCAGGAAAGTATAACTAGGAACTTGAAAAGATGCAGTTACCGTTAATGCATTAGGAAGCACCAATTCGGGCGTTGTACTGGTTGGACTATTTGGGTTGGTATTTACATCCAAATAAGTTTTAGAACAGCTACATAGTACCATAACTGTTGTAGCAAAAAGAAAGATATTAAATTGTTTTTTCATTGCTTATGTTTTTTGTTAAAACCGAGATTATTGGTAACTAACGATAATTAATTTGACAAAATATAATTAAAATGTTACAGATACATTAATTCCATAAAATCTGGTTGGCGGCAACTGGTTAAGATCAGTATTTCCTGAGGCGTTCCCACTGGTATTAGCAAATTCAGGATCAGTCCATACGTTATCTTTAGCCTTCAATACAATTAAATTTCTACCCACCAAACCGGCAGATAAAGCGTTTACCACTCTTAAACTGCTTAACCATTTTTTTGGAAAATTATAGGTTAAAGCAACTTCTCTTAATTTCCAGAAATCGGCGCTGTTTACATAAGTGCTGCCTACAGAATTCCAGGCACTTGCCCAAAATGCGTAAGCACCTGAATTTGGGTTGGCAGTGCTCAGGTTTGTATTGGGTGCATATTTACCGGTGCCATCATCATAAACAGTATTAGGAATGATAAATGGCTGACGCCCTGTTTGGGTGGAATACCATGATACACCCGTAAAGTCAAGAGCATTACCAATACCGTTATATATAACTGCGCCAAACCTACCATCTGCTACTGCACTCAACGTAAAACCTTTATAGCTCACAGAAGTAGTAATACCAATTTTGGTTGGTGGAATTGAAGTACCAAATAATTTTTGATTAGGATCTGATATTGGATTGCCACTAACTGGATCTATTACAATTCTTCCTTGAGGATCGCGCATCCAATCAGTTGTTTTAACTTGCCCGTATGGCAGGCCAATCACAGCATCAGTAGATATCGACTGAAGATTATAGCCAAGTCCGGAAGGAATACTAACATCTGTTAAACCAAACCCTAAAGATTTAACAGTATTTTTATTATAAGCATAATTTGCGCCAACGTCCCATCTTACGACGCCGTTTTGTATAACGGCATATTTTAAATCTATTTCAATTCCTTTATTATTCATTACACCGGAATTTACAAAAGCTGAAGTATAGCCTGTGGCAGAAGAGATCGTAATAGGAATAGTTTGATTTTTTGTATTGGTATTATACAGCGCTAAAGCAAAATTAAGCCGGTTTTTCATAAAACCTAATTCTAAACCTACTTCAGCATCTATACTTGTTTCTGGCTTAATATCAGGATTTGCGAATGCGTTATCCAAAGTATATCCTGCAACACTGCCGCTTGATAAACCAGTAAATGGAAAGCCGCCACCAACATTAAATATATTTTGAAGTGAATACGCGCCAATACTTACCTGTTCAGTTCTGCTAAGCGCCCCTCTAATTTTACCATAGCTCAAAACAGAGTTATTTTTAAGGCTTGGTATAGCATCAGTGAATACAAAAGAAATATCACCAGCAGGATATAAATAAGAGCGGTTAGCTTTAGAAAGTAAAGAGTTCCAGTCGTTTCTTAAAGAGCCATGCAGAAATAAATAATTTTTATACCCGATAGTTAAATCACCATAGGCGCCCAGTAAACGTGTATGCTGTTCGTATTCATTAGCTGTCGGTTGCCCTATGCGATTACTAAGATTGTAAAAATCAGGAATTACCAATGCCGGTGCAGAAGTAGTTAAATATCTGAGACTGTTATCTATAAGTTGACCGCCACCTATTAACCTTACATCAAAATCTCCGAATGTTTTATGAGCAGAGATAAGAAAATCGTTGATAAAACTTTGATTATAACTAACTCCATCTCCCTCTGAAGGAGAATATTTTTTTACTGATGAAGGAATGTTACTTGCGCCAAGAGTGTCTGCAATAGCCCAGGGTGCGAAAGTATAACCTGCTTGTGTATATTTATTGCTATAATTATCCCTTGCTATAGAAGATCTATATTGCAAAGCTAACCAGCTAAAAGGTTTTAGATTTAAAGAAATCTCACCTAACAGATCATTGCTTTTTTCATCAAGTCTGCTTTGATCAATTTGCCACCAGGGGTTGCCGTAATAAGCATTATAATAACCATCAGGAGAAGCAAAAGGATTTGTTTGCCAATCTTTGTAATCTCTTAAATTTACATCAGCAGGCTGATTTACAATTTCCCAATAAAGTGGTCTATTTTGAAAATAAGAGCCGCCACCAGTGTAGCCACCAACCAGGTTAGTAGTGCCCCATATAAACGGAACACCGGCACTTGCTGTAGTATTTGAATGAGTGATGGTATAACCGAAATTATAATCGGCTCTAAAAATGCCGCTTTCCCTTGATCCATTTATACGAATAGCATCCCTGCGGCTTACATCACCAGGGTTAACACCCTTTGTATTTACATCCTGAAAAGAAAGGTAGAACCTGCTTTTATCATCACCAGCAGAATAAGAGATTTCATTTTGAGAAGTTAATCCTTTATTGAAGAAGCCAGATTTTGCATCAGGTTTAGCTGAATAAGGAATTGAATCCTGTCTAATAGTGAAATTGCCATTAGCATCATAAACATGTATTGGATATCCTAATGGAACAAGTTGTCCATTAAAACGAGGACCATAGTTTTGATTTTCGTAAGGAACATACCAAATAAAAGGATTATCTCCAATTTTAACTATTCCCGGCAGGGGCGGAAGTTCTCCCCCATTTTGGCCAAATTCATTTTGAAATTTTGGTAAGTAAGCAACAGCTTCTATACTTTCAGTACTGCTAAACTTTACTTGTGGTTTTCCTCTTGTACCTTTTTTAGTCGTTACAATTATTACTCCGTTTGAAGCAGAAGAACCGTATAAGGCAGAAGCAGAAGCTCCTTTTAATATAGTAACGTTATCAACATCATCAGGATTTAAGGTTGCTAAATAACTTATAGGAAGTTGAATATCATCAATTACTAATAACGCCTGGTTATTGCCAAGTATAGAACGGTTGCCTCTTAATGTAATACGAACATCAGGTTTAACACCATTATTAATCAGGTTTACCTGTAAACCTGATACTTTAGCTGCTAAACCGGTACCTACATTAGTAACTTTCGCCTGTGTGAGATCTTGTGCACTTACTTTTGCAGTGGCATATCCTAATTCTTTCGCCTGCCGCTGAATGCCTAGTGCAGTTGTTACAACTACACTGGTTAATTCCTGCGCAGACTGCGCAATGGAAATATCAATATTATTTTCGGTGCCCACAGGAATTTCTTTTGAAGAAAAACCCGCCGAACTTGCCACTAATACCTCTCCTGTATTCACTCTAAGAGTAAAAGCGCCCGACGCATCTGCTGATGTTCCTACTTTTGAATTCTTCACTTTTACTGAGGCAAACGGAACGGGGTTTCCTTTATCATCTAAAACTCTCCCGGTTATAGTACGGGTTTGTGCAATTACATTGATTGTAAACAAAAGCAATGTAAAAAAAACTAATACAATTTTTCTCATGTGACTATAAATTTAATTTACGTGTAAAATAAAAGACTAAAAAAAATCAATTAAAAAAAAATAAACATTGCGTTAATTAAAATAATAATTAATTTATGACAAATGATTGTTAAGAAATGCTGCTTAAAAAATAATTTTTTTGAAATAAATGCGTGTATTTGTTCATAAATATTTGATTTTCAACATTTTAACTATTCAGGAAATTTATAAAAATTTAAGGAATCATTTTATAAGTGCAAGATTATGAGTTTACACTCATTTAACAAAATTTTTTTATTCTAAAAAATAGTGAGAACCTTAATAATGCTGATAACTTTGTAAAATGTTACTACTCGAGGGCAAACCAGCTTTGCAAGCAATAAAAGATCAACTAAAATTGGAGATACAACAGCTAAACGGTAAAAAACCTCCACATCTTGCTGCAATATTAATTGGTAACAATGGAGCCAGCGAAACTTATATTGCAAGTAAAATTAAAAATTGCGCAGAAATTGGTTTTCAATCTTCTCTTTTTAGGTTTGATGGAAATATATCTGAACAAAGAATTTTAAATAAAATTGAAGTATTAAATAATGATGATGAAATTGATGGCATCCTCGTTCAACTTCCTTTGCCCAAACAAATTAATGAACAAAAAATAATAGAATCAATTAATCCCAAAAAAGATGTAGATGGTTTTCATCCTTTAAACATAGGCAAATTAGTGCAGGGTTTTCCGGCATTTATTCCGGCGACTCCTTATGGAATTCTTTTAATGCTTGAATATTATCAAATTCAAACTAAAGAAAAACATGCAGTAATTGTTGGAAGAAGTAATATTGTAGGAAGACCATTAAGTATTTTACTCAGCAGTAATAAATCTTATGGAAATTGTACTGTTACGCTTTGTCATTCGCATACAAATAATTTAAATGAAATTTGTTTAAGCGCTGATATTCTTATTGCTGCTTTAGGCAAGCCGGGATTCGTTAAAGCAGATATGGTAAAAGAAGGTGCTGTTGTAATTGATGTGGGAATAACAAGGGTTGATGATAAAATCGCTCCGAAAGGCTATCGTTTAAAAGGCGATGTTGATTTTAATGAAGTGGCGCCAAAAACTTCTGCTATAACTCCCGTACCTGGCGGTGTTGGATTAATGACCATAGCCGGATTATTAAAAAATACAATGAAAGCATATGAAAATCGTTAATCGTTAATTGTATGCAACCTGAAGCCCACATTCTACATCTCAAATTGAAAACGCCGAATCTTGAATCGCTTCCCGTAATGGAAACGTTTTATACTTTACAGGGTGAAGGTTTTCATCAGGGAAAAGCGGCGTATTTTATTCGGATTGGCGGCTGTGATGTGGGTTGTGTTTGGTGCGATGTAAAAAAAAGTTGGGATGCACATAATCATCCGATTTTATTGGTTGAAGAAATTGTAAGGAAGGCAGTAGAAATTGTCACTTCAACCGCAAATCCTAAAATTTCTTTTCACCGTCAACATCTAACATCTAACATCCAACATCCAGCTTTGAGTATCTGGCAACCGGCATCTAACATCTGCGTTATCACTGGTGGTGAGCCTTTGCTGCATAATTTAGATGAACTTACTTATCAACTTCATCATGCAAATTTTCAAACCCATCTTGAAACATCAGGTTCATCTTCACTAAGCGGTGAATGGGATTGGATCTGTTTATCACCAAAAAAATTCAAAGCACCGCTTCCTGAAATTCTTCCGCTTGCAAATGAATTAAAAATTATAATTTATAATAGATCTGATTTTGATTGGGCAGAAAAATTTGCTGCGCAAACTTCTGCAAATTGTAAATTATATCTTCAGCCGGAATGGAGTAAAATTTCAATAATAATGCCCTTAATTATTGATTACATCAAACAAAATTCGCGCTGGCAATTAAGTTTACAAATTCATAAATATATAAATGTTCCGTAGTTTAATTATTTTCGTAGAACATAATTTTAATTTATGAATGAAAAACACAATGAAGCCACACACAACCGGCCTGAAGGTGATCGTGTATTAGATGCACCTATTGTTACGATTGATCTTAATGCATTTATGCAGCAAATTAAAGAAGAAGATGCCTGGTTTAAAAACGATCGTAATGCTATTACAGTTAATAAAACGACCGACCTGACTATTGTGTTAGTTGCATTACACACCAATGCGGAAATAAAACCTCCGTTAGCTTCAGAAGATATTACGGTTATTCAGGTGCTGGATGGAAGTATACAATTTATTGCAGATTTACAATCAGTAGAATTAAATAAAGGGCAGATGCTTACATTTCATGAAAACATTCTTTATACTGTAATTGCAATTAAAGAAACAATTTTGTTGTTTACAGTAATAAATAATAAATCTACACTCACTTAAACTAATTGCACTTACGGTCTAATAATTGGTGAAATAATTATTGTCCAGGCTGAATTGCTACTATTATGCTTCGTTGCCACGCTCGCTTGTACGCTTTGTTCTTTATTCAGCAAATTCAAAAATTAAAAATTTAAATGTTGAAGAAAAAAAATCAGAAAAGTATTTATAAACATCCTTTCGATTTAAAACCCTGCTTAGTTTAACGATTTCATCTTCCCATAAAAAACCAATACGAAAATCACCAAATTTTATTCTATAAGCGTTTTTAAATCCTTTCATCTTTTTGCAATCCGGAATTTCAGAGACAGTTTTAGATTGAGTTATTGTAGCGAGTAGTTGTACAAGTTGATGTTTTTGTTGTGCATTTAATTCCTTATCTACATCTTTTGAAAATTTTTTTGTTATTATTATATTCATTTTTCATTAAGCTGTTGTATAAATTTATTTGTATTAATAATATCATTGTAATCAGTTTCCTGCATCAATAAACCCAAAATAAAATCTTCTTTATCTTCATCAGTAAGGGTACGATTTTTTATCCGGCTTTTTTGCAAAAAATTTTTTAGCAATTCCATTTCCTCATTATTGGAAGGCTGTACAACAATAGTTTCCATATTAATATTTTTTTCAAATTTAGAGAATTAATTTTTTTAATGAATCAATAAATCAACATTCACTTAAACTGATTGGAATATGCACTGCAAGGCCGCCGTCGGAAGTTTCTTTGTATTTGCTGTTCATATCCAAAGCCGTATCCCACATGGTTTTTATCACTTTATCCAAACTTACTTTTGCATAATCGGGCGAGCTTTGCAAAGCAAGCTGCGATGCAGTAATTGCTTTTATTGCGCCCATCGTATTTCGCTCGATGCAGGGAATTTGAACAAGACCACCAATCGGGTCGCAGGTCATTCCCAAATGATGTTCCATCGCAATTTCTGCAGCCATCATTGCCTGGCGTTGCGTGCCACCCAAACTTTCAGTTAATCCTGCCGCAGCCATCGAACTTGAAACACCAATTTCAGCCTGGCATCCGCCCATAGCTGCAGAAATGGTTGCGCCTTTTTTAAATATGCTTCCTATTTCCGATGCAGTTAATAAAAACCGAATTATTTTATCTTCATTATTACCATCGCAAAAAATTACGAAGTATTGCAGCACTGCCGGAACCACGCCTGCAGCGCCGTTTGTAGGCGCTGTAACTACTCTGCCAAACGCAGCATTTTCTTCATTTACGGCTAATGCAAAACAACTGATCCAGTCAAGAATTGATTTAAAATTATTGCCCGATTCTTTGATGAGTTTTATCCATTCCTCATAATTTTTATATGTTTTATTGCCGAGCAATTTTTTGTTTAAATCATAAGCTCTTCTGCGCACGTGCAAGCCGCCGGGCAATTCGCCCGTAGTGTTGCAACCGCGATACATGCAGGCCTTCATCGTTTGCCAAATTTTTAAAACACCTTTTTTTGTTTCTTCTTCACTGCGCCACGCATTCTCATTTTCCATCACTACTTCATTAATTGATAAACCTGTTTTCATGCACCAGTGCAATAAATCATCCGCAGTATTTATCGGGAAAGGAAGGTCAACCAAAGTTTTGGAAGATTGCTTTTCATTTTCTTTTACAACAAAACCGCCGCCAATTGAATAATAAGTTTCGCTGATATTTTCGCCATTATTTAATTCAATTAAAAACGTTAATGCATTTGGATGATAAGGCAAAGTTTCTTTAAACAAAAAACATACATTAATTGAAGGATCAAAATCAATTACAACTTCCTTTCCAACGCATAATTTTTTTTCAGTTTCAATTTTTTCAATTTTTGAACTGATAAGATCAACATCTGTTGTAACCGGGTCTTCATTCACCAAACCCATTTGCACAGCAATATCAGTTCCATGACCTTTGCCTGTTTTTGCAAGAGAGCCGTACAATAAAACATCAATTTTTTTTATTTTTTTCAGTCCATATTTTTGCCGGATGCTTTCAACACATTGCATTGCAGCGCGCCACGGACCTAAAGTGTGTGAGCTTGACGGACCAACACCAATTTTAAACATATCAAAAACGGAAATAGCTTCGTGTGGCATAACAATTAATCATACAAATTTACAACTAAGAAATTTGAAGAAACGAATGAATGTTAACTTTAGCAATTAGTTATTTTTGATTGATGAAACCATTGCAATTATTCTATGTTTTTTTGATTTTCATTTTCATTTCGTGCACTTCTCAAAAACGAATGAGCAAACAAATGCAAAATTTTTCTTCAAATATTTTGGATAGTATTTTAAAAGCAAATCCGCAATATTTTGAAAATATTCTTGCAAATAAAGACAGCTTTCGTGTACAAATTATGTATACAAAGATTGACCGCGATAAAAACAATCAACCACATTTTACCGATTATTTTTTTAACGTAAATAATCAGCATTATTTTTATCCGGCAAGTACAGTAAAATTGCCTGCAGCATTGCTTGCACTGCAAAAGCTCAACAATCTTCACATAAAAAATCTGGACAAAAATTCTTTGATGAAGATTGATACAAGCAACACAAAAGAATCAATCGCAACTTATATAAAACAAATATTTTTAGTGAGCGATAACAATGCGTTCAATCATTTATATGAATTTCTTGGACAAGAATATATTAGAAGTGAGTTAACAAAAAAAGGTTATGCAGATGCAGAAATAAAACATCGTTTGGATATTTCGTTAACCGAAGAACAAAACCGTACAACAAATGCAATTGATTTTTTTGACAGCGCAGGAAATGTTATTTATCATCAACCTGCAAATTACAGTAATGCACAATTCAGCAAACGAAAAACTTTTTTAGGAAAAGGATATTTTAATAACAATGATTCACTGATAAATGAACCATTTAATTTTTCGAAAAAGAACAGAATTTATTTAACCGATCTTCATCAAATTTTACGTTCAGTAATTTTTGATGAATCGGTTTCAGAAAAGCAACGCTTTAATGTTAAAAAAGAAGATTATGAATTTTTGCATAAATATATGAGCATGTATTCGCGCGAAAGCGCTTATCCAGCCTACGATTCGGCGATTTATTATGATGCGTATGACAAACTTTTATTATTTGGTTCGCAGAAAGAAATTCCTCCAAACTATATTCGCATTTTTAATAAGGAAGGCGACGCTTACGGATTTTTAACCGATGTTGCTTACATTGCTGACTTTAAAAATAATATTGAATTTTTTTTAAGCGCAACTATTTATTGTAACAGCGATGGAATTTTTAATGATGATAAATATGATTACGATTCGGTTGGTTATCCTTTTATGAAAAATTTGGGAAACGTAATATACCAATATGAATTAAAGCGCGTTAAAAAATTTCAGCCTGATTTAAGCTCTTTCAATATTTTATATAAATAAAAATTTACTAAACAGAATTTAAAAATTATTTTAAACCAATTAACATGCCTAAAGTCGTAACGTGCAAATTTATAATTATGAAGAAAGTATTTTTTGTTTTATCAGCAGCAATTTTATTTGGCATAAGCAGTTGCAGTTTAAACAATAATAATCCAACTCCGCCGCCTGCATCGGCCTTTTTAATAGCACAGGCCTCGCCGGATGCAGTGCCACTCGATGTTTATATAAATAATTCTTCTCCATTTTTGTCAAGTTTCCCTTATGGTAATTATACAATTTATCAGTCTGCGGCTCCCGGCTCCTACAGAATGATATTTGCAGCTACAGGAACCGGCGTTCCAATTGTTGACACTACTTTCACTTTTCAAACGAACACCGCCTACTCCGTATTTACAATTGATTCTGCAAGTAAAATGAAAGCTACTTTAGTTGTTGATTCTCTTGTAACGCCAGGCACTGACACAGCAAAAATTCGTTTCCTGGATTTCTCTCCAAATGCACCAGCCGTTAATGTTGCTATTGTTACACCTTCAGGTGTTGATTCACACAGCCGAACTTTTAACGATCAAAATCTTATTGCAGCTTACACTTATTTTATACCTGTTAAAGCAGGCACATGCAATATTACCGTTTCGTTAGCCGGCACTTCTACTGTAATAGTTCCTGCAACTAATTTTACATTAACCGGCGGAAAAATTTATACCTTTTATTTAAAGGGCTTTTGGGGAGGCACCGGAGTGCAATCGCTTTCAATAGGCAGCATAAATAATTTATAATTTTTTATACAACCTTTGCGAGCCTGTCATCATCAATGGCAGGCTTTATTTTTTTAAAAGATATACATTTGCAAATTTTAAATTAATTTTTTATAATGCAATTATCTTGTTTATTAAAAAGATTTAACGAACCCGAAACTTTAAAAATGGCTAAACTTGGGCGTGAATTAAGAGCCAAAGGAATTGATGTAATTGATTTAAGTTTAGGCGAACCTGATTTTGATACGCCCGAATATATTAAAGAAGCTGCCATAAAAGCGATTAAAGAAAACTGGAGTCACTACACTCCTGTTGCCGGTTATCTCGATTTGCGCGAAGCTGTTTGTTATAAATTTAAACGCGATAATAACCTCGATTATAAACCGGAAAATATTGTTGCATCAACCGGTGCAAAACAAAGTCTTGCCAATGCTGTTTTAGCGTTGGTTGATGAAGATGATGAAGTTATAATTCCAACTCCTTATTGGGTTACTTATACTGAATTAGTAAAAATTGCAAGAGGCAAAGCTGTAGAAGTACCTGCAACCGTTGAAAGCGGATTTAAAATAACAGCGCAACAATTAGAACAAGCAATCACGCCAAAAACAAAAGTATTTTTATTTTCATCACCGTGCAATCCATCCGGCGCTGTGTACAACAAATCTGAATTAGAATCACTCGCAAAAGTTTTTGAAAAGCACCCAAATATTTTTATTATTTCCGATGAAATTTATGAGTATATAAATTTTGTTGGTCATCACCAAAGCATTGCGCAATTTCCTTCTTTAAAAGAAAGAACAATTGTTGTAAACGGTTTAAGCAAAGGCTTTGCAATGACGGGCTGGCGCCTGGGTTACATTGCCGCAAACGCAGTGGTAGCAAAGGCTTGCGAAAAATTGCAGGGTCAATTTACCAGTGGCGCCAACTCAATTACACAAAGAGCGGCAATAACTGCATTAACAACTGATTTGCGCTCGACTTTTGAAATGGTGGAAGAATTTAAAAGAAGACGCGCCAAAGTTTTGCAATTAGTACATGAAATTCCCGGACTTAAATGTTTTGAGCCCGAAGGCGCTTTCTATATTTTTCCGGATGTTTCTTATTACTACAATAAATCTGATGGCGAAAATATCATTTCAAATTCTTCCGATTTTAGTATGTATTTATTAAACACAGCGCATGTTTCTTCTGTCATGGGCGAAGCATTTGGTAATGCTGATTGTGTTCGTTTTTCTTTCGCTAATAACATGAAAAATATTGAAAAAGGCTGGGCAAGAATTAAAGATGCATTGCAAAAATTAAAATAAAATTTTTTGTCTTTTTTCAATTCAATTAAACAATGTTTTTTTGTTTACTCACATTCATTTTACATCAAAATCAATAACCACTTTTTCTGTTTTTGGATGCGACTGACAAACTAAAATAAAACCTTGTTTTACTTCCCAGGGTTCTAATGCATAATTTACTTCCATCTCCACTTCACCTTCAATTAATTTTGCACGGCAAGTGCAGCAAACGCCGCCTTTACAACTGTAAGGCAAGTCAGCACCGTGATGCAGCGCGGCATCTAAAATATTTTCATCATCAAAAGATAAATCGAAACCAAACGAAATTCCATCTTGCTTAATAGTTACTTTACTTTTTGGTTCATCAATGCTTGAAGTATGAGGTATGGAATGCGAAGTCCGAAGTTGTTCCGGTGTGGTGAATAATTCAAAGTGAATTTTATTTTCTTCAACAGCTTTTGAAAGCAAATAATTTTTCACACAAAAAATCATTTTCGAAGGTCCGCAAATAAAAAATTCATCCGCATTTATGTTGATGTGTTTTGTAAATAACTGGTCGCATTTCAGCGCATCAATTCTCCCATGATTAATTGTTGCGTCCGTCATTTCGCGGCTTAAAACATATATTAATTGAAGACGATCTATGTATTTATTTTTAAGCGCTTCCAACTGTTCTTTAAAAATAATTAAATGTCTGTGCCGGTTGCCGTAAACCAAAGTCACGCTTGCATGCGGTTCAACTGCGAGCGCTGTTTTAATAATTGAAATGATGGGCGTGATGCCGCTGCCGGCCGCAATTAAAACATATTTTTTTTTATTAGTTTTATTGAACGGCGTAAAAAAATTTCCCAGCGGTGGCATTAATTCCAAAACATCGCCGGCTTTTAATTGTTCATTTGCAAAGGTTGAAAATAAACCGTATTCTGTTTTTTTTACTGCAATGCGCCATTCATTTTCTAAAGGCGAACTGCATAAAGAATAAGAGCGGCGCAGTTCTTCGCCATTAATATAAGTTCGTAATGTGATATATTGACCAGCCTGATATTGAAATTTTTCTTGTAATTCTTCGGGAATATCAAATGAAATGGAAACACAATCCGCGATTTCTTTTCTTACTTGTTTTATTTTTATTTTTTCGAAATGAACAGACATTCTTTTTATTTAATCATTCAACATTCTATCAAAAAACTATTCTCTTAATCCATCAATCATAATTGTAATCATATTTTTTTCCAATTCATCGCCGCCGATTTTTTGTGTTGAACGATGCCAGCTTTCAATTCCGCTTACAGCATGAAGCATAATTAAAACAGCCGTTGAGGCATCAATTTGTTTTATTTCTTTTTGTGCAATTCCGTTTTCAATGATAGCTGCAAAACGTTTACGATAATCGCGCCGCTGATTTTTATATTCCGATAAATAAGGTTCGGGTAAATGCCGCCACTCTCTGTCTGCCACATGCACTTCTTCAAAATTATTTATCATTTTTCTGATATGAAACCGAAGCAAAGTTTCTATTTTATAAATAGCATTTGCATTATTATTTTCTACTTCCTTCATGTGTTTAAAATAATTCGCAGCTACCGTAAAACAAATGTCACGCAGCAATTCTGTTTTTGAGCGGATATGATTGTAAAGACTTGCCGCTTCTACGCCAACCTTTTCAGCCAGGTCGCGCATGCTGGCGGCTTTAAAACCTTTTTCACGAAATAAAATTGCGGAAGCTTTTAATATTACTTCTTTGCGCGAACCATCTTTTTCAGTTTGTATTCTTGCCATGCCGCAAAAGTAATAAAGTAAAAATTTAAAACTTAAAAGTAAAAAAGGAATGTATTTTTCAGCTTTTGAATTTGGAATTTTTATTTTAATTGAATTAGATTTTCTGAATTTGAAATTTTTACTTTTTAATTTGATAGGTTTGTCAGAAATAAAAAAACATGTCGTTAATTGTTGTTGGTTCTATGGCATTCGATTCTATTGAAACTCCGTTTGGAAAATCAGAAAAAATTATTGGTGGCTCTGCAACTTATGTTGCGTATGCAGCAAGCAATTTTGTGCAGCCTGTGCAGCAAGTTTCAATTGTTGGTTACGATTTTCCAAAAGAAGAAATGAATGAACTTGAAAAACGCGGCGTGCAATTGGATGGAGTAGAAATAATAAAAGATAAAAAATCTTTTTTCTGGAGCGGCAAATATCATTTGGATATGAATACGCGCGATACGCTTGTTACCGATTTAAATGTGCTGGAAGATTTTAATCCTATCATTCCTGAAAAATATCAGGGCGCAGAATTTTTAATGCTTGGAAATTTAATGCCTGTATTGCAAAAAAATGTGATTGAACAATTAAAAACAAAACCAAAATTAATTGTGCTGGATACAATGAATTTTTGGATGGAAACTGCATTGAACGATCTAAAAAATGTGCTGCAATTAATTGATGTTTTATTGGTGAACGACAGTGAAGCACGCCAATTAACCAATGAATTTTCTTTAGTAAAAGCTGCCAAAAAAATATTACAAATGGGACCGAAATATCTCATCATAAAAAAAGGCGAACACGGCGCTTTGCTTTTTAATGAAAGCAGTGTTTTTTTCGCTCCGGCATTGCCTTTGGAAGATGTGTTTGACCCAACCGGTGCGGGCGATACTTTTGCCGGCGGCTTTATTGGTCATCTTGCAAAAACAAAAGATATTTCTTTCAACAACATGAAAACAGCAATTATCGTTGGCAGCGCCATGGCAAGTTTTTGTGTTGAAAAATTTGGAACAGAAAGATTGAAAGAAATTACAAAAAAAGATATTGATGAAAGGTTAAACCAGTTTGTGCAATTAGTAAATTTTGATATTGATTTGGGGTGAATGTGATTTTTTTTAATGCATTCAATTTCTTTGTAATTTTAATCTTAATTATGAAAATCATTTTAAAAAATATTGTTTGGAAAGAAGGTGAGTTTTTTGTTGCTCAATGTTTGAACGTGGATATTTCCAGTTTTGGAAATTCAAAGGAGGAAGCATTGAAAAATCTGGAAGAAGCTTTGGATTTATATTTTGAAGATGTTCCTTTTGAAAATGCAATAAAAATAGAAAACCCTGAAATTGTTTCTACTGAATTAGAACATGCCTAAATTATATTCATCCAATGAAATTTTGAAAGTATTACAAGCACATGGATTTATTTTTATTTCTCAAAAAGGCAGCCACATTAAATTTAGAAAATCAGGCAATCCAACATTGACTGTTATTATTCCTGCGGAACGAAAACAAATTCCGGTTGGTACTTTTAATTCTATACTTCACCAATCAGGCTTAAGCAAAGAAGATTTTGAGAAATGATGTTTGTCTTTTTACTCATCAAAATAAAATCTTTTCTTGCGTAAGTTTTTTTATTTTCACCATCTCAATAAAATAAGTTGTATGAAAAAAATTTTTGGTTTTGTAACAGCTTGCATAACAATATCTGCTGTTTTTTATTCCTGCCAAACCAAAACAAAAACAGAAAAAAAATTTATTGAAGTTGCCAACATGGATTCATCCGTAAAACCAGGCGATAATTTTTTTCTTTTTGTAAATGGAAGCTGGATTAAGAAAGCAACAATTCCTTCCACAGAAAGTGATATAGGCGCTTTTCTCGATTTGTACGATACTACAAAAGAACATATTCATGGTATATTAGACAGTGTTTCAAAAGGCAATTTTGCAAAAGGAAGCATCGCTCAAAAAGTAGGCGATTTTTATGCTTCCGGAATGGATTCTGCAACCATAGAAAAGCGCGGTTACGACCCGGTAAAACCATATTTGCAAAAAATTGATTCGCTTAAAAATGTAAACGAAATGCTGCAATTTATTGCAGAGCAACAAACCGCTGATGATGGCTTGTTGTATGGTTTAGGTGTTGGCAGTGACGATAAAAATAGTGCAATGAATATTGCTATTTTTTCGCAAGGCGGTTTAGGATTACCCGACAGAGATTATTATTTTAAAACAGACGCGGCAACAAAAGATGTTGTAAAAGCTTATCAAACTTATGTACAAAAAATGTTTACGCTTACAGGTGATGATTCTGTAAAAGCAGCAAAAAAAATGATGGCTTTATTCAATCTTGAAAAACAAATGGCAGGCAGCCACAGAACTAATGTTGAATTGCGTGATCCGCAAAGTAATTACAATAAAATGGCTGTTGCTGATCTCGATAAAAAAATGCCGCTGTTTGAATGGAAAACTATTTTGCCTGTTTTAAAAATTCATGCTGATTCTGTAAACGTACAGCAGCCTGCGTTTTATGCAAAGCTTAATGAACTTCTGAAAACAACGCCG
Organism: Chitinophagaceae bacterium; assembly: GCA_051004255.1. Taxonomy (GTDB): domain Bacteria; phylum Bacteroidota; class Bacteroidia; order Chitinophagales; family Chitinophagaceae; genus JBPCKN01. Next base: position 96,617 of record JBPCKN010000019.1, on the reverse strand, counting down.
ATAGACACATGGAAAGCGTATTTGCGTTTTCATGTGCTCGATAATTTTGCCAATGCATTAAGCAGCGATTTTGTAAATGCATCGTTCGATTATAACGGCAAAGCATTAAGCGGCCAGCAACAGATAAAGCCGCGCTGGGAAAGGATTTACAGAGCAACCGATAATAATTTAGGCGAAGCATTGGGCCAATTATATGTAAAAAAATATTTTACCGATGATGCAAAAAAACGGATGCTCGATTTGGTGAATAATCTTCAAAAGGCTTTTGAAAACAGAATAAATAATTTGGATTGGATGAGTGACGGCACAAAGCAAATTGCAAAAGATAAACTGCATGCTTTTTTGAAAAAAATCGGTTATCCTGATAAATGGAGAGATTATAGTAAAGTTGACATTAACAAAAATACTTATTTCGAAAACAGATTATCTGCACAAAAAAATGAATACAATTACGAGATAAATAAAGTGGGCAAACCGGTTGATAAAACCGAATGGGGAATGACGCCGCCCACAATTAATGCATATTATAATCCGTCGTTCAATGAAATTGTTTTTCCGGCAGGTATTTTACAGTTTCCGTTTTTTGATCCTGATGCAGATGATGCAATAAACTATGGCGGAATTGGGATGGTTATCGGTCATGAAATGACGCATGGCTTTGATGATCAGGGCGCGCAATACGATAAAGACGGCAACTTAAAAAATTGGTGGAGCAAAGAAGACAGTATTAAATTTCATGCAAAAACACAACAGGTAATTAATTTGTATAACGGCTTTACTGTTTTGGATACTTTGCATGTAAATGGCGCCTTAACTACCGGCGAAAATATTGCAGATATTGGCGGCATCAATATTGCTTATGATGCATTTAAAATGACAAAGGAAGGAAAAGATACTTCAAAAATAAATGGCTTTACGCCTGACCAGCGTTTCTTTTTATCATTCGCACAAATTTGGCGAAGCAAAGAAAAAGATGAAATTGTAAGAACGTATATTAATCTTGATCCGCATTCACCGCCAATGTATCGCGTTAATGGACCACTTATGAATTTTGCACCTTTTTATGCTGCATTTAATGTGCAGCCGAGTAACAAAATGTATGTGACTGACAGCGCACGAATAAAAATTTGGTAGAAGATATATTTCGAACAAAAAGGCATCAGTAACTGATGCCTTTTTTTGATAAACCTTTTGCTGGAGGAAGTGATTAAAGCAAAAAAAAAATCATTAATTATAAACTCATCATTTCTTTAAATTTTACGGTTTGTCTGCGGCTAACTTCAATTTTTTCACCACCTTTTAATTCAACCAAAAGCCCGCCGTTAAAATAGGGTTCTATTTTTTCTATCCAGCGAAGGTTGAGAATATGTTTTCTGTTTGCACGAAAAAATATACGATCATCCAATCTTTCTTCCAAAGCATTGAGCGATTTTAAAATAAGCGGTTTGTTGTTTCCAAAAAAAACTTTGGCATAATTGCCAACACTTTCAAACAAACGAATTTCACCCAATTTTACAAACCAGCAACGCTCGCCATCTTTTACAAAAACCTGGTCTACATCCGTTAACGGTCCGCGATTTTGCATTCCATTTAATCCAATATTTTCTTTGCTTATTTCATACTGTACTTTATGAATTGCATCTGCCAAACGCTTTGGCTCTACGGGTTTCAGCAAATAATCCATTGCATTTACCTCAAAAGCTTTTAGTGCATATTCATCGTACGCTGTTGTAAAAATTACACGCGGCGCTTTTTCTAATTCAGCCAATAAATCGAATCCGGTTTTTCCCGGCATTTGAATATCCAAAAAAATAAGATCAGGATTTTGCAGTTCAATTTTTTCAATTCCTTCATCAACATTTGCGGCTTCATCAATAATTTCAATGTCAGAAAAATCGTGCAATAATTTCTTTAATTCATTTCTTGCAAGGCGTTCATCATCTATAATAATTGCTTTTATTGGCATATAACTTATTTACTAATTTTAAAATTATAAACGGGCATCGTAACTTTTGCCTGAACAATTTCTTCGTTTACATCTTTTATTTCAAAAGCGGCTTTCTCACCAAACAATAAATGCAGGCGATTATTTGTGCTGGCAATTCCAAAACCATCGGCATTGCGGCTTCCGTTTAATTGCCCGGTATTTTGTACAATAATTTCGTGATGGTCATCTTTAAAATCTGAAATAATTCTTATTAATCCACCATTTATTTGTTTGCTGATGCCATGCTTAATTGCATTCTCAACCAGTGTTTGCAACATCATCGGTGGCACAGGCTGGTCTAAAGTATCTTCATCAATATCATATTCAATTTTCAAGCGGTCTTCAAAACGAATATATTCAAGTGCGAGATAATCTTTTACAATATCAAGTTCTTTTTCCAGCGAAGTAGTTTCTAATTTTTCTACCTGCATGCTGCTGCGCAAAATATTGCTTAATTCGGTAATGGCAGTTCTCGCGCGCGCCGGATTTTCATCAACCAACGCACGAATACTATTTAATGCATTAAAAATAAAATGCGGATTTATGTGCGATTTTATTGTTTTTAATTCAAGCTCTTTTACCAAACTTTGAAGCCGGATTTTATCTAAAGTTTCATCCCTGCTTTTGCTGATGTAGTGATAAGTGAAGTACAATAAATTCCATATAAAAACAAACAGAAAAGTACCAATGCTGGTGTATAAAACTTTATCGAAAAAAGTGTATGATTTTAATCGTTCATAATCGTACTGAATTAAATCATCAAATTTTACTGTTACAATTGCATACAAAAGCGCAAATAAAATTGTTGTGATAAAAAGATTTCTAATTTGAACTGATAGGGGCTGTTTCCATAAATCGAACGATTTCATTAACGTTCGCATCAGGTGCGTGAGAATTAATCCGATTATTGCATCAGAAATTAATGCAACAAAAAAATTATTAATTGGTCGTTGCCGGATGGTTATATAAATAATAGAATAAACAATGCAATATGCGCTCCATCCTCCAATCTGGCATATCCAGTATAATGGCAATCTATTTCTCATCTTTACAAAATTAAATGAATAAATGTTTTTTTTATTTCAGTTTGATTAAAGGCAAATTCGCTTGTTGGTTGGTTGGTGGATTTGTTGATTAGCTGATTTTTGATTTCTGATGTCTGACACCGGTTTTACTTTTACTTTTTACTTTTAACTTTAAAAACTAATTTTACATCTTAAATTTTTTTGATGGAAATAACTCCGGGTGCGCTTTTAAAATCCATTAATTCTCCCAACGATTTAAAAAAACTAAGCCGAGAACAGCTACACAAAGTTTGCGATGAATTGCGGCAATATATTATTGATGTTGTAAGCGTGTACGGCGGTCATTTTGGTGCCAGCCTTGGCGTGGTTGAATTAACCGTGGCTTTACATTATGTTTATAACACACCTTACGATCAATTGGTTTGGGACGTTGGCCACCAGGCTTACGGACATAAAATTCTTACCGGCCGCAGAGATAATTTTATGACGAATAGAAAATATAAGGGTTTGAGCGGTTTCCCCAAACGAAGCGAAAGTGAATACGATACTTTTGGAGTAGGTCATTCTTCCACTTCTATTTCGGCGGCATTGGGTATGGCGATTGCGGCGAAATATAAAGGCGAAAAAAGAAAATCTGTTGCTATTATTGGTGATGGCGCGATGACGGCGGGTATTGCATTTGAAGCATTAAATCACGCCGGTGTTGCTGATGCAGATATGCTGGTTATTTTAAACGATAATTGCATGAGCATTGATGCAAACGTAGGCGCTTTAAAAGAATATTTAACTGATATTTCCACTTCGCATACTTACAATAAATTTAGAGATGATCTTTGGAATTTAATGGGCAAATTGCCTGTGGGCAAGCGTTTCACAAGAGAAATGGCAAGTAAATTGGAAGCCAGCATAAAAGGAATGGTAAGCAAAAGCAGCAATTTATTCGAGGCATTAAACTTTAGATATTTTGGACCGATTGACGGGCACAATCTCACTAAATTAGTTGATACTTTAAAAGACCTGAAAAAAATTCCCGGACCAAAATTATTGCATATTGTTACTGTAAAAGGCAAAGGATATTCACTTGCAGAAAAAGACCAAACAAAATGGCATGCACCCGGTTTATTCGATAAAGTAACAGGCGAAATTTATAAGAAAAAATTCGAGCTTCCGCAGCCACCAAAATATCAGGATGTTTTTGGTTACACAATTATTGAGCTTGCAGAAAAAAATGATAAGATATTTGGCATCACTCCCGCAATGCCCAGCGGTTCTTCCTTAAAATTTATGATGGAAAAAATGCCGAACCGTGCATTAGACGTAGGCATTTGCGAGCAACATGCAGTTACATTAAGTGCAGGAATGGCAACGCAGGGAATGAAAGTTTTCTGTAACATTTATTCATCCTTCATGCAAAGAGCTTATGACCAGGCAGTGCATGATGTTGCAATACAAAAATTACCTGTGATCTTTTGTTTAGATCGTGCCGGATTAGTTGGAGAAGACGGACCAACACATCACGGCGCTTATGATATTGCTTATTTTCGATGTATTCCAAACATGATTATTTCCGCGCCGATGAACGAACAGGAATTGCGCAACCTGATGTTTACTGCACAACTGGATTCAATAAAAAATCCTTTTGTAATTCGCTATCCGCGTGGCGAAGGAGTTATGAGCGAATGGAGAACTCCGTTTGCAGAAATACAAATTGGTAAAGGAAGAAAATTAAAAGACGGAAAAGATATTGCTATTTTAAGTCTTGGTCATCCCGGCAATTTTGCTGCAAGTGCAATTCGGGAATTGAGGTCAGAAGAAATAAATCTTGCACATTACGATATGCGTTTTGCAAAACCTTTGGATGAAGGATTATTGCATGAAGTATTCAGGAAATATAATAAGATAATTACTGTTGAAGACGGAACAATTGTCGGCGGTTTTGGCAGCGCAGTTTTAGAATTTATGAACCAAAATAATTATAAAGCTGAAGTAAAAATACTTGGCATTCCTGATAAAATTATTGAACACGGAACACCAAAAGAATTACATCGCGAATGCGGTTTTGATGCGCAAGGTATTGCAGATGCAGTAAGAGAAATGATGAAAGAAAAAGTTTTGGTTAGTACAATGATTGACGGATAAACTTATTTATTTCCATCATACATTTCCATCAATTTTAAAAGCACACCATTCGTCCAGCCGAAGCCGTCCTGCGATGGATATTCGCCGCCGCCAGCCTCTAAATTCATGTCAATTACATTATATTTTTCCATGAGTTTTCCGGTACGATTATATACATTTTTATTTAGCTCAATCCAGCGTCGGGCAACGGTTTCAGCCAATTCATTCAATCCGTAATTTTGTAACCCTTTTATTGCAATCCATTGTAAAGGCGCCCAGCCATTCGGCGCATCCCATTGCTGACCTGTGGTTTCTAAAGTTGTAACCAAGCCACCGAATTTTAAAAATTTTTTTTCTAAAATTTCCGCAACTTTTTTTGCCTGATCATCTGTTGCAATTCTAAAAAATAAAGGAAATGTTGCAGCTAATGTGTAACTGCTTTTTTGTTTTTGTTGGGTAAAATCGTAATCAAAATAAAAATTTAATTCTTCACTCCAGCAATATTTTTGAACGGTGGCTTTTCTTTTTTCTGCCGATAATTGGTAAGAAGCAGATTGAGAAATATTGTTTGATAATTGATGTGCTTCTGAAAGTGTTTGTTCTAAATGAAACAATAAACAATTTAAATCAACCGGAAGAATTTCCGTTGTATGAATGCTTGCAAATGAAGAAATATTTTTAAACCAGCGACTGCTAAAATCCCATCCGCTTTCCGCCGCTGCACGAATATTTTCATAAATTTCTTTTACATTATTTTTTGATTGATAAACAAGTTCTATATCTTCTTTATACGCTTCGGGCCGCGGTGTATCCTTTGCATCCCAATAACGATTTAATATGTAACCATCCGGTAACATAACAACATGATTTAATGCAATGTTTTTTTCATTGATAAAATCAATTCCATTCATCCAAAAATTATATTCTTTTTCTAATTGCGGCATATAATTTTTTATAACATCTTTTCCTGTACCGTATGGCAAGCGAACGTTTTGCTCACTCAATAATTTTATCATTAATGAATAAAACGGCGGCTGCGAACGACCTAAATAGTAACTGCGGTTTCCATTTGGAATGTAACCTACTTTATCAATTAAATATGAAAAATTATCAATCATGTTTTGCATTAAACCAATGCGCTGCGACACTTGCAGACCAAGCATGGTAAAATAACTATCCCAATAATAAATTTCTTGGAATCTGCCGCCGGGAACGATGTAAGAAAACGGCAATGGGATAAGCGAGTCAGCCTTCTCCCGACCTCCTCCAAAGGAGGAGGAGTTTGGTTTGCGAGTTAGAATATCCCATAAATTTTCGATGTGTTTTTTTATAGGTTTATCTGTGTTGGATTTATAACTGGTTTCATTTTTTTGGGGCAACTCAAAATTTTCTTCAACAAATTTTTTTAAATTAAAATTTGCAGAATTTTTTTGCTGAAAATACTTTTCGTTAATATCATTTAAATCATACTTCGGCAAACAATCAGGAAAAGTTTTACTGTCAGAAAAAACATTGTTTAATTGTACTTTTTCAAACAATTCGCGGAGTTGAAATATTTCCAGTTTTTCCATTGCATAATACTTGCTTATTTCCTATTTACTATTTGCTTTGAAAACCCTTATAAAATTTCCTCCCAAAATTTTTTTAATGTCAGTTTCGCTGTAACCTCTTTTTAATAATTCTTTTGTGATGAGCGGATAATCTGTAACATCATCCAACTCCTGCGGCGAAGAATTTATGCCGTCAAAATCAGAGCCTAAACCAACATGATCAACTCCAATCATTTTTACAATATAATCTAAATGATCGAATAATAAATGCAGCGGCGCGCGCATTGCCTGCACTTCAGTTTTATATTTTTCATACAGATAATTATCAGCGAAATACGGTTCAGGATTGAGTTTCAGCAACGAGTCTCTTTCTGCTTTATGTTCAACGCCAAATAAAGAATCTTTTTTCTCGTAAGTGCTGTCTAAAAAACCAGAATAAAAATTGATATGAATTACACCACCATTTTTTCCAACAGCTTTTATTTGGTCGTCTTTTAAATTTCTAAAAGCAGGACATAATTTATATACGCAACTGTGCGAAACAATCACCGGTTTTTTTGTAGTGTTAATTGCATCCCAAAAAGTTTGATATCCCACATGCGAAAGGTCAACCATCATTCCCAATTCATTCATTCTTTTTACAACTTGTTTTCCAAAATCGTTTAATCCTTTTGGCTGATGCAGTAAAGAATCGTACGTTTCTTCTTTCGCAGAAGTTGCCCAAGGAGTAGAGTTATTCCATGTCAACGTCATGTAACGAACGCCGCGATTATATAAACTATCCAATTTATCAAGACTATTTTCAATCATATGTCCGCCTTCAACGCCCATCATGCAACCTAATTTTTTTTGTTGCACACCTTTCATTAAATCAGCAGGCGTTTTTACAATCATCATGCTATCGGGATGCCGCGCAACAACCGCATATAAAGTATCAATTTCTCTGTTCGCAAATGCGTAAGGATTTGGCTGCAAACCATCGCACCAGATAGAAAAAATCTGCACATCAATTCCTCCGATAAACATGCGTTTTAAATCGGATTGTGTTTTTACGGTAAGGTCTGAATCGAATATATAATTTCTTTCGATTAATTTGCTGATAATATCGTTATGCGTATCTACTAAAATTGCCTGCTGGTGCAGCTTTTCATAATCTTGTTGCGCAAAAAGAAAGCTGTAAAAATGTATAAGTACTAATACAATTATAAATTTAATGGAAGATTTCATGCAGATGATTTTAGAAGTTTTTTATAGATAATTAAAAGATGCAATCAAAATTAATTAATAAATTCTGCGCCAAAATAAGAATGCAAAACTTTTGGAAGTTTAATGCCATTTTCGGTTTGATTATTCTCCAATAAACTTGCAAAAATTCTCGGTAAAGCAAGCGAACTTCCGTTAAGAGAATGAGGAAATTGCATTTTTCCATTTTCATCTTTAAATCTGCATTTCATTCTGTTTGTTTGAAAACTTTCAAAATTACTTACACTGCTTACTTCAAGCCAGCGGTTTTGTGCGGCGCTGAAAACTTCAAAATCGTAAGTAAGCGCACTTGTAAAACCCATATCGCCGCCGCATAATTTTAAAATTCGGTAAGGCAATTCTAACGATTGCACAAGTTGCTCAACATGCGCAACCATTTCTTCCAAAACATCATAACTTTTTTCAGGACGAACGATTTGAATGATCTCCACTTTTTCAAATTGATGAACACGATTTAATCCGCGAACATCTTTTCCAAAACTTCCAGCCTCGCGGCGAAAGCATGGCGAATAAGCTGTCATTTTTATCGGAAGATTTTGTTCTTTTATAATTTCATCGCGATAAATATTTGTAATAGGGACTTCCGAAGTTGGTATCAAATAGAAATTATCCTCTGTTATATGATACATTTGTCCTTCTTTATCGGGCAATTGTCCGGTACCAAAAGCGCTTGCTTCATTCACCATAAACGGAGGAATAAATTCCATGTAACCAGCGCTGGTATTGAATTCCAAAAAATATTGAATTAATGCACGCTGCAATTTTGCACCTTTATTTTTATAAAGCGGAAAGCCGCTGCCGGTAATTTTTGCGCTGGTTTCAAAATCAACTAAATTATATTTTTTTATGAGTTCCCAATGCGGTAACGCATTTGCAATTAGCAAAGGTTTTTTTCCGCCTTCTCTTACAACTTCGTTGTCTTCCGGCGTTTTTCCGTGCGGTACTTTTTCTGAAGGAAGATTGGGAAGCTGAATTAATTTATTGTGCAAATTTTCTTCAATTTCAATTAAACGCTTGTTTAATTCTTCAACTTGAACCTTGTAACTTGAAACTTGTTTCTTCAATTCATCAGCATTCTCTTTTTTACCTTCACGCATCAAATTGCCAATTTCTTTTGAAGCACTGTTTATTTTTGATTGCGTTACATCAAATTCAGCTTGTATTTTTTTTCTTTCATTATCCAATAAAATAATTTCATCAACTAATTTTATCTGCTTAAAATTTTTTATAGTCAATCTTTCTTTTACCCAATCCGGTTTTTCTCTTAATAATTTTATTTGCAACATAACAATCAAAAATTTTCGCAAAGATAATCTTCAAACATGCAACCTTATCTTTGCAGCAATATGTTTGTAAAAGATGATTTGCAACAACGCTGGTGGAACCTGGAAGCTAAGCTGGCAGAGCGTTTTGGAAAGAAGCCGGATATGGAAGCAATTTTATTTTTAATTGGGATGCAGGAAACCGGTTTTATAAAACAAAAAATTACAAAAGAACAAAAACAAGATCTGATGCATGTTGCCATTTGCACTGTTTTAAGTGCAAGTGGTTATTATGTTTTGGAAAACTTTGATGACGAAGGCTGGCCGCATTTCAAACAATTAAAAGAATTACCTGTGTTAGAATTAATTGAGCAGGAAAATTTTTTAAAAGATCATATTTTGCTTTATTTCGGGCAACAAGAACTTTAAACAATTATCGGATGAAAAAATTAATGATTGCTATAACGCTTTGCTGCATTGCTTTTGCAGTAAATTCGCAAACAAAAAAAACTTCAGCTTCATCAAAAAAAACATCAGAAAATTCAAGAAGCATAACAACAAAAAGCAAAGAACGTTTGGTAGAAATTACTACTAACTATGGAACGATGGTTGTAAAATTGTATGATTCAACTCCGCTGCATCGTGATAATTTTATTAAGCTGGTTAAACAAGGGTTTTACGACAGTCTTTTATTTCATCGCGTAATTGAAGGTTTTATGATTCAGGGCGGAGATCCAACAAGTAAAAATGCAAAAGATTCAATAATATTAGGAAATGGCGAGGCGCCGGGAGACCGCATTCCTGCTGAATTTAAGCCATTTTATTTTCATAAAAAAGGAGCGCTTGCTGCGGCGCGGGATGATAATCCGGAAAAAGCAAGCAGCAATTGTCAATTCTATATTGTGCAGGGAAAAACATTTACGGATGAAGAATTGAACCAGGTGGAATGCCAGATACGAAGCTCCAATCCTGCATTTTCTTTTACGGATGAACAACGAAAAATTTATAAAACAATTGGCGGTACACCAATGCTCGATCAAAATTATACTGTGTTTGGTGAAGTAACTAAAGGGCTTGATGTTGTTGATAAAATTGCAAGCGTTCCGCGCGATGCTAACGATAGGCCTTTGCAAAATGTGATAATGAAAATGAGTTTATTAAATTAAAAAGGCAATATCAATTTTATTATAAAAATTTATTTCAATATTTGCAACTCCAAATAAGTTTTATGAATGTTCCATCCAATATAAAATATACAAAAGATCACGAATGGATAAAATTAATGGACGATAATACTGCGTTAATCGGCATTACAGATTTTGCGCAAAGTGAATTAGGCGATATTGTTTATGTTGATATAAATGCTGTTGGAAAAGATTTAAAAGAAAATGAAATTTTTGGAACAGTTGAAGCCGTAAAAACCGTAAGCGATTTATTTTTGCCTGTTTCAGGAACAATAAAAGAAACAAATGCTGCACTGGAAAAAAAACCTGAACTTGTAAATTCAGATCCTTATGGTGAGGGATGGATGATAAAATTGCAATTAAATAATCCGAAAGAAATTGAAAGCCTTATGAACGCAGCAGATTACAGCCAGCTAATTGGCTAATAAAATTAAAATCGGTAATTTCTGCCGGATACAGTATGCAAGAACAAAAGAAAATTTCAGAAGAAGAACTAGTGAAGTTGTTAAAACAACGTCAGCAAACTGCTTTTAGTTATTTATATGATAATTACTCAGGTGCTTTATTCACCATTATTTTATCAATTATTACCAATAAAGACCTTGCCAGCGACGTATTACAGGAAGTGTTTATAAAAATATGGAGGCAGATTGAAAGTTACGACGATGCCAAAGGCCGTTTATTTACATGGATGATGAATGTTGCAAGAAACGCATCTATTGATACATTGCGAAGTAAAAGTTATCAAAACACTCAACAAAACCGTGAGTTAACAGAAACCGTATATGCTGCAACTACTACAAATACTGACATTGATAAAATTGGTCTGCACAAAATAGTACACATGTTAAAGGAGGAATATAAAGTTCTTGTTGAGCTTTCATATTTCCAGGGTTTTACACAGGAAGAAATTGCTAAACTATTAAATATGCCATTGGGAACAGTTAAAACAAGGTTGCGAACAGCTTTGATACAATTACGTCAATTAGTTAAACCGTAAAGTGGATATAAGATTATACATAGAATCCGGAGCTATCGAAAGCTATGTGCTTGGTTTATCAAACGCAAGTGAAGCTGCTGAAATAGAATTGCTGATGACTGAACATGCTGAAATAAAAAAAGCTGTTGACGATTTTGCAAGCGAGATTGAGCAGTTTGCTTTACAAAATACCATACCGCAGCCCGAAGAAATAAAAGGCAAATTAATACATGAAATTTCAAGTTATTCTGCTGATAAAAAATTTACACCGGTAATACCATTTGCATCAAAAAAAAATATTTCAGCGCCTCTTAAATTGTGGCAATATGTAGCTGCGGCTTCCATTATTTTGTTTATTGCAAGTGCAGCGCTAAATTTTTATTTGTATAATAATTATCAATCAACAAATAATAAATACCAGGCATTATTAACACAACAAAATAGTTTACAAGCGAATAATGATATTTATAAAACCAAAATGGATAGCTTGATTGAACAACAAAATAATTTACAGGCAAAAAATGATCTATATAAAAATAAATTAAATGATTTAAGCGAAAGCATGAAGATAATAGCTAATCCTGCTATGAAAATTGTGAAGATGAAAGGCGTTCCCGGCAAAGAAAATAATCTTGCTACTGTTTATTGGAATGCCGAAACAAAAGATGTTTATCTTCTGCAAAATAATTTACCTCAAACTCCTCCTGATAAACAATATCAACTTTGGGCAATTGTTGATGGCAAGCCGGTTGATGCGGGTATGATTGGCGATTGCAACGGAAAATTATGCAAAATGAAAAATATGCCTCAAGCGCAAGCCTTTGCAATTACTTTAGAAAAAAAGGGTGGAAACCCAACGCCAACAATGAGCGCAATGTATGTTATGGGAAAAGTATAACATTATCTTTACCGGATGTTTTGTTTCAAAAAATTTTTACATTTTTTATTTCCTCTTTATTTCTTATTGATTTAAGTTTATAATTATGCAAATTGAAATAAGGCAGCTTGTTCCTATTCCTTTAAAAGAAAAATTTTTACAACGCGGTTCTGAGGTTTGGAATAAACATATCTTTTTTCAGGAGGAAGAATGGATAAAAATAAAAGCACCAAGTGGCACCGGAAAAACAACGCTGGTACACATTTTATATAAATTACGAAACGATTATGAAGGAAAAGTTTTATGGAATAATATTGATTTAAAAAATATCGAAGGAAACGAACTTGCGCAATTAAGACAACAAAATACGAGTATAATTTTTCAGGATCTGCGGTTGTTTCCAAATTTATCTGCAAGAGAAAATATTGAATTAAACCGCATTTTGCAAAAACCGATTTACGAAAAAAATACAATTGATGAAATGGCTGCGTTGCTTGGAATTGAAAATATTCTGCATCAAAAAGCGGGCATGTGCAGTTATGGCGAGCAACAACGCATTGCAATTGTTCGTTCTTTAATGCAACCTTTTAATTGGTTAATTATGGATGAGCCTTTCAGTCATTTAGATCAAAATAATATTCGCAAAGCATCGCAGTTAATTGCAGAAGAATGTAAAAAAAGAAATGCGGGATTTATTTTAACTGACCTGGAAGATGATGATCATTTTAATTATTCAAAAATATTAAATCTTTAAAACTCCCTCTCCTTTGGAGAAGGCGGGTGAGGCTTTATGCTTAATCAACTTTTAAAAAAACTTATTAAAGCAAGCGCAGGCCGCATAAGGTTTGTAATGGCGGTAATTGGCTTATCGGTTGCGCTCATTTTAATTTTATCTGCAGTACAATTGCAGGTAAATTATAATGATTTATTGCACAGCAAAACCAACCAGGATAGTGTTGCAAATTTTTTATTGGTTAATAAGATAGTGAATGATAAAACTATCGGTGCAACTGCATTAAGCGATGCAGAAATTGAGGATTTAAAAAAACAACCTTTTATTGATGCAGTGGGCGTTTTAACGCCAAGCCGTTTTAAAGTTTCCGCAAGCGGTTCCGACCAACTTCCGTTTTACACCGATCTTTTTTTTGAAAGTGTGCCTGATGAATTTTTAGATGTAAAAAGCAAAGACTGGAAGTGGGATGAAAATTCACAATTCATACCGATGATTGTTCCCAATATGTTTCTGGATATGTATAATTTCGGGTTTGCTGCTTCGCAAAATTTACCGCAACTATCACAACAACTAGTTATGAATTTACCAATCAATATTCGAATCAGAACAGGTTCAGGTCCTTTGGAAATTTATGGAAAAGTGGTTGGTTTTAGTGATAGAATTTCATCGGTATTAGTTCCGCAACAATTTATGGATTGGGCAAACGTAAAATTTGGAACCGATGTAAATGCAAAGCCATCCCGCGTTGTAATTAAAACAAACGATGCCGGCAATCCGGCGCTGGTTAACTATTTAAAAGCGCACGGATTAACAACCGATACTGATAAAACCCGTTTCAGCAAATACAGGCAAATAGTTGATATGGTTGTAAATATTTCGTGGATAACCGGCGCAGTAATGTTGTTATTTGCGTTGCTGATTTTTACATTGTTTATTCAGCTTACCATTGCTTCGTGCAAAGAAGAAATTGGTTTGCTTATTACATTAGGTGCGGCGCCAAAACAATTGTATCAGTTTCTTATAAAGCAATTTTATCCTTCAAATATTTTTATTACGATAATTGTACTTACGGTTATTGCGTTGCTTCAATGGTTGTTAAAGCAAATTTTATCAGCACAAAATATTTATGTAAGCGCTTATATATCTGTTTATACAATTATCAGCGCAATAATTATCTTAATAATTTTATGGATAGTAAACAGCAGCACAATAAAAAAATATATTAATCAAAATGCAGAAAAATAGAGAGTGCGAATTTTAAAAATCCTTCCTATTAATCAATAAAAAATTTTACCACATAGGCACAATAGAAACATAGAAAAAAGTTGCAGAATAATAATCAATCAAAAATCTTTTTGCAGAAAAAATCTGTTTCTTTCTTTCAATTTATTTCCTTCGTACAATTCAAATAAAAACCAGCCGCCGTGCACAAAATCGGCTTTATCTAAAATTAGTTGCGAATAATCTAAATGCTTTATGGTAAACAATTCTTTATAGTCACTGTCGAAAAAAATAAGTGAATAATTTTTTTGTTTTGCATCGGGCACATTAATATTTATGTAACCGCTTCTGTCAGTATAAACGTACATTGACGGAATAAAATCGCCTTGCGGAATATAAGGTTTCAAAATAACTTCATCAGAATTAATGCTGAATAAACTATCTCTTGTATTATTAAAAATAGAATCTTTAAAACGCTTAAACTGCGCAAAATTTAATTGCATAGAAACAGTATCTTTTATAATAACTTTTATAGTTTGGTTAGGATCGCCGTTTTCGATTATTGCACTGCTTACAAAACCGGAAGCGGCATGTTTTGCTTTTGTAAAATAATAAGCGCCGCCATTAAGCACATAAAATATGCGATAATACATAAAGCTGCTTGTGCCGGCTTCATCAACAAAACCATTTTGAGGAAGTTCGGGCGATTGGGGAACAAAGACTGTTCTGTAATATTTTAGACTATCATAGGATTTTTGCACGTTTATTTGAATGCAGGAATTTCCATACTGATTAAACCATCCAATGCGAATGCGGCCTTTGCCAAGATCTTCAATGCTAAAATCGGGGAAACCGTTTTGGGCGAAACTTTTAAAAACCGATATTATAATAATTAAACTAACAAGAAATATTCGACGCATTAACCAATAAAATTATCGGCAAATATAACGTAGCAATGTTATTAAAATTTAATGCGCTTTATTGATTTTTGACAGATCAAATTACTTGTTTATTTTTTTCCACCACTCAGCTACTTTTGGAAAAGCTACCTGAAACCAATGTGTGTATTTATGCGGATGACTTTGCAGAGAAAGCTGTATATCTTTTATTTTTTTAAAACAATAATCTTTTATTTCATTAACATCAGGTTTAATTGCACCATTATATTTTCCAATAAAAACATGGTCAAATTCATGCTCGGTTAAACCATTTTCAAAAGAAGCTTTATAAGTAAAATTGAATACTTTATGAAGAAGTGTTTCAATGCCCATTTCTTCGAGCAATCTTCTTTGCGCTGCCTTATCAATTTGTTCTCCGGGGCGCGGATGACTGCAGCAGGCATTCGTCCACAAACCGCCGCTGTGGTATTTATGCAAGGCTCTTTGCTGCAATAACATTTCGCCCTTTTCATTTAAAATAAAAACGCTGAAAGCCCTGTGCAGCAAGGCTTTTTTGTGTGCTTCCATTTTTTCCATCACGCCAAGCTGTTCATCTTTTTCGTTTACTAAAATCACTTGTTCCATACAATAAAAATAAGATAAAAAAAGATGCAAGAATTGATGCAGGTGAAAGGATTGCGATCCCGAAATAAATTCGGGACAAGCTGCACAAGTGAAGCTATGAAAAACCAGAAGCTGGTATCAAAAAAAAAAATTAAGTTAACTTAAAAAGGAATTGAAAAATTTCATCAATTCCTTTTTATAAAACATGAGCAGCAGGGGTAAAAAATTTACATTATATTCATTGCTTTTGCAAAATAAGTTACAGTGCCTGGCAATGCAAGCCAGAAAAATTGCCTTACAAAAATAAGCATCAGAATTAGTATAGCTAACCAGATAAAACACCAGAGCCAATAATATGCGGATGATTTTCTTCTTGCTTCCATCTCAAAAAATTTAGACAAAAATAAAACTCAAATTAATATGAGCACTAAAATTATTTATCAAAAAAAAGCATTTTTACCGCTATTACAACTATTATACATGCAAATACTTTTTTTAATAGAATATCTGAAATACTTAAAGAAAATTTACTGCCTATCCATCCGCCAATAACAAACCCAAGTGATAAAATAAGAACCACTTTTACATCAATATATCCTTGCTTATAATAATTTAAAACCGCAAGAATGCCAACAGGCAGCAGCAATAATCCTAAGGAAGTGCCCTGCGCTTCGTGCTGGCTGTAACCGAGAATAAGAACCAGAGCGGGCACTACAATTATGCCGCCACCAACGCCAATTAATCCGCCCAAAATTCCGGCCATTAAGCCAACTAATAATAATAATAAAACGGTTTGTGCTGTCATAATTATTTTTTAAAAGTTTCTTTATACAATGTGATTGCTTCTTCCACAATTTGCAAAGCTTTTGCTTTATCGCCAAACTCTTCTACAACAACAGCCTTATTTTCCAGCGTTTTATATTCCTGAAAAAAATGACGAAGCTCATTAAAAAAATGTTTGGGTAATTCTTCAATATTATTTATATAATTGATGGAAGGATCCTGCGCAGCAACAGCAATAATTTTATCATCCGCATCGCCCTGATCAATCATTTGCATTACGCCGATAATTTTTGCTTCAACCAAACACAAAGGCTGAATGCTGAGGCTCGATAATACTAAAATATCCAGTGGGTCTTTATCATCGCCATAAGTTTTCGGAATAAATCCATAGTTTGTTGGATAATAAAATGATGAATAAATAACGCGGTCTAATTTTAATAAACCGGTTGGTTTATCAATTTCATATTTTGCTCTGGAACCTTGCGGAATTTCGATAATTGCATTTACAATTCGAGGTGCTTTTTCTCCGTAATGCGCGCCATGCCAGGGATGTAAAACATTTATAATCATAATTATTTATTGAATAAAGTAAAGATAAAAGCAATTATTTGCACAGTTAAAAAATAGGCTTGCAAATTATTTCCAAACTAAAACCATCATGCCTGCAAAAACCAATCCGCCGCCGATAATTATTTTTGGCGTAACCGGTTCTTTCAAAAATAAAAAAGATAAGACAATTATAAACACAATGCTGCCTTTATCTATTGCACTTACCTGCGACACTTTGCCTAATTGCAAAGCTTTGTAATAAAACAACCACGATGCGCCGGTTGCAAATGCAGATAAAGTAAGAAAAAGCCAATTATTTTTTGAGAGAGAAGAAACATCGCTCATTTTATCTTTCAGCAAAACAACAACCCAGGTAATTATAAGCACAATTGCAGTGCGGATGGCTGTTGCAAGATCGGAGTTCACATCTTTCAATCCTACCTTTGCAAAAATTGCTGTTAACGCAGCAAAGAATGCAGATAATAAAGCGTACACAATCCATGGTGCCATTGTAAATTTTTTAATGACTAAATTCGTTGTTTACTTTAAAGCCTGATAATTTTCCTTTCCCGTACAAACGCAAATCTATTTTATATTGTTTACGATTTTGTTTTGTAAGCGATTGCGGATCTAAGCTGCTTAAATCGGGCTTGCCTGCATTAATCCACGCAGTGTACCAAAAATTTGCAACATCCTGAATTGAATTTCTCAACTGTTTTTCAATCATTCCATTCAACGTTTTATTATAAGCTTGCGCATAAGCAAAAGAATGCACAGGCTGACCAAATTTATTTTTGATGTTGTTGTCTTTGCTATCAGTTTCATAAATTTTATTTTTTGGAAAAATGTCGTGCAATCTTTTTTCAGCAAATAATAAAGTATCAACCAATTGATGAGATTTTTTTATGATGTTCCATGTTTCGGTGGTAACATCGTTTATGTATTTTGCATCATCAACTTTAAAATTATAATTATCACCAAATAATTCGGGCAACTGCGATTCCCAAAAAGCATGTATTCCTTTTTGATTTGTAAATTGTCCATCATGATTTACAGAAGTATGCAAAGGCATATTTGCATCAGCCAAATAATGACCTAAATCTGCTGCTAAAAAAAGTATTTCTGTTTTTTGTTTGTTCTTAAAAGCATTGGTAAGTTTTTGCATCATATCCTGAATATACCAGGGAAGAATTCCATTTTTTTGAAGAAATAAACTATCAAATTTTTCGTTCGCTCCTTTCATTGTTTTTGGAAGACTGTCAATAAAAATTTTGTATGATTCGATGTTGATAAAATGCCGTGCAAATTCTGCTTTATCGTTGATGGTGTATTTGCGAATATCGGGCACGCTTGATTCTTCCGTAATAAAATCAATATGATTATAAAAGAATAAACGCATCGGTTGCGGCAAAGCAAAAACGGCTGCATGATTTATGTGCTCGTGCCCCCAAACGCCCCACGACAACAGCGTTACAGCGCTTATTGCCATTGCAATTAATGGCAATATTTTTTTGAAATATTTTCTTTTCATTTGATTGGTTTGTTGCTGCAAATTTTAAATGGATTAACTGATAAATAAAGTGATGAAGTAGTTATTTTATTCTTGCATTATTCGATCGTCAATTAACTTAGCAATTAAATGATGTTTTTTTTATTAACTAAATTTTTAATTCACAGGTTTGAATAAGCTGATTTACGGTTGCAATCATCTCATTAATTTTTTTTTCATAATCGGTAATTACAGCGCCTTCTAACTTTCCATAACCGCGCATACTTTTAGAATTTGCGCTGGTAATATCTTCCCATAAAAAATTGGCTTTAATTGCTAATTCATTTTTAAAGCTGATGTGCTGTTTAGGAACTCCATATTGTGTACAAAAAATTTCAAGTTCATTGTACATTGTATTAATTGCTTGTTCCATTTTTTTTAAATATTCCTCTGCAATATCATCCGCATATTCAAAAGATACATAACGCATTTTGCTTCTATGCGCTATAATATCCATTTGCATATCTAACAGTTTTCTTTCAATCATATAAGCCACTGCTTTAAAAACATGTTTGTGTTCTTCAGGTATTGTAAACATTATTTTAATTTATTAATCTGTAATTGCAACTTCTGATATTTTTTTAGAACGAAGAAGCACGGATATTATCAGTGCAATAATTGCCATTAATTGTGTGCCCATTGAAAAAATAATTAATGCATTAATTGATGTATCGTACAAATAACCCATTAAAGCGCTGCCGCCAAACCAAAATAAACCGAAGGCTGTATTGAACAATCCGAACCCTGTGCCTCTTTTAAATGTTGGAATTAAATCTGCAATGGCAGCTTTTAAAACAGATTCCTGTGCACCCATTCCAATGCCCCAAACAATCATCCCTGTTACAGCCCAGCCAAAGCTGCCAAGAAAAACCAATGGCGCAAAAAACAATGAAATAAATGTGGCAGCAATCATTGTTTTTATTCCAAGCTTATCAAATAATTTTCCTAATGCTAAAGCGGCAATTCCTTCACAAGCCATAGCAGCCGAATACAGAAGCGGAATGGTATCATCCTGCATCAGCGCTGTTTTTTTAAAATGATACGCGATTAAAGAAAAATCAGCATAACCTGCGGCTACCAAACTTCCTGCAATCAAATACCACCAGAAATATTTTGAATATCCTTTTGTTTCAATTGATGCAACTGTTTTTATTTCGAGGTCTTCCGGATGAGGATGTAACGAGCGTGCATAAAGCAAAATGGACATTGCAATTACTGCGGGAATTACTAAAAATAAATAGGCAGAGTGATAAGAATTATTTTTATAAAAAAGAATTGCACTTACCAATAAGGGACCAATAGTAGCGCCAGCAGAATCTAATGCTTCGTGCAATCCAAAGCCCCAGCCTCTGCCCATTTCTTTTGCACCGTAAGACAGCATTGCATCACGTGCAGGAGTGCGGATTGCTTTGCCAACTCTTTCTAAAATAATTAATAAAATTGCTAATTGCCAGTAACCGGCAAAAGCCAATAGTGGCACAGCAAAAAGATTTAGTAAATAACCGGCAATTGTTATTGTCCAGTATTTTTGTGTTTTATCGCTAAAGTAACCTGAAATAATTCTTAAGCCATATCCTAATAATTCGCCTAAGCCAGCAACCCATCCAACCGTTGTTGCAGAGGCTCCTAAAATATTTAAGTAAGCACCGTTCATGCTTCTGGCTGCTTCATAGGTCATATCAGAAAATAAACTTGTTAATCCAATTAATACTACAAAAGCTATGGCTGTTTTTAATTTCATTTATTCTTTTTTAAACCAATACATTGTTCAATAAAATTTTATAGTTTATTTCATGTACTGACATTTACAGCTTCTTTTATTTTATGATTGTTTGCTTTTAAGTTTTTCTTTTTGCTCCGAAATCTTCCCCATGCATCCATCGTAGTTTCAGTTGGTTTAAAATATTTTTGTGCAAACAGTGTTGGAAAAACTGCACTTAATATTACCACAGTAACAAGAATGGTATATTGCCTTTGATCAATAATATGATTATTCAATCCATACAAAGAGGCAATAGTTCCAAAAGTTAAACCAGTGCCCATTAAAAGGGTAGTATAATGCCCTTCTTTACTGCGCATGTTATACACTTTTGTAAAAGGAAATACCCCTATATATTTTGTACCAATTTTCAGTAAAAAAAGAAAGCTGATTACACCAATTGCAGACCATACCGCAGGCAAGGAAACAAACAAGCCTGCTTTTATAAAATAAAACGGCGTAAAGACTGCAAAGGCAATACTGCGCATTCTGTGCATTAATGTTTTATCCCGCATAAAAACTCCGGCTACAACTAATCCAATTAAATAGGCAGGTAATACAGCTTCACTTTTTGCAGTGGTGGATAATCCGCCCATAAAAAATAACATCAACAAAAGAAATTTTACTTCGGGCTCGCTGATCTGATGATGTGCACCCATTTTAGTAATAATAAATTTAGTACAGCGTGGCATATACCATAACACAATGCATAAAACCGCAATAAATAAAAGCATCCACCAATTAACTTCAGCAAACAAACCGCCTAATGCAAGCACAGTTCCAAAATCTGTAATGAAACAGGCTGCTAAAATCATTTTGCCCATTGCTGTTGAACTGCGCCCTGTTTCAATCATCACTGCATATACAACAGCAACAGAAGTAGTAGATAAAGCAATGCCGGCAATTTGTGCCTGGTGCAGGCTCCAGCCTAAAACAAACTGCGCAAACATCCACACTACAATAAAAGGAATAAGAAATGATAATATGCCAATTACCAAACTCGGGCGCAGATTTGCTTTTAAAGAAACAGGATCAATTTCTGCGCCGGCAAGAAAAGTAATTACGCCACTGCCAAGCATTGCAAGAAAATTTATCCAGTCGCTTGTTTGATGAATGCCAAGAAAATTACCCGCAAGGATTCCTACAAAAATTTCTATTAATGCAACTGAAACTTTTAATCGTATAGAAACGATACTTGCGATAAATGCAAGCCCCATCCATATTGCAGCAACAAACCAAATATTACTCATTATGTTTTGCATCTTCTCTGTTTTTATATTTTCTGGATTTATAGTAAACAACAGTTGCCTTTTCAATAGTAATTAAACCGCCACATTCAGCTTGTTCTAATAATTTATCTGCAGCATCAACAAAAGCATTTACTTTTTCTTCTTTATCAATAATTTCAACAACGATGGGAAGGTCCTGAGAAATCTCAATCAGCTTTGCAGTGTGCACTCTGGAAGATGCGCCGAATGACATTATTCCACGAAGCACCGTGCAGCCGGCAAGACCTTGTTTTCTTGCTTCCATCAGCAAGGCTTCATACAATGGCTGATGCCCTATTTTATCAAGCTCTCCAATAAAAATGCGCAGTAGTTTAGAATCAACATCAAGTTCCATAATTATGATATTAATTTGATGAATAAAATTCCTGCATGTACAGATCCAAAACCAATTACTATACTTATTAAAACGTATAAAGCCATATAATAAAATTCACCATCAAGCACCATGCTTACATTTTCGTAAGCGAAGGAAGAGTAAGTTGTAAAGCCGCCGCAAAAACCGGTTGCCAGAAAAATTCTTAATTCAGGAGAAAGAATATTTCCCCTTTCTGATAATGCGTAAATAATTCCAATAAAAAAACAACCAACGATATTTACACATAAAGTGCCAAGAGGAATAGAGGAAGGAAAATTGTTTTGTATAAATTGTTGAGAAAGATACCTGCAAATGCCGCCTATAAAACTGCCTATGCCTATTAATAGTAAACTCCTGACCATAGTTATGAATGTTTAATTGGTTAAAACTATGAAAAGGAGTCATCAGCTTTTGAGAGCGTTTAAAGGCGAACTCCATCGCCATTTGCACTGCGAAAATAATTAATTACAAAGAAATAAAAAAATACAATACATAATTGACAACCTTTATATTTTCGTAAATAATCATTTTTGAAAAATAATGATTAAATAGTTGTGTTTGTTTCATACCTGCTATCGCAACAAAAAATCTTATTTTTTTATTGAAAGCACATCTACTTCGCCCACAAGAAATACGCTTCCGCAAATTAATATGAGATCATTTGTCTGCGCTTTTTTTAAAGCTGAATTAATTGCAATATTTATTTCAGTAAAAAAAATTCCCTGCAAACCAATGCCAGCCGCTATTTCAGCTAATTCAATTTCGGGTAAAGCTCGCGGAATTTGCGCTTTTGTAAAATAATAATCCGCTGTTTTGGGCAAATAAGATAATATTTTTTTAATGTCTTTATCTTTTACTATTCCAATTATAATATGTAATTTTTGATAATTAATCAGCTCTAATTGTTCAGCAATTTGTTTAATGCCATCTTCATTATGCGCTACATCTAAAATAATAGTTGGGTGTTGATGAATAACTTCCCAGCGCCCGTGTAAACCGGTTAATTTTTTTACATGAGAAAAACTTTTAAAAATGATTTCATGATCAATTTTCCAATCTTTTAATTTTAGTTGATGCACAACTTCCAAAACAGTTACAAGATTTTTTATTTGATAAATTCCGGTAAGATCTAAATGATAAGTTTGTCTTTCATCCGAATTTTTATCAGCAACAGTTACTTGCAATTGATGATGTTCGTAAAACCAATCGGTTACATATCTTTTTTGTTGAGCATAAATTAAAGGTGCTTTTTTTTGATCTGCAATTTCTTCAAATACAGGTTGGGTTTCTTTTATCACTTCGCCAATAACCACCGGAATGTTTTGTTTAATAATGCCTGCTTTTTCAAATGCAATTTTTTGCAAACTATCGCCCAGCATGTTCATATGATCCCAGCCGATATTTGTAATAACACTTAAAATCGGAGTAATAATATTTGTGCTGTCTAATCTGCCGCCAAGTCCCACTTCAATTACGGCGATGTCAACTTTTTGTTGCGCAAAATAATCGAAAGCCATAGCAACAGTAATTTCAAAAAAAGATGGTTCTATTTCTTCAATTAACGGCTTTATTTTTTCAACAAAACCAATCACAAAATTTTCTTCGCACATCTTTCCATTCAATTTTATTCTTTCTCTAAAATCTTTTAAATGCGGCGAAGTATATAAGCCCACTTTATAACCTGCGGTTTGTAAGATAGCAGAAAGCATGTGACTCACCGAACCTTTGCCGTTTGTACCTGCAATATGAATAGTTTTAAAATTGTTTTGAGGATTATCCAGCGCTTCGCAAAGCCTGATTGTATTGGTGAGATCTTTTTTAAAAGCCGCAGCACCAATGCGGCTGAACATGGGCAATTTATTGAAAAGATAATCGAGCGTTTGCTGATAATTCATGAATTGCAAAGATGCATGAGATAAGCTAAACGATATAAGAAGAATTAATCTATATTTTTCTAACGCAATTCTAAATAAAGTTAACTGCGCAATTTAAAATCAAACACGATTGTTCCGGTTTGTTCGTCAACATTTCCGGAATTTAATTTTAGTTGCTTCGCCTTATCAATTGCAATGCTTCGGATATTTTGGTTGGTTGTAGTTGTGCCACGCGGATTTACACTTGCTGCAATTACATTGCCATTTGCATCAACGGTAATATCAACAGCAACTTTTGCATTTTCATTAAACTCATCCTGAAACGAAGGTAAATGTGTAAACCTTCTTCCACTCAATCCGCTTCTTATTGTTACACCGCTTTTACCAGTGCCGCCGTTGCCTGTGTAACTGTCAGAATTAGGATTGCCATTTGGTTTTCCCTGATCACCATTTCCGCCGGCGATGCCCTGATTTTTTATTCCATTATAACTATCTGCATTATTGCCGCCGGAGCCGGCGCTTGTTCCGCCTTTGTAAACTGCTTTTGGTTTTGGCGGCGTTGGCGTTGGATTTATTATTGGTTGATTAATTGATTTTTTTGATGTATTTTCAACAACTTCTTTTGGATTGGGTTTTATAACAGGCTTTGTTGATGTATGAATTGTTGGTGCATCGGGTTCATTATTTTGTGCAACTTCTTTTGTTTGCTCCGGTTCTGATTTTGATGCAGAAATTTTTGGCGGATTATAATTTGATTTTTCTGCAGCAGATGGTTCGCCGGGAATTTGTGGCGCAATATTTCCTAAACCCTGATCGCTGTTGCCTAAATTTACTTCAACACCTTCATCAGCAGGTGGGAGCGGCGTTACAGGCAGCGTCCAGCTTACTAAAAAAAAGAATAAGAAAATTGCGCCGGTAATTAACATAGTAATACCAAGCGCTTTTAAATTTTTTTCTTTTTCAAATTGTTGAATATAAGCTGCATTCATCATTACAAATATAACGGCAGCTAATAAAAACTATTGTTATAAAGATGCTAACAAGGTGTGAATGAAAAATGATGAATTAGAAATGATGTATTATTTAATCTGCAACTAACAATTGTATGAGCTGTGAACAATTTTAAAAAACTGCCTTATAGGTAAGTGTTAAATTAATATTTTTTTTTCCGCTTATAAAAGTAAAAGGGTTTAACCCGCCTTGCCCATCAAAGCTGCACACATATAATTTTCCATTTTCTATAACAACAATTGTGTAGTGCCCGGATGGAATGTTGGTCTGAAAAAAACCATCATTATCGGTGTCGATTTCTTTTATTAGCCGAGTGCTAAAACTATCATAGAAAGTAGTTGTTATATTGAGAGTTGCATTGCCTGGCGTAGTGTATTCATAAATTCTTAGAGTCCTTTTTACCGGACATGTTTTGCATGTGGATAACCCAGGCTGTGTTGTAGGCATACAATTACCTTCCATAAAAGAAACTGTTCCCCAAATACCATTTGTTATTGTAACTTTTGAAGCATTGTCTGCGTACACTTTCTGTATGTCGCAGCCTGATGGTTGGTTTTGGTTGTCTTTATGACAATTTCCAAATAGGAATACCAAAAAGATTAAAAATTTTAGGTTTTTCATTTAATGTCTTTAAAAAAGGGACAGTTAATTGCGCAAGAACGTTGCATCAAAACTTTCTTCAACGTCAAAAAAGTGGATTACTATTTTTTTCTTCAAAATCATTTTGCAAAATCCATTTCAAAATTTCCTTTAATTCTTTCTATTGGCGGATTAAAATATCCGAATTTTAATTGTGGAAATTCTTCATGCAATAATTGCATGAATTGTTTTATGCCTAATAATTCGCCTGTTTCTTTTACATTAATTTGTTTTAAATACCAGTCAGGATCAATATTAAAATTGCGCCACTGAATCATGTTTAAATTTGTTTCGATAATTAGTTTTCGCAACGCTTCAACTTCCTCAACATCATCCGTCATTCCGGGAAAAATAAAATAGTTTATGCTTGTCCATCCGCCAAAATCATGTACTATTTTCAGGCTTTCAATAATATCTTCAAACACATAATTATTCGGGCGATAATAAGCAGTATAAATATTTTTTCTTGCAGAATTTATGCTAACACGAATACTGTTTAAACCTGCTTCGCACAAGGCTTTCACAGCATCTGGCTTTGAACCGTTTGTATTAATGTTAATGCTTCCTTTATCGGTATGTTTTCTTATTTCAATGATCGCTTCGCGAATAGTTTCCCACATCAATAATGGCTCACCTTCGCAACCTTGTCCAAAGCTGATAACAGGAAAAGGCGCATGTAATAAATGCGGAACAGTGAACTCAACAATTTCTTCAACCGAAGGTTTAAAAGTTAACCTGTCCTGTGTAGAAAAAATTGTTTCTTCAACAGGCTGAAAAGAAATGCAGCCGATACAATTTGCATTGCACGCAGGCGAAGTGGGAACCGGACATTCCCATCTTTCTAATGATAAATTTCTTGCAGCCGGACAATGATACGTGTTGCAACAATTATTCATTAAATGCTGCACTAACCTGTTGTGCGGATATGTTTGCAGCAAATGTTCAACGCCGGTCGTAATTTTTATTTTATCATAACCTGCACTTTCCTGGCGAATATCTTTTTCAATTCTTATTGCAGGCACATAAAATTTTTTGTTGAGCCAGCCAACCGCTGTGTAACAAAACAAAGGCAAGGTGGGCGCTGTTTTTTGCGTTTCATAAGCAGCAATGTATAAACCTGTAAATGCCGGCGGAATAAATGCAGCCACTGCAAAACCCTTTTTGCACAAACGCATTTCGCCGGTTTGCACATCAATGCCAATTGCGTTTCGGTTGGGTAATTCGTACAAATTTCCACCGTCGGGCAATTCAATCCAATTATCTAAGGGAATTTCAAATGCATCGCAACCCGCACGGCCAGCGGCATACAGCGTTTTATCTTCAAAAATATTTCCCTTGCCATCTGAATATAAAAGATATGGAGATTGATGAAGCATTTTTATAATTGATAATGGAAAATTGAGAATGGAGAATTTTGATGATGAATAATTGTAAGCTAATTAAATTAATTTAAAAATCCATGATTGAAATAACTTAAATAATGTGCAGGAAATAATAGTGTTATTTGCATCAACAATTTTCAATTTTTAATTTTCACTTTTTAATTTATCATTGCTGACCTGGCATAGAATTTATATCAATATTTTGATCACTCTTTGTATCTTTTCGCTTAAATAAGCTTACATCGAATTTACCAAAACGATAGCTGAAATTTAAGCGAAGTATTTGCGGGTCTCTTCTTCGTTCTATTGTTTGTGTAACCAGCGGCGCATTTGAAATTACTGAATAAGTGCTGTATAATTCAGTTCTGAAAATATCAGTCATACTTAAAGTAAGTGAAGCTATATTGCCTTTTTTCCAGGTCCATTCTTTTTTTATCGCCATATCAAAACCATAACGCGGATTTATATATCCTTGCGATGAACCGATATTTCCGCCACCATACCCTCCTCCAAAACCGCCGCCGCCACTGCTTGGCGGTAAAACTGTTTTAGCCTGGTAATCGCCTGAAAATTGAATAGTAAAACTTTTAGGTAATTTAATGTTGTTATTCATTTTTGCAAACCAGCTTACGCGTTCGTTTGAGCTTGCAATTTTAACGCTGTCGGCATTTATTTTTGAATCAAACAAATTTACATTCAGCGTTAATTCCCACGGCTTAAAAACATTTATTTTATTGGTTAATTCAAGCCCGTAAATAATGCTGTTGTTTGCATTTATATAAGTGCTGAAAAACGAAGTTGTATCCGTAACCGGATTAAAAGCCTGATAATAATATCGTGTAATTAAATCGGTGCTGTATTTAAAGAAAATTGTTGCCAGAAAATTGCCGCCTTTTTTATAAGTATTGTTGTAAGATACTTCAAGCGAATTGGTGAATTCGGGCTTTAAACCTGCATTGCCTTTTGTTGGATTTTGCGGATCAGAATAATCGTAAATTGGCGTTAGCTGAAAAAAATTTGGTCTGTTAATTCGCCGCGTATAATTCACAGAAAGATCCTGCCTGTCAGCAACTTTATAAGTGATAAATGCGCTCGGAAATAAACTTAATGGATAATTAATTTTGAAAGAAGAATCGTTCACCAGCGAAGTGCCGTTGTAGTTCGAACTTTCTGCACGCAACCCTAATTGATAATTCCATATTTTACCTTTAATTGTATAAGTTGAGTAAGCCGCAAAAACTTCATCAGTATATTTATAACTATTGCTTATGCCGGGCAAAACAACATAATCGCCGGTGCTGTCATCAAACAAATATTTATTATTATCGCTTCTGTAATTCCTAATCGCAGCGCGTACACCGGCTTCAAATTTTGTATTTTCTGTTACCGGATTTTCATAATCACTTTGCACAGTAATAAAACGATTATAACCGGTGCCCAGCGTTTTTAAAAGTGAAGGCGCAAATTTTGTGTTGTAAGTATTTATATCGCTGTTGTTGGTGTTGTTGCTGCTGTTATAATTAAAATCAGCAGTTATATCATGATTATTTTTTGCAAAATTATGTTTGAAACTTAGCTGACCGCCATAATTTTTAAAGTCGAATGTTGAAACAGAATTTACATTGTTTTGAGATACTACTTCACTATTTATTATTGAGTCTGTCAGTTGCGGCTGATTATTATTAAAATTGCCATGCACAATATTTCCTGAAACAGTTATCGTGTTGCGGTTATCAATAAAATAATCAAATCCTGCGCGAAAAAATTGGAAGGAACCTTTATTGGTTCCGGTTCCTGTTTGATATATTTGATTAACAGGATCAGTAAAAATATCGCGGTTTGTTGTTGAAGTGCTGATTGATTTTCTTTGATTGAAATTTCCATTTGCAAAAAAGTTTATTTTATTCTGGCGAAAATTAAAATCGCCGCCAACATTAAATCTTCCGCGCGTATCAACTCCGGCTCTTATTCCGCCGTTATAACCTTTTTTAATATTTTTTTTCAGCACAATATTTATAATTCCGCCATTACCGCCGGACGCATCAAATTTTGCTGAAGGGTTTGTGATGAGCTCTACTCTGTCAATAATATCCGCCGGAATTTGATCCATCGTTAAAGTAGTCGGGCGACCATCAACAAATAATTGCGGCGTTGCATTGCGCAAGGTTACGTTTCCATCAATATCAACATTTAAAGTTGGTATTTGCCGCATCACTTCAGTGGCAGTTTGTCCGGTGGTAACAATGTTTTTATCAACATTAAAAACTTTTCTGTCAACGCCCATTTCAAAAAAAGGCTTTGATGCAGTAACCGTAACATTGGCGAGCGAAGAAGCATCGGCTTCTAATTTTATATTGCCGAGATCTTTATCAACCATTCCCATCATTTGCTGCATACGGTCTTGCCCGGAATTATTATCATTATTTGCACTGCTATTATCTGCACTATTATTGTTATTGCGTTGAGGAAATTTTAACCCAAATGAAATTTGTTGCTGATAATTTTTATAACCAACGCTCGAAATAAGCAACATAAAATTGCCAAATACAGGAAGGTTTTCCAGGCTGAAATCGCCGTTTGATTGTGTGAGAACGGTTGCTAAAATAACCTGTTTCATTTTTTTTGCAGCGGTATCAAATTTATTTCCTGTTAATTGAACGGAGGCTGCATCTAAACCTTTATTGGTTTTACTATCAATCACTTTTCCATAAAAATGTCCTATGTTCAGTTGAGAACCGGCACCAAAACGCTTATTTGGCGCGGCAGTTGGAACTTGTGCAATAATAAATGAAGAAGAATAAATGAAGACTGCAAGCAGAGAAATTTTTTTCATGGTAAAATTAATGCACAAAATTAATACCGCAACATTTAAGTGATTGGTAAATAATTGCAACTTTTGAAATTATGCGACGAACCTAAAAAATTATGCGATGAAATAAAAAAATAACAGGTAAATTAAACCAATCACAAATCCACACAAGGCGCCCGCTAAAGTTAATATACGTAGCTGATTTTGCACACGATGTTTTACTTGTAAAACTGAAATAGCAGTTATTTTTGATTTGACAATTTCTTCAAGATTTAAATCTTTTTTTAAATTCTGCAAATAATTTTTCATAATAATGGGAAAAAGATTTTCTAATTCAACCATAAAAGTTTCTTTTAATTGACTGATTGTTTTTTCGCCGATAAACATACCGATAACCGGCATTTTTTCTTTCAGTTTATTTTTTAAAAAATCGTTGAGGTGCACTTCAATTAAAGGCATAATTTTCTGAAAGCTTTCTTTGCCTGAAATTTTTTCTTCCATTGCAGCAAAAGGCAAAAATTGATTTACCAATGCTGTTGCCTTTTCAGCCATTTCATTTTGTTTTTTTGGAAGTATGCCCTGCCAATTAAACCCAAGAATTTTTATTGGTTTTATTGGATGAAAAATTGATTGAATAAGTAACCAGTTTGCAAACCAGCCAATAAATGCACATAAAAACGGAATGGAAAATAAATAAGTTTGCATGAAGTTTTTTTAAATGAAAAACCTTGTAAACTTGCGCGCTTACAAGGTTTGAATAAATTTTTGGGGAGACTGATGGGTCTCGAACCCACGGCCTTCAGAGCCACAATCTGACGCTCTAACCTACTGAGCTACAGCCTCCGTTTCAAGGTTGCAAAAATAGAAAAATTCGGGCTACCTTTCAAAAAAAATTCCCATCAAAATTAAACGCTTTTCCGTTTATACAATTTTTTGTCAAAACCTTTGTTAATTAGCCATCAAACAGAAAACTACAATTTTTTTTCGCTTAATTTTGAAACTCATGTACCAAAAAATTTATAGATTTATGACGAGTAAAAAAGTGCTGCCAGTAGTGCTGATTATTTTTTTTGCCGGTGTTTTCTGGGCTTTCAGAAGTATGGGCAAAAGCGATGGTGATGTTCTTTCTAAACAACAACAATTGCTTGCAACGGTTGGTGTTATTTTAGAAGAAAAACATTTCAACCCCAAAAAAATTGATGATGCTTTTTCAAAAGATATTTTTAAAAATTATCTCGATGGTTTAGATAATGATAAAGATCTTTTTCTTGCTTCAGATATTCAATCATTAAAAAGATACGAAACAATTATTGATGATGAAATTCACGGAGCGCCATTAAAATTTTTTCCGGCAGTTTTAAATATTTATCCGCAGCGCTTAAATGAAGCGCAGGAAATTTGCAAACAGATTCTCGCGCAACCATTCGATTTTTCTGTAAATGAATCGGTGCAGCTCGATGGCGATAAATTAAATTATCCTGCAAATGAAAGTGAAAGAAAAGAAGCCTGGCGTAAGCGTTTAAAATACGAAACACTTGTGCGCTTTGTTGATTTGCAAAACCAGCGTAATAAAAGCACTGTTGATAGCATAAAAAATCAAACAGATGCGAAGTTAGAACAGGTAGCGCGTGAAAGAGAGCTACTGGCTGAAAATAGAAATTTTAGTCGCTTACAGAAAACAAATACTGAAGACGAGTTATTTGATGAATTTGTAAATACGATTGCCAATGAGATGGACCCGCATACAGAATATCAACCTCCGATTGAAAAACGTGGCTTTGATGAAGATATGGCCGGCAGATTTTATGGCATTGGCGCACAATTAAAACAAGAAGATAATGGCGACATAAAAATTGCAAGTTTAGTTACGGGCAGCCCGGCATGGAAAAGCGGTAAAATTCAGGTGAACGATGTTATTGTAAAAGTGGCCAACGATAGCACTAAACCCGTTGATGTTACCGGTTACGCTGTTACTGACGCTGTTAAAATAATACGTGGCGATAAAGGCACCAAAGTTTGGTTAACATTAAAAAAATCGGATGGTACATCTCAAACGATTTCTTTGATAAGAGAAGAAATTGTGCAGGATGAAACTTATGCGCGCAGCGCTGTTGTTACAAAAAACAATAAAAAAATAGGATACATTTTTTTACCTGAATTTTATGCAGATTTTGAAAAACCAAACGGAAGGCGTTGCTCGGTGGATGTTGCCAATGAAATAATAAAATTAAAAGGTGAAAATGTAGATGGTATTGTTTTAGATCTAAGAAATAATGGCGGCGGATATTTATATGAAGTAGTGCAAATGGCTGGCCTCTTTATTAAAAGCGGACCTATTGTTCAGGTGAAAGATAGAGAAGGAAAACCGGCAGTGCTAAGTGATGATGATAGCTCTGTTTTATACAGCGGTCCGCTTGCCGTGATGGTAAATGAGTTTAGCGCTTCCGCTTCTGAAATATTTGCGGCAGCAATTCAGGATTATAAAAGAGGAATTATTATTGGCAGCACTTCCACTTATGGTAAAGGAACTGTGCAAAAACCTATTCCGCTCGGCAAGCCGCTCGATTTTTTTAGCGGCGCAACAGAATATGGCGCATTAAAATTAACCTTCGAAAAATTCTATCGTATAAATGGCGGTTCAACGCAATTAAAAGGTGTTACACCTGATGTAGTTTTACCTGATGTTCTCGAATATTTAAAATTCAGAGAAAAAGATAGTCCGACTGCGTTAGGATGGGATCAAATTCAAAAAACGGATTATACAACATGGAACAGCAATATAAATTTTAATGAAATTGAGAATGGCGCAGAACAAAGAATACGTGATGATAAGGCTTTTACCACTATTCAAAATAATACTGCCATTCTTAATAAAGTAGATTTTAAATATGATTTAAATATTAATAAATATAAAGCAGAACAAGCCTTAATACGTAATGCTGTTCAGCAGGATGATAGTATGCTTAAATTATCAAAACCTTTAGATGTTAAATATTTAGTTGCAGATAAAGATAAATTTTATAATAACCCTGATGTTGCAAAAGGCGAACGCTATCAGCAATGGTTAAAAAGTTTGCAAACCGATATTTATATTAATGAAACTGCAAACATTGTATCGGATATGGTAAACAATTATACAGCAAACATGGTGCGGCATTAATTTAAAAAAGTAAAGCCTTAAATAAAGCTTTACTTTTTTTTTGAAACTATATTATCAATATTCTACTCCTCAATATTTGCATATACATATATTTGTAGTTAAAATTATGGCAATCAATGTTTGGATATCGAATGAAAAATCTTTCTCTCTTAATAATTAATATTTTTTTCTTTTTATCAATGTCATTGTTTTTATCGTCCTGTGTAAATCAAAGAAAAGCAACTTATTTTAATAATTTGCCAGATTCCACTTCCATAAAGCTTGCAACCTTAGAAGTGCCTCAAACGAAAATTCAGGTAAACGATATATTACAAATAAAAGTAGGTGGTGAAAATGAAAAAACAGTTCAATATATTAATCAGTATTTCGGATTAAATTCAGGCAATGCATCTGAAAGCAATGGTGGCGGAGGTTTGCAGTGTATGGTTGGAGTAAATGGCGATATTGATTTGCCAAAAATTGGAAAAGTAAAAGTGGTTGGTCTTTCGCGCGATGAAGCAAAAGACACTATCACTGTAGCTTACAGCGAATATTTAAAAGATCCGATTGTAACAGTTAATTTAAGTAACTTTAGATTTGCTGTTTTAGGCGAAGTAAAAAACCCCGGATATTATTCTTTAACAAATGAAAAAATCAATCTTTTTGAGGCGCTTGCACAGGCTGGAGATATGACGCAATATTCGAGGCGCGACAATGTAAAAATTATCAGAGACAATAACGGAAAGCGCGAAATTATATCAGTTAATTTCAACGATAAAAATATTCTCAACTCTCCTTACTATTATCTTAACCGCTTTGATATTATTTACGTAGAATCGCAAAACGTAAAATTATTCAGCGAAAATTTTAGCAGAACAGCTTCTATCATAGCTACTATAACAAGTATTTTAGCTATCATTTTTGTTGTACTTAAAAAGTAATAATGAGTTATCCTGTTAATGATTTTGATACTGAAGTAGTGCCGGTTTTAAACCCGCAGTTTGATATCAAAAAGTTTATTTTTAAACTTATCGGGTTTCTTCCGTGGATAATTCTTTCCTTATTAATTTGCTACGGCATAGCAAAATTATATTTAAGATACACTCCGCAGGTACATAAAGTTGCTGCTTATGTTTTAATAAAAGATGAAGAAGAAAATTCTTCTGATAACCGCATTCTCGAAGGCTTGGGCGTTATGCCCGGTGGAAAGGAAGTACAAAATCAAATTGATATTTTAGAATCTTATTCACTTGCTTCCAATGTTGTAGATTCGCTCAATCTTCAAATGCAAATTATTGCGCAGGGGCGCATTACATCTTCCTCTTTATACGGCGAAAATGTTCCTTTGTTTATTCATCCTTTAAAAACAGATACATTTCCGTTTAAACCGGCTTCTTATAAACTAAATGTTTATAAAGACAAATTTTCCATTACCGAAGGTTCAAAAACATCCTATTATTTATACAACGATACATTTTCGTTAGCAGGTAAAAAATTGTATGCTGAAAAAAATGTATTAATTAAACCTCCGAAAGAATATACTATAGTTATACGCAATGCACATGATGTTATTATGCAGGTTAAAGAAGGAATTGATGTAGAAAAACTGCATGAAATGGGCGGCATTGTAGAAATTGCAATGCTTGACAATGTGCCTGAACGTGCAATGGATATTATAAACACATTGGTGCAATCGTACAATACAGCAGGTGTAACAGATAAAAATATAGTAGGTTATAAAACACTTAATTTTTTGAATGAAAGAATTGATACTGTTTCCAGAGAATTAAATGAAATTGAATTAAGATCCGAAGCTTTTAAGCGCAACAATAAAATAGAAGATATTTCTGAAGCAGGCACACAATATTTAACGCAATCTTTAAATTACGACAATCAAAAAATTGAACAGTTATCACAAATTCATTTGCTTAATTCATTGGAAGAATATATACGCAACTCAAAAAATTACACTGATATTATTCCATCCAATAAAGGATTAACCGAACCCACTTTAATTAAATTAATAGAGCAATATAATGAGTCAGTACTTTCTTTTCAAAATCAAACAGAAATAAGTACAGATAAAGACCCAATTATCGCCCGGGAAAAAACTAATTTAATTCAGCTAAAAGGTAATATACTCGAGAATATTCAAAGTATAAAATCGGGTTATTCAACCAGGCTAAATCAAATCGCATCTACACAAAACAGTTTCGAAAATATATTAGCAAGTTTGCCCGAAAAAGAAAGAGAATTAATAGGCTTAAAACGGCAAAGCAGCATAAAAGAACAACTCTATTTATATCTTCTTCAAAAGAAAGAAGAAACGCAATTATCTCTGGCTTCAAATATTAATAATACCAGAGTGGTTGACGATGCATTCGATAACGGAGTTGTATTACCAAAAGCATCCCAAATAATAACTTTCGCGATTTTAATAGGCATAATTGTTCCTATAATAATTATGCTGTTAATTGATTTTTTTAATAATAAAATTATCGACAGAAAAGAAATTGAAGCCGGAACAAAAGCACCTATTATCGGCGAAATTTCTTACGATAAAGATAAAAATCATTTGCTTGTAAATACAAAAAGCAGAACCGTTTTAGCAGAGCAATTGCGGCTTTTGGGCACAAACCTCAATTTCATGGGCGCTAAAAATGCAATAAAAACCATTTTAATCACTTCCTTCATGAGCGGTGAAGGTAAAAGTTTTATATCTATTAATTTGGCAAGAAGTTTAGCCGCAGGTAATAAAAAAGTATTGTTATTAGAGATGGATCTTCGAAAGCCAAAATTCAATAAATATCTAAATATACAATCCAAATGTGGTTTAACTGATTACATAGTGAATAATAAAAATTACAATGATATTGTTGTAAAAATGCCCGGAATGGAAAATATTGATGTAATAACTTCTGGTGCTGTTCCGCCAAATCCAACAGAGCTTTTATTAAGCGATAAGCTCATTCAACTATTAACTGTTTTAAAAGAAAAATACGATTATATAGTAATTGATTCTTCGCCCGTTGGCCTTGTGGCCGACTCATTCTCGCTCGATAAATTTGTTGATATAAGTTTATTTATTTTGCGCCACACTTATTCTCACAAAACAACTATTCATTATATTGAAAAATTGTTTGCGGAAAAAAGATTTAAAAACGTTGGCATAATTGTAAACGGAATAACACATGCAAGAGGTATAAGTTATGGCTACGGTTATGGCTACGGTTATAGTTATGGTTATGGCTATTATTCGGGAAATGGATATTATGAAGGAAATAAAGAAAATGTTAGTTTATTAAACAGAGTTTTTTCTTTATTTAAACGATAGATTAAATTATTTTGTATATTAAAAATTAAAAAATTTTTTGTATTCATGTGAGTGAAGTGGCGGAGCTTTTAAAAAAATAATACTATGATTACAGATAAAAAAAATTGGTTTGCTCTTTACACAAAGCCGCGCTGGGAAAAAAAAGTTGACAACGTTTTAATAAAAAAAAATATCGAAAGCTGGTGCCCCGTTCAGAAGGTGGAAAGGCAATGGAGCGACAGAAAAAAGATTATTGAAGATCCGCTTTTTAAATCGTATGTTTTTGTAAGGATAAATGAAGACGAAAAATTACGGGTTCTTCAAACGGAAGGCGTACTAAATTTTGTACATCATTCAGGTAAACCGGCTATTATAAGAGATGAAGAAATAAATATCATCAAATCTTTTTTGCAGGAAAAAGATGTTTTTATCTCCACTCAATCATGGGATTCGCTCCAGGAAAATATCAAAGTAAAAATCAATCGGGGAATTTTTATGGATAATACCGGAACTGTTGTGCGCGCCGCAAAAAAAAAGGTATATGTGCGATTAGAAAGTTTAGGCCAGGTAATAATTGTAGAATTTCCAAGTGGTTTTGTAACGCCTGAAAAAAAATTATATTGAATATTCTTCTTATTGGATTTGGTTCTATCGGCAGCAGACATTTAAAAAATATTTTAGCACTGGGATATAAAAATGTTGCTGTAGTAAGTAGTACAAAAAAATTGCCGGAAGAAATTTCATCGCTGAAAGCATATAAAAATATCAAAGAAGCAGTTTCATCTTCAAAGTTTGATGCAGCAATAGTTTGCACACCAACAGCGCAGCATATTTCTAATGTTATTGAATTGTTGCAACACAATATTAAAAATATTTATCTCGAAAAACCCATCAGCAATAATTATAATAAAATTTCAGATGTACTTCAAGTAATGCAAGAAAAAAATGCCCGGATAATTGTTGGTTACGATCTTCGTTTCGATCCCGGGTTACAAAAATTAAAAGAATTAATTACAAGAAAAATTGTTGGAAAACCAATTTCAATAAATGCAATTGTCGGCCAATATTTACCGGACTGGCGGCCGCATCAGGATTATACAAAAAGCATGAGCGCAAAAATTGAAACAGGTGGCGGAGTAATGTTAGATCTGATTCACGAGTTTGATTATTTATATTGGTTAATTGGCGATGTTAAAACAATAGCAGCGCAATATATTCACAGTAATTCTTTGAATATTGAAACCGAAGATGCAGCCGAAGTTTTACTAAAGTTTGAAAATAATGTTATTGGAACAATTCATTTAGATTACCTGCAACCCGCGCTGGTACGGCATTGTATGATAACTTGCACAAACGGAAGTATTTTTTGGGATACAAATTTAAGTGAAGTAAAATGCATCAATCAAAATAAAGAAACATTTTATTTTTCTTACAAAGATTTCAAAAGAAATGATCGTTTCATTCAAATTGTAAAAACATTTTTGGAAGATAAAAAAGATGAGCGCTTAACAACTTTCAACGAAGGTTTAAAAAGTTTAAAAATGGTTTTAGCTGCAAAACAATCTTCGGAGCAGCAAAAATTTATTCAATTAAATCAAGAAAATTTTTAGTGTTTATTTTAGGAACAATTTGTTGTCGCGGTGGTTCAAAGGGCGTTCCTGAAAAAAACATACGATTATTGAACGGCAAACCTTTAATTGCTTACACAATTGAAACTGCGCAGGATTGTGCGCAATTAAATGACATAATTATTTCAACAGATAGTAATAAAATTGCAGCAATTGCAAAACAATTTGGCGCAAAAGTTCCGTTTATGCGCACGCCGGAATTAGCCACAGACGCGGCTTCTAAGTGGGCTGTGTTTATTCATGCGGTTGAAACATATCAGCAGCAAACAAATATTATGATAGATTATTTGGTTGATATGGATGTTACTGTTCCTCTAAAAATTTCTGCTGATATTGATGGCGCAATTCAATTCGCTTTGCAAAATAAAGAAACAGATGTTGTAATTAGTTGTTATGAAGCAGAAAGAAATCCATACTTCAACATGATGGAAATAGATAATGATGGCTTTGCAAAAATTGTAAAGCAATCTTCAAAGCCAATTGTGCGCAGACAAGATGCACCAAAGGTTTACAGCTTAACACCCGCTGTATATGTAATAAAAAAATCTGCTTTATATACTTATGAACACTGGAGTAAAGCAAAATGCAAATTGTTTGAAGTGCCCCGCAAAAGAGCTGTTGATATTGATACAGAAATAGATTTTCGCTTTGTTGAATTTTTAATAAACAAAAAAAATGCCTGAACAAAATTTATTTGATCTTTCAGGAAGAATTGCAATTATTACCGGCGGTGCAGGTTTGCTTGCAAACGAGCATGCTATTGCATTACACAATTTTGGTGCAACAATTATTTTGATTGATATAAATAAAGAAAAATGTAATGCTGCTGCGGGTTTTTTACAAAAACAAAACGTAAATGCAATTGCAAAAGTTTGTGATGTTACTTCAAAAAATAGTTGGCTGAATTTATTAAATGATGTAAAAAAAGAGTTTGGAAAAATTGATATTTTAATTAACAATGCAGGTTTTACGAATCAAAATAAAAGTGCAGATTTCGATGCTGCTTTTGAAGATTTTCCTTTGGAAGATTGGAATGCAATTATGAATGTAAATCTCACCGGAACTTTTTTAGGTTGTCAAATTATCGGCAAACAAATGTTACAACAGGGCAAAGGTTCTATCATAAATATTGCATCGTTGTATGGTGTGGTTAGCCCTAATCATCGCATATATCCGGGTACAGAAATTTCGCAGCCGGTTGCATATTCGGTAAGTAAACATGGCGTAATTGGCTTAACAAAATATCTTGCTACAATGTGGGCTG
Source organism: Chitinophagaceae bacterium (assembly GCA_051004255.1). Lineage (GTDB taxonomy): Bacteria > Bacteroidota > Bacteroidia > Chitinophagales > Chitinophagaceae > JBPCKN01. Next base: position 57,573 of record JBPCKN010000019.1, on the reverse strand, counting down.
ATAAAGGCGTTCGTGTAAATGCATTAACGCCCGGCGGAATCTCTAATAATCATAATAAATTATTTTTAGAAAGATTTAAGCAATTAAACCCGGCCGGAAAAATGAGCGGTAAATCGGAGCTGCGTGGTGCAATTGTTTTTCTTGCAAGCGATGCAAGCAGTTATGTTATTGGTCATAATTTAATTGTTGATGGCGGCTGGACGGTTTGGTAAATAATTCTGCAATTTGAAATTTGTAAATATGCAAATTATTTTTTTTGAGCCAACTGCATATCACTGCGCATCTTCGTTGTTTCCAATTTGTTGCTTTGTTACGCAAATTGCTCACTTCAACGCTTTGATCAATAATGAACAGAAAGTACAAGAGTGCGACGCAACGATGTTTACATTGAAAAACAAAGGTTCGGTTCATAAAAATTCCTTCTTTAAAATTTTTAATTTTTAATTTTTTAATGCATCCATTTATTGAAATTTCGGGTAGAAAAATTGGTTACGATTATTCGCCATTAGTAATTGCAGAAATCGGAATTAATCATGAAGGCTCTTTGCAAACAGCAAAGCAAATGGTTGATGCCGCAGCATTTGCGGGTGTTGAAATTATAAAACATCAAACACATATTGTGGAAGATGAAATGAGCAGCGCTGCAAAAAATGTTGTGCCCGGAAATGCAACTGTAAGCATTTATGAAATCATGAAACGCTGCGCATTAAACGAAAAAGAAGAACTTGAATTAAAAAATTATGTTGAAAGTAAAGGCATGATTTTTATCAGCACACCTTTCAGCCGTGCGGCTGCAAACCGATTACAAAAATTTAATGTGCCTGCTTTTAAAATTGGTTCAGGTGAATGCAACAATTATCCTTTGCTCGAGCATATTGCAAGCTTTGGCAAACCAGTTATTTTAAGCACCGGAATGAATACGATTGAAAGTGTTGCAAAAGCGGTAAATATTTTTAGAAATAAAAAAATTCCGTTCGCTTTATTGCATACAACAAACCTGTATCCAACGCCAAATTATTTAGTACGGTTAAATGCAATGATTGAATTACAAAACGCATTTGCTGATGCAGTGATTGGTTTATCAGATCATACATTAACGAATCATGCATGTTTCGGCGCGGTTGCTTTAGGCGCATCCATTTTAGAAAGGCATTTTACTGATAATATGAACAGAAAAGGACCGGATATTATTTGCTCGATGAATCCGCAGACTTGCAAAGAATTAATTGACGGTTCAAAAATTTTATTTCAGCAACGCGGCGGAAATAAAAATCCCGCAAATGAAGAACAGGTTACCATTGATTTTGCTTTTGCAAGTATTTGTACAATTCGCTCAATTGCAGTTGGAGAGCGGTTTACAGAAGAAAATATTTGGGTAAAGCGCCCGGGCAAAGGCGGAATTTTAGCAGAACAATATTCTTCTGTTTTAGGAAAAAAAGCAACACGAAATATTGAAGCAGATGTTCAGTTGCAATCGAATGATTTTGAATAAATGAAAAAAATAATCGTTTTTTTAACCGCAACACGAGCAGATTTTGGCAAACTAAAATCTCTTATAGAAATATTATGCGAAAATTCAAATTTCGAAATTCACATTTTTGCTACCGGCATGCACATGGATGAAAAGTATGGTTTTACTGTTCATGAAATTGAAAAGCAGAACTATAAAAATATTTTCAAATTCAAAAATCATAATAGAGAATCTTTGATGGATATTACTTTATCCAAAACAATCGAAGGTTTTTCGAATTATGTTCGGCAAATAAATCCTGATTTAATTGCTGTGCATGGCGATAGAATTGAAGCGCTGGCTGGTGCTTCCGTTGGCGCTTTAAATAATATTTTAGTTGCTCACATTGAAGGCGGCGAATTATCAGGCACAGTGGATGAATTGATTCGGCATGCTGTTTCCAAATTAAGTCATACGCATTTTGTTGCAAATGAAGATGCGAAGAAGAGATTACAGCAAATGGGTGAATTAACGGCAAGTATTTTTGTGATCGGCTCACCGGATATGGATGTAATGTTATCAAATAAATTGCCAAATATTGATGAAGTAAAAAAACATTATGGAATTGATTTTAAAAATTATGCAATTTCTTTGTTTCATCCGGTAACAACAGAGCTTGAGAATTTAAAAGAGTATGCTAAAAATTATTTTGATGCTTTAAAAAAATCTAATCAAAATTATATCGTCATTTATCCAAACAATGATGCAGGCAGTGAAATAATTATGCAACAATTGCAAACACTAAACAACAATTCAAGCTTTAAAATTTTTCCTTCCATTCGCTTTGAATTTTTTTTAACACTGCTAAAAAATGCTGATTTTTTTGTCGGCAATTCCAGCGCCGGAATTCGCGAAGCGCCTTATTATGGAGTGCCAACAATTAATGTTGGCTCAAGGCAACATAAGCGCACAACTAATCCTGACATCATTCATTCAGATTATTGTTTTCATTCAATAACTGAAGCAATAAAAAAAGCGCTGTCAAAAAAAATTCAGCCCAAACAATTATTTGGTAATGGAAAAAGCGATAAAAATTTTTTAGAAATTTTATGCAAAGAAAACTTTTGGAAAACATCAAAACAAAAATTGTTTGCCGATCTTAATTAAAATTGATTCCTGCAATTAAATGTCATTTTTCTTTTAATAATGAGTGAAACGCAAATTATCGAAAATTGGACTGAAGTAATTTCTCCAAAAAAAAATTTATTCGATGTTCGTTTAAAAGAAGTTTGGCGTTACCGCGATCTTATTTTCTTATTTGTAAAGCGCGATATTATTGCGCAGTACAAACAAACTGTTTTAGGTCCGTTATGGAATATTATACAACCGATATTAACCACTATCATGTTTATGATAGTGTTTAACAAAATCGCAGGAATTTCTACTGATAAATTGCCGCCCGTTTTATTTTATATGAGCAGCATAACTATATGGAATTATTTTTCTGCCTGCCTCACAACAGCATCCTCCACTTTTACTGTAAATGCAAACATATTTGGCAAAGTATATTTTCCAAGGCTGGCGTTACCAATTGCAAGTGTTGTTTCAAATATGGCAAGGTTTGGTATTCAGTTCGCATTATTATTGTCGGTGATAATTTATTACCAATTAACCAATAAATATTTTATACAAATCGGTTGGCACACATTGCTCATTCCTCTTATTGCAATTGAAATGGCCTTGCTGGGCTTGGGTTTGGGCATTATTATTTCATCGCTCACAACCAAGTATCGGGATTTTACAGTGCTCATAACTTTCGGTGTACAACTATTAATGTATATAACACCGGTTGCTTATCCGCTCTCATTTTTACAAAAATCCGGCTACAAAAATTTTATCCAATGGAATCCTTTATCGCCATTAGTAGAAGGTTTTCGTTATGCAGTATTTGGTGTTGGTACAGTTAACACAACATTATTTTTATATAGCGCAGGTTTCACATTGATATCGCTTTTTGCAGGCATCATAATATTTAATAAAGTAGAACGAAACTTTATGGATACTGTGTGAAAAATAAGCATAATATTTTTTATGAACCCGGCTTTCAAACATATATTAAACTTTCGTTGCGTCGCACTCTTGTACGCCAACAATTCTATTCAACAATTTATTAATTTTTTTATTTCTGGATGAGCAACGTTGTTATAAAAGTAGAAGACCTTTCAAAACAATACCGGCTCGGGCAAGTAGGCAGAAAAACATTGCACGATGATGTTAACCGCTGGCTGCATAAAATTGTTGGTAAGGAAAATCCATATTTAAAAATCGGTGAAGAAAACGATCGCACTAAAAAAGGAAACACAGAATATGTTTGGGCATTAAAAGAAATAAATTTTGAAGTAAAGCAAGGTGAAGTTTTAGGCATCGTCGGCAGAAACGGAGCAGGCAAATCAACCTTATTAAAAATACTTTCAAAAGTAACGGCGCCAACAAAAGGCAAAATAAAAATAAAAGGAAAAATTGCATCGTTGCTAGAAGTGGGAACAGGTTTTCATCCCGATCTTTCAGGCAGAGATAATATTTTTTTAAACGGCGCAATTTTGGGAATGACGAAAAAAGAAATAAAAAATAAATTTGATGAAATAGTAGATTTTGCTGGTATTGAAAGATATATCGATACACCTGTAAAGCGCTACAGCAGCGGAATGTACGTGCGTTTGGCTTTTGCAGTTGCTGCACATTTAGAACCGGATATTTTAATTGTTGATGAAGTGCTTGCCGTTGGTGATGCAGAGTTTCAAAAAAAATGTTTAGGTAAAATGAAAGATGTAAGTGTGAAAGAAGGAAGAACAGTTCTGTTTGTAAGCCATAACATGGATGCAATAAGCCGCTTATGCGATTCAGCATTTGTATTATCAAAAGGAAAAATAATTTTTTGCGGTTCGGGCGAAAATTCCATTGCTTATTATTTAAACGGCGATAAAAATATCCTTAGTTATCGCAAATGGTTGCCAGATGAAATAAAGCCGGGAAATTCTTATGTTCAATTAGAAGAAGTTTCAGTAAAAAATACAGAAGGAAATATTTGTGATAACTTTTTAGCAACCGAACGGATAGAAATAAATTTTGTTTATAAAATATTAAAAGATGATTTTAATTATACGCATGGTTTTAATTTATATAAAAACGGAATTCATATTTTAAGCTCGCATGATATTAAAAATAGCCGCATAAAAAATTCCGGTAATATGGGAATATATTCCGCTTCTGTTTTTATACCATCTAATTTTCTCACTGAAGGATTACACACAATTAGTGTAGCAATTATGAGCTACAATCCTTACATAGTTCATTTTCATGAAATGGAAGCTGTTTCTTTTATTGTAACAGATTCTTTGAATGATGAAACGTCAGCCCGAGGCGGCTATGGAGGAAATTTTCCGGGAATAATAAGACCAATACTTGAATGGAAAAATATGAATTATGACAAAGCTTGAGTGGACGGGCGAAAGAATGATAGCAGATGAGGGTCTTGGCCTTGGCGCTGCTGAACATCTCCACAGGTACGCAGTTGCTTTGGAAATAACAGAAGGAAAAACAGTTTTGGATATTGCCTGCGGAGAAGGATACGGCACAAATTTAATTGCTTCAAATGCAAAAAAAGTGTATGGCATTGACTTAGAAGAAAATGTTATTGCACATGCAAAGCAAAAATATCAAGACAAAAAACTTGAATTTTTAAAAGGAAGTATAATAAATATTCCCTTGGAAAATAATTGTATTGATGTAATAATTTGTTTTGAAACTATAGAACATGTGGAGCAACAAAATGAAGCAATAAAAGAATTTAGAAGAGTTCTAAAAGAGGAAGGATTATTATTAATATCAACACCTGCGAAGGAAAATTATCAAAAATTAAATTTTGATAACCCTTTCCATTTAAAAGAATTAGCGCTTGAAGAGTTCATAAATATTTGTGCAAAACATTTTTTGCATTCAAAACTTTATCATCAAAAATATATGGAAGCATCTTTTTTTTATCCTGATAAAACTGCAATAAAAAATATTGCAGAATATAAAGGTTCATTTAATGAAATAACAAAAGAAGATTTTAAAAAAACATATCATTATAACATCATTTTATGCAGCAACGAAAAAAATATTTCCGAATTGGAAACAAGTTTTTTCGGAGCTTCCCGGTTTAATCAGGCATACAATAATTCTGTGCTGGCAAGAGCAGTAAAAAAAACAATAAATAAATATGAAAAATCCTATTCTTATAGAATTGGAAAAAAAATAGTTCAACCGTTTTCTTTTTTAAAAAGATTTTTAAAATAATGCCAAGATTTATTGCTTACTATCTTCCGCAATACCATCCAATTTCTGAAAACGATTTATGGTGGGGCAAAGGTTTTACCGAATGGACAAATGTTGTGAAAGCAAAACCTTTTTTTAAAGAACATTATCAGCCGCGTTATCCTGCAGATCTTGGTTATTATGATTTGCGTGTGCCCGAAATACGCGAGCAGCAAGCTACAATTGCAGGGGATTACGGCCTTGAAGGTTTTATATATTATCATTATTGGTTTGGCAATGGCAGAGTTTTATTAGAGCGCCCATTTCAGGATGTATTAAATTCAAAAAAACCAAATTTTCCATTTTGTTTATGCTGGGCAAATGAAAACTGGCGCGGAGCCTGGTTTGGAGAATTTACAAACAAGCTTCTTATCGAACAAAAATATGCAGGCAAAAAAGATTACGAAAAACATTTTTATTATTTGCTGCCTGCATTTTTGGATGAAAGATATATAAAGGTTGATGGCAAACCTGTGTTTAATGTTTATATGCCGTTAAACCTTCCCAACATAAAAGAGTTTTCAGATATTTTTAATGAGCTTGCCATTCGCGAAGGCTTGCCCGGCATGTTTCTCGTTGGTAGCAGATGCTCGTTAAACTGGAATCCTTCAGAAAATAATTTTGATGGTGTAATTGGTTCAGAAATATCTGCAATAAATTTCAAAGAGTATAATACAATCAAAAAAAAATCTTATTCAACTAAATTATTTCAAAAAAATGTTGCAAAAATATTTCCTGCATTAAACGAAAAATTCCTTAAAAAAATGCCTGTTGTAGTTGAATATGCAGATGTGATTGATAGATTGATTACTGATAAAGTTTTTGATTTTGATTATTATCCTTGCGTAGTTCCCAATTGGGATAATACTCCGCGTGCTGAAGAAAAAGGTTTAGTGTTTCATAATTCATCACCTGAACTTTTTTACAAACAGCTAAAAAAAGCAATTGATAAAGTGAGTTATTTGCCTGAGAAGCGAAAATTTATTTTTATAAAGTCATGGAATGAATGGGCAGAAGGAAATTATTTAGAGCCTGATAAAAAATTCGGCTATCAATATCTCGAGCAAATTTTAAAAGCAGTGAATGAATAGTGAAAACGCAGACGGGGCGTTGGTTTCAATTATAACGCCATGTTATAACCAGGCAGAATATTTAGCCGAAACTTTGGAATCAATAAAAAAGCAAACATATCAAAATTGGGAATGCATAATTATCAGTGATGGCTCGCCAGATAATGTAAAAGAGATTGCAGAAAAATTTATCGAGATTGATAAACGTTTTATTTTTTTTGATACAGAAAATGGCGGACCTTCTGTTGCAAGAAATTTTGGTATAAAAAAATCTTCAGGAGAATTTATTTTACCACTCGATGGTGATGATTTAATATCCTCAAATTATTTAGAAGAATGTGTAAAAGCAATGATAAATTTTCCTGATGCAACTATAGTTTACGGTACCGCAGAAAAATTTGGTTTGATAAATGAAAAATGGCCGCTGCCTAAATATGATTTTCAAAAATTACTTTTTGCAAACATTATTCATTGCAGTGGATTGTACCGAAAGAAGGATTGGAAAAATATTGGCGGGTATGATGAGCGAATGCGCGATGGCATTGAAGACTGGGAGTTTTGGATAAATCTATTGAAAAATAATTCTAAAGTTCTTTTACTTGAAAATATAACCTTTTATTGGCGAATAAAAAATACTTCACGTACAAAAAAAATAGATGCATTTAAAAACGATAAGCTTCAACAATATATTTACTTAAAACATCATCAGCTTTATGAAGAATATTTTGTTAATCCAATTTCTCTTTATAAAGAAAAGCAATTTTTAGAATCGAAAATAAAGGCCATCCAAAACAAACCCATCAAATACGGCTTGTGGTGGCTTTTAAAAGCGAAACACAAAAGTGGAAAATAATTTCAATTTTCGTAATCAATTTTTGCAACAAAATCTTCCGCTGGTAACTGTTGGCATTTCATCGTATAACTATTCTCAATACATCGAAGATGCACTGAATTCGGTACTTTCGCAAACTTATAAAAATATTGAGTTAATAATTATCGACGATTTTTCTGCCGATAATTGTCCACAAAAAACCGAGCGATGGATAGAACAAAATAATATCAACTGTATTTATATCCAGCATTCAAAAAATGAAGGCATCACAAAAACATCAAACGAAATTGTACGATTATCAAAAGGAAAATATATTACTTTATTTGCAACGGATGATATTATGTTGCCAGAGCGAATTGAAAAACAGGTTGCCATTCTTGAAACTGCGGGCGAAGATTACGGAATGTGTTATGCTTATCCAAAATTTATGAATGAGCAATCGGCGATAATCGATTTTCCGCTATTTAAAAAATATGAAAAAGTTTTTGAAGGCAATGTTTTGTACGATTATGTAAACGCGAATTTTCGTTTTGTTGCACCCACTGCATTGATAAATAGAAATGTTTACAAAAAAGTAGGCATGTACGATGAAAGAGTTTTAATTGAAGATTACAATTTTTTTGTACGTCTTTTAGCGCGTTTTAAAATAAAGTTCTGCAATTATCCATGCATTATTTACAGAATTAAAACAGATGAAAATGCGTCGCCGGTTTTTACAGAAGCGAAAAAAAATAACTACGAAAGATATTTTCATGATCGCATACTTTCAAATTCAGAAGCATTAAAATTTATCAGCGATAAAAAAGTAAAATTAGTTTTAATACAAAAAATAAATCAGTATTTAAAATCGCTTGCAGCACAAAACTCCAGGTATTTCTGGAAGATGGTTTTTTATCTTTATAAAAAAGGATATTTAAAAATATCATTCAAATTATTCATCATCAAATTGGCAAAGCAATTCGAATTAAAATCAGAACACAAAATTTTGCTTAATAAAAAATGATTTCAATTATTGTATGCTCAAAAAATGTAACTGCTTTTAATTCTCTATCACAAAACATTCAGCAAACAATTGGCGCGGCTTATGAAATTATTCGCATTGATAATGCTGAAAATTCGTATTCAATTTGCAAGGCTTACAATGAAGGAGCAGCAAATGCGGCATTTAAAATTTTGTGTTTTGTTCACGAAGATATTTTTTTTAAATCAGATAATTGGGGCACAAAAATTATTGACCATTTTAATGCCGATAAAAACATTGGTTTAATTGGCGTTGCGGGCGGAGTGTACAAAACAAAGATGGCTTCGGGTTGGTGGCAATCAGAAAATGGGTGGCAGGAACACAAGCGCATGAACATTATTCATCACTCAAATAATTCTTTTGAAAAAGTAAAACATCTTTTTGTAAATTCATTAAACGAAACGCAATCGCAGGTAATTTCAATTGATGGCGTTTTCATGTGCACAAAAAAAAATATTTGGCAGCAAAATAAATTTGATGAACTTCTTCTTAAAAATTTTCATGGATACGACTTAGATTTTTCGCTGCAAATATTTCAATCAAAAAAAATTGTTGTTGTTTATGATATTTTGATTGAACATTTTTCGGGTGGAAAAATGGATGCGCAATGGATGAAAGCAATTATTGAAATTCATAAAAAATGGAAAAATAAATTGCCGTTAATAGTGAATAATTATAAAGTAAACTCGCAGGTTTATGAAGACGGCTGGAAAAGATTTAGAAAAAATATGAGTTTATTTTTTGGTGATTCATCAAATATTTTAACAATAATTCGTTGGTATACTTCATTATTTTTTTTGCTTGATAAAAAACCTGCACGAGAAAAATTAGCAGTTGATTACTTCAAAAATTTATATGGTATAATCAAAAAAAAATTGGCATCAAAATAATTCTTATTCGTTGAACAAAACTTTTATACAGTTACCCTTAGTTTCCGTTGTTGCTATTTCTTATAACCAGGAACGATATGTTGAAGAAACTTTAAATAGCATAAAGGCGCAAACTTATCCGAATATTCAATTGATTATTTCCGACGATGGGTCAACAGATAACACAAAAAAAATTATTGCGGAGTGGATTGCGCAAAATTATTCTTCAGCAATTTTTTTAAATCATTCAAAAAACAGAGGCGTAAATCAAAATTATAATTCAACGATACCTTGCATTAAGGGCGAGTATGTTAAATTGATTGGCTGCGATGATGTTTTATTGCCGGATACGATTGAAATTATTATGCAAAAATTTTTCGAACTGCCCTCTGATTACGGAGTGATTTACGGCGACATGTTTCGCATTGATGAAAATAGCAATTTGATTGATGAAGTTGGATTAATAGACAAAAGAGGTCATCCGGTTTTTAGCGGCGATGTTTATCAACACATGATTAAAAAACCTTTTATTACTGCCGCAAGCATCATTTTTAAAAAAGAAGTTTTAGATAAATTGAAATGTTTTAATGAAAAAATTTTTTATGAAGATCATGATTTTTATTTGCGCGCATCAAAGGTTTGCAAGTTCTTTTTTATGCCTCAAGGGCTTGTAAAATATAGGGTTCACGCAAAATCACTCATTAACAGTTCGTCAAAAATAAAATATTTTCACAACGTTTTTTTTGTTTATCTCACCAACTTCGATGAAAGAATTCAATATAAAAAAATTTATACCGAGCGGTTATTGTTTTGTATCAAAAATTTTTATGCATTAAAATTTAAACGAAACAGTTTGTTTGCTTTAAAAGCATTTTTTAAAACAGGCGATTTAACGTTTATTAAATTTGCGATTGCAAGCCTGCCTTTTTATTTTAGCGATAATGATTTATAAAATTATTCTTCAATTATTTTAAAGAGCGATTTATAAAAATTTGAAAAGAATTTTAATTCCCATTGTTGGCCAGGGTTCTGTTACACATCTTATTCGAAGCGGCATCGCAGAAAATATGCGCGAATTTTGTGAACCAATATTTATTTTTTTATGGAGCCAGGAAGATTTAATCAACGAATTAAAAAGCAAAAATTTTGAAACTTATTTCATTCCGGAATATAAAGTGAGTAACCGGTATATTTCTGTTCGCTCAAAAATTAATGTTTGGTATCAATATAAAATTCTGAAAACGCCGGGCACCGAAATACAGAGAAAATTTCTCAGTCAATATCTTTCTTTAAAAAAAAGAATTAAGAATAATTTGAAACGTAGTTTTCAGCATGTTTTATTTTCATTCAACCCACCGTTAATTAAAACGCTTATCGAAGAAGAAAAAAAAATAATCAAACAACAACCTTCTTATTCAATCTATGAAAAATTTATTACAGATTTAAATGCCGATGGATTGTTTACCGTAACTCCGTTCTATCACGAAGTGGAGCTGCTTGCAAGAATTTGCAAAGAAAAATATTTGCCGATAATTGCTTCTATTCACTCGTTTGATAACATTACAAAGCGAGGCTGGCCTGCGCTATTCTTCGACCACTATTTTGTTTGGAATAAAAACAATAAATCCGAATTGCAACGAATTAATCCCACGCTTGCAGATAAAATTACAATTGCCGGGGCGCCACAAATGGATTTTCATTTTAAAAAAAATTTTGTACAAACAAAAGAAGAATGGTTAAAACTGTTAAATCTCCCTGCGCAGAAAAAAATTATTTTGTATGGCGGAGGACCAGTTAGTTTGTTTCCAAATGAACCTCAATATTTAAAACATTTATTGGAGGCACTTGAAAAAAATTTGATAGAAGATTCTGTTATTTTATTTCGATGCCATCCTTTGGATAAATTAGAAAGATGGAAAAAGTATGTTGGTGAATCATCTTTTATTTTTTTCGATAGTGCGCCAAACGGCAAAGAAAAACTGGACTATGCAAATGTGCGTGAAGAAGACATAAAAAAATTAATATCTACTTTGCAATACACCGATGTTCACATAAATCTTTGCTCAACAATGGCGGTTGATGGCAGCGTTTTTAACAAGCCGCAAATTGGTCCTGCATACGATGATGTAAACCCATCGTCAAAAAAATTATTGCGCAATATGTATTACCAGGAACATTATTTACAGGTTATTCATTCAGGCGCTGTGCATCTTGCAGATTCTAAAAAACAACTTATTCAATTGGTGAATATGGCATTATTAAATCCTGAAATGTTTACTAAAAATTGCCGCCAATGTGTTGAAGAAATTATTACTTATACTAATGGAATGGCGGCGTGGCGCGTATCGCAGAAGCTCAAAAAATTTTTTTCATGAAAATTCTTCACGTGTGTAGCAACTATTATCCGGCAAAAGGTGGACCGCAATATGTTATGAAACATCTTTCAGAAAACCTTGCAAAATATTATAACGATGAAGTTGAAGTAATTACAACAGATTCGCTTTATGGCCCAGAATTAAAAATCTATAAAAAAATAAAACCAACTTCAGAAATCATCAATGATGTAAAAATAAAAAGGCTGCCTTTTATACGATGGCAGTATCCGCTGCTCAATTTTTTCAATAAAGTTTCAGCCAAAGTGAGAAAGAAAAGCCTACCGCATTTTCTTTTAAAACACAGATGGCAATTAAATTCTCCTGCAATTAATAACGAAATGAAAAAAACTTCCGCTCATGTAATAATGGTCACCACTGCATCTTATATGTTTGCTGATTATCCGTTGTGGCGTTTTAAAACAAAAAATGCAAAGCCGTTTATTTTGTATGGCGCAATTCATTTTAAAAAAAAAGCTGATTTAAATTCTGTTTTTATTAACCGCGCAAAAGCGTGCGATTTGTATGTAGCTAATACAACTTTTGAAGAAAAGAAATTAATCGCGCTTGGCGTTTCTCCGCATAAAATTGCAACTATTGGAATTGGTATTGAACCGCAAGAATTTAATTGCATAAAAAAAGAATATTTTTTTTTAAGACATAAATATAATGTTGGAGATGATGAAATTCTTATTGCTCATGTCGGCAGGTTATCGAAAGGCAAAGGAATTTTTTTATTAACTGAAGCATTTGAAAAATTATATGAGAATAATAAAGCAATAAAATTATTACTTGCGGGCACAACAACCGAAGATGTTCTTAAAATAAAAAAAATAATTTTTGCAAAAAATTTGCCTGTTATTGTACTTGAAGATTTTGACGAAAGCAATAAACCCTTAATTTTTAATGCCCTCGACATTTTTGTTTTAGCATCGCAAGGCGAATCTTTCGGAGTAGTTTTTTTAGAAGCGTGGGCGTGCCGTAAACCCGTGATAGGGGCAGATTTGGGAGCAATCGCTTCGTTGATTGATAACAATAAAAATGGATTTTTATTTGAGACGGATAATGTAAAAAGCCTTGCGGAAAAATTAAATCTTTTAATACAAAATAAAATGTTGCGTGAAGAATTCGGCAACAACGGTTATAAAAAAGCAACCAGCGAATACAACTGGAAAACTATCACTGAAAAATATAAAAACGCTTATTTAAAAACGATTGAAAATTTTAAAAACGAATACTCAACAGTTTAATTTTTCTCTTATTAATTGAATGAAAATCTTGTTTGTTGTTTTTAATTATTATCCATCCATTGGCGGCACACAAATCCTCTTTCAAAAAGTTGCAGAGAAGCTTGCTAATGATTATGATGATGATGTAAGCGTATTTACTACTAATTCTTTTTATGGTCCTGACAAACCTATTTTTAAAAAAATTATTCCTTCATTTGAAGTTATTAATAAAGTAAAAGTTTACAGATTTTCTTTCACACGCATTCATAAAAAAATATTTCGGTTTATTAATAAAGTGTTGATGCGCTGTTTTAAAAAACGTAATTTATTTATTACCGAAAAATTAGTAGGTCCATGGTCTTCATCCTTAAAAAGAGCTATTTATAAATCCGATGCAGAGGTTATTATTGCATCATCTGCCAGTTTTTTGTACATGTTATATCCATTAACGAGATTGAAACAAAAAAACCCTAAGCCATTTATTTTTCAAGGAGCAATTCATTTTAATTACGATTCAAAACATAGTTCAGTTTCGCAAAAAGTTTTAAACGCTATAAAAAGATCTGATGTTTATTGGGCGAATACTAAATATGAAAAACAAAGATTAATTGCATTAGGTGTTAATCCGGAAAAAATTAAAACTGTAGGTATTAGTATAGATGTAGAAAAATTTTCACGAGGCGATTCTGGTTACTGCAGAAAATTTTTGAATGTTAAAGATGATGAATTATTGATTGCTTATTTGGGAAGAATTGAAATCTTTAAAAGCATTGATTTGCTGTTGCAGGCTGCCCGCCTGGTTTATGATAAATTTAAAAAAATAAAAATAGTAATTGCCGGAACAGCAAGCGCTTACTCGAATGAATTAAAACAAATAATAGCAAACTTTCCGGCGGATTTAAAAAACAAAATTCATTTTCTTGAAAATATTTGTGAAGATGAAAAAATTAATTTCTGTAACGCAATGGATATGCTGATTCTACCTTCCGTTAACGAATCTTTCGGAATGGTATTTTTAGAAGCGTGGGCTTGTAAAAAACCTGTTATCGGCGCAAAGATTGGCGCTGTAGCGTCTGTTATTACTGAAGATACTGATGGTTTACTTTTTATGCCCGGTGATTCTGCAGATCTTGCTAAACAAATTTTAAAACTTGCCCAAAATAACTACATGAGAACTGCGATGGGTGAAAACGGATTTAATAAAGTGATGAATAATTATACGGTGAAAATTGTTGCTGAAAAATGCAGGCAAACTTGTTTTGAAGCCATTGAAATATTTGAAAATAAATTTCCTGATAAAATTGCATTGAAAATTAGGTGTTAATTGTAAGGCTTAATAAAAGAATCAGAACGCTGAAAAATTTTTTTTACAAATTTTATTTGAAATTAGTTTATGGAAAAAATATACAATTAAATGATGTTTTTTTTGGAAAGAAATTCGAGTTTGAAATTGTGGCAAATAATTATTCAGTTTATTTCGGGAAGAAAATTTCTTTTAAAAGATACGGTTTAATATGCATTAGAGAAGGCGCTCAATTAACAATCGGAAACAATGTTTTTTTTAATAGTTATATCTCTATCAATTGTCATTATAAAATTTTTATTGGAGATAATTGCTTATTTGGCGAGAACGTAAAAATTTACGATCATAATCATAATTACAAAAACAAATCTTTTCCCATCGCACAACAAGGATATTGTTACGGCGAAATAAAAATTGGAAATAATTGCTGGATTGGTTCTAATGTAACAATTTTAAAAAATGTAGCGGTTGGCGATAATGTTATCATTGGTGCAAACTGTGTCATATATAAAAATATTGCTTCAGATACAATTGTAAAAAATGGAGCAAATATTATTGAAGAAGATTATTGATTTTGTTGCAAAATGCAATCATTTTTCCGACAAAATAAAACATTGAATTTGCAATGAATAAGTGCGGCTATCTGTATATCGCAATTGGAAAAAAATATGTGATAGAAGCAGAAATATCTGCACGTTCTTTAAAACGATTTACAGAATATCCTTTGTGTATTATCACAGATGATGCAAATTATGAAAATGATCTTTTCGATATCATTATGCACGAAACAATGCCAGGCGATTTTGTAGCGAAAATAATCGGCGTAGCTAAAACACCTTTTGAAAGAACTGTGTATTTAGATAATGATACATTTATTTGCACGCCTGTGGATGAAATGTTTGACGTGCTTGATTTTTTTGATATGTCTCTGATGCCGTTTCCTTTTTTGCACAGCTATTCATTTTTTAATCGTTATAATTCTTCCTATAAATTAAAGTATGAAAAAATAATTCCGGAATACCATTTCGGCGTAATGATTTATAAAATGAACGACGCTGTAAAAAATTTAATGAACGATTGGATTGTTAAGCATGAAGAAATGCATATTAAGGCAGATTGCTCATCTTTCAGAGAAGCTTATTTCAAACATATTCCTAATGTGCGCATATCGCCGCTGCCATTAGAATATAATTATCATGGCACGCATTCCATCGGCATTGCGTATAACGAAATAAAAATTATTCATGAGCGCCTCGGCGAAAAATGGAATACACTTACCACCGTAATGCTGCCTTTTGAAAAGATGGAAAAAAAAGCAAAGCGGATGAATAAATATCATTGCAAAAGAATTATTATTCCGTATATCGGTGTAATACCTTATACATTTAGTCCGTATCATATAAAGTATAAATTCAAAAAAATGTTGGGAATAAAAAGAACAAAAAAAGCCGAAACGTTTTAAATATGTGCGGCATCGCGGGCATTTATTCGTTCAAAAATAAAACGGAGCATTTTAATGCTTACTTAGAAAAATGCATTGTAACAATGAAGCATCGCGGCCCTGATGACAAAGGGTTTTGGACTAATCAACAAAATTATTCAGCAGCTTTTGTACGGCTTTCTATAAGAGATATTTCTCCAAACGGTCATCAGCCAATGGTTTCAGCTTGCGGAAATTATGTGCTTAGTTTTAATGGGGAAATTTATAACAGCGATAATTATTTATCTGTTTTAAAAAACAAAGGCGTTGAATTTAAATCTCATTCAGATACAGAAGTATTATTGTATGCACTAATTCATTTAGGCTTGCAAAAAATATTGGATGAATTTGATGGCATGTTTGCATTTGCTTTTTATAACAACAGTAAAAATGAATTAATTCTTGCCAGAGACAGAGCAGGCATAAAGCCTTTATATATCGGCTACAACAACGATTATTTAATTTACAGTTCTCAATACGATCATATTATTAATGCCGGTTTTATTAAGAATAATTCTATTAATTATAACGCAATTACAAACTATTTAAAATATGGTTATATGGTTGCGGGCAATGCAGTAATAAACAATACGCTTGCTGTGCCGCAAGGTCATTATATCATAATAAATGAAGCAGGATTTGAAATAAAAAAATTTTATGATTTTTCTTCATTTCATTCTGACTCAACCAGTAAAAATCCCGAATGCATTTTTAAATCATCTGTGCAATCACAAATGGTAAGCGATGTTCCTGTTGGTACATTTTTATCGGGTGGTGTTGATAGTCCGCTAATAAATCTTTGGGCGAATGAATTGCAACCTGTGCGGGCTTTTACAATTGGCAACGAAAATGCAGAATATGATGAAAGTTTTTATGCAAAAGAATATGCAAAAAAAATTGGTGTGCAGCATCATTTTAGAAGCATTACAGAAACTGATTTTCTTGCATTGATTGATGATAATTTTAAAGCATTTACAGAACCATTTGCTGATTTTTCTTCTATCCCTACCCTGCTTGTTGCGAAAATGGCTAAAGAATTTGTAACCGTTATATTGAGTGGCGACGGACCTGATGAATTGTTTTGGGGTTACGAAAGAAATATATTTTTTCCAAAAAAAGTACAACTTTTTCATCAGCCAAAATGGAAGTTGCTTTTGCAAAAATTAACTTCTGAAAAAAATATTTCTAAAAGATATTTCATTGCCAAAGATCTTTCTTCTTTTTATTTGCAATCGCTGCAATTATACGGTACAGATTATTGGATGAAAAAAGTATATAAATATCCTTCAAAACAAAATAATTTTTATACCCGGTTGCCTGAATCTTATATTGATCCTTCAGAAAACAACACTGCAATGCAAATGATACGATGGCTGGAAATGAATATACACCTGCAAAGAATTTTATTGAAGGTGGATAGAGCTACAATGTATTACAGTCTTGAAGCGCGCGTCCCCTATCTCTCAAATGCAGTGCTGGACTATGCTTCAGCATTGAGCTATACTGATTGCATTGCTGGTAATCAGGGAAAAAGTAACATAAAAAAAATTCTTAAAAACTATTTTCCCAAGGAGTGGGTTGAAAAAAAGAAACAAGGATTTTTAGTACCGATGGAACATTGGATAAATAATGAAATTAAAAAAGATGTTTATAATACTTTATTAAACATGCCGCATGAACTTGCCATTGCTTTTAATAAAACACAGCTAAAAAAAATGTTGGACGCGCAGGTTTATAAGCATAAAGATGCCAACGGGTTTATATGGGGAATGTATGCGTTGGTAAAATGGCATCAACTTCACAGAAATTCATCGTTGCTGCAGTGAGAATAGCCATTGTTACAAATAATTTTCCCGCAATAAGTGAAACATTTATCAGCAATAAAGTATTACAGCTCGCTGCAAAAAAACATGCATTATTTGTTTTCTGCAGTTTTTTTAATAAGCCGTTATGGAATAAAATAAACCATACAAATTATAAAATAAATGTTGTTGAAATTAATCGCAAAAAAATTACGAAATATTTTTTTTCCCATCCTGCTTTATGGATTGCTTTTCTAAAAATGCACAGCAATAAAACAAGGTTTATTTTAAATAACTTTTTTATTAATGAAGTAAATAAAAAAAAACCGGATATTATTCATTTTGAATTTTCCGGTATTGGCTTACATTATATTGATGCTCTTGAAAAAATAAAATGCAAAAAAATTGTGAGTTGCCGCGGCTCTGCAGAAAAAGTAAAATTGCTTTCAGATGAATTAAGGAAAGAAAAAACAAAACAATTATTTAATGCAGTGGATGCTATTCATTGTGTAAGCGATGATATGAAGCAAACGATTTTGCCATATTGCAATCAACCGCAAAAAATTTTTATAAATTATCCGGCTGTTGATACTGCTGTATTTCAGCGCAGCCATCCTTACATAACACATCATCCAATAAATATTTTAAGCGTAGGCAGATTTACATTTCAAAAAGGTTACTTATCAGGTTTGCTCGCAATAAAAAAATTGAAAGAGACACAGCAAAATTTTCAGTGGTTAATTGTGGGCGATGGCAATCAAAAAGAAGAAATAATTTTTCATATCAATCAAATGAATTTACAACAACAGGTTCAATTGGTTGGTACAAAATCAAGATCAGAAATTATAGAATTATATAATCAATCTGATATTTTCTTTCTGCCAAGTGTGTATGAAGGCATAGCAAATGTTGCATTAGAAGCGATGAGTATGGAGTTGCCTGTAATAGCTACGCGCAGCGGCGGAATGAAAGAAGTAATAGCACATAAAATAAACGGAATGCTGGCAAATGTGTATAATCATGAAACTTTAGCAGCTAATTTATTGCAATTATTTAATGATAAAGCACTACGAATTTCGTTAGGTAAAAATGCGCGAAAGCGCGTACTGGAGCAGTTCACAGCTGAAGCACAAATAAAAAAATTTGAAGCAGTTTATTCTGCGTTAATTTAAGCAATTGTGATAATTAAAATAAATAAAATAACGCGGCTTTATAAAAGATATGGAGTAAAAGGTTTATCGTTATATGCCGGTATAAAAAATAAAAAAAATAAACTGGTATCTTTTTTTTACCCAACAGAATTTGCGCAACCAATTTATTTGCGAACCACCACTTCAGATTATTCAATATTTATAGAAGTTATTTTTGGAAAGTCTTATGATTTCCCTTTAAAATTTACACCGAAAGTAATCATTGATTGCGGCGCAAACATAGGACTGGCAAGCGTTTTTTTCAAAAATAAATATCCATCAGCAAAAATAATTGCAGTAGAACCGGAGAAAGAAAATTTTGAAATTTTATCAAAAAATTTAAACAATTACAACAACACAATTCTTTATAATAACGGAATTTGGAATAAATCTGCACGATTAAAAATTGAAGATAATGGCTCGGGAAGTTTAGGTTTTATGGTATACGAATCAGAAGAAAATAATACAAATGCAATAACATCAATTTCAATAAAAGATATATTGCTTCAAAATAATATTGATACAATTGACATTCTAAAAATAGATATTGAAGGTTCTGAAAAAGAATTATTCGAAAGCAATTATGATTATTGGTTACCGCGCACAAAACTTATTATTATAGAGCTGCACGATAGAATGCGCAAAGGTTGTTCCCAATCATTTTTCAGCGCAATTTCAAAATACAATTTTGAGATTGCAATTAAAGGTCAAAGTATATTTTGCTTTTTGGGTAATCAATGATTTTTAAATTTATCCGATATACACAACCCGCCTGGCAATTTAACATTATTCCCTGCGCAAAAGAATTTGCTTCCTGCTATGTTACAGAAAAAAATTGCCCGCATGAATTAATGGATAATTTTTATAAAACGAAAAGTGCACAATTAGCAGATGCAGGTTACAGATTATTAAATAAAGGTGTTTTATTGCAATCAACACAGCAAGAAATAGCTGCATTGCAACAAATGCCACAACCAACTTTGCAAGACGAATATGTGTTTATAAGAAAATACTGGGGCACAGCATGGACAAGCTTTGCTTTGCTCATGCGCATCTTCACTTTCAAAAATCCCTTCAAAGAAATTTATTATTATTTTAAAACAAAAAATGTACAAAAAATAAATGTTTTTAATGAGCCAATTACGTATTCTGAATATGAAAATTTTCAATCCGCCTTATTAAAATCGTTGCCTTTGGTTGCAATAATTATTCCCACACTTAATCGCTATAAATATTTAAAAGATGTGTTGCTTAATCTCGAAAAACAAACATATAAAAATTTTGAAGTGATAATTGTAGATCAGTCAGACGAATTTAATAACGATTTTTATGCGCAGTTTCAACTAAACATAAACCTCATCAGGCAACAAGAAAAATTATTATGGACGGCAAGAAATAATGCCATTAAATTAACCAATGCAAATTATCTGTTGTTTTTTGACGATGACTCAAGAGTGCAGCCAGACTGGGTTTCAGAGCATTTAAAATGCATAGATTTTTTTCAGGCTGATATTTCCGCCGGAGTTTCATTGGCGGTTTCCGGACAAAAAGTTTCTGAGAGTTACAAATATTTCCGTTGGGCAAGTCAGTTCGATTCGGGCAATGCTTTGGTTAAAAGAAAAGTTTTTCAGCAAATCGGTTTGTTCGATGAGCAGTTCAATGGTCAGCGTATGGGCGATGGCGAATTTAGTTTTCGCGCCTACAAAAACGGAGTAAAAAGTATCTCAAATTATAAAGCGTCGCGCATACATTTAAAAGTCAGCAGCGGCGGTCTTCGCGAAATGGGCAGTTGGGATGGTTTCCGCCCGCGAAAATGGTTTGCGCCAAAGCCTTTGCCCAGCGTTATTTATTTGTATAAAAAATATTTGCCGCCGCAGCTTTGCAAAAATGCACTGTTTATTGGCATCATGCTATCAAATATTCCATATAAATTTAAACGCAGTAGCAGCATGCTCTTTTTAAGTGTCATTTTAACGGTTATAAAATCGCCGTTACTTTTTATTCAATTTTACAGAGCAAATAAAATGGCAAAAAAAATGCAGGCAAATGATAAAGGAATAGTTTTATTAAATTAAATGATTTTTTATTTTTAAATATTTTTTTGTTACCAGCCATAATTTTTTATGGCAGCTTCGTTGCGTCGCACTCTTGTACTATTTGTACTTTGTGCAGCACTCTGAAATTAATTTACTTTTTATTTTTTTGAAATGAAATTCAAAAATCTTGCAATAATAAGTGATTGCATTCATGTGTTTGATGAGAACGGAAAACCGGCAACAGAAAATCATATTTTCAAACGACAGATGGAAGCGCTAGCAAATAAATTTCAACAAACTTTAATTTGTTGCCCTTTTGTTCCATATTCAAATAACAAAATAATCAGTGTTTATTCACATCCTCAAATTCAATTCATTTCTTTACCAAACGTAGGCGGAGCAACGGTTCTAAGCAAAATTCAATTAATAAAAATTATTCCCGTTTGGTTAAAAGCTTTTAAAAAAGCGAATAAATTTGCAGATATTATTTATCAAAGATTTCCTAACAATATAAATATTCCGGGTTTTTTTTATTTCTATTTTAAAAAAGCAAAAACTTTTGCAACTTATACCGGCACATGGAAAAATTATAAAACTGAACCTGCAACTTATCGTTTTCAAAAATGGTTATTAAAAAAAATTTTCAGAGGCCCGGTTTTTATTTATACAATGGAAAAACTTCGGAAAGAAAACTTTTTTAAAAGCATAAGTCCATCCTACACTTTGCAGGAGTGGGAAGAAGAAACTAAATCAATTGAAAATAAAATAAACAGGTTAATTACACATCAAAAATTTATTCCAACATTTATCACAGTAGGTTCTTTAGTTGCTAATAAAAATCAGCAATATATTTTAGATGCTTTTAAAATTTTGCACGAAGAACAATTTCCATTTCAATTATACATTGTTGGTGATGGAGTTTTAAAAAATACATATCAGCAATTCATCGAAAAAAATCAATTAACAAATCAAGTATTTCTTATTGGAAAAAAAACACATATTGAATTGAGAGCTTTATATCGCAAAGCAGATTTTTTAGTGCAAGCTCCTTTAGCCGAAGGCTTTGGCAAAGTACCTGTTGAAGGTTTTTTTCATGGTGTAATACCTTTACTAAATAATGTTGGTTTAGCAAAAGAAATGACAGGTAATAATGAACGAGGTTTTCTTTTTTATGCAAATAATAAAATAAATCTTGTACAACTTATTAAACAAATTAATGCACAAAAAAATCTGTTGCCGCAAATGATAACAAATGGCAGAATATTTTCGCGTTCACAAACGTTAGAAAATTGGGCAAATGATTACGCTGAAATTATAAACCGTTATTTTGAATAATAAAAAAATAGTTCAGCTTACAAATAATTCCATCACCGGATATTCGCTCGCTTTTCTTATCGGATTGGCAATTGGCTTAAGTTATGTGCCTGATAGTTTTGTTGGAATACTTTATATAGTAGCTGCGGCCGCATGTTTGCTATATGCACTTCAGGGTAATATTGCCAAAGTATTTTCGCTGCTGCCTTATATTGTTTATTCAGAAATTTATGTAAGAGGTAATATTCATTTTATCCCATATCTTTTTGCACAATACTTATTAATTGCTGTTTTTTTATTTCTCATTTTAAGGCAAGGCAACAAAGCAAAACTACATTCGCTTGCATTTATATTTATTATATTTTTTGCTGTTATCGAAATAGTAGATTCTGCAAGAGCAATAGATTATGTGTATGCGCGCGGACTTGTTGTTAATACTTTGGCAGTTACAGTTATTGTTACATGGGCTTCTTTTAATTTTCTTGTGCCCGCACTTATAAATAAATTTTTAGACCATTTGAAATTTGCAAGTATTTATTTATGCGGCATAGTGCTGGCAGCGCATTTCACAGGGCATATTGATTATGGCTTAACATCCAATTCAGAATCAACAAATGGATTAGCGCCCGTGCAGATAAGCGGTTATTTAGGATTTTCATGCTTTGTGTTTTTTCTTTCTGTAATGAGTGATGAAGAAAGAAAAGATTTAGTCTTGAACTTACTTTTGTTAGCGATAAGTTCTGCTGTAATGTTACTCAGTTTTTCAAGAGGCGGATTATATTTTTTAGGAATAATGATAACGATCTACTTATTTTTTAACCGGCGAAAAGTGAAAAATTATTTTTTACTTTTTTTATTAATCCCCGTTGCAATAGCAGTATATTATTATGTTACAGTATCAACAAACGGATTGATAGAAGAACGATACGCCGAACAAGGTACCTCAGGAAGAGATGAACTTTTAAAAGCGGGATATAATTTATTTATAACCCAACCTTTAACCGGCGTAGGCACAGGTAATTTTAATTTGGAAATTACAAATCAACATTTATACGATACAGAATCAGGCGCACACAACGAATTTATACGAGCCGCTGCAGAACACGGTTTGGCGGGCATTATTACTTACTGGGGATTTTTTGTAAGCCTGATTTTTGGGATATTAAAGAGAAAAAAAATACAGCGTGAGTATGCACTATATTTTGCGTTTTTTTTTATACTCATAACTATTCACAACGGATTAAAAATTTCGCTTCAACCCTTATTGCTTTTATTTGCCGTGGCAACGCCGTCTCTTATAAAAATTAAAAAGAAAATAAATGTATCTGCTCAAAATGAGCTTGCCTTGTGATATTGCAAACATCGCCAAATGCCATCAACAATCTTTTGCAAATTCTTTCTCAACAAAATTAGGCGTGCATTATATTGCAAAATCTTTTGAGTGGTTTTTATCTGCACCAAATAAATTTTTATTTCATGTTGAAGATGATAATAAAATTGCAGGTTATTGTGGTGGTTTTATTTCTCAATATATTGGTGACGGTTCCACCAGCGGCATGATGCAATATGCTATGGGTGAAGCTGCAAAAGGCATAATAAAAAATCCGTTACTTCTTTTTCATAAAGAACTTATTCCTTTTTATCCGCTTATAGTAAAAAATATTTTTAAAAAATTATTTCATAAAAAAAATAATACAAAATCTTTTTCATCAACTCCGCTTGAAAAAAAGTTAGGTCTTGTTGTAATAGCGGTGCATCCTGATTATAGAGGAAAAGGTGTTTTTGAATTACTTATAAAAAACTTTGAGAACGAAGCTAATTTAAGAAATATTAATAAAATTACATTAAGTGTAAAACGTAAGAATACAAGAGCAATTAATGCATATAAAAAAACCGGATGGCTTATTGATATTGCAAATAAAAACACAATAAATATGTATAAAATTTTGCAATGAAATCAAAAAACAAAAAAATATTAATACTCGGTTTATTTATTGATCCTGCTAATCCAAATAAAAACATCAGAACCTCCAGCGACAGGCTTGCAGAAATGTTTCATCGAAATAATATTTCCGTTATTACAAGTTCTCACAAATCGCGCAGGCTTTCTCGCTTAATTGATAATATTTCAGCCATCTTAAAACATAAAAACGATTTTGCTATTGCGCTTGTTCCTTTATTTGGCACAACGCCAAGTTTTTTATGGCAAAAATTAATGGTAACCATACTAAAAAGTTTGCATAAAAAAATTATATTAATTGTTCATGGAGGTTCAATACCACAACAAATGGATATAAATCCACGGCGTTTTTTAAATGCTTTAAAACGAGCCGATATTATTGTTTGCCCTTCGGGATATTTTTTTGAGTATTTAAAAAAATATAATCTCGCAACAATTTTAATTGAAAACGTAATTAATCTTAATAAATATCCATTTCAAAAAAAAAGTAAAATAACGCCAAAGCTGCTCTGGATGCGGGCTTTCGAAGATGTATATAATCCGCAAATGGCTGTACGAGTAGCTGTGCAGCTCGCAAAAAAATATCCTGATTTTAAAATGGTAATGGCTGGCGCAGATCTTGGAATGCAAAATCAAATAAAACAAATGGCAAAGCAATACTCAATTACTGATAAAATTATTTTTCCGGGATATATAAATATGAAAGAAAAATTGCAGTATGCAAAAGACTGCGATATTTACATTTGCACAAATAAAATTGATAATGCCCCCGTTTCGCTGATTGAATTTATGGCGCTTGGTTTGCCGGTTGTTTCTGTAAATACCGGCGGTATTCCTTTTTTAATTAAACACGGTGAAACCGGCTTGCTGGTTGAGTTTGACGATGATGAAGCAATGGCAAAACAAATAGAAAACCTATTGCAAGATTTGCGATTGGCGCAAAAAATTATTTGTAATGCTTACAACTATTCGCGCAAATATGATGAACCGGTAATTCTCGAAAAATGGAAAAAAGTTTTGAATGAATTAAACAATTAATTTTTTCTTGATACCAGCTTTAGTTTTTCATAGCATCTTCGTTGCGTCGCAATCCTTTCATCTGCAACAATTCTATTAAACAATTTAATGAGCAGAAAAATAAATTTCGCAATTATTGGCTGCGGACGAATCGCGCATCGTCATGCAGAAGAAATAAAAAAAATTGGCGAATTAATTGCCGTTTGCGATGTTGATGAAGCTGCAGGTAAAGCATTCGCACAAACATATCAAACAAAATTTTATACTTGTTACGAAAAGCTTTTAGAAACTGAAACATTAATTGATGTTATTGCAGTTTGCACACCAAATGGTTTGCACGCAAAGCATACGATACAAGCTTTAAATAAAAATTACCATGTACTTTGCGAAAAGCCCATGGCTATTCATTCTTCAGACGCAAAAAAAATGATTGAAGCAAGCGAACAAAATAAAAAACATCTGTTTATTGTAAAGCAAAACAGATTTAATACTGCTGTTGCTGCGGTGAAAAAAGCATTGCAAATTAATGCACTTGGTAAAATTTATAGCTTTCAATTAAGTTGTTTTTGGAACAGGAATGCAGATTATTAT
Source organism: Chitinophagaceae bacterium (assembly GCA_051004255.1). GTDB lineage: Bacteria > Bacteroidota > Bacteroidia > Chitinophagales > Chitinophagaceae > JBPCKN01. Next base: position 31,681 of record JBPCKN010000019.1, on the reverse strand, counting down.
AAAAATAATTGGCATGGTAAAAAACAAATGGATGGCGGAACTTTGTTCACACAATTCAGCCATTTTATTGATATTCTTCAATGGTATTTAGGTAATGTTGAAAACGTGCATTCGTTTTTTGCAAACCAGGCACATAAAAATATTATTGAATTTGAAGATACCGGTGTGGTGATATTGCAATTATCGGATAATATTTTGGGCACATTAAATTACACGGTAAATAGTTATCGCGAAAATATGGAAGGTTCGCTTACTATTTTCGGTGAAAAGGGAACTGTGAAAATTGGCGGGCAATATTTAAATACAATTCAATATCATTGTATAGATAATTATACAATTTCTTTGCAGGAAAATGATGATAAAACTGCAAATGATTATGGTTTTTATAAAGGCAGCATGAGCAATCATGATAAAGTTTATGCAAATGTTGTTGATGTAATAAATAACGGTGCATCAATTACTGCAAATGCTTATGATGGTTTAAAAACAGTTGAGATAATTGAAAAAATTTATGCTGCTGCTGATCGTAATTTTTAACTGTTGAACAGCGAACAGAACGTTGCAGTGTGCGACGCAACAAAAGCTTAATAGCAGCACTAAGCTTAGTACAAAAATTTAAAAATGAAAATCCCTTTTTCGCCTCCTTATATTGATGATGATGTTAAGCGCGAAGTGATGGATACACTTGAAAGCGGATGGATTACAACCGGCCCAAAAGTAAGATTGTTAGAGCAGGAAATAATTTCTTTTTGTAACGCGGAAGCTGCGCTGGGCGTGAATTCTGCAACATCGGCTATGATGCTGGTTTTACATTGGTGGGGAGTAAAAAAAGGTGACGAAGTTATTATTGCTGCCTACACTTATTGTGCAACGGCGCTGGCTGTAATGCATGTTGGCGCAACACCAATAATGGTAGATGTTTGCGAAGATTTTAATATTAATGTACAAAAAATTGAAGATGTAATTACTTTAAAAACAAAGGCAATTATTACAGTTGATTTCGGCGGCTGGCCTTGCGATTATGACTCAATAAATGCATTGATAAATGCTGAAAAAATAAAAGAAAAATTTGTAGCCGAAAACGAAAATCAACAACAATTAAACAGGATATTACTGATGGCTGATGCAGCACATTCGTTGGGCGCTGTTTATAAAAATAAACCGAGCGGCGTGTTAGCCGATATTACTGTTTTTTCTTTTCACGCAGTAAAAAATATTACAACAGCAGAAGGAGGAATGATCTGCTTAAACATGCCGCAGCCTTTTGATAATGCAGAAATTTGTGCAACACTTCGCTTATGGAGCTTGAACGGTCAAACAAAAGATGCGTTGGCTAAAACCCTTACTGGTGGCTGGAAGTACGATATTGTATATGCTGGTTTTAAAATTAATTTACCTGATGTGCTGGCTGCAATTGCTTTGGCACAAATAAAAAAATATAAAAATAATTTACTGGTTGAACGCAAAAGGGTTTTTGATTTTTATGATGAAACGTTTTCAAAATATGATTGGGCAATTTGTCCGCCTTTTCATAAAAAAGAATGCGAATCTTCTTATCATATTTATCCGTTGCGCATAAAAGGAATTGCAGAAACGCAGCGCGATAAAATTATCGAACTTATCATCTCAAAAAATGTTTCTGTAAATGTACATTTTGTGCCTTTGCCCATGCTTAGTTTGTTCAAAGAAAAAGGTTATTTAATTGGAGATTATCCTCAATCGTACCATCAATTTGCAAATGAAATTAGCCTGCCAATTTACCCGCAATTAAACAATGAAAATTGTAAATTAATTGCAGACGCAGTAATACAATCGGTAAACTCATTTTTAAATGAAAAGTAAAAGATTGTTTGATGTAGTTATCTCTTTTTTTGCTCTTATTGTTTTGCTTCCTTTCTTAATGATAATTGCTGTTTGCATAAAATTAACTTCAAAAGGACCTGTAATTTTTTCACAGAAAAGAGTAGGAAAAAATAATAAAGATTTTATTTTATACAAGTTTAGAACGATGCACGTAAATGCACAGCAGCAAAGCTCTTTAACGATAGGAACAAAAGATAAGCGAATTACAAAAATCGGTTTTTTTTTGCGCAAATATAAATTAGATGAACTGCCGCAATTTTGGAATGTATTAAAAGGAAATATGAGTATCGTTGGCCCGCGTCCCGAATTAAGAAAATATGTTGAACTTTATACAGAAGAACAGAAAAAAATTTTATTTGTAAAACCGGGCATTACAGATTACGCATCCATCGAGTTTAAAAATGAAAGTGAATTTTTGGCAAGGGCTGATGATCCTGAAATATATTACATTACGAAAATATTACCACTTAAAATAAAATTAAATAATCGTTATATAAGTAATAATACAATAAGTGAATATTTTTTTATTATCTTTAAAACACTGTTTCCATATTAATAAAAATGAAAACTTTTAAATCCAATAAATCTTGAAAGAATTTAGAAATTTTTTATTGCGCAAGCACATCGCTCCAAAATGGGTGATTTTTTTATTAGATCTTTTAATTTGTATTTTTTCAATTGTTTATGCCAATTATCTTTTGTATGATTTTCATTTTGTATCCGTCGGTTTCAATAAATTATGGGATGATATTTTGGTTACAATAATTTTAAATGCATTTTATTTTTCTATTTTAAAAACGTATGCAGGCATCATACGATTTTCAGGGTTTCATGAAGCCATAAGAACTATCTCTGCTGTTTTTTGTTCATTTCTCAGCATGTTAATGCTTAATGTTTTTTTAGTAATTTTTAAAATAACTCCGTTCATTGCCACTTCTGCCCTATTCATTTATTTTTTTATTGCTGCTTTTTTAATATTCGGTTATCGTGTGCTCGTAAAAACTTTATACAACGCAAGTATAAATGAAGATAACCTTACGCACGTTGTAATATTTGGTGCCGGCCTAAACGCTTCTTTGCTGATGAAAACTATCGAGCAAATCTCGAACGGAAAATATAAAGTAGTTTCTTTTTTGGAAGATGATGAAAAACTGATTGGTAAAAGTATTGATAATATTAAAATATATTCTTATAAAAATTTATGGGAAGTAATACGCAATTTTAATTTGAAGATTCTTTTTTTCGCCAGGCAAAATTTTGATATTGCTGTAAAAAATAAAGTGGTAGATGAGTGTCTCGAAATGCAGATTAAAGTAATGAATATTCCACCCATGCGAAGCTGGATGCAAGGTCATTTAAACATTAGCCAGTTGCAGGAAGTAAAAATTGATGAACTTTTAAACAGGCCAACTATTCAATTGCAAAATGGAAATTTAATGAACTTGCTTCGCAATAAAACCATATTAATTACAGGCGCCGCCGGTTCAATTGGAAGCGAGCTGGCAAGGCAAATTTCGGCAATGCGGCCATATTCTTTAATTGTTTGCGATCAGATAGAAACCGGTTTGTACGATTTGGAATATGAACTTCAGCAAAAATTTAATTTAGGTAATTGTTTGCAGATTTATTTGGGAGATGTGAAAGACGAAAAATCGATGGATCAATTATTTAATATTTATAAACCAAATATTGTTTTTCATGCGGCAGCGTATAAACATGTGCCGTTGATGGAAAATCATCCTTCAGAAGCTATTCGTAATAATGTGCTTGGCACAAAAGTTCTTTCAGATTTATCGGAGATATACGAGGTAGATCGTTTTCTTCTTATTTCAACCGATAAAGCAATTAACCCAACAAATATTATGGGCGCTTCAAAAAGAATTGCAGAAATTTATTGCCATTCTTTGCACAACAGAGTTTATTCTTCAAATAAAAATGAGCCTTTTATTTATCAAATAAATTCAAAAAAAAGAACAAAATTTATAACAACCCGCTTTGGAAATGTGCTAGGCTCCAATGGTTCTGTTATTCCGCGCTTTCAACAACAAATTTCCAACGGAGGTCCGGTTACTGTTACACATCCGGATGTAATCCGTTATTTTATGACCATACCCGAAGCTTGTTCTTTAGTGTTAGAAGCCGCAACAATGGGCAACGGCGGCGAAGTATTTTTATTTGATATGGGCGAGCCGGTTAACATTTTAGACCTTGCAAAAAAAATGATCAAACTTGCAGGAATGGAACCGGGAAAAGATATCGAAATACAATTTATTGGTTTAAGACCCGGCGAAAAATTATTTGAAGAATTATTAAATAAACAAGAAGAAGTTATACCAACACATCATAAAAAAATATTAATTGCAAAAGTTATTAATTATGATTATGATAAAATTTCTGAAAGTATCAACCGTCTTTTATTACTTGCACAAATAAATAATGATGAAGAAGTAGTTAAACAAATGAAATATATTGTTCCCGAATACATCAGTAATAATCCAATTTATGAAATGATAAGTAATCAAATGCTTTCTCAGGCAATATCTTCCCGCGTTTAAAATTATTTGAATTATTATGTTTTATTTTCGCTTATTATGTCTTCAATTTTTCGCTCATCCGTAAAACCCGATCTTTCTTTTATTGGTGTTGATATGCACTCTCATCTTTTACCTGGCCTTGATGATGGCTTGCAACAAATGGAACAAACTATTTCTTTTATAGAAAAATTAAAAGAGTTTGGTTATCATAAATTGATCTGCACACCGCATATTATTTCTGATATTTATCCAAACAATCATGATACTATTTTACCAAAGCTTGATGCAGTACGCAAAGCTTTGCAGGAAAAAAATATCGAAATACAAATTGAAGCTGCAGCGGAATATATGGTAGATATTGAAATGGAAAAATATATTAAAGCAGATAAGCCATTATTAACTTTTGGAAAAAACCTTATATTAATTGAGATGTCGTATGCAGCTGCTTCACCTAATATTGAACAGGTAATTTTTCATTTACGTATGAAAGGATTACAACCTGTTTTAGCGCATCCGGAACGATACAGCTTTTATCACGATAAATTTGAATCGTATGAAAGATTTGTTGAATTAGGATGTCTTCTTCAAATAAATCTTTTATCGTTGCTCGGTTATTACAGTAAGCCGGTAAAAGCGATTGCTGAAAAATTTGTAAAGAATAAAATGGTTGATTTATTAGGAACAGATATGCATCATGCAACACATCTTTCTGCATTAAATAAACTTGCTTCGCAAAAAAATTTTTATAAGTTAATTGCTGATCTTAATGTAAAAAATAAAGAGTTGCTTTCCTGATAATATTTTACACATTAAATCTAAAATGCATTATATCGCCATCTTCTACAACATATTCTTTTCCCTGCACAGCTAACTTTCCCGCTTCTCTGCAAGCCGCTTCGGAACCGAGCTTCACAAAGTCTGCATATTTTATTACTTCAGCGCGAATAAATCCTTTTTCAAAATCTGTATGAATAACTCCTGCAGCCTGCGGCGCAAGCATTCCTTTTGTAATTGTCCATGCTCTTACTTCCTGAACGCCGGCAGTGAAATAAGTGGCAAGATTTAAAATTTTATAAGTTGATTTTATCAATCGTGCGGCGCCACTTTCATGTAAACCCAAATCTTCTAAAAATAATTTTCTGTCTTCAAAATTATCCATTGCCGCAATTTCACTTTCAATAGCTGCACTTATAAAAAGAATTTCTGCATTTTCATTTTTCACCGCTTCCTTAATTGCTTCCGTATATTTATTCCCTTTAATAACTGAGCTTTCATCCACATTGCATACATAAATTACCGGCTTCATTGTAAGTAAAAAAAGCTCATCAATAAACTTATGTTTTTCTTCTGCTCTAACTTCAAATGAACGCGCATTTTTTCCCTGTTCCAAATGTGATTTTAGCTGTTGTAATATTTTTAAAGTCTGCGCTGCATCTTTGTCTCCGCCGGTTCTGGCTTGCTTTTCATTGCGTGAAATTTTCTTTTCTATTGTTTCCAGATCTTTCAACTGCAATTCTGTATCAATAATTTCTTTATCGCGAACAGGGTTTACATTTCCATCAACATGAATAACATTTTCATCATCAAAACAACGCAGCACATGAATAATTGCATTTGTAGTTCGTATGTTTCCTAAAAATTGATTTCCCAACCCTTCACCTTTGCTTGCGCCTTTTACCAAACCTGCTATGTCAACAATTTCAACTGTTGCAGGAATTAATTTATGCGGCTTTACTAATTTTTCTAATTCAATCAATCGTTCGTCGGGAACCGTTATCACGCCTACGTTTGGCTCTATGGTGCAAAACGGAAAATTTGCCGCTTGCGCTTTTGCATTGCTTAATGCATTAAATAAAGTTGATTTGCCTACATTCGGTAGCCCAACAATTCCTGCTTGTAAACCCATTTCTATTTTTAATTTTTAATTGTCAATTATTAATTGAATTTGTATGAAAAAAGCAATGATTATTTAACTAAAAAATAATGTTTTATTTATTTTTAAAACGATCACTTACTATCAATTCTTTGCTTCCTGATTTATACATGTAAAAACCTTCACCGCTTTTTACACCAAGCTTTCCGGCTGTTACCATATTTACCAAAAGAGGGCAAGGAGCGTATTTCGGGTTACCAAAACCAGTGTGCAAAACATTTAAAATACTCAGGCAAACATCAAGCCCTATAAAATCTGCGAGTTGCAAAGGACCCATCGGATGCGCCATTCCTAACTTCATGATTGTATCAATTTCTTCAACGCCTGCAATGCCTTCGTATAAACTGAAAATTGCTTCGTTAATCATCGGCAATAAAATTTTATTTGCGATAAAACCAGGATAATCATTCACAACACACGGAACTTTTCCTAACTGTTTGCTTAGCTCAACAATTTTATCGGTTACTTCTTTTTTTGTTGAATAACCATTAATTATTTCAACCAATTTCATAACCGGAACGGGATTCATAAAGTGCATTCCAATTACAAGTTGCGGTCGCTTTGTTGCTGCTGCAATTTTTGTTATAGAAATGGATGAAGTATTTGTTGCTAAAATTGTTTCGGCTGGTGCAGCTTCATCAATTTGCTTAAATATTTTTAATTTCAATTCAACATTTTCAGTTGCGGCTTCTACAATTAAATCAGCTTTTTTTACGCCTTCGCTTATATCATTTAATGTAAAAATATTTGATAATGCTTTTTGCTTTTGCTCTTCTGTAACAATACTTTTTGCAATTTGACGATCAAAATTTTTTGTAATGGTTTGAAGTGCTTTTTCAATTTGTGCAGCATTTACATCAATCAAATTAACCTTAAAATTATTTTGCGCAAATACATGTGCAATGCCGTTGCCCATTGTTCCGGCGCCGATTACAGAAATTGTTTGAACCATGATTTTATTTTAAATTGAAAAGCGAAAGTCGAAAATTGAAAGTAAATTAGAAAATTAAATCTTTGTCATGAGTAAAGAACTTATACAACGTACACAAAAATTTGCAATTCGCATTATTAAAATGGTTCAATCGCTGCCACAAAAAAATATGGTTGCTTATGTGTTAGGCAAGCAAGCAATAAGATCAGGAACATCTGTTGGGGCATATTACAGAAGCTCATTACGAGCAAGAAGCAGTAAAGATTTTCTGTCAAAAATTACAATTGCAGAGGAAGAGGCTGATGAAACAATCTATTGGTTAGAATTGATTGTTGAAGCAGGCTTAATCTCTCAAAATAAAATGCAATTATTAATTAAAGAAGCTCAGGAACTAACAGCTATACTTACAACAACAGGCAAAACCATAAAATTAAAACTGAAATAATTTTCGATTTTTAATTTCCATTTTCGATTTTTCTATCAATCTTTTCTTTTAAAATCTCCGCGCTTCCATGCCTGAATAAATTCTGCCCAGGCCATCGGATTAAAAATATTAATTGGCGGTTGCTGACCCTGATAATAATATTTTACAGCCTGCTGACGCAACTGCGCATCCACAGCTTCGCGGCCATCGGCTGGAAGTGTGGCTAATAAAATTCTTCGCTTCGCAATATCCGTATTTTGACGCGCAATTTCATACTCATCATCGGGCACATGCGTATTTACAAAATCACGCTCAAACTGAGCACGGGAAGGGCGCGGTTTAATAATTGTTGCAGGTAAATACGCCGTATCATTCACCATCAGCTGAATCATTTGATATTGATTGCCCTGCAAATTTGTTGGAATATTTACAACTCTGTCTTTAAAACCAACGCATGAAAATCTTATTTTGTCACCTCTTAGAACCACGATTGAAAACACGCCTTGTTCATTCGTAAATGTGCCGCGACCTTTATCCTGCACAATTACGCTCGCTTCAGGAATAGCTTGCAAGCTGTCTGCCGTCATCACCACACCATACAATTGTATTACAGAATCTTTACTCTGCGTTTGTGCTTTTGCACGTTGCATAAATGTGCACACTATAATTAAACAAAAAATATATGGTAAAAATCGGTTCATAATTATCCGCAAAATTAAATAAACTAATAAAGTTTTCGGATATGGTAATTTATTCTATTTCAACATTAACAAAGTAACCTACTCAAAGTTTAATTTTGTGTTGGCATTTTGGTTTTTAACAAAAAAATGTGTGATGACTGAAGCTGATATTTTAAAAGCATTAAGCAATGTGCAGGAGCCTGATTTAGGTAAAGATATTGTTACACTAAACATGGTAAAAAATATTTTGATTGATGAAAATAATGTTTCATTTACGGTTATATTAACAACACCTGCCTGCCCGCTGAAAGACCTTATTCAAAATGCATGTATTAATGCAATAAAAATTTTGGTGGATAAACAGGCGAATGTAAAAGTGAATTTTACATCAAACACAAGCAGCAACAGAAAAGACTCGAAAATTGTTTTGCCCGCCGTAAAAAATATTATTGCAATTGTTAGTGGAAAAGGCGGCGTAGGCAAAAGCACTGTTGCTGCTAATCTTGCTTTGGCGTTTGCACAATGTGGCGCTGCAACGGGTTTGATGGATGCAGATATTTACGGACCAAGTGTGCCCATTATGTTTGGCGTTCGCGGCGAACGACCAATGATGAAACAAGTGAACAATAAAGCAATGATTATTCCGCTGGAAAGATTTGGCATTAAATTGATGAGCATCGGTTTATTGGTTGATGAAAAAAATGCAGTTGTTTGGCGCGGACCCATGGTGAGCAGTGCCATTCGCCAGTTTGTAACTGATGTTGCCTGGGGTGAATTAGATTATTTAGTGGTTGATATGCCGCCCGGCACCGGCGATATTCATTTAACGATGATGCAAACTGTTCCGTTAACAGGTGCGATTATTGTTACTACGCCGCAGGATGTTGCGCTTGCTGATGCAAAAAAAGGCATTGCAATGTTTGGTCAGGCGCAAATAAATGTGCCGATAATTGGGTTGGTTGAAAACATGTCTTATTTCACTCCTGAAGAATTGCCAAATAATAAATATTATATCTTCGGAAAAGAAGGCGGTAAGCGGCTTGCAGAAGAATATGAAATTCCTTTTCTTGGTCAGATTCCTTTGGTGCAAAGCATTCGCGAAGGCGGCGATATCGGCGTGCCGCTTATGATGAGCGATGATAATATTGCAAAAAAAGAGTTCGAAAATTTTGCAGCCACGGTTATCAGAAACATTTCTATTCGTAATTCAAATGTGAGCGGCAGCTCTGTTAGTAGCACTCCAGCTTCAGTTAATCGGATCTAAATTCAATTCAAAAAATTTTTTTTCAAAAAATTATTTGGGTAACTTAAAAGTTACATATATATTTGCGTAACTTAAAAGTTACCTATTATGACAAAAAATATTCATCACCAATTTTTCTTCCCTCATCCGCCTGAAGTGGTTTGGGAATATTTGACAAAAGCAGAATTGATTGAACAATAGTTAATGAAAAATGATTTTCAACCATAAAAGTTATTACTCAAAAAATAATAACGCAAAAACCAACCTGAATTTTTAACAATAAAAAAAATAAAGCAAAATGAAAAAGCAAGATTACAATGTCACAATTACTGTGAAAGCCACAGCTAAAGAAGCGTTCAAAAATATTAATAGCGTTTCAAAATGGTGGACAGAAAATTTAGAAGGCAGTTTGCAAAAACTCAATGATGTATTTACTGTTTATTTCGGAGAAACATTTGTAACATTTAAAATAATTGAAGTTGTTCCAGACAAAAAAATAGTATGGCTTGTTACTGATTGCTATCTGCATTGGCTGAAAGACAAAAAAGATTGGAAGGGCACCAAAATAGTTTTCGAAATTCTGGAGCAAAAAGATTCAACAAAAATAATTTTTACACACGTCGGTTTAGTGCCTGAAATTGAGTGTTACAACGATTGCATAAAAGGTTGGGACCAATACATAAAGGGAAGTTTGTTCAAATTAATAAGCGAAGGCAAAGGTCTTCCGGAGAAGCAAAAGAGCTTGGCATAAAAATTATCTCCAAAAAAATTTATGTCTTTCTTATCTTTCATGTTTAACTTAAAAAACATGAAAGATTTTTTTATTGATTCAAACATCGCGAAAGCCAAAACAATTGATACAGATTTTTACACGTCCGAAAAGTATTTTCAATTATCTAAAGAAAAAATATTTGCAAATAGCTGGCAATTTATTGGCGACACTGATAAAATAAAAGATACCGGTTCTGCATATCCAATCACAGTTCTTGAAAATTATTTAGATGAACCTTTGCTTTTAACAAGAAACAAAGAAAATGTGTTGCATTGCATGAGCAATGTTTGTACGCATCGCGGAAATTTATTGATTTATGAACCCTGCAAATTAAACCAGTTGCGTTGCAAATATCATGGACGATTATTTTCGCTCGATGGAAAATTTATTTCGATGCCCGAATTTAAAGAGGTAAAAAAATTTCCAACCAAAGAAGATGATCTGTATAATCTTCCTTTATTTAATTGGGGAAAATTATTATTCACTTCATTGAACGCGCAATTATCCCCGGAAAATATTTTTGATCAAATGATTAAAAGAGTTGGTTGGCTTCCAATGAATGAATTAAAATTTCGTGCAGATTTAAGCAAAGATTATTTTGTAAAAGCCAACTGGGCTTTGTATTGTGAAAATTATTTAGAAGGTTTTCATATTCCGTTTGTTCATGCAGGATTGAATGCTGTACTCGATTTCACCAATTATACAACAGAAATTTTTAAGTATTCAAATTTACAATTAGGCATCGGTAAAAAAGGAGATGTTTGTTTTGTTCTGCCAAAAAATTCTGTTGATTATGGCAAAGAAGTAGCTGCTTATTATTTTTGGGTTTTTCCAAATATGATGTTTAATTTTTATCCCTGGGGATTATCGCTAAATATCGTTCAGCCAATAAATATAAGCGAAACAAAAATTTCTTTTTTGAATTATGTTTATGATGAAAGCAAATTAAACATCGGCGCAGGAAGTGGTTTGGATGAAGTTGAGCACGAAGATGAAGAAGTAGTAGAAAATGTGCAGAAAGGAATTCGCTCAAGATTTTATCATCATGGAAGATATTCGGTAAAACGCGAACAAGGCACGCATCATTTTCATTCATTAATTGCGGAGTTTATGAAGTAGCCTCATCCCTAGCTCTTCTCTAAAGAAGAAGGAAATTCAACATCAAACATTAAACATCAAACATCTAATATCGAACATCAAACATTTAAGCGAACTCTCAATTTAAACACAACAATTGCAATTGTAATCGGCGGAATAATCGGCTCAGGAATTTTTATGAAACCTGCGCTGATGGCTTCGCAATTGGGCTCGCCAATATTATTATTAAGTGTTTGGATTGTTGCAGGATTTATTACTTTATTCGGCGCTTTAAGCAACGCAGAAGTTGCTGCCATGTTTCCTGAAACCGGCGGTCAATATGTATTTTTTAAAAAAATGTATGGTGATGCTTTTGCGTTTTTGTATGGATGGGCTGCGTTTGCAGTTTTTAATACGGCAGGTGTTGCTTCAATCGCTTATGTGTTTTCACAGTATGCAAATTATTTTATTTATTTGCCACGGTTTTCTTCTTCCATTGAACAATCCGTTTTTTTTCATATTCTTTTTATCGGTGATATTCATCCGCTGGAAAATTTTGGTGTAAAAGCGCTTACAATTTTTTTAGTATTATTATTTACTGCAATTAATTATTGGAGTGTAAAATATGGCGGTGCTTTACAGCGATACTTAACTTTTTTAAAACTAATTGCACTTGCATTTTTAATTTTTGGTATTTTATTTTCAGGCAAAGGGTTGTTGCATAATATTATTGCTGCCTCACCAAACATGCCGAAAGGAATTGCTTTAATTGGCGCATACATGGCTGCGCTTGGTGGCGCATTTTGGGCGTATGACGGATGGAATAACATCACTTTTGTTGCAGGTGAAATAAAAGATCCGCAAAAAAATATTCCGAAAAGTTTATTTCTTGGCGTGCTTGCTGTTATTGTTATTTATAGTTTGGTTGATCTTTCTTATGAATATGTTTTACCAATTCAAAAAATGTCTGTTTCTTCTTTTGTTGCTTCTGATGCAGCAACCGTTGCGTGGGGAACAATCGGCGGTTCTTTAATTGCATTGATGGTAATGCTTTCCACGCTCGGTACAACTAATGGAAATGTGCTTGCTATTGCACGTGTAACTTTTGCGATGGGTGAAGAAAGTAAATGGTTTACCTGGGCCGGTAAAGTGCAGCCAAAATATCAAACACCCGGTAATGCATTGCTCTTAAACGCAATGTGGACAATCATTTTAATCATCAGCGGTTCTTTTGATATGCTCACAGATATGCTCATTTTTGTAAGCTGGTTTTTTTATGGCATGAGTGCACTGGGTGTAATTATTTTACGCTTTAAAATGAAAGATGTTGAGCGACCTTATAAAGTTTGGGGTTATCCTTTTGTAACAGTTTTTTTTGTTTTGTTCACCGCATTTTTTTTGGTGTTTACTTTATATACTGACATTGTAAATTACAGAAACGGAACAACCACACTTATCAATTCTTTATTAGGAACAGTGATTACCTGTGTTGGAATTCCAGTATATTATTTATCAAGAAGAAAGAATAAAAGTTGAGGTTGTTGTAAGGAACACCAATAATAGAGGACATTGATTTTACTATTTATTATAAAAACCGATTGTTTATCTTTCATTAAAATTTATTGGCTGCCGAAGGGAGGTAGTTGTATAATAGAAGTTTATGAATTTATAAATAAAAATAAAATGGCGTTTGAATCCGTTACTGATGTTAAGATTGCAGAATTAATAGCAATAGTTAAACGAGTTACCAATCCAGGAAGTCGTCCCAAAGAAAAAGAAGGGCACGAGCAATACAATTATAAATTGCACTCTGAAATAGACGATTTAGAATTTGAATTATATTTAAGACAGAATCTTTGAGAAGGAATGGAAGACGATTTTTCATGCGGTATAAGTTGGCTAGCACCAAAATGGAGAATCTTTTACCTTAAAAAGATATAACGGACCTTCGCATAAACATAAGAACCAATTAGAGGGAACTTTATTTGAATATAAAGCTCACATTCATCTTTCAACAGAAAAATATTTAAAAGCTAACCATAAACCTGAAGGTTTCGCAGAAGAAACTAACCGGTATAATTCAATAAAAGGAGCATTACATTGTTTAGTTATTGATTGTAATATTATAGGCATAAAAACTGAACCTGATAATGCAAGTCAGATAAAACTATTTGAACAATGAACTATAATATTCGACAGCTTCAGGAAAATCTTTGCAATCTTATGTGCTCTGAAATAAAGGTTAAGCCTAAGAATGATAATTTGCTTAGAGTAGAAACGCCTTTTTATTTTTCAGATGGAGACCCTTATCAAATCTATATAAAAGAAATGCCTGGCGGTATTATGCGACTTACAGATATGGGTCATACTCTGATGCATTTAAGTTATGATAATGATGTTGACAAATTTCGTGAGGGAACAAGAGGCGCTCTTTTTAATCAGATTACATCGGAAAATTTTGTAAATGAAGATAAAGGCGAATTTTTTATAGACACCGATTCAGAAAACTTAGTTACAGCAATTTTCAGAATAGGACAAGCATTAACTAAAATTACTGACCTGACATTTCTTAACCGAGCAAGGGCAGAATCAACATTTTATGAAGATTTGAATGAAAGATTGTTTAAAATTGTAGCTTCTGAAAAAATTCAGAAGAACTATGTTTATACAGGTATGAATAATGGTGCTGATTATCCGATTGATTATTTCATAGAAGGAAAATATGCTCCACTTTATGTATTTGGAATTCCTAATAAGGATAAAGCAAGACTAACGACAATTGTTCTAGAGCATTTATTAAGAGCAACTACAAATTTTGATTCTCTTCTTATCTTTGCAAATCAGGAAAATATTCCACGCCCAGATTTAGCAAGGTTATCTAATACAGGTGGAGAGATGATTGCCTCATTAGACGCTACGGATGATTTTAAAAGGAAGTTGATACGAAAAATTGCATAAATAATTAGACTAAGGTTAAAAATTCAGCGACAGCTTCGCAAACAATCTTAACCCGTTAAATCCCATCTGCACTGCATCCCAAGGTCCGCCGGTTTCACCGTCAAAAGCAGAACCATTTGCACCGGGTACAATTCCTAAATCCGGGTGAACATTAAATAAATTATCAGCGCCAATAAATAAACTTGCATTTTTTGAGAAATGATAAGCAGCAAAAATATCCGTTACAATTTTTCCATGATAAATAAATTGTTCCGGAACAAGCGGCCCGTCAGCAAAAGCGCCTAAATTAACCATTGGATTTATTCCTGTTCCGGCGAGGGAACCGGTGTAACCATATCCTAATAATTTTATTTTTCCGTAATAAGTAAAATGCGTTCCTATTCCAAATTTATTAATATTGTATTCAAGATTTAAACTTAGCTTGGCTGGTGGCGCAGAGGCTAAAACAAATTGCTGTTCTCTTCCACTAAAAAATGTTTGCTGATGCAAATAAGTATCATTTAATTTTTCAGGAACATTTATTTTATCAATCGTCATGTGCTGCAGGTTTCCCGCAAATAATAATTTAAAACCATTTCTGTACCAGCGCTTATTGTAATCAATAATCAAGTCAAGACCCGTATTTGTTGTGTTAACTGCATTAGCAAAAAATTGTGCACTGTTTACGTGCAATTGTTGCAAGATGCTTGTAAGCGCAGGATTAAGTGTTGTATCCGTTGCCTGAAATGAACCTGATAAAACCACACGATCTTTTATCTGCACAATATACCCGTCCAGTGTAATAGTTAAGCCACGCGCAGGTATCCATGAAAAACCAATACTTCCATTTACAGAATTCTCCTGTTTAAGATTCGGAATTCCGGCGGCTTGTGTAAGCGGACTATAATTTGGTGCATACTTTACTAAACTGGGCACGCCTGCCACCACATTACTAACTGTATTGCTAAAATTAATTTGCTGAAGTGATGGTGCGCGATAACCGGTACTTAAAGAACCTCTAACATTAAAATTATGTGTGAGTTTATAACGGGTTGCAAATTTACTCGTGCTTAAAAAACCAAAGTCATTATAATTTTCAAATCGTACTGCTACATCAATTAACCAGCGCTTTGTAATATCTAATTCTAAATCGGTGTAAGCACCCAAATTTATACGATGCGCTGTAACTTCGTCCGCAGGTTGAAAACCCGGAAAGCCTTGTGCGCCGGTGGCTTTGGTCTCATCATAATTTGTGTAAGATCCTTCTTCACCTTTATAAATTCCATATTGTTCATATCTAAATTCTGCTCCGAAAGCTACATTTAACCCTTCAGCAATTGAAGAATAATGTTTACTTAAATTAGCGTTCAATGTGTTTTGTAAGAAATAAAATCCTCCATCATCAAAATGATTTTTATTAGCGCCGGCTGCACCGAGTGAAGCATTAAATGTTTGATCTCCGTAATAATGAAAATTATTTTCGCCGATTACATTGCTTACATCCCAATCCCAATTACTTGCAGAAGTTCCTTTAAAACCCAGCGCCAGCGAAGCATCTGTGATATGCACATCTTCAACGGGATTATAAAATACATCGCCGTTAGAAGGATTTTTTGGATCAGTATAATGCATAATACCCGGCACAAATATTAAATTGCCGTTTGCATCAGTTGGGAAACGTTCAGGATGGCCGGAAAAATTTCTTGAGTATGCATAAGCATTTGAATTTTTATAATTGTAGGCACCAAAAGCATAAAAACTACTTTTATTATTGGCAAAAGGCAATTCCATATTAAACATTCCTCCGCCCGAAGTAACAGATGCATCTCCGTTTGCGCGGCGCACATTATTGATTGGGAGTGCCAAAGGATTTGTTGTAATATTTGTATCAGACACCTGGCGAAATGTTTTATCCTGCATCAAAAAATTACCTGAAAAATTTATAAATCCATTTTGTTTGCCAACAGAAAAACCATAGTTAATTCCTACAGTTTTAGCAACACCATCAAATTGATTTGCGGTAACATATTGGTTTGGATCAACACTGTTTAAAGAATTATATTTATGATCATAATAACCGGAATATCCAAGATCAACAGAAAGATGATTTACATTTTTTTTAAGGATAATATTTATAACACCTGCAATTGCATCAGAGCCATATTGTGCCGAAGCGCCATCACGCAAAATTTCAACACGGTCAATTGCCGCTTCAGGTATTGCATTTAAATCAGTGCCTGAATTACCGCGCCCTCTTGTTCCAAATAAAGCAACAAATGCAGTCTGATGCTGGCGTTTACCATTAATTAAAACCAGTGTTTGATCAGGTCCCAGACCTCTTAACGTTGCCAAATCAATCGCATCAGCGCCATCGCCACCGCTTTGTTTATTGTAATTAAAAGACGGAGCAGATATATTTAAGAGGGATGTTAAATCTGGCTTTGCAGTTGTGTGTTCAGTTTGGGTGAGATTAACCACATCAATTGGAACAGGCGTTTCAGTTCTGATTCGGCCGCTGCTTCTTGTTCCCACCAAAACGATTTGCCCTAATTCTGCAATCGAAGCTTCTAACTGAATATTAATTTCAGACCTTCCATTTACTTTAATTGCTTGTGGCGTAAAACCTACAGCGCTAATTTCAAGTACATCATTTGTATTTGCATCAATCGAAAAAAAACCTTCTTTATTTGTAAGCGCACCTGCGCTGCCCGATTTTATTTTTACTGAAACACCTTCCTGCGGAGTTCCGCTTACATCAGTAATTTTTCCGCTGATTTTTTGTTGCTGCGAAAACGCCACATTTACAATTAACATAAGAAAAATCCACAACAACAGTTTAAAAATTTTCATAAGCAATAGTTTACGATTGATTGGTTAAAAATGTGAAGCCAATAAAGTTTATGCTTAATTTTTTAAATATATATTGTTATAAAAATAAATATAAAACTACACAGTTATTGTACATCATTGGTATTTCTAATCTGAAATTCTTTTGTAGTGTTGTATTGATACAAATAACCCGTCCATGTATGAGCGCCCGCAGGAATTGTTTGCGCTGCAAAACTTGCGGATGAAGAAGTAAATAAAGCAATTGTGCCTGAACCATCATTTAAAGTATGGCTGCCGCTGTAAATACCGGATGTTGTAACACTCGCATTTACAATTTTTACTAAAGTATATTCAAGTGCTGAATAGTTTTCATTAATTTCCTTAATAGTTAATTGTTGTGGAACTACTGCTAAACCTGTTGCAACGGGCGCAGGTTTTGCAGAACCATAAGATTTTTTTATTTCAAGAGAACCTTTATAATTTATGAGCGAATCACCGCTAACATCAACAACCAAAGAATCGCCAATATTATAAGTAATCGTTCCGCCAAAATAAATCGCGATTCCTTTATTGGCATTTTGCAGAATAACATTTCCAGTGGAAATATTTTTATTGGCCGCATCAGAAATTACAATGCCTGCAATTTTGTATGCGCCTAATTTAATATTACTTCCTTTGTACAATTTTCGAATACTGTCAATAGTTATTAAAACGCTTGCTGCACCTGAATCACAGCGTGTGTAGTAAAATTTTATATCGCTTGTATCGCGAATGTTGATTTGTTTTGAACTTCCAAAAACTGAATAGATTGCAACAACGGACCCTTTGCCATTCGGAACATTCAATCCTGCAAAATCTGCATAGCCGCTTGTGCGAAGAATAATGCTATTATCTGAACAATTTTTTAGCGTATAATTCACGGATAATTTATTTACAGTATCTGCAAAAGATTTTGCTGTATCTGCTGAGCTGAATTCAAAATTATCTAATTGTATTAATGTGTTTTGAAAACTATCCATTAATTGTGTGGTTAATTGCGAAGTTGTTACAACCCTTGGCACAACTGCATTTCCCAATGTTCCTTTTATAATATATTTATTAAAAAGGTTAGAAGCTAACGGCGCCAGAGTTGGCGCGCTGCCTGAATTATCAACGCTTCCTCCAAGTTGAACTAAACCATTATAATCGCCCAGAAAAAGATTTTTTGCTTTGATAAAAACCCTTCTTCCCACCGGATAATTTGCATATAAATTATATCCATCCAAACGAACAAGAATTCCGCCGGATGAATCCTGAATAATAATTTCTTTATAAAAATTTCCACTTTTATCATCTGCAATCACAACGCCTTCAATTATTTTATCATCTTTTATTTGCTCAAAATTTCCTGCAACATGCATTGCTTTTAAATCCCGAATGGTTGTGTTTGATAAAATATTTGCAGAATCTTTTGTAGGTGGCGCATCAAATTTTTTGTTGCACGAAATAGTTGCAAAGCAATTAATAATTACAACTGATATGCACATCATCCAAAGAATAAAAATATTTTTCATCAGAAATTTTTCATCTATTAATTTAAAAACGAATTGTTGCGCTAATAAAATAATTTAATCCTAAAGCGTAATAATATTTTGGCGGAAATTTATTTACGTCTTTATTAGTAAAATCAAATCTTAATTGTTCATAACCGCCGGAAATAATATTTGTGTTATTCAACAAATTATTAATGCCTGCATTGAAAACAAGAAAAACTGTTTTTTTAAATTTGAATGATTTTGGCAAACGCCACGAATATCCTCCAAAAAAATCAAGCGTATAATTTGCATCTAATTTTTGCTGATCAGTGATATCATGATATAATTGCGATTTCTCATCAAGCCCTTGCACAGCCTCTGTTGTACGGCGCAGCGGATTAAAACTTAACCACATATCATCAAAATAATTTACCGTTAAATTGATGAACCAATATTTTGGTGAACGATAAGAAACGCCTGAACTGTAAGCCTGCTGCGGCGTTGAAGGCACACGATAATTATTTGAATACACAATTTGATTATCGAGAATTGCGGCGCTGTTATCTAAAGTAACAATAGCATTTTGCCTGCAATCATAATAATAGCGTGCAACAGAAGCAGCTCCGTTCAAAGAAATATTCGTTGTTATTTTTGTTTGAAAACCAAGCTCACTGCCGAAGTGTAATTTATTAATTTTGCTCAAGGCATAGTTTACAAAATTTGCAAATTCATCGTCATAAAAAGTAAGAACATCAAATCCATTTTTAAATTTTGTATAATACCCGCTTAAACGCAATTTTATTTTTGGTGTATTCAAAATATAGCCACCTTCAATTGTTTGAATGATTTCGCTTATGAGATTATTCTGCAAAAAATCTCTTGTACGCGGCGATGTGTAAGCATTTTCAAAATACGGAGCACGCGTTAAAGATGCAGTATTAATGTACAAATAATTTCTTCCGTTTAATTTGTATGTAATACCTGATTTCACTGCATAATTCATGAATTTATTGAGCGATGAAATACCAAAAGAATTATCAGGAAATAATCCATTTTTTACGTTGCCTTTTCGCCAGAATTGTGTTTGAGATAATTGTGCTGCAACAAAAAAATCAATTTTATTAAATTTGAAAACAGTTTGCATCCATCCTTCCGTTTTTGTAATGTTGATATTATAATCGTAACCATAATGATCGCCCACGTGCAAAATGCGGTTTGGATCATTTAAATTATTTTGAATTGCATTTTCATTATTAGGAAAATCTCTTACAGCAAAAGAATTTAAATCAACATAAAAATCTCCGCCGAGTAAATCATTTACTTGCTGATAATAATGATTTTTTTGTGATTGAAAAGAAATGCCTGATGTAAAATTAAGATGATTACTGATGCGGCTATTGAGCACAGAATTTAAATTAAAACGCTGCATGTTTACTACATTATTTGTAAGAATACACAACGAACGATGACCACTAACATCGTTGCCGGAAATGCCATCTACATTATGAATTGTTTCAAAATTATCGCGATTAATATTGTATAAATTTTGCCAGTTTATTTGACGCAAGTTTTCATCGCTGCTCATCAATTGCTGCAATTGTTGTTGCTGATAAACATCATCTTTATACGCGCTTGGCAAGTATCCATAATAATCCGGACGCGGATCAGGAGCATTGTACCAATCTAATGCTGACAAACTTTTATCGCCGAAAGAAAAACTTGCAGCAGTTATTAATGTTGTGTTATTATTCATTCGCAAATCATGCGTAAGAATAATAACAGGCTGATTTATTTTTGAAACACTCGCATTTCTTTTTTGTCCGTTTTGATAACCCCAGTAAGGATTGTAATAATGTGTGCCTGCAAGATTCATCATTTCCATAACAGAAGCGCCTTGTCTTCCGTTTTCAGTTGGTGCCGCAAAAGCAATGAATGAAAGCAAATTTTTATCATCAAATTTTTTATCAACTCCAACAAAATAACTCCATCCGTTGTAATAAGTGCCGGCCGCATAACCTTCGTTTGCCCAGCGGCGACTTGCAGAAAATGTAAACGCAAATCCTTTTTTATTTAAGCCGGTACTATGTGTAAACATAATTCTGTTCTCGTAACTGCGATTAGAAATTGCATAGCTAAAACTGGTTTGTTTTCTTTGCTTGCTTGCACGCGCATCAATATTTGTTGTTGTGCCAATATCGCCGAAGGAAAATGTGTTGTAGCGCAAGCCGAGCGAAACATCAACGTTGCGGAATGCATCATTCAACCCGCTCCATAAACCAAAAGGCGTAAAGCCGTTATCGAGATTATCCATTGATACGCCGTTGATGTAAACGCTTGATAAGTCTGCATCATAGCCTCTTAAACGAAAACGGACCGTGTTGAAATTAAAAGCAGCAGCATTTAAAAAAACATCGCGGCCTGAAGTTAATAAAGAAGAAATATTTTGTGAGCTGCTTTCTGAAAGATCATTTTCATCCAAAGAAATAGTGGGCAAATTATCGGTTAAATTTTGCTGAATATTTTCAATCAGAGAATCTGTTTTGTTTATGCTTGTGTCGGAATTTTTATTGACTGATTGAGCAAAAATGATTTCACTTACACACAAAAATAAAAGCAGCGTTTTTAATTTTCGCATAGCAGGTTTGTGCAATAAATATAAGAAAGTTCAATTAGTTTTATAAGATTGCAAAATTTAAAATGATTATTGATGCTGTTATTTATAGATTATATCAAAAGAATTTCGATTAGTTCATTTTTCATTCTTTTATTCACATTTTGCAATGCACAAAAGCAACAATATAAAACTGCAATTGTTGCTTTTTATAATCTTGAAAATTTTTATGACACCATAAATAACCCGATTGTAAACGATGAGGAATTTTTACCAAACAGCGAAAAACATTATAAAGGTAAAATTTATTTTACAAAAGTTGAACATCTTGCAACTGTTATCTCGCAAATCGGAACCGATGTAAACCCTGACGGGCCGGCACTTTTAGGCGTTGCCGAAATTGAAAATGATACAGTGTTGAATGATTTAATTCATTATCCTTTATTAAAAAATCGTAATTATCATTTTGTGCATTACGATTCGCGCGATGCACGCGGAATTGATGTGGCGCTGTTATATAATCCTAAATATTTTTCGGTTGATATAAGTAAAAAATTGTTTGTGTTTATTTCGTCAACCAATAAAGACACATTTTTTACACGCGATGTTTTGTGGGTGAAAGGAAAATTGAATGGAGAAACAATTGATGTATTTGTAAATCACTGGCCCAGCCGCGTTGGCGGCGAAGAACGAAGTGCACCTGGCCGAAATGCAGCGGCAATGGTTAATAAAATTTTTATTGATTCAATTGAAAAAAATAATGCAAATGAAAAAATAATTTTGATGGGCGATTTGAATGATGATCCGGTGAGCACAAGTGTTACAAAAATTTTAAATGCTAAGGAAAATATTGCAGATGTAAAAACAGGTGCATTGTACAATCCCTGGATTGAATTGTATAAAAATGGAATTGGTACTTTGGCTTATCAGGATGCGTGGGGTTTGTTTGATCAGATCCTAATTAATTATCCTTTTTTAAATAAAAATGAAACAGGTTTTTTTTATTATCAAAAACATATTTTTAATAAAGAATTTATGGTTGAAAATATGGGAAAATATAAAGGTTATCCGATGCGAACCTGGGATGGAAATACTTATCGCGGCGGTTACAGCGATCATTTTCCTTCCTATATAATTTTGCTGAAGAAAGCGAAATAGTTGATGGTTTCATGGAAAATGTTCAAAAAAAATTAATGCCGAATATTGAATTGAACGTACAAGTGTGCGACGCAACAAAAGTTTAATTTTTATTCTGAAGCTTGTTCAAAAAAAATTCATTCAATAATCATAACGTTTTTAAATATTCTATTAAAGCTTTGCGGCTGCCTTCGGTTAAAGCATCTCCGAAATTATGTCCGGTATTTCGGTAACCTGCAAGGTTGGTATTGTATGTTTTTTTATCAGAAGATTTATTTACTTCTTCATATTTCCAGCCAACATTTTCATAATCGTACTGCGGATTTTTGAAATTTCTTTTCCAATATTGCGGTCTTTTTTTACTGTTCAATAAAGCCTCTAACGTGGGCACAGAGCCATTATGCAAATAAGGTGCAGTGATCCAAACTCCATCGAGTGGCGGCGCAATATAACCGCTGAACGGTGAAAGTTTCGCGGAATGCTCGCCCTGTGCATACCAGCTTTTATTAAACCATTCGATGAACTGCGGATTTTGATAATTGCTTTTATATAACATAGAATCTGTGCCTATAATAGTTTCAGGAATTAATAAATTGGGATATTTTTCTTCATCGCCATAACTGCCGTGACATTTGCTGCACGTAACAGTAAAAATTTCTTTGCCCTTTGCAGCTAATTCTGTGTTGACAGGATAAGGATATTTTGGCGGCTCGATAGAATTAATGTATGCAAGCATATCGCCTGCATGCAGCGAAGTTTCCTTTGCTTCGATTGTATCTTTTACAGTTAATAGATTACTCAACATTAAAAATGTTGCAAAATCGCCGCGGCCAAAACCGTTATAAAACATCGCATTTTTTTTCTTTAATAACCACCAGGCTGGCACATCGGTTGGTATTACTTCATCTGGCACATTCAATAAAGGTTCATCATGCCATTCGAGCGTTGCAGGATCCCTGTGCGCAGATAAAACAGAAGCCAAACGGTCGGCTGCATTTACTCCCTGTACTTCTGTTTGCAAAAAAGGATACACTTCATCAAATGTTCTCATTAAAGGCAATGCGGCTTCGTATTGGCGCGGAGAAATTTTTTGCATAAGCCTGCGCGCAGCAAGGCTTTTAGCATCGCTCAATGTTTGCATGTTGCTAAAATCCATCATTGAATTTCCTAAACCAACTATTAATTTATTATCAAAAATTTGTGCATGGCATTGCAAACAATTAGGCACAACAATGCTTACATTTTTTTCAGTTTTTATCAAATTAAAATCATACCGAATATTCGCCGCTTTGCCATTGCGCTGAAGAAAATTATTTTTATATTTTCCATTTAGTAAAAGATAATATTCATACCCAATTCCGCTTTTTATGTAATCGCCGTTTATTAAATAATCGTATCCTTTTTGTGCGTTGCCGCTGCGTTGCTCACTCGGCGCAACATACACAGGTTGTTCGCCGCCTGATAAATTTTTTTTGATGGCTGCAACACTTACATATACAATAAAAGCTAAGAATAAAATTGCCTTTATTTGTTTGCGAAAAATCATAATGCAAAAATACTTCATCAAAATCGTAACAAAAATTGATTTCTGTTACAATTTAATAACTCCTAAAAAAAACTTTAAACCCAATTATTTTTCTGCAATTCAGGATGTGCATGAATATTTTCAAGCAACCATTTTCCCAAACCTTTATTTCTATATTCTGATAAAATAAAAACATCAGCCAAATAAGCAAAGGTTGCTTTATCGGTAACTGTTCGTGCAAAACCAATTTGACTGTTTTCAAAATAAACACCAAAGCATAAAGAATTATCAATAGCTTTTTGCAGAACATTAAAAGGAATATTTTCTGCCCAATAAGATTGTGTTGATAAAAAATGATGGATTAACTGAACATTTAATTTTAATTTATCTGTGCTTATTAAATATGCTTTTTTTCGTATCTCAAATAATTCACTCATGAAATTTTTTTCAGTGAAAGCAATCATGCATTATGAAGTTTTAACAAGAAAGATTATATTCTCTTTATTTCAGCTCCTAAATTTCTTAATCTTTCATCAATATACTGATAGCCGCGATCAATCTGTTCAATGTTTTGAATAATGCTTTTTCCTTCTGCACTTAATGCGGCAATCAGCAACGCAACACCAGCGCGTATATCCGGGCTGCTCATGATAATACCACGTAAAGCTTGTTTTCTTTCTAAGCCTATCACTGTTGCGCGGTGCGGATCGCACAAAATTATTTGTGCGCCCATTTCAATTAATTTATCTACAAAAAATAAACGGCTCTCAAACATTTTTTGATGAATGAGAACACAACCTGTTGCTTGTATTGCCACCACTAAAATAATACTCAATAAATCAGGCGTAAATCCCGGCCAGGGATGATCGTAAATGGTTAAAATGCCGCCATCCAAAAAACTGCTGATGTTATAATTTTTCTGTTCAGGAATAAAAATATCATCACCTTTAAATTCCATTTTTATTCCGAGTTGTTGAAATTTTTCGGGTATCATTCCTAAATTCTCAATGCCTGCATTTTTTATAGTTATCTCACTTTGCGTCATCGCGGCAAGACCAATAAAACTGCCTACTTCAATCATATCAGGCAGCATTCGATGTTCGGTTCCGCTTAAATAATCAACACCTTCAACGGTTAACAAATTGCTTGCAATACCGCTAATTTTTGCGCCCATACGGTTAAGCATTTTACACAACTGTTGAATATAAGGTTCACAGGCAGCATTGTAAATTGTTGTAATGCCTTTTGCCATAACTGCTGCCATAACAATGTTTGCAGTACCCGTAACGGAAGGTTCATCAAGTAAAATATTTGTACCTTGTAAATTATGGGCAACAAGTTGAAAAAAGTTTAGTTTATTGCTGTATTCAAATTTAGCGCCCAATTTTTCAAACCCGATAATATGTGTATCCAGTCTTCTTCTGCCAATTTTATCGCCGCCGGGTTTGGGTATGTAAGCTTTTTTAAAACGTGCTAACATTGGGCCGGCAATCATTACGCTGCCGCGCATGCGACCGCTTTTTTTTCGAAAGCCTTTCGATTCTAAATAATCTGTATTTACTTTATCAGCCTGAAACACACAACTGTGGCGGGTTTGACGATCAATCTTTACGCCCATATCTTTCAATAATTCTATTAAAAGATTTACATCAATAATGTCAGGAATATTATTAACAGTAACTTTTTCAGGCGTTAATAATACTGCCGAAATAATTTGCAACGCCTCATTTTTTGCTCCCTGCGGTATAACTTCACCATGTAACTTTTTACCACCCACTACTTCGAATGAAGGCATAGATTTATCGATTTAATGATTTGTTGATTTTATGATTAGCGGTTTTGCTAATCAACTATAAAGAAAATAAAAAAAGCCAACTTAAGTTAGCTTTTATGAGTTAATTATTAATCCTCAACAATAAACTTTCAAATCATTTAAATCTTTTTTTGTTGAATTGATTGCGGTTATCGCGGCCTCCTAAACTATTTCTGTTATCGCGATTGCCGTTATTATTGCGGTTATTATCACGACCTAAAGCATTTCTGTTATCGCGATTATTGCGTAAATTATTATTGCGTGGCGTAAAATTTTTGCGTCCGTTATTTTGATAATCATCGCCGCGTTCCATGTTTTGCGTGCGGTGTTTTATAAAAGGCGTGGTGCTGAATTCTAATTCACCGCCCGTGATTGCTTTCATTTCACTTCGTATTGCATCATCATGCACAAGTTCTTTGTGCCAGTTACTGTACGTGAGTTTCATGTAATAAGCAATAGAATTTGCAAAGCCGGCTTTCTTTTCGGGGTCTTCTTCCTTCAGGGCTTTATCAATTACTATTTCTAAATTTTTGCCCAAATGAGAATATTTCGGATAACGCTTCGGATATTCCAAAGGCTCCGGTTTTGCTTTATAAGTCTCTTTTTTTGGGATCGGATAAGGGCTTGCCACATCTAATTTAAAATCGCTGATAAAAAAAAGATGATCCCAAAGTTTGTGACGGAAATCTTCCACATTTTTTAAATGCGGATTTAAAAATCCCATTAATTCAATAAGAACTTGTGTTTGCTGTTGCCGCTCTTCTTTGTCTTCAATGGTTAAAAGATATTCAACCATTTTTTGAATGTGTCGGCCATACTCACGCATACTGAGATAGTTTCTGCCGGTATTATATTCCATGTATTTCATGTAATTATTTAAATGAAGTAAATTTTTAATGTGAAAAAAGATATGTTGAAGAATTATAAAAATTAGTTGAGCGAAGTTAATGATATTGTTTTTAATTTAATCTTCCCAAACTGTTAAGCCTTCGCTGCAATTAGCGCAAATATCTATATTTTTTCGGCTTGTCATAAGTTCCCTTCGAAATTGTTTATAGTTATCATTATTCCAGACTTCTTTAAAAGATTGCATTTTTAAATTGCCTAAACGATGCATCGCATCTTTATCAAAACAGCAAGGCACAACCAATCCATCCCATGTAATAACATTGCCTTGCCAAAGTTTCCAGCAATAATTATTTAATCCGCTTTTTATTTGTCTCTTTCCGTCTTTATCTTTTTTATAACGACTGTATTTTTCATTGGATGGAATTAATTTATTTGGATCATTTTCATAATCATAAACCTGTGCAGTTTTAAAACGAACCTGGTCAACACCAATTTCTTTTGCCAGTTTTTTTATGTCTTCGATTTGATGTTCATTTGGTTTTACAACTAAGAACTGAAAAAACACAAACGGCGTTTTACTTTTTAATTCTTTTTTCCATTTCACAATATTTCTGGCGCCTTGCAAAACCTTATCCAGCCTGCCTCCTACGCGGTATTGCTGATAAACTTCCTGCGTAGTTCCATCAATTGAAATTATCAATCTGTCCAATCCGCTTTCAACTGTTTTCTTTGCTTTTTCATCCGTTAAATAATGTGCATTAGTTGAAGTTGCAGTGTAAATTCCTTTGTCATGCGCATATTTTACCATCTCTAAAAATGAAGAATTTAAAAATGGCTCACCCTGAAAATAAAATATCAAATACAAAAGTTCTTTATAAATTTCATCAATCGTTTGTGTAAAAAAATCTTTTTGTAACATGCCGGTTGGTCGTGTAAATTCTCTCAATCCGCTCGGGCATTCGGGGCAGCGCAAATTACAAGATGTTGTTGGCTCGAATGAAATTGAAATAGGATAACCCCACTGAATTGGTTTTTTAAAAACCTTGCTTAATTGATAGCTCGAAATAACTTTTGCTGCATTCCACAAACGGCGCGGCGTAAATTTCGAGAATAAGTTCAGCGTATCATTCCGGTTAAAATACATTAATGCAAAAATAGATTAAAAACTTAATTCAATTCACTGCAAATATTATCACTTGTTTTATCTTAATTGTTTTTGCATTAAACAGATAAATATTTATTTTGTATCATGAAAAAACATGCATTTATTGTAATTGCACTTATTTGTTTTTTGAAGTTGCAAGCACAAAATGAAACACTCGAAATTGCAAAAGCAGAACAAAAAGCCAATGCAAAAAAGTTTGATGCAAACCTGCTTTCAAGGGCTTCACCAAATTTTACGGTTTATTATTATCGCTGCGAATGGAACATTGATCCTTCAATGCGTTACATTTCAGGAAAAGTTACTTCTTATTTTAAAATTACTAGTTCAACAAACAGAATTGTATTCGATCTTACTAATCAGTTAATCGTTGACAGCATTTATTGGCACAACAGAAAAATCAATTTTAATCAAACAAGCAACGAAACTTTATCTGTTCATTTTCCTTTGTTTTATTCAATAAATAAAAAAGATTCTATTTCTATTTTTTATCATGGAAGCCCCGCTGGTGGCGGCTTTGGCTCGTTTGTTCAAACAACACATAATAATGTTCCTATAATTTGGACGCTGAGCGAACCTTATGGCGCAAAAGATTGGTGGCCCTGCCGAAATGGTTTGGATGATAAAGCCGATAGCATTGATATTTTTATTTCGCATCCATTTAATTACAACGCTTCTTCAAACGGAATCCTTGAAAGTAAAATAACAAAAAATGGCATAACAATTTCTCATTACAAACATCGTTATCCTATTGCAAGTTATCTGGTTGCAATTGCGGTAACAAACTATAGTATTTTCACAAAGCATGTGCAATTAAACAATGTTTTTCTTCCTGTAATTTCTTATATCTATCCTGAAAACTTATCCGTTTTTGAAAATAATAATTATATAGTGATGCGTGCTTTGAAATTATATAATGAAACTTTTACTAATTATCCTTTTTTGAATGAAAGATACGGACAAACGCAATTTTCCTGGGGCGGCGGAATGGAACATCAAACAAATTCTTTTGTAGTTTCTACTGACGAAAATTTGATGACACACGAATTATCTCACCAATGGTTTGGAGATAAAATTACTTGCGGAAGCTGGCGCGATATATGGTTGAATGAAGGATTTGCCACTTATATTGCTGATATATTTTATACCGAAAAATTTCATCCTGCGCTTGCAAAAACAAATATTGCAAACGATTTAAATTATATTGTTTCCCAACCCGGCGGCTCTGTTTGGGTTGATGATACAACCAACGTAAACAGAATATTTGACGGAAGATTAACCTACGATAAAGGCGCATTTTTATTACGCATGTTACGCTGGACTTTAGGCGACAGTATATTTTTTAAAGCTTTAAGAGAATATCAAAACGATCCAAAGCTCGCGTATAATTTTGCATTCACAAAAGATCTTCAACAACATTTTGAACAGGCCAGCGGAACTAATTTAAACTACTTTTTTAAACAATGGTTTTACGGGCAAGGTTATCCGTCGTTTACAGTAAACTGGTTGCAGGTTGACAGAGAAACGATTAATCTTACCATTTCACAAGCAACATCTGCGCCATCCTCAGTAGATTTTTTTAGAGTGCCGCTGGCGCTCACTTTCAAAAATGCAACACAACAAAAAACAATTGTTGTAAATAACCATATAAATAATCAGAAGGTTACTGTACAAATTGGTTTTGTGGCAGATACTGTTTTAATTGATCCTGATAAACAGCTTATCAGCAGCAGCAATAAATCTGTTCAGATTTATCCTTCGATAGCGCATGAAAATATTCAGTTTTATCCAAATCCTGTTACAGATGAATTGAATGTTTTTTTGCATGATATTTCAGCGCGAAGTTTCATTATCGAAAGCCAAAAAATATTTAGCAACACATCAGACCAAACCACAATTAATGGCTATTTTTTTAGGAAGATTAAAAATGAAAATTAAAAATATTTGAAAGACGAAATGAAGGAAATCAATAAATTGGTGAAGAAAATAAAGAAGTTAAATTTAATGCAACTAATTTACGAATAAATTATTATACCAATGAATAGTAATACACTCTTTTGCTCAATAAGTATAACTTCGTTCTACAACATAAATAAGTATGAAAAAAGATTTAATTGTTGAAATAATTCAGCATGAAATGCAACGATTTTGTTGTACTTTCTTTGGTTCAGCATCAAATTTATTTTTATGAATATTGATAATATAATTTTAAGCGGATTATTTTAAAATTATTTTTTTTATATTTCGTAAATTTGCTGCTTAGTTTTTGTGAATAATAATTAAGGTTCATAAAAAAACATTAGTTCTTTGATAAATCGTAAATCTAAAATAATTTGGGGCTGTACTGGTTTTGACAGCATAAATTGTGGTAGGTATAAGCATGCAGTGCGTTGGATAATTAGCACTTAAATCTGAATGTTCAAACTTTAAATGGCAACACTCAGTTAGCCATGGCTGCCTAATCAGTGATTAGATAGTCATTCGGGCCGCGAAACAGGTTTGCCTGTTACCATTTTCGCCGCCGACTTAAAACAAAACGGGTTGCTGTAACAGAAGGCTGTGACTGTTGCAAAAGACGATGCAGCTAAGTGCGTAATTGGTTTGTTTATTTCCTGTTATGCGCCGACAAATAATAATAAACTAAGCATGTAGAAAGCTTATGACAATTATGTTTGGACAGCGGTTCGATTCCGCTCAGCTCCACTTGACAGAACAAATGCGAAAAATTGGTGTTTGTTAGACTGAGAGGTAAATTGCGACCTCCGTTTTTTTCCAGCATTTGAACAGAAAGAAATTTTTCGTCCGGCAAAGTGAACTTCGGAAGTGCAATCATAAATGTTTGGGCATGCTTTCCTTTAACAGTATTTGTCAAGGGGTAGACATATAAAGGCCGTATTTCTGTTTCCTGTGTTGCAGTTCGTTTCGATTTTTGTTTATTTCTTATAAAGAAACGGATAGCATCAACATCAAAACTGACATTCAATCTATTTTGAATAAAAAACTGAATGCCTGAATTAGTGGAGGAGCTCAAATTATTATTTCTTCCTATTTGTGTTTGAAATCTCTGAAACTCATTTTTATTTAAGTCGCTTAAAGAGGACGGAATTTCATTTTGTTTATCAGCCGATAAATAATGATCCCGGTATGGATCGGTGTTTTTTATGCGTCATGCTTGGCAGCAGTGCTAACTTTGAAACTTTCTGCAAGAAACGAACAGAAAAAAAATAATTACAATTAAAAACAAAATATGAGAAAACTAATTGCAGCAATCAATATGACACTTGATGGGTTTTGCGACCACACGGCGATGATTGCAGATGAAGAAATACATCAACATTACAATGAGCTATTAAGTAGCGCAGGCACCGTTTTATATGGAAGGATAACATACCAACTTATGGAATATTGGGCAACTGTTGTAAAAAATCCTACTGGTATCAAATCAATGGATGAATTTGCAGTAACAATAGACAACATTCCCAAAATTGTTTTTTCCAACACGCTGAAAAATGTTGAATGGAAAACTGCAAAGCTGGCAAAGAGAGACATTAAAGAAGAAGTTTTAGAACTCAAACAATCCTGCAATGGCGGGAGTAAAGACATTTTAGTTGGCAGTCCGAGTTTAATTGTAGCCTTAACGAACTTTAATTTAATTGATGAATTCCAACTCTGTATTCAGCCAATTATTTTAGGGAGCGGTTTAACAACATTATTAAAAAACATAAATTGTAATAGTTAGTATTTAATCGGACAGTTAAGGATTTTTTTGTTTTATAGGGTCAGGATATATTGTTATGCTGCCGGTGTAAATTGCGTTATTAATTTTTGTTTTGCTAAGATAAGAGAT
>JBPCKN010000018.1:0-113043 GCA_051004255.1 Chitinophagaceae bacterium | reverse complement strand
TTAATATTTTTTTCTGTAACGATGGGCTTATATATATTAGCAGGTTGCGACAACTGATAAAGTCCATGTTACAATATGGCGGATTTTTAGCCAGATCATGATGGGCAAAAATGAGCATTTCACGAATAGAGGGGTTTATTTTATAGCCGTTATTATCCCAGGTGAAAAACTTCTTTAATCTTTCTGGCGAAATATCTTTTTTTATGCTTTCATTGTAACATCCCTTCCCGGCAAAGTGAAGCGCTTCGTTGTCAATATCTGTGGCAAATATTTTTACGGAATTATTTTTTTGTGCAGCGTCTAATTGCTCCCTTACCAGGATTGCCAGCGAATACGCTTCTTCACCTGTAGCGCATCCGGCGATCCACATCTTTATATCATCATTTTGTTTGGCTTGAATTAGTTCGGGAATAATAGTTTTTTCTATAATTTGAAAAGCTGCTTTATCTCTAAAAAAGGATGTAACACTTATTAAAAAATCCTTTGCCAGGTTTTGTAACTCTTCCGTATCGTTTTTAAGTAAATTAAGATAGCTTTCCAAATTACTAAGATTATGAATCGAAGCCCTTCTTTTAATTCTGCGAAGTATGGTAGTTTTTTTATAACCGGAAAAATCTTCCGGTAATTTATCTTTAATAAGATCGGTAATAGCAATCATAATTTTTTCTTCTTCTTCCTGAGTTGGCTGCGTGTCAATTTCATTCTCTTTTTTATGAACGTAACGCTTTATAACTTGTGGCATTTCAGTTGGAGTAACTACATAATCTACCAATCCTGTAGCAATAGCGCTTGAAGGCATCTGTTCAAATTCTGAGGATTCGGGATCGCTTGCAATTAACATACCGCCCGCATTTTTTATCGCTTTCATTCCTTCGGTGCCATCTGATCCGGTACCAGACAAAATAATACCAATAGCCTTCTCTCCGTTTTCTTCAGCAAGCGATGTAAAAAATGTATTGATTGTAAGATTTACTCCTTTGTTTTTATCAGTTAATAAGAGCCTGCCATCTTTAATAGTCATAACATTTTTACTGGGAATAAGGTAAACCTTATTCTTTTCTACCAGCATGTTGTTTTCTGCTTCTATAATATTAAGCTTACTATGCTTGGCAAGCAGCGCAGCCATCATACTTTTATAATCGGCTGATAAGTGCTGAATAACAATATAAGAAACACCATCTAACGGCGTATAATCAAAAAAACTATTGATTTGGTTCATTCCTCCAGCAGAAGCGCCAATAGCAATAATGTATTGTTCACTTTTCATAAGATTGATTTAATTACTTCACGTCAATGCGTTGAAGCGTGCCCTAAAGATAAATTTTTTTTAAAACCGTTACACACTTTATATATTTTTATATTAATAATTAATCTTTTGTGAGATTGAAACGTAAACCCTTTACAGTGTTTGAATTTTAAATCGACAAAAGAAATCAGAAATCTTTTAAAACCTTGTCTGCATTAAATTCGGAAATTTCAATCGCACAACGGGGTCAATAATTTTTAATGATTTTATTCAAAATATAAATGATCAATTAAAAAAGAATGTTCCTGATGAGAACAAAAGGAACATTCAGTTAAACTGCTAACTACAAAAAAATTGAACGCTTTTAAAACTTAACAGCCAATCCAATATTTATCGCATAATCTGCAAACGCAGCATCGCCGTGCGCATACACGCTGGTTAAAGCTGTTCTGTTTTTATCAGGCACACTTTGTGTTCTGTTGCGAACAATTGCTACAGGCACATAAGTATAAGCCGTAACTTTTTTAAATTTATAAGTAACTCCCGGCTCTGCCGAAATAATATATCCAGGTCTTCTAAAACCCTGGCTGCCGCCAATTAAATCGTGCACCGGCAAACATTCATCGCGAATGCCTGCAGAAAACATCCAATTATCTGCATTAAAAGTTGCGCCGCCTCTTATCATGTATTGGTCGGGCACGCTCATCACATCGCTGCCAATTGCAATTGTAAGTGCGCTTGGTATGCCGCCGCGTGAAGTTGACACACCATTTTGTTCTCTCGGATTTATGAGATAATAAAAATTTCCATACACACTAATAACACGCGAAAAATTATAATATGCATTAATTTCTGTTGTGAAGCCGGTGCCGCCATCACCTAATTGAATGGATTGATCAACAGGACCTAATATTTTGCTTGTATCACTTGTATGAAAATAATCCTGGTATTTATAATCGCCTGTCGCAAATTTAATTCCTAAGCCAACCTGCACATTTCCGCGATGAAATTTTGCAGGATCGCAAAACCAGCTATACACTGCAAAACGCATGTCGCCTACGCCAAAAGAATGTGTTGAAAATCTGCCAACATTATTGTGCTCATACAAAGAAGAACGCGAGTTTGCTTCAACAGGCACATCAATTGCAACAGACCATCTTTTATTTAAGATCCGTGTAAGAGAGAGATCCATTGTATATGCATGATTGATAACTTCTGTTCCCAATTGTTGCCGTTGTTTTTGTTCATCCGTTCCTATAAAATGTTTATACGATTTGTAGTATCGGTTATTTACTCCAAACAACCATTTATCCGATGTTTCATTCGGGTGTTGCATTGTGCACAAGCCGCCCGTGTTGCGGATTGCAACACAGCCCTGTGCCACTAATTTATTTGTAAAAGAAAAAATAATAACTGTAATTAATAAACTTAAAAATATTTTTT
The DNA here is from genome assembly GCA_051004255.1 of Chitinophagaceae bacterium. Classification (GTDB taxonomy): domain Bacteria; phylum Bacteroidota; class Bacteroidia; order Chitinophagales; family Chitinophagaceae; genus JBPCKN01. The sequence goes on along the minus strand of JBPCKN010000018.1, from coordinate 110,354 downwards.
TCATAAACAATAATTTTTGGTTTTTTTAAATAATTATCTAAAATTTTAAACAAATTTTTTGTTACAAACTTTTGTGCAAGTTTCAACTTCGTTGTGTCACTCACTTGTACTGCAACAATTTTTTCAGCTGTTTATTGGCAGCTAAAATAATTGTGTTATTTGTTCCGGTGGCGTTGTTGCCGGTAACTCTTCGTTATAAATATTATATGCGACATAAATAATTTTTCAATTCTTAATTTTTTATTACTTTTTCATTTTTAATCTCTCAACAATTAAATCGCCAACGTCTTTGCCGCACATGTTGCCAACAACGCATGTATTATGAAAATGAATTCCACCATAAAATCTTGCCAAAACATTTTCCTGTGCAGCATCGCGAAACGATTTAAAAGTGCGGCTCGGAATTCCAAATTCCATTTCAGTTGAGTCGGTGTAAGAAAAATTATCTCCGAAAATACTGGTTAATGCTTCAGCGCAAGCAGCTGAACCCGTTGCATGCCCGCAAGTATATTCAGGGAAAGGCGGCGTTTGCAAGTATGGCCGCCAGTCTGCATTATAATATTTATTGATAACCGTTTCAGGCCTTACCGTGTTGTAGGTATATTTTACTTTCCAGCATTGAATAAATGCATCAAACAATGCAATAGAAGTTTTTGCAAAAGCATACACCGTTGTTGCGTAATCTGCTTTTGCTTTTTGTGCTGCAATGCCAACAACGCTCATCCAATGACCCGGTGGCGAAAACTTTTTTGTGCTAAACATTACATGACCGGAAACATTTAATTTAAAAGGATTATCATCCCAAAAATCTGCGATTTGTTTTTGTTCATCGGTAAGGCTGTCAATTCTATCTTTTACCTCAATTAGTTGCTGATAATACTTGCTGTTTTTATCGGTAACGTCAAATTTTGGCGGAGGAGGAACAGAAAATTGCGAAACACTGTCAAGCACCAAAGTTCTGATTTCTGCCCAGTGTGGTTCTGTAGCCTGTGCATACATTGGCGGCGTTGGAACCCATCTGCCAGGTGAATCGAGAACAGTAAACTTAGATGCACTGCGGGTTTGCGCATAATTATCTTTTTTGCTCCACGCTAAAATTGCATTGCTTATTGCGTGCGCAAACGAATCGGTATTCGTCAACATTTCTTTTGGCATACCATGATTAAGTGCAAGATTTTTTAAACTATCAACATAATCTTTCATACTTCCTTCGGGAAAAGTAACTGCCTCACCAACTCGGCAATAAGCAAGCAATGCGGCAAAATCGTAATCAACATTTTTCAAATCAGGTTTTGAAATATTTTCTAATCCGTGTAATTGACCAGCTAATGATTGATATTGAGACGGATAACCTGCTGCAATTACTTCATAGCCTGCAATTGCCGCATAAGTATAATTGCGCGATGCAACAACCGGAGAAAAATTATTACCCATTACCACATCATTTAAATGATGTACGGTTTTTGAATATAATGCAGGATCGTGAAATATAATTTGATAATCTTTTTTAGAATTACATGCCAGTAACAAAATTGCTGCTGATGCAATTAATACATACTTTTTCATAAACAATAAATTAAAACAAAGCACATTGTTTTTTAAACAATCGTTGCTAAAAAATAAAAGAAACTTTTTTATGCTTTAATTATTTCAGGAGGTTGTTCAGGAGAAGAGTGTGCCCTGGAAATCAAGGAATGAATATTTTGCGGTAGGCAATATTCAATGTTTTCAATAAAAGAAGATGTAATTGCTTCATTAAATTGTTTGTCGAAATCGCTTATTATATTTTTAAAATTGCCGGCGCTTGGGTTGCCCGATTTTTTTGAAGAAGAATTTTGTTGAAGGTCATTGGCAAATTTAAAAAAATCATCTCTGGCAGTTTGCAAACGCATTTTATTTTCGTCAGGCAAACACAATAAAATTAATTCGCCGTCATAAAGTTTACGTTTTACATACTTATATATTTTACCATTTAAAGTTACTTCTCCGTTTACACGTTCAAAATCTTTCCAATTAGTTTGATAAGGAAGTACAAGTGGAATTTTGATGGCAATCAAATCATTCTCATTATAATTATTATTATCAAAAGAAGTTTCTAATTGTTGATCTGACTGCATTTGCGCATAATAAAACCAAATTCTATAACCGGCAAGATTAAAAAGCAATAATGCAAACAATAATATGGCGCTTAATTTTTTCAAAGTCAATGCAAGAATAAGAAAATTATTTTATATCACAACGCCTATTTGTATTTTAAGCTGCTGAAAGTTACTCATTTCCAATCAAAAAAAAGTAAAAATTTTTTTGACAATTTTTATAAATGGCAACCTTATAAAATTTATGCACACACTTGCTTATTTCAAAAAAAGTATTTACCTTATAATGTCTAAAAACTGATGTTATGAACAACAAAAATATGGCGCGAATTGCCTTAAAATTATTTGCAATTGTTATTGCAATTTTTGGCATTTATCATTTTATGGATCCGGATAATCTTGCCATTCAGGTACCAAGTTTTTTGCCGGGCGGAAGTATTTGGGTTTATGTAGTTGGCGCAGCTTTAATTTTAGCAGCTATTGCTTTCTTTATTAATCAGCAAATTCGGTTGGCCGGTTACCTGCTTTCACTTATGCTAATAATATTTGCTCTTGCAATTCATTTGAGAGGTTATTTTGAGTTGGGTGATAAAGAAATGCAATCAGTATCTTTTATGAACATGCTGAAAGACCTTGGCTTAGCATTTTGTGTATTGTATATTGCCAGCACTGCCGACAGAGAGATAGCTGAATAATTTTTAATTATTCTTAAAATGCATAATAACTTTTAGTAAAATGGTTAAGGCTAAAAATTTGTGCTTATCAAAAAAACATAATTAAATAATGTAATAAAAAAATACATGTAATTAGAAATGCTCTTTCATAATTACATGTAATTGGCGGATTTTATTTTTGCTAATTTGAGCAAATTATATGTTGCTGCATAGCAAAACAAAACCATCTTCAATGCTAAAAATTTTTTTAATAAAGCGTAAAATGTTTTTCATACAAAATGTTTTTTAATGTTAAGAATATTGAATAGACGCTGAATACTTAGTTTAATTTAATGAAGCTTTTTTAAAATGATGTTAAACACATAATGACAAATAAAACACTAAATTTCTTATTAGATTTCATAAGCCATTATCAAAAAAACATGTGTTAATTGATGTAATTTTGCAAAATGAAATTAGTTGTGTTTTTTGTATTAATGAATATCATTTTTTTTATTTCATGCAAACAAACTTCAACCGAAAAAGAAACAAAAAAAACTTCTTCAAAAGATACAACAACATTTTTTCCGGTTGCAGATTACATTCAGCAACAAATAAAATTGGTTGATAGCACTCCATATTTTATGTATTTAATCAGCATTCGAAATGGCAAAAAGGATTCTTCACAAATAAACACGCATCAATTCGATTCGCTGGTACAACCGTTTCGTGAAATTGATATTTCAAATCCTTCCATAAAAAAAAATTATACTGAATCTGTGTTTGAAGATAAAAGCACACAAAGTTATACGCTCACTTATTCTACTAATAATAAAAGCTTGTCCACCCAAAATATTGATGTTTTATTGAATGAAGAAAATCAGCAGGTAAAGCGCATTTTTATAAATTGTTTTTACGATAATAACGATAGCGCTATTACGCAAAAATTAGGATGGAAATCTTTTCACAGTTGCTCAATCATTCGAATTATCCAATATAAAAATGGAAAACAATCTACCGAACAAAACCTGATTGTTTGGAATGATAAAGATTAATTTTGCGTTCTTTTTTTATGACGACTTTAGAATTTCAAAACATAATTCAAATAATACCAAATCAGCCCGGCATTTATAAATATTTTGATGCCGCGAATGAATTATTGTATGTTGGCAAAGCAAAAAATATTCGCAAAAGAGTTGCTTCGTATTTCATAAAAACTTTTACAAATTATAAAACACACGAATTAGTTAACAGAATTCATCGCATAGAATTTACAATTGTTGATTCTGAACAAGATGCTTTTTTGTTGGAGAATTCGCTGATAAAACAATTTCAGCCAAAATATAATATCAATTTAAAAGATGATAAATCTTATCCTTACATCGTTATAAAAAAAGAACCTTTTCCGCGAATTTTTTTAACACGAAAAAAAGTAAATGATGGCTCGGAATATTTGGGTCCGTTTACTTCTGCAGGCAAAGTTCGTGAGCTTATAAATTTTATTCGTCAATACATTCCTTTGCGCACTTGTAAGTTGCCGTTAACGCAGCAAAATATTGCAAGAAAAAAATTTAAAGTTTGTCTCGAATATCATTTAGGAAATTGTAAAGGACCTTGCGAAAATTTTCAAACAGAAGAAAATTATGTGGAAGGATTGCAGCAAATAAAGCAAATGCTGAAAGGAAATTTATCACCTGTAATTCAGCGCTATAAAAAAGAAATGATTGAGCTTGCTGCAAATATGCAGTTTGAAAAAGCCGAATTAATAAGGAAAAAAGTTGAGCATTTAGAAAATTATCATGCACGTTCTGTGGTAGTAAGTAAGCACTTAACAAACCTTGATGTGTTTTCTATTTTGAAAGAAAATGATGTTGCCTATGTAAATTATTTAATGGTGCAAAACGGAACAATTGTGCAAACGCATACAATAGAACTGGAAGCAAAACTGCAGGAGCCGGATGAAGAAGTGCTTGCATTTGCAATTATAAATTTGCGCGAAACATTTAATAGTTTGGCAAATGAAATTATTGTTCCGTTTGAAATTGAATTTCCTGAAAACGCAGTGCTGATAACGGTTCCAAAAGGTGGCGACAAAAAAAAGCTGCTTGATTTATCTTTAAAAAACGTAAATTATTTTAAAGAAGAATTGCGCAGAAAAAAAATGTTACAGTTAGAAGGTAAAAGCGATACAGAAAAAAATATGGTTTTATTGCAGTTAAAAGAAGCGTTGCATCTATCGGAAATCCCAACGCATATTGAATGTTTTGATAACTCCAACTTCCAGGGAAGTTTTCCTGTTTCGGCAATGGTTTGTTTTAAAAACGGAATCCCTGATAAACAAAATTACCGGCATTTTAATGTAAAAACGGTACAAGGCATAAATGATTTTGCAACGATGAAAGAAGTGGTTTGCAGAAGATATAAAAGATTAATTAATGAACAGCAACCTTTGCCGCAATTAGTAATTATTGATGGCGGAAAAGGGCAACTTAGTGCAGCAATGGAAAGTATAAATGAACTTGGCTTAAACGGTAGAATGACTGTAATTGGTTTGGCAAAAAATGAAGAAGAAATTTTTTTTCCCGGTGATAGTGAATCAATAAAATTATCATGGGATAGTGAAAGTTTAAAATTGATAAGAAGAATTCGTGATGAAGTGCACAGGTTTGGAATTACATTTCACCGTAATCAACGCTCGAGAAAAACGTTTGTAAACGAATTAGAAAACATTAAGGGAATAGGAAAAAATACAGCTTCGCAATTATTAAAAGAATTTAAATCAGTAAAAAAAATTCAGGAAATATCTTTTGAAGAATTAGCGAATGCAGTTGGAAAATCGAAGGCAACGCTGATAAAAAATTATTTTCAAACTTTACAAATTCAAGCTTCTTTAAAATAAAAAGGGGGTCTGGATAAAAATCCCACCCCGTTTTAAAATCCAATATCCTATGAAAAACCAGTGCAAATTTACTACTTCAATTGGCTTATACAAACATTATTTGAGTTTTTTTTCAAATATTTTAAAAAAATTATATAAATTTTAAATTTTAATAGCATGTAATACATAAAAAAAGAAACTTTATTATTGCATAAAGTTTCTCTGTTTATTAATTAAAAATTTTAATAACTCCAAAGTGCCTGCTCATAATTAAATATTTTATCTTTAATTTTTTCTCCTTCAAGCAAGCGGAATAAAGGATCTTTTATATAATCTTTTAATTGAAGATCGTAAGGATTATCAAGTGTTGATTTTGTAATATAACTGCTAAACATTCTGCTTTCAAACAAATCTTCCCAAGTCATTCTTTCGCCATAATTTTTTGGATTGTAAACTTCATATTTAGCCAAAGTGGGTCGTAGGTCAGGATAATAAACCCACCAAACCGGTCTTTCGCTGTTTGCTATAACATCACCTGTAGAAAGTTTGTAAGGAATAACAGGAGCGATCCCTAAAATACGCACGTACATGCGGCTGGTTTCTTTATCAAAAATCCATTCTTCTTTTATTCTGAATTTATAAATTGAATCAGGATCAACTGCTTTTGGGCGCACCTGGTAGCCAGTTACATTTCCCTGCAGATCGAATACTTTTGAGGTATCGGAGCCGCCGCCGAAGGCATTAACTGCCTGGTCGGCTGTAATCGGTGTTGTAAACCTGTCATCATCAGCGCTAAATGCTGTTACATTTCCATCTTGTATTGCTTTTAATAAAATACTGATGAAGCGCTGATTGCCATTATCTTCCGTTGCCGCATAACGAAAAGGTAAATTTAATTTTTCGCGGGCATCAATTTCTCTCCAGACGCGTACGCGATAAACAGCATCATCTTCGCGAATATTTTCATAAGGCAATGGCGTTTTATCTTTCACTAAATTCATGTCAACTGCGGCATCGTTTCTTAATGATGGTTTGGTACTATCAAAAAAACCATTACCTGAAGATTTTATTACCTGAATTGGAAGAGTAGTGTCAATTGAAATGGCATTATTATTTGCATTAGCATTTTTATCAAATACATTGTAAGGATTATTTTGATTATTGGGTTTTACAGTTGTATCTCTATTTTGATTTGTATTATTTGCATTTTGATTTGCATTACCAAAATTACTATTGCCATAAGGGTTATTCGAAGTCGCAGGTCTCCTTTTTGGAGTTCGGGTTGGCGTTTGAGCAATCGTATTTTGTGCAAATACCGATATTATTAGCAAAACTGCAATCCATTTAATATTTTGCATTTTCATAATTGAAAATTTTTATCCATGTAAATTAAATACTATTGGCGTCAACTTTCTTGAACCACCAGGTCCGGAAGCATGTATTTCATCTATTGTTACAGTTGTTCCAGGTTTACAGTGTTCAATTAAATCTCTTACATTATCAAATCTGTTGCCATTTACCTGTCTATACTGCAATTCCGGAAAACCTGCGCCTGTAAATACCATAGTAAAACTTGTAACCGTAAATTGCACTCCTTCAAAAACAAAATTGTCTAACTCTGCTCTAACACCAGCCTGTGCTTTAAAATCGTTTACTCCCATTGTGCCACCACCACTCGCACCTACCATTGCATCAGGATCAGGAACTGTTTTTACTCTAAACTCAAATGGCGCTGGTAATGGCTTTCCGTCTACATAAACTGTAATATTTGCTTTGCCGGGTGTTCTTGGCTCACTTATCCATTTGCCTGGTTGCGGGCCGGTTGATAATGAACCATTGTCAATGCTCGCTTTTACACGTTCTGCACCCACATTTCCTGCACTTATTGTTAAAGGATTTTGTAATCCAATATATAAAACTTTTACTGCATCTGCACTAACACTCGCGCCAGTTGGCAAACCAACTGTATAAGGTACATCTTTATCAACTTCACTAATGGTACCATCCGGTTTTTTAAACGTAATTTTTACTCTTTTAGTGTAATTGCCGGGTGAACTTACAGTAGTTTTATAAGTTGCATACCCGGAATCGTTTAATTGAACCGGCGCGCCATCAATACTTATGGTTGGCTGTGCGGCTTTGCTAAAAGCGCCAACGCCGGCAGTAATTTGCAGTTCCTGCCCCGGCATTAAATATTGAGAATTAGTGCCCGCAAAAGCAGAAAAAACATCATACACTAATTGTACTTCGCCCACTTTACGGTGGCAGAAATCTACAACCATTGCTTCACTGTTTTTTACATCGTTTTGAAACTTGCTTAAAATAGTGATAGCAGCGATAGTGGGCGTCATATTAAAATACGCAGAAGACCAACTGTTTTTACTTGAACGGTTGTTGGTCTTTGGCATGGATAAATCAATAGGTAATTCCTTAGTAAATTGTGCCGCAATTTGAGGGTCAATAGCTAAAATATTATTTTTAAAAGCGGTTAATTTTTGTCTGAGTTCTTCGCCTTTTGTTCCGGGATCACTCATTACGTGTGTAGAAGCTTCCAAATCATCTTCTTTATAAGTTCCGTCCTTCGGATTATATCCGGCAGCATTTAAAACATCCATTTTTAATTTATCAATATAAGTGATCATACTGTCAGACATTTTGCCTGCTACATCTGCTTTTGGATACCATATTCTTGCTCTTTCAGCAGTGGTAGGGTCATTTAATTTTTGTTGAAAAGATCTAAATATCTGCATGTTTTTTTGATCAATGGTTCCGTTGGCAGTAAGTAAACTGTTATTTACTGTTTTAAAAGCATTCAAAATTTCTGATGATACATTTAGTGCCAACAATGCCGTTAGCACTATATACATCAAATTAATCATCTTTTGCCGCGGCTCTTTTGGTAATGCCATTTCTTATTGGTAATTTTTAATTTTTCAATTGACAATAAACAATAACAAAATTGAAAATAATTATCTTCCCTGCATTGCAGAAAGCATATTACCGTAAACCTGGTTTAATCTTCCAAGATTATTTGCCAGTGTGGTAATTTGTTCCTGTGCACGTTTTGCATCGTCTGCACTGCCAACCATAACTGAGGAAGTTTCTGCTAATTTTCCGTAAAACTGATTTAATGCTTTTAAATGATTATTGCTTTCCTGCAATTCCAATTCGTAAATAGTATTTAAAGAAGATAAGTTTTTGGTTAACACTTGCACCTGTTCATGAAATACTTTTGAACTTTCTGAAGCAGCATTAAACGAAGCCATTGAATTGGCTGCGCTTGTTATTGAATTTGCTGCATTTGTATAAGCATCTTTCACTGTACTTAAGGCTACAGAAGCTTCTTTAGTTTTTAACGTGTAATCGCCTGTTGCTGCAATTGCGTCGCTAATGTCTGTCATATCATTAACAGTAGTTCCCAATTTTTGAAAACCTGCACTTAATTTAGAAAGATTTGTTGGTGTAATATCAGCTTCGTTCAACATTTTTTCCATAGCTTTCAATGCCGGGTTGCCTTCTGGTTCTGCTTTCAAGGGTTTCACTGATGGTCTGTCGTCTATCGCAGGGTATCGCAAATACAAAATACCATATCCCAAAAATACAATTGATTCTGTTGTTAAACCAATGTATAACCAGGTATCTGCATCAGAGGCATGAATAATTTTTCTTAATGCGCCCCATATTACTATTGCTGCAGCAATTGATACTAAAACATCTACTGCCTTACTAACTTTCGGAGGAATTGCAACTGCCATTTTTTTAAGTTTTGAGTTTTATTTTTAATGAATATATAAATTAAATGCCTTTTGATTTAATGAATTCAGAAGGCAGATTAATGACGAAAGATTTTAATGATATAATTTATTTTTTTCTTAATTGAGCCGGTAAATCAATTACACAACGAAAGCCGATATAAGATTTTGCAGTATCCTGGTATTCATATTGGCGTGTGCTTGTTTGAAGAAAATATCCAACATCCTTCCAGCTTCCGCCGCGAACCACTTTACGCTTCATACGTGGCGGATCGCTGTCTAAAGCATTGTAGCGAACATCCGGGTTCATATCATGTTGAAAATTGTATGATCCTTCATAAAAATAAGAAGAGGTCCATTCAGAAACATTACCGGCCATATTATATAAGCCAAAATCATTTGGCCAATAAGCATCTACTCTAACTGTATAAAAACCTCCGTCTTCAGCATAATTGCCGCGACCAGGTTTGAAGTTTGCTAATAAACAACCTTTTTTATTTCTTAAATAATAATTACCCCATGGAAACATAGATTGTGTGCGGCCTCCACGGGCAGCATATTCCCACTCTGCTTCTGTTGGCAAGCGGAAATCGCTTTCCGGTGCAAGTTTCTTTTTTACTAAATAACTATTTAAATAATGTGTTCTCCAACTGCAAAATGCCATTGCTTGTTTCCAGTTTACGCCAACCACAGGATAATTACCAAAAGATGGATGAGCAAAATAACGTTTTGTTTGTGGCTCGTTGTAGGAATAAGAAAAATCTCTCATCCAAACTAAAGTATCAGGATATATTTTTTGATCGTAACGATAAATAAAATCTTTTCTTGGCCTGCCGGCATTTTCAAATTGAGCTGCTGCCTTTAAATCAAATCCCTGAATATTATATACAATTTTGTCAGGATCAATATCCATCTTACCATAAAGCCTGTTATCAGGCGCTAAAATTAATTTCGATAATTTTTCTAAAGTAGCTCTATCAGTCCATTTAACTGTGGTTGCTTTTTTCCAGTCAACAGCAGTGTCGCCGTCGGCGCTGGTTTTAAAATAACCCAATTCAATTGCAGCAAGAGAATCTGTAGTCCATTTTACAAATTGGCGATAATCGTTATTGGTTATTTCGGTGGCATCCATCCAAAAACCACTTATGGATACTTGCTTGTTTCGCGCGGTATAATTGTAATTAATATCTTCATCGCTCGGGCCCATGTGAAAAGTGCCTGGTGGAATATAAACCATGCCCGGAGGTTTAGTCATGCTTAGTCTTGCGCTTGGCGCTACTCCATGCATTTGACCATCGTCCGGTGCACCTTTTACCTTTCCTTTTTTATGGCAACTAACCGATGCGAAAATTATAACAGTTAGTGTAAGTGCTATTAATATTCGGTTTTTCATTCTATACTTCAAATTAATAAAGGGTAGTGGCAAATGTAACGATTAAATGTATTTATTTATTTTTTGTGCAGAAAGATGAAAGTTTTTTCTTTTAAAATCCATCATTCACTTTATTGATAAACGAAACCGTTTGCAGCATATTGCATTTAACAAAAAATTATTTAAACGAATTTTTTGCCTGATTCAACAAATCTAAAAATTCATTAACCGTTTGTACCGGTTGTTTGCATATGTAATTCTGGCAAAGATAAATTTCTGTAATTCCGTTTTTATTCCATCTGTTTTTCAACAAAGGAAATTCATCATTTTGTTTTTGAGAAGACTGAATAATTTTATCAGGAATAAACTTGCCATTAATTGCCGATAAAAATTCTTTTGAATGATTGCCTGTAATTGCAATTTCTTTCATTCCATAAATCATCAAGTGTAAAAGTGAAGCCCAGTTTGCAAAAGACGTTGGATAATTAACAATTGCTTTCTGCAAAGATGTTACCATTTTTTCTGATTGATTGCGCCACATGGCAATATCAAAAATAAAAGACAAATAGTATAAATTAAAAGCCATTACCGAATTACCTGAAGGCGTTGCGCCATCATACACTTCTTTTTTTCTTACAACAATATCCTGTTGATTTATTGAAGTGAAATAAAAAAAACCCGATTCTTTTTCTTCAAAATTATTTTTCACAAATTCAGTAAGGTTTTTTGCTTTCATTAAATAATTGGCATTGCCGGTAACTTCCTGCAAATGAATATAAGCTTCAATTAAATAAGCATAATCATCTAAAAAAGCAAAATATTTTGCATCATTATTTTTCCATGTATGAAACCATGCGCCCAATTTATCAATAAAATTTTCTTCCAAAAAACCAATGTTTTTTCCAGCAAGCTGAAGATATTCTTCATTATTTATAGCTGCGAAACATTTACAAAGCGCTGAAATTGTTAATGCATTCCAGCCTAATAAAATTTTATCGTCTGTTGAAGGACGAACTCTTTTTTCGCGACAATGCAATAATTTTTCTCTGCAATTAAACAATGTTTTTTCAAGATCAGCTTGATTAATATTTATTTTTTTTGCAGTTTCTTCCATCGTTTCCGGAAGCCAAAGAATATTGGTATTTTCCCAATTTCCATTTTCTGAAACGTCGCACACTGCACAAAATAAATCGCTTTCTTTACCCAAAATTTCATCAATTTCTTTTTTCTTCCAAGTGTAAAATTTTCCCTCAACGCCTTCACTATCTGCATTGCACAGCATCCATATAAATGTGATCAATATCAGGCCGCTCTTCTCTGTCAACTTTAATATTGATAAAATATTTATTCATTAACGCCGCCGTTTCTTCATCTTCAAAACTTTCTTTTTCCTTCACATGACACCAGTGGCAGGCAGAATATCCGATGCTTATTAAAATGGGTTTATTTTCTTCTTTTGCTTTTTTCAAAGCCTCATCTCCCCACGCAAACCAGTTTACAGGATTATGCGCATGTTGCAAAAGATAGGGGCTTGTTTCACGGATTAAATTATTTGTGTGCACTTATTTAGATTTTGGGTATGAAGTTTAAGTATCCAAATAAATGATATTTTTTTTGATTGATTATCTTTAATTTTTTTCTGCTTAATCTTTTAAACGTCATTCCAGCGAAGGCGGGAAATCTCAATAAATACATTCTTTTTCAATTCATGAGATGCCTGCCTGCGCAGGCATGACGAACAATTATTCCAAATAAAAAAGGCTATCCAAATTAGATAACCTTTTTAAAAATTTAAGAAAATTTATTTACCCGGAGGTTTTGTAGTGGAAGATTTTGGTGCCGGTTTTGCTGGCTGTTGTTGTTGCGTATTTTGCTGATCTTGGCCGCCGCCTAATTCGGGAGGTAATTGCACTTTTAATTCTTTTGCCACCGCTTCAAAAATATTGTCTACACCGGTTGTACCTCTTTCAATTGTAGTAGGTTTTAAAATTAAAGTGTATTTTTTTGCGTCGAGCACTTTTTTATACGCGTTTACAACCTGTTCGTATAAAGGCTGCGCTAATTGTGCTGTTTTTGCATCTGTTTTTTGTTGTGAAATTTGCTGCCAATAAACCAGATTAATTGCTACTTGCTGCTTTTGCTGCTGCTCCATCGTTAAAACAGATTTTGCTTTGTTTTGTGCAGAATCCGCTTTATAAGTGCTGTCTAATCGTTTGTATTCGCTTTGATAAAAATCATATTCGGCGCCAAGTGAATCTCTTTGATAAAGTTGCACCATACTATCCACAGCGCGGTAGCCTGGCATAGCCTGCACCATTAAATCAATATCGAACACGCCAATTTTTAGAGGTTGTTGTTGCGCAGTTGCTGTGTTTACTCCTATAAATAATGTTACTAAAGACAGTGCCGTAAAAAAAACCTTTTTCATTTGTAATAGTTAATAGTTAATTGTTAATTGTTTCTGTTTTTTAATTTTTGTTATTTGCTTTTTTATTTTATCCCCAATTCATGTAAAACTTCATCGCTTTTATCGAGTTTTGGGTCGGCAAATATAACAGTAATTCCTTCACTTTTATCGAGTATAAAATCGTAACCTCTTGCCACTGCAATTTTTTGCACAATATTATAAACCTTATCCTGCAAAGGTTTTACAAGCTCTTCTCTTGCCTTAAATAAATCGCCCTGGTAACCAAAACGTCTTTTTTGTAAATCACGAACTTCTTTTTCTTTATTGTATAATTCATCCTGCCGTTTCTTTTTTAACTCATCGCTTAACATATATTGCTCTGCATCGTAATTTTTATACATCTGATCGAGCTCGGCTTGTTTATCATCAATTTCTTTTTGCCATTGGGTACTTACTTGCTGCAGTTTGGTTTGCGCATCTTTATATTCCGGCATTTTATCTAAAATATATTTTGTATCAATAACGGCATAGCGTTGTGCATTTGCAGCAAAGGCAAAAAACATAAGCAAAAAAGCAACAAAAAGTTTATTCATTATCTTTTTAAATTTATAATTTTTAATTTCTTTATTCCGGTTCATATCCTAACATAAATGTAAAGCGACCTGCATCTTTCAACTTTGTGTTTGGACCAAACCTGTCTAATCCAATGCCATAATCAAAACCGAGTAATCCAAACATCGGCAAAAAGAAACGCACACCTACACCAACTGAACGCCGCAATTGAAAAGGATTATAATCTTTAAAACTATACCAGCCATTGGCAGCTTCAAAAAAACCTAATCCATAAATGGTACTGCTCGGGTTTAAACTTAACGGGTAACGAAGTTCTAAAGTATATTTATTAAAAATAGTAAAATATTCGGTAGCGCCTTGCTGATCAGGGTTTATTCTTGGATCGGAATTTTGATAAACAGGGTAACCTCTTTGCGAAATAATATCATAACCAAGCAATGCATAACTGTTACTTAAACCAGCATCACCCACCTGAAAACGCTCGAAAGGCGAAATATCTAACGAGCTGTTATATCTTCCAATAAAACCATATTTAGCAGCAAACTTTAAAACAAATTGTTTGCGGTCATCACCAATTGGCTTTGTTAACGGCACGTACCATTCACCTGTAAACCGCCATTTGTGATATTCAATCCATTCATAAGGATTAGCTGAGGTGGCAATGTTTTTATCAAGTAATGAATAAGGTGGCGTTAACTGCACACTGGCAATAAAATCTGAACCGCTTCTCGGAAAAATTTGTTGGTCAACAGATGAGCGCTCAATAGCAATTTTTAAACTTAGATTATTTGAAAAACCATTATTAAACCCCGGCAAACTTGTTGGTGAAATATAATAATTATGCAATTTATAGCGAGCATAACTTAAAGTAAAACCAAGTGTAAAGAAATCATCAGGCCATCTTAATTGTTTTCCTAAACCTACAGAAACGCCGGTTGTTCTAAAATAAGAACTATCCGCAACGCTTTTATCGTAAGTGCCGGTTAATTGATTATAAACACTTGCAAATTTTGTATCGTAAACACTAACTGTAAAAGAATTTCTTTTTTTGCCGCCAAACCAAGGCTCAGTAAAAGATGCGTTGTACGAACGATAAGCTGCACCATTACTTTGTACACGCAAGCTTAATTTTTGTCCGTCGCCGGTTGGCAAAGGATCCCATCCTTCTTTTTTGAAAATATTATAGATAGAGAAGTTGTTGAAGGTTACCCCGAGTGTTCCCGTTAAGCCAATGCCGCCGCCAAAACCGGCGCTTAATTCTAACTGATCGCTCGATTTTTCCTGAAGCGCCCAGTTGATATCTACTGTTCCATCTTCAGTATTTGGTACTATATTCGGGTTCGTTTTTTCAGGATCGAAATAACCGAGATTAGAAATTTCTCTTATAGAACGCACAACATCTGTACGGCTGAATTTTTGACCGGGAATTGTTCTTAATTCGCGGCGGATAACATATTCTTTTGTTTTATCATTACCTGCAATGCGCACATTTTTTATGGTAGCCTGCGAACCTTCTGTAATGTGAATTACATAATCTATCGTATCCTTATAAACGGCTGTTTCTTCAGGGTCGGCATGAAAAAATAAGTAGCCGTCATCCATATATAATCCGCTAATATCACCGCCTTCGGGGGAAAGTGTTCTTCCCAATTTATTATTTAATATATCAACATTATATGTATCGCCTTTTTTTATACCGAGAATTGCGGTGAGTAACGAATCGGAATATTTTGTATTTCCGCGCCAGGTTATATTTCCAAAATGATATTTATGACCTTCATCAACTTTAATTCCAATATTCATATTGCCTTTGCTATTATAATACTGCGTATCGTTTGTTATTACAGCATCGCGAAAACCGAGAGAGTTATAATAATCTATTACTTTATCTTTATCATCTTCATATTTTTTTTGATTGAATTTTGCAGAGGTAAGTAGTTTTAACCGAATGTATGGATCGAGAATTAGTTTTGTTTTGGAGTAAGTTAAAAATCCTTTATCTCTTAAATAATCGCTGAAAGTATATCGTGTAGGATCGGCCCACGCAGTATTATCGTGTGCAGGAAATAAAGTTAAGCGCGTCATTTCCTTTGTGCCCTTCATTTGCTTTTTTAGGGATTGGTCGCTTACCGTATTGCCTATAAAATTTATATCATTTATTTTTACTTTGTTTCCTTTATCAATATTAAAAACAAGAACTAAAGAATTTTCTATGGTGGAATCGGGCTTTTGCTCAATGCTAACTTTTACTGCTCTGTAACCTTTATCAGAATAATATTTATTAATTGCATCAATTGCGGTATGCTTTAAATTATCGGTAATAACTCTGCCGGCAACCAAACCTGTTTTTGTTTTAAGATCATCTTCTTCGCCTTTTTTTATTCCTTTAAAAATAAACTTCGATAAACGCGGGCGCTCGGTTACTGCAATTTCAAGATTTATACTATCGCCCACTAATTTTGTTATATAAATTTCAACATCGCTAAAATAATTTTGCGCCCATAATTTATTGATTGCTTTTGAAAAATTATCACTACCGGGAATTTGTATTTCATCGCCCACATTAATATCAGCAATAGAAAGCAAAAGCGGCTCATCAAAAAATTTATTTCCGGTTACTTTTATATGTGCAACTTTATATTTTTTCGGAACTTTTTGATTGAAGATATTTGCAAGATCGGCATTGATTGAAGTAACGCCAGGCGCTGTTGTATCAGCAGTATTTGCGGATGGATTAAGTACCTGCGCAAAGGTTTGATCAATAAAATTGACAAAAATTGCAAGTAAAAAAAGTTTATATAATTTGAACATCCGGATTATAATTTGTTATTTCTCAACTGAAGAGCAAAAACTCTGCTTGCAGTTACCTAAGTATAAGAGCGGCAAATTAACGGGAATTATTAAAAGTGTTTGTTAAATAAAAAAACATACGATAATTAATGAATGATTGGCTCGGGCTCTAATTGTTCGCTAATTTTTCCAAAGCGTCTCTCGCGGTTTTGAAAATCAAGAATTGCTTCGTATAAATTATCTTTTCTAAAATCAGGCCAGCGTGTATCGGTAAAATATAATTCAGCGTAAGCTAATTGATATAAAAGAAAATTACTGATGCGATATTCGCCACTGGTGCGGATCATTAATTCAGGATCAGGAAAATCGCTGGTAGTAAGATATTTTTGAAGTGTATCCTGCGTAATAGATGCCGGTTCAATTTTGCCTGATTTAACATCGAAAGCAATGTTTTTTAACGCATTCACTAACTCCCACCGACTACTGTAACTGAGCGCCATTATAAGGTTGAGACCTGTGTTGTGTGAGGTTTCATCAAGTGCTTCGCTTAATTCCTGTTGCGCACTTTCTGGCAGCATTTTTATATCGCCAATTACATGCAGTTTAATATTGTTTTTATTGAGCGTAGGCACTTCGTTGCGAATAGTATCAACCAGCAATTCCATTAAGCCGGTAACTTCATATAAAGGCCTGTCCCAATTTTCGGTACTAAAAGCATACAGCGTAAGATATTCTATTCCTAATTCTGCGCTGCCTTCCACAATATTGCGCACACTTTCTACGCCATGAAAATGCCCATATAATCGGTCGTGTCCTTTTTCTTTTGCCCATCTTCCGTTCCCATCCATGATAATTGCAATGTGCCTTGGCAAATGGCTTATATCAATTTTATCTTTCAAATTTTGCATGGCATTATTGCATTAACTAAGCTGCAAATTTAGAAAAATTTAGTGGGTTAATACAGAAACCTTTTTATTTAAAATTTTGCGAAGATTTAAAAAACCAATAATGAATTTATAATTGGATATTGAATGAAAAAATTTTAAAGCGCTTGTCGCTGAAAATTGCATAAAACAATTTTTAACTTGTTTTGCTGTTACTTTTTTATCACTGAATTAGCTTCAGAACGAATAAAAGAAAAATTAGTGTTTAATTGCTGTTGTAACTCTTGCGCAGCAAGCATTACAGTTTTTTCAACATTAATTGCATTTGATAAAATTGCATCTGTATTCTGCTTCTTAAAAGCATTTTTTTCTACATATTCTAAATCTTCTTTAATTGAAAAAATGCCAAGTGTATAAACGTTTGATTTTATTTTATGTGCCAGTTTATTTACTAACTTCCAATCTTTCTGTTTACTTGCTTCTACCATTTCTTTGCAAGCAGATGGCATGGTTTTTATAAAAATTTCTATTAAATCTTTAATGAGTTCTTCATTACCGCCGCGAATATTTTTTAGGTAAGTAAGATCGTATAATTTTTTATTGTAATTAAAATTATTGATTCTCTGTATTAGTTTTTTTTTCAATTAGGTGTTTAATTGTTTCGTACAATTCATTTTCCTTGCAGGGTTTGGTAAGACAGGCATTAATACCCGCAGAAATATATTTTTTTTCTTCACCCGTTAATATGAAAGCTGTAATTGCAATTATAGGTATGTTTTTTTTTACGGGATCTTTCAACATTCTGATTTCTCTCGCTACTTCAATTCCGCTTTTAAGCGGTAATTGAATATCCAATAAAATTATGTCGAAATCTTCTGCAGCCAATAATTCTAAAACCTCTGTTCCGGTTGAGGCTATTTTAATTTCGGCTTCCCAATAAGTTATTGTTTTTGTAAACAGAAGTTGGTTAAGGTCATCATCTTCGCCCAATAAAACCTTTAATTTTTTTAATACATTTACAGTTCGCTTCTGGTGTTCTTTCATCATAATTAATTGCCCGTTTAAGTGTTTTCTAAAATACTTTACCTGTTTTCATTTAGGTACACTTATTAACTCAAGCAATTTTTGAGCGCTTTCTTCTATAATATTTAAATAGAATGCTTGCTCAGTATTTACAACTGTTTTTTGTAACAGCGAATTTATGCCTAAAATTCCATTTAAAGGCGTGCGAATATTTGCACGCAAATCTTCCATTAATTTTTCTTTTGATCTAACTTTTTCTTCAGCTATTTTTTGTTCTTTTTTAAATTTTTTTTCTTCTTCAATTCTCTCAGTAATATCTTGCGCAACGGCAATTATATATGGTGCTGAATCCGGCTCTTCGAGTTGATAACTTTGATATAACAAATAAATTTTTTCGCCGTTTTTTTTCATCGCTTTAAAAATGCCGCGTATTTTTTTTGTGGTGTTTATTGCATGTAAATAAACTTCATTAACTGTTTCTTTATCTTCAATAAACAAAAAGTCCTGTATCCATTTTCCTGTAATTTCTTCTTCATCATAACCCAGCGTTTCGCATGTTGCGGAGTTTGCCGATAAAATTTTTCCGTTAACATCGTGCGTGCAAATTAATGCCTGGCTAAAGTTGAAAATATTTTTAAGCTTCTTCTCTGCTTGCTGAATATTTGCTTCAAATTGTTTTTGTTTCGTTATATTTATTCCATAACCAATAAAAAATTTTAAATTTTGTTTCTTATCGTAAACCGGAACTAATTTTCGTAAAAATGTTTGTTTAATTCCTTCGCGGTTAATAATGTTTTCTTCCCATTCGTACTCTTTTTTTTCAGCTATCACTTTTTCAAAAAACCTTATTCTCTGTTCAGCAATTTCGGCATCTTTATTTCTTAAAACCGCATAATCCAAATCAGTTTTTCCTATCAGCCATTTTCTTAACTCTGCATCTTGCATTGCTATTTCATTAATATAAATATATTTGAAAGAAGGAGAAAATACTGCAACATCTTCAGGAATATGATTTAACATATTTTCGTAAAACTGTTTGCGCTCTTTTATAAGTTCTGCAGCTTTAATATTTTCGGTATCATCTGTAAACAACCAAAGATGACCAACAAAATTCTGATCTGCCCAAACAGGCAAATAATCTCTCGATAAAATTTTATCATTCGTTAATTGCAACGCTTCTTTAAAAGCGGTTTCTTTCTTTTCAATCAGCTCATTTATTTTTTGCGCTATTTCGCTAATATCGGCAAACAAACTGCTGATGGTTCCAAAAAAATCCATTATATGTAAACCATTAAAACTTTCGGGCGGTTGTTTTAATTCGAACACATTGCAAAGTTGCTGATTGATAAAAATTATTTTCTGTTCTTCATTTATCAATAAAATTCCCTGCGGCAAATTAAATACTATGGCATGAAGCCATAAGCATTGTTTTAAGGATATTGAATCAGCAGCTGTTGTGTTTAAAACAGACAAATCATTGGTCATACGTTAATAAACTCTTTTTAAAAAGAGGCAAGCATTTCATAATATGGCACGGTAATTAAAGTCGCAATATTTAATCTGCGAAGTTAAACGCAAAACAAAGTAGTAAACTTATTGATATAAAAATTCGAAAACTTTTAAAGATGTTTATATTTTGTTAGTACTTTTTTGCAATTTCAATTCATTTCTTTGAATCATTCTGTAAATAGTTGATTTACCAATATTCAATTGAGAGGCCACTTTTAATATATCGTAATTATTTCGGTTGAGATGATGTTGTATAAATTGAATATTGAAATCATGCAAACTAAGTTGCTCATTTAAAAGATCAAGATTGTTTTCTTTATTTGAAATTTGTATATGTTCAGGTTGAATTTCATCTTCATCTGCAAAAACACAAGCCAATTCAATTATGGATTTTAATTCTCTTATATTGCCCGGATAATTATATTGCAATAATTGTTTTTTTGCCTGAAGAGAAATATTTTTTTTAGGTAATTTATTTTCTTTACAAAAGGCCTCAATAAAGTAACGCGCAATAAGCAGAATATCGTTTTCGCGCTCGCGTAAAGGCGGCAAAGTTATTGGCAATCCTAAAATTCTGTAATATAAATCTTCTCTAAAACGACCCTTTTTTACTTCTGCTGCAAGGTTTTTATTTGTAGCAACAATAATTCTTGAATCAATTTTAATAATGCGGTTACTGCCAATTGGCGTTACTTCTTTTTCCTGCAAAACTCTTAATAATTTTGCCTGGAGATTGAAATCCATTTCTGCAATTTCATCTAAAAAAATAGTGCCTTTATTTGCTTCTTCAAATTTGCCAATACGTTGATTAATGGCACCTGTAAAAGCTCCTTTTTCATGACCAAATAATTCGCTTTCCAGCAAATCCGGCGGAATAGCTGCAACATTTACCGGCACAAATGATTTATTTTTTCTGTCAGAATTATAATGAATTGCTTTTGCCACCAACTCTTTACCGGTGCCGGTTTCACCGCTTATTGAAACGGTGATGTTTGTGCGTGAAGCTTTTTCAATTAATGCAAAAATTTGTTTTATTACAGTACTGTTTCCAACAATTGCTGTTTGAAAATTATATTTTTTTGAAACTTCCTGCTGCAGTGATTCAAGTTCTTTTCGCAGTTCAATATTTTCGTGCAGGTTTTGCATCGAAATCCAAAGCCTGTCCTGCGTTTCATTATCTTTTACAATATAATCATGCACACCTTTTTTAAAAAGTTCTATTGCAACTTTTATTTCATCCTGGCCTGAAACAATAATAATTTTTGTATCCGGACTTAACTCTTTTATTTGTGCAATTAACTCTTCACCTGTTGCATCGGGTAAAGAATAATCTAAAGTTATAATATCCGGTTTTTCGTGAAGCGCATTTAAAAAATCTGCAGCGGTTAAAAATTTTTTTACCTGGTAATCAGGGTTAAGGCTGAGATAATGCGCCAGCATTGAACTGTAAAGAAGATCGTCTTCAACAATAAATACTAAAATAGATATTGATTTCATGTAAACACAATACTGCTTTCAACAATAAATATCGTTTAATTATTTAAAAATATAAAAAACTTGCTAACAAAATTTGCATTAATCATAAACAAACTTTTTACTCTTTATACCGTTGCTAAAAATTTTTAAAAGGCTTGCCATTGTTTAGTTTATTTTTGTTTTTATGGAAGTAACCGACGAGTTGATTGAAAATCTTGCGCATTTGGCAAGGCTCGAAATTAAAGAAACAGAAAAAGCTTCGCTGAAAAAAGACCTTGAGCGCATGATTGCTTTTGTTGAAAAATTAAATGAAGTAAATACCGCCGGTGTAAAACCTTTACTTCACATAAGTTCTGAAATGAATATTTTAAGAGATGATGAAGTGAAACAAACAATCACGCGTAAAGAAGCGCTGCAAAATGCGCCGGTAAAAGATGAACAATTTTTTAAGGTGCCAAAAGTAATTAAGAAAGAATGAGGAATTGAGTATTACCGATCAAGTATCAAGTATCAAACATTAATCTTCAAACTTCACACATGCAATCTATTATTCATCTTGAAAATATTATAAAAGATTATTTTATGGGTGGCGAGCCGATACATGTATTAAAAGATATTTCGCTCAACATTTATAAAAATGAATATGTTGCTTTAATGGGCCCCAGCGGCAGCGGCAAAAGCACTTTAATGAATATACTTGGTTGCCTGGATACAACTACAAGCGGTACTTATATTTTGAATGGAAAAGATGTAAGCAAAATGCCCGATGATGAACTTGCTGAAATAAGAAATAAAGAAATTGGTTTTGTGTTTCAGCAGTTTAATTTGTTGCCAAGATTATCGGCCGCAGAAAATGTTGCATTGCCTTTAATTTATGCAGGTGTTCCAAAAAAAGATAGAATGGAAAGAGCAATGGAAGCATTGAAAAAAGTAGGTTTGGAAGACCGCAGCCATCATAAGCCAAATGAAATGAGCGGCGGTCAAATTCAGCGTGTGGCCATTGCAAGAGCGCTTGTAAATAACCCGTCTTTATTACTCGCCGATGAACCTACCGGAAACTTGGATAGTAAAACTTCAGTTGAAGTAATGGAAATATTTGGTAATATACAAGCCAGCGGCAATACAGTGGTATTAGTTACGCATGAAGAGGATATTGCGCGTTATGCTAAAAGAATTGTTCGCCTGAGAGATGGCGTTGTTGAAACCGATGTGGTGAAGGAAGCTTCGATGGTGATGAGCCATTGACAATTGAAAATTGAAAATGGAGAATGAAACTAATTGTTAGATACAATAAACTTATGTTTTTTTAAGTGAATAATTTTAAGGAGAGAATTGGTCTCCTTTTTTTGTGTATTGAACTTAAACTAAACTTATTTTTGATTTGATAATTTAAAAGTAAAAATTAAAAAAATTAAAGCTTTTTTACTTTTAATTTTTTGATTTCTATTGCTGAACATTGAACAAAGCGTACAAGAGTGCGACGCAACGATGTTTAATAGTTATTCTAAAGTTGGGTTCAAAAAAATATTTTACAAAAAATAACATGTTTTAATTAAATAATGGCAATAAAAATTTATACGAAAACCGGCGATAAAGGAACTACATCTTTAATTGGCGGAACGAAAGTTGCTAAAAGTAATATTCGCATTGATAGCTACGGCACAATTGATGAATTGAATTCTTTTATCGGAATGGTTGGCGATTTGCTGACGGATGAACACATAAAAAAATTTTTGAAAGAAATTCAGGATAGATTATTTACAATCGGTTCGTCGCTTGCGTGTGATCCGGAAAAAGAAACGCTGATGAAAATTCCTGACTTGAAAGAAACAGATATTATTTTGCTGGAAAAAGAAATTGATACGATGACAGAACAATTGCCGCCAATGAAAAATTTTGTTTTGCCCGGCGGAAATTTGTCAATTTCCACAACGCATGTTGCGCGCTGTGTTTGCAGAAGAGCCGAACGTATTTGTGTAAATATGCAGCAGCAACAAATGTTTATAGAGCCTTTGGTTATAAAATATCTTAACCGGCTAAGCGATTATTTATTTGTTTTAAGCAGATATATCGGTCATATTTTAAACGTGCCTGAAGTTGTGTGGAAACCCAGAATAAACTAAACACAATTAAAAAACATTGCTTTTTTGGTTAACAAAAAACTGTAGGTAATTAAATACAAAAAAATTTCATCAATTAAACATCAAATTTCTTTTGCAGATTTATAAATAATTTTTGCTGCTTTTGCTGAGGCATTGCCGCCTGCAGAAAGAATATTTCTTAATTCATTATAATCGTTTTGTATTTGCTGGTAATGTTGCGGATCTTCTAAAATTAGTTTTAATTCTTTAATCAAATTTTCAACAGTTAGTTCATTCTGAATTAATTCTTTTACAACCAATTTATTCATGATTAAATTAACTAAAGAAATATATTTTATTTTAATTAATCGCTTCGCAATTTGGTAACTAATGTTACTTCCTTTATAACAAACTACTTGCGGCACGCCGAATAAAGCGGTTTCCAAAGTTGCTGTTCCGCTCGTTACCAGCGCGGCTTTTGAGTGAAGTAATAAATTATACGTTTCATTTTTTACAGAAGAAACATTGCTGAAAGGCTGCATCATTTCTTCATAAAACTCATCTTCAATGCCCGGCGCTTTTGCTACAATAAACTGATAGTTTTTAAATGCATTACTCACCTGCAACATGATTGGAAGTTTTTTTAAAATCTCCTGTTTTCTGCTGCCCGGAAGAAGAGCGATGATGTTGGAGGTTGAAGGTTGAAAGTTGGAGGTTGGAGGTTGGAGGTTGGAAGTTGGATGTTGATGGTTGATAGTTGTCGCTTTAAAATCTTCAATAACTTTTACAAGCGGATGACCAACATATTTTACTTCCCAATTCCATTTATTTTTATAATAATCTTTTTCAAAAGGTAAAATAACAAGCATTTTATCAACACATTTTTTCAATGTTTTTACTCTGCCTTCTTTCCACGCCCAAACCTGCGGAGAAATATAAAATATAATTTTAGCTTTCGGCTTTGAGCTTTGAGCTTTGAGCTGCGCATTGCGCATTTTTTTTGCCCATTTAGCAATTGGTAAATTAAACCCGGGATAATCAATCAGAATTAAAACATCCGGTTGAAATAGAAGAATATCTTTTTTGCAAAATTTAAGATTGGCTAAAATTGTTTTTAAATTCATCACCACTTCTGCAAAACCCATAAAGGCCAAATCTCTGTAATGCTTTACCAGCGTAGCTCCTGTGGCTTGCATTAAATCGCCGCCCCAGCAACGAACCTCTGTTTGTGCATCAAGTTTATAGATTTCTTTTATTAAATTACTGCCATGCAAATCGCCACTGGCTTCGCCGGCAATTATATAATATTTCATTTTTTAATTCATTGATCATAAATTATCATTCAAAATTTTAGGTTGCAAAATACAATTTAGTTGGTGATTGAATTGGTTGATTATCTTTATAAAAAATATTAATCTGATCAAAAAAAATTCTGCTTAAGAAAATTAAACACATAAAAAATCATCATTTTTAGTAAGGAATTTCTTTCAATTTTTCATAATAAATTTTTTGTTAGTTAATTGCAGAAAGAAACCATTGATTTATTTCTCATTATTATCCGTAATATTACTTTTGCTGTTGAAAATTTTAAATCAAAAATTCAATTTCTAAAAATAATTAATTATGTCTTTTAATTCCATACTTAAAATTTTTACACCTAAAGACAGGGTCTTTTATTCTTTATTTGAAGAAGTTGCTGTAACCGTTGATCAAATGGGGCAGATGTTAAAAAAGTTAGTGAACGAACCGGAATTTAATAAAAGAGGCGCCATGATTTCTCAAATAGAAGATCTTGAACATAAGAACGACGATCATACGCATCATATTTTTACTGAGTTAGGGCGCAATTTTATAACTCCGTTCGATCGCGAAGATATTCATACGCTTGCTTCTGCATTGGATGATGTTGCCGATTATATCTTTGCAACTGCCAAAAAAATTAATTTTTACAGAGTAAACCCGAACGATATTGGCATACAAAAAATGGCCGAGTTAATTGAGCAGGGAACTTGCGAAATAAAAAAAGCTGTAAACGGTTTGCGCGACATGAAAGACCTAAGGCAAATGACGGAAGCAATGGTAAAAATAAACAGCATAGAAAACCAGGCAGATGACATTTATGATTTAAGCATTGATAAACTTTTTGACAATGAAAATGATGTAAAAGAACTTATAAAAAAAAGAGAAATTTATCAGGCAATGGAAGTAGTAACAGATAAATGCGAAGATGCTGCAAACGTAATTGAAAGCATAATTGTTAAATATTCTTAATTGTTTGGCAACTAAGAAAACTATCAAAGAAAATAATAAAGCATTCTAATGATCATATTGATTGTAGTAATTGTTTTAGCATTGATGTTTGATATTATTAATGGCTTTCATGATGCAGCAAATTCAATAGCAACAATAGTTTCAACAAAAGTGCTTACTCCTTTTCAGGCTGTAATTTGGGCAGCTTTTTTTAATTTTATTGCTTATTTGGTTTTTGGTTTGCATGTTGCAAACACAATCGGCAAAGGAATAGTTCATACCGAAATTGTAACACTCACAGTTTTAATCGCGGGACTTTCAGCCGCAATTTTATGGAACCTTTTAACATGGTGGTTTGGTATTCCTTCAAGTTCATCGCACACATTAATGGGCGGTTTTGTGGGCGCAGCAATTGCACATGCCGGTTTTAATTCTGTATATTATTCTGAGGTTTTAAAAATCATTGCTTTTATTGTATTAGCGCCTCTTATGGGTATGATTGTTTCAATGATCATTTCAACTATTCTTTTAAATGTTTGCAGAAGGTTCAGCAATCGCGGAGTAGATAAAACTTTTCGCAGACTTCAATTGGTTTCTGCAGCAGCATACAGTTTGGGGCACGGCGCAAACGATGCTCAAAAAGTAATGGGTATAATTTATGTTGCATTAATTGCGGCGGGAAAACTTTCATCACAAAATTCTATTCCATTTTGGGTGGTAATGAGCTGCCAGTCAGCAATGGCAATGGGAACTTTAATGGGCGGATGGCGCATTGTAAAAACCATGGGCACCAGAATAACTTATTTAAGACCCTTTGAAGGTTTTAGTGCCGAAACTGCCGGCGCACTAACTTTATTTTCAACAAGCTCTCTGGGCATTCCTGTTAGCACTACGCATACAATAACCGGCGCTATCATTGGCGCTGGCGTAACAAAACGTTTAAGCGCTGTTCGCTGGGGCGTAACAGTAAATATTGTTTGGGCATGGATATTAACCATCCCAATAAGTGCTTTGCTTGCAGCCGGAATTTATAAAATACTTATGCTATTTATGTATTAATCATCTTTCAAAAAAATCTTTTTATCTTTTCTTTGCTTCAACAAGAAATATTTATTGAGGTGGTTTTTTGGAAATATATTTGATGAAATTTTTGAATTGATTTTTATGCAGAAAATTCTTGTTACAGGTGGTTGCGGCTATATCGGCTCTCACACAATTGTTGATCTGATTGAAAACGGATATGATGTTATTTCAATTGATGATAACTCGCGTTCAACAACTTATTTGTTAGACGGAATTGAAAAAATCACAAAGAAAAAAGTAAAAAATTATAAAGTTGATCTCAAAAATTTCGATGAAACGCTTGCAGTTTTTCAGGAGAATGAAGATATAAAAGGTGTTATACATTTTGCCGCTTACAAAGCCGTTGGCGAATCGGTAGAGCAACCTTTGGAATATTATGAAAACAATTTATATTCTCTTATTAATGTATTAAAATGTGTAAAAGAATTTAAGATACCGTATTTTGTTTTCTCATCTTCCTGCACAGTTTATGGAAGCCCCGATTCACTTCCGGTTACAGAACAATCACCCATAAAAAAAGCTGAATCGCCTTATGGCGCTACAAAACAAATGGGCGAACAAATTATAGAAGACTTTACAAAAAGCACAAACACTGCTGCAATTTTATTAAGATATTTTAATCCGGTGGGCGCGCATCCATCTATTTTAATTGGAGAATTGCCTTTGGGAAAACCGGAAAATTTAGTTCCTGCAATTACCCAAACTGCAATCGGAAAATTACCGCAGTTAACGGTTTACGGCGATGATTATCCAACGCGCGATGGAAGCTGCATCCGCGATTATATTCATGTTTGCGATATTGCACATGCGCACACATTAGCATTCGAATATCTTTTTCAAAAAAAGAATAAATCGCAGTGCGATATTTTCAATCTTGGCTCAGGCAATGGCGTAAGTGTTTTAGAAGCTATTCATGCTTTTGAAAAAGTTAGTGAAAAAAAATTAAATTATAAAATAGGCGCAAGAAGACCAGGTGATGTAGTTGCAATTTATGCAAATAATCATCTTGCAATTGAACAATTAAAATGGCAGATAAAATATAATTTAGATGATATGATGCGCACAGCCTGGCAATGGGAATTGAAAATAAAAGAAGATGAGGAATTGATGAAAAAACAAAATGCGGTTTTAAATTAATTTGGTTAATCACAATTATCTTATAAAAAATATTCATGATAAAAGACATTCAGAAATTAAATGAAAAAGAAACCCGCGCCGGTTTTGGCGAAGGCATTTATCAGGTTGGTAAAACCCATTCAAAAGTGGTTGTATTAACTGCAGATCTTGCCGGCTCTTTAAAACTTGGTCCGTTTATAAAAGATTTTCCAAATCGTTTTTTTCAATGCGGCATTGCCGAAGCAAACATGATGGGCATTGCAGCCGGCTTAACCATCGGCGGTCATATTCCTTACACAACCACGTTTGCAAATTTCAGCACAGGCCGCGTGTACGATCAAATAAGGCAAAGCATTGCGTACAGCAATAAAAATGTAAAAATTTGTGCAAGTCATGCCGGATTAACTTTAGGTGAAGATGGTGCTACACATCAAATATTAGAAGACATAGGTTTAATGAGAATGATGCCGGGCATGACGGTTATTGTGCCTTGCGATTTTAACCAAACCAAAGCTGCAACGCTGGCTATTGCTGATTATCAGGGTCCGGTTTATTTGCGTTTCGGTCGTCCTAAATGGCCCAACTTTACAAAAGAAGATGGAAGCGATTTTGTAATTGGCAAAGCACAAATTTTAAATGAAGGAAAAGATATTAGTTTATTTGCCTGCGGTCATTTGGTTTGGAAAGCCATTGAAGCAGGAAGAATTTTAGAAGAAAAAGGATATAGTGTGGAACTGATAAATATTCATACAATAAAACCTTTGGATGAAGAAGCAATTATTCAATCAATTAAAAAAACAAAATGCGCTGTTACCTGTGAAGAACACAATATTTTAGGTGGACTGGGAGATAGCGTTGCGCATGTTGCAGCAAAAAACTTTCCTGTGCCAATTGAATATGTCGGCACAAAAGATACATTTGGTGAAAGCGGCAAACCGGAAGATCTATTAAAAAAATATGGATTGGATTCTACTGATATTGTGCAAGCCGCAGAAACAGTTTTAGAAAGAAAAAAAGATATTGAAAAAGGAATTAATTATTTATAGAATGAAAAGAAAGTCAACGCTGGTGCGAAAAAATTTTCTTTATAAAATTAATTAATCCAATCGCGCAAAGTGCGCCAATCATGATACCTCCATATATATCTAACGAAATGGGCATACATAAAATTAATAAAAAATCAGATTAATAAACTTTCTATTTTCTTAAATTCTTCTTCTGCATCCAAATGTTCCCATAAAATTTTATAGATAATTGCAGCAATTGGCATTTCTGCATTTACTTTTTTATTCAATTTATAAATACATTTACTTGCGTTGTAACCTTCGGCAACCATGTTTAATTCCAGCTGCGCCGCTTTTACAGAATAACCTTTGCCGATCATATTTCCAAAAGTGCGGTTGCGGCTGTACAACGAATAACAGGTAACCAATAAATCGCCGAGATAAACCGATGCTGCATAATTTATTTCATCATATTCCTGTGCATTTTTATAAACCACCGCTTTTCTTAAAAAGCGAACCATTTCATTAGCGCTGTTTGCAATATAAACACTCAAAAAATTATCGCCGTATTGCAAGCCGTGTGCAATGCCCGCACCCAATGCATAAATATTTTTTAAGATTGCTGCATACTGCACGCCAATTACATCATGACTTACTAAAGTGTTGATATATTCAGAATGAAAATGCGCCGCAATTTTATTTGCAGTTTCTTCGTCCAAACCGGAAAATGTGAGATAAGATAATTTTTCCGCAGCAACTTCCTCAGCATGACAAGGACCTAAAACAGTAAAATAATTTTCGAGATCAACATAAAAATTTTTCTTCAAATAATCATTCAATAATTCATTGTTATCCGGTAAAATTCCTTTTATTGCCGACACAATTTTTTTTTGATCGAAACAATTAACCGGCAAATTATCCAAAGCATTTTTTACATAAGCCGATGGAACTGCAATTAAAATAACTTCAGAATTTTCAATCACGAATTGACTGCTGCTGCTCATTTGCAGCAAACTATTATTAAAAAAAGCTGTATGCAAATAATGCGGATTGTGCCTGCGCTGCTTAATGTGGTTAATAGTTGATGTATTGCGTATCCACCAATTTATTGTATGATTATTATCCGTTAATATTTTCGCAAGCGCCGTGCCCCAGCTTCCGCTGCCGATAATCCCAAACTGCATTGAATTAATTTAAATTTCTTGTATAATCTCATTTAAAAATAAAGAGAATTATAAATAACTAACTTAAATATTTTGTGTATTTATAATGCAATAAATTAAGTGAGCAATTTTGCAGTTTGCAATTAACCTAATATTTTTTCTTAGGTTTGAAAATCTGCAAAATAAAATGATGAGTTTATTCAGTTACATCAGTGCGTTTAGAAATGTTTATAAAGAAATAAAAGTTCAGAAACAATTTAATAAAAATTTTCTTGTTCCATATTTAAAAGAGTTGGAATGTAGGCATGACGGGCATTTCAGCGAAGAACAGAAAAAGAAGATTCTAAATTATTATGGTTTATTTATTACCTCTTTTCTTTGCAGCAGTTATAAAAGATTGTATGGAAAAAAGTTGAGTGCCGATGAAAGAAAACGCGCCACCTTATTTGGAATTTTAACGCCGGTTGGCGACGATTTGTTTGATATTGATAAATTAAATATTGAAAATATCCGCCACATTACTTATGAACCGGAAACATATAATGCAACTACATTTTCTGCAAAAGTTGCTAAAGAAATTCAAACTTTTGAACTGCAAAATGTGCCGCATAAAAAAGAATATTTGCAAGCATCAAAAAATGTTTTGGAAATACAAATTGACACAATCAAACAAACCAATGCGCTGATTGATAAAAAAGAACTGGAACGGATAACTTACACAAAAGGCGCCGTTTCAGTAATTATTTATCATCAATCGCTTGATGAAATTGCAGGCGAACAAATGCTCGAAGTTTTGCTTTTAATTGGAAGCTTATTTCAATTAGGCAATGATATTTTTGATTTGTATAAAGATGTTCGCGATAATATTTATACTCTCATAAATACATGCGATAATTATGTTGTGTTTAAAGAAAATTTTCTTGAGCGGGTTCGTTTGCAGAATAAAAAAATCATGTCTTTGCCGTACGCAAAAAAAAATAAAAAAGAATTTTGCATTGTGATGAATACTATAAATGCAAGAAGTGTTGTTGCGCTTGATCAGTTTATTCGCCTGCAAAAGAAAATGGATAAAAGAATTGATTGGTGGAAATTAGAAAGAAAAAATATGATTGTTGACATGGAAAAACCGAAGAATTTTTTAAAGTGGTTTTATTATATTTATCGGTTGCCAAAAATGATATGATTATTTTTTAAATTAAAATTTTTCGATTTTTTTTAGCTGCTGTTATCGAAAATTGAAGCTGCACAAAGAACCGGGCGATGAAAGGATTGCGACGCAACGAAGATGCTATAAAAATATTAGCTGGTATCAAAAAACTTATCTTATTCCTTTGCTTTTTCCAATTAAAATCACTGTAATAAATAACGCTTTTTTATGCAATTAAACCAACTATTTTCGCTACTTTCGCAGGCTTACGAAAATTGATTAAAACGTAGTATTTACAAGTATTTATGAGTCAGGAAGAAATAAATTCAAACGAGGCGCAAAACAAAAATTATGGCGCCGACAGCATACAAGTTTTAGAAGGTTTAGAAGCGGTTCGCAAAACACCGGCAATGTATATCGGTGATGTAAGTTTCAGAGGTCTTCACCATCTTGTTTATGAAGTTGTTGATAACAGTATTGATGAGGCGCTCGCCGGTTACTGTAAAAATATTGATGTAATTATTCATGAAGATAATTCAGTAACAGTAAAAGATGATGGCCGCGGAATTCCAACCGGCATTCATGCAAAGGAAGGCCGCAGCGCACTTGAAGTGGTGATGACCGTTTTGCATGCCGGTGGAAAATTTGATAAAAACACTTATAAAGTTAGCGGCGGTTTGCATGGCGTTGGCGTAAGTTGTGTAAATGCCTTGAGTACAACTTTGCATGTAACCGTTTACAGAGAAGGTAAAATTTTTGAGCAGGAATATAAATGCGGAATCCCGCAATATGAAGTTCGCGAAATTGGAGTATCTTCTAAAACAGGCACTACCATTAGGTTTTGGCCCGATGCAACTATTTTTCAGGAAACAGTTTTCAAAAAAGAAATTTTGGAAGGAAGATTGCGGGAATTATCTTATCTAAATCGTAAAGTAAATATTTCTCTTACAGATTTTCGCGAAAAAGATGAAGCAGGAAATGTGTATTTTAAAAATTTTTATAGTGAAGGTGGCATTGTTGAATTTGTAGAAATGCTGGATAAGAACGGGCATCGTTCTCCCCTTATTCCAAAAACTTTATTTGTTGAAGGATTGGATGAAGCAAGCATGGTTGCTGTAGAAGTTGCACTTACTTACAACGACGATTTTAAAGAACATATTTTTAGTTACGTAAATAATATTAATACTATTGAAGGCGGAACGCATGTTACGGGATTTAGACAGGCATTGACAAGAGTTTTTAAAACTTATGGTGATAAACAAGGTTTATTTGAAAAGGCAAAAGTTGCTGTTGAAGGCGATGATTTTAGAGAAGGATTAAGCGCTATTATTTCAGTAAAAGTTCCGGAGCCGCAATTTGAAGGTCAAACAAAAACAAAATTAGGAAACAGTGAAGTGAGTGGTGTTGTACAAACCACTGTGGCAAGGGCTTTGGAGGCTTATCTCGAAGAAAATCCTCGTGAAGCAAGAAATGTTATTTCAAAAATTATACTTGCTGCTCAAGCAAGAGTTGCTGCAAAAAAGGCAAGAGAATTGGTGCAGCGAAAAACCGTTTTAAGCGGCAGCGGTTTGCCCGGAAAATTAGCAGATTGCAGCGAACGTGATCCTGAAAAATGTGAGCTTTATTTGGTTGAAGGAGATTCAGCCGGTGGCACTGCAAAGCAAGGCAGAGAAAGAAGTTTTCAGGCAATACTTCCGCTGCGCGGAAAAATTTTGAATGTTGAAAAAGCAATGGAACATAAAATTTATGAGAATGAAGAAATAAGAAATATGTACACTGCATTGGGTGTAACTGTTGGTACGCCAGAAGACCCGAAGCAGTTGAATTTAAATAAACTCCGCTATCATAAATTAATTATCATGACGGATGCTGATGTTGATGGCAGTCATATTGCAACATTAATTCTCACTTTTATTTTTCGTTATATGAAAGAATTGGTTGAGCATGGCTATGTGTACATCGCGCAGCCACCTTTGTATCTTGTAAAAAAAGGAAAAGATCAGCAATATGCTTACAGTGAAGACCAGCGCAAACATTGGATAGAAAAATTAAGTGGTGGCAGAGAAGACGGTGTAAGTGTTCAACGATACAAAGGTTTGGGCGAAATGAATGCTGATCAATTATGGGAAACAACCATGGATCCTGCGCGCAGAACTTTAAAACAAGTAACAATTGACAGCGCGGCCGAAGCCGACAGAATTTTTAGTATGTTGATGGGTGATGAAGTTGCACCACGCAGAGAATTTATAGAGTCGCACGCAAAGTATGCGAAGATTGATGTGTAAGAAAATTCAAGATTTAAAATAAAAATTTAAAATACATGCTTCGTCATTTCGAGCGGAGCGAGAAATCTCGCGAATTTAAACACGTTCAGTTAAGTATTTCTCACTTTACTGCTTCATTCAAATTGACGTTTGCTGTTAATCACTCTTAAATTTATTTTAGAATTTTTTTTATACCAGCAGTAGAAAAAAATTCACAAAAAAATTCCTAATTAATTTTTAAGATTTTCAAAAGATAAAAATTACGTTGAGAGTAGATTCTGCGCAATCAACCCTTAATGAAACTTGTTGATAAAATACGGGAAAAAAGTTGTATTTTAAAGATTATGCAAAACAAAATTCAATTAGAAAAATTTAATAAGATATATAACGAGCTCAACGAAAATCAAAAAAAAGCGGTTGATACAATTGAAGGTCCGGTAATGGTTATTGCCGGACCAGGCACGGGAAAAACGCAAATTTTAAGCGCGAGAATCGGAAAAATTTTGCTTGAAACTGATGCGCTACCGCAAAATATTTTATGTCTTACTTATACCGATGCCGGCGTGGTTGCAATGCGCAAACGCTTGCTGGGCTTCATTGGTGCTGATGCTTACAAAGTAAACATTTATACTTTTCATGCATTTTGTAATGATGTAATTCAGGAAAATTTATCGCTTTTTGAAAAAAATTCTCTCGACCCAATTTCAGATTTAGAGAGAACAGAATTGTTTAAACTATTAATTGATAATTTTCAAAAAGATCATTTGCTGAAAAGATACAGAGGCGATGTTTATTATGAAATAAATAATCTGCAATCGTTGTTCAGCACAATGAAACGCGAAGGATGGAGTCCGCAATTTATCAATGAAAAAATTGATTGCTATTTAAAAGATATTGAAACAAGAGATGTTTTTATTTATAAAAAAAAGTACAGAGAGTTTAAAGCGGGCGATAAAAAACAGTGGTTAATTGATGAAGAAAAATTAAAGATGGAAAAGCTGCGTGCTGCGGTAAATGAGTTTGAAAATTTTCAGCAATTGATGAAAAGCCGCAGCAGGTACGATTTTGATGATATGATAAACTGGGTAATTAAAGCCTTTGAAGAAAATGAAAATTTGCTACGCCGTTATCAGGAACAATTTTTATACATTTTAGTTGATGAATACCAGGACACGAGCGGCACGCAAAATAAATTAGTTCAGTTACTGATAAATTATTGGGATAAGCCAAATGTTTTTGTTGTTGGTGATGACGACCAAAGTATTTATCGTTTTCAGGGCGCAAGCATTGAAAACATGCATGCGTTTTCTGAAAGTTACAAAACAGATTTATTTACCGTTGTGCTTACGGATAATTATCGTTCTGTGCAATCTATTCTTGATATTTCAAAAACATTAATTGATCGAAACGAAGAAAGATTAATTCATAAAATGAATGGGTTAACAAAAACGCTTTTATCATCCAACAATAAAATAAAACATCTTACACATAGGCCAATTATTAAAGAATATGAAAGTCAGCGGCAGGAAATGATGGATATTGTGATCAACGTTGAAAGCCTTATCCAGCAAGGCATTCAGCCCGGAAAAATTGCAATTATTTACAAAGAAAATAAATATGGCGAAGAATTAATGCAATATTTTAAGCTGCGGAATATTCCTTATTTCAGCAAACGAAGTTTAAATGTTTTTGATATTCCGCTTGCAAAAAAGATCATTTTATTGCTGCGTTATCTTTCAACAGAACATGACATTTCTTACAGCGGTGATGAACTTTTATTTGAAATTTTGCACTTCGATTGGTTTCATATTCCGTCAATAGAAATTGCAAAACTGAGCATTGAAGTTGCAGATAAACAATTCACAGAAAACAAAACTTCGCTCAGAAAATTACTTTTTGAAAAAAGCAATCAGCCGCCAAAAGATTTATTTTCACAAGGCATTCATTCAAACTTAAAAAAAGCAAGTGCCATTATTGAAAAACTTTTGAGTGATGTTCCGAACATCACTTTGCAAACTCTGTTTGAAAACATCATTCGTGAAGCAGGCGTGTTAAGTTTTATCATGCAAAGCACAGAAAAAATTTGGTTGTTGCATGTGCTTACTGAATTATTTGAATTTATAAAAGAAGAGACGAGACGCAATCCCACACTGGATTTGCATGGCTTGATAAAAATTTTTGATTTGATGGAAAACGAAAATATTGTTCTTCCGTTAGTACAAATAAATGGCACAGATAAAGGCGTGAACTTATTAACAGTTCATGGCTCAAAAGGCTTGGAATATCAATATGTTTTTTTTGCAGGTTGCAACGCAGGTTGCTGGGAAAAAAAGCGCAAGCCCGGCGGCGGATATTCTTATCCTGATACTTTATTTACATCTCTTTCAAAAGCGAGCGATGACGAAGAATTGCGGCGTTTATTTTATGTTGCGCTAACAAGAGCCGAGCAGCATTTACTTATTTCTTATTGCACTTGCAAAAACGACGGTAAAACAATTGAGCCTTCTATGTTTATTGCGGAAATAATGGAGTTGAGCGATTTAGAAATTGTTCAAACAAAAGTTTCGCAGGAAGATCAGGCGCTTTTTAATGCATTGCCTTTTAATGAAATTCAGGCGCCGGAAATTGAAAAAATTGAATCAGATTTTCTATATGGTTTACTTGAAAATTTTGTGATGAATGTTACTGCGCTCAACAATTATTTAAAATGTCCGCTCGAATTTTATTTTAAAAATCTTATTAAAATTCCATCGCCAAAAAATGAAAATACTGAGTTTGGTTCTGCCGTGCATTATGCATTGCAACAGTTGTTTGAGCAAATGCAGCAAAACAATAATCAGTTTCCATCAACCGAAAATTTCATTTCTTTTTTTGAATGGTACATGCATCGCCATCGCGAAAGTTTTACAAAAGAACAATTCAATCGCCGCATGGAATATGGAATAGATGTATTGAAAAATTATTACAATAAATATATTAGCAGTTGGAATAAAATTGTTGCTGTTGAACGAAACATAAAAAATGTTGTGGTGAATGACGTGCCATTAAAAGGCAAATTAGACAAGCTTGAATTTGTTGGAAAAGAAGTAAATGTAGTTGATTACAAAACCGGCGATATTGAAAAAGCCCGGAAAAAATTATATGTTCCAAATCCTGATAACCCTAATGGCGGCGATTATTGGCGGCAAGCCGTTTTTTATAAAATTTTATTAGATAATTATGCGCAGAAAGATTGGCGTGCCGTAAGCACGGAATTCGATTTTATCGAGCCTGATAAAAAGAAGCAATATCACAAAAGAAAAATTATAATAACGCCTGAAGATATCACTACAGTTAAACAACAAATTAAAGGTGTTTGGCAAAAAATTCACAACAAAGAATTTTATGTTGGCTGCGGAAAACCAGATTGTCACTGGTGCAATTTTGTAAAAACAAATAATCTCGCCGTTGCCTTGCATGAATTGGAAGAAGAAGCGGAACTTTAATACAAATTTTTTATAAGATTATTGGCAAAGCATAAAGCATAAAGAAATTATGTTTGCAAATCTTTTATGCGAAAAATATTTTTTTCATTTTTATTTATTATCATTTTCATTATTCCCATCCTTATCATCATAAATTCTGGATGTGCTAACATTATTCCGCCCGGTGGTGGGCCGAAAGATACGCTGCCACCGGTTTTGGTGAATGCAACTCCAAGAGATTCTCTAACAAATTTTACTTCAAATAAAATTGTTTTAACATTTGATGAATATGTGCAATTAGAAAATTTACAGGATAATTTAATTGTTTCACCCAATCCGCAAAATCCGCCGCAGGTTGATAGTAAATTGCGAACGGTAACCATTAGACTAAAAGATACACTTCAGCCAAATACGACTTATTCAATCAACTTTGGAAATGCTTTAAAAGATATTAATGAAGGAAACATTGATAAAAATTTTACCTATGTTTTTTCAACAGGAAAACATTTGGATGAAAACACTTTGAATGGCAAAGTGCTTTTAGCAGAAACGGGAAAAGTAGATTCTACTTTAATTGTTGTGCTGCATAAAAACCTTGCAGATAGTGCCGTTGAAAAAGAACGTCCGCTTTATTATGCAAGGCTTGATAGCAAAGGAAATTTTCAATTCAGAAATTTACCTGCTGCGACTTTTGCCGTGTATACTTTGCCAAATGATTATTCAAAACGTTATGACGACAGCACAAAATTATTTGCATTTTTAAATGAACCGGTAAAAGTTGGCGATACATTTTCAACTCCAAAAGTTACTTTGTATGCTTATCAGGAAGTGAAAGAAGCAGAAAAAAAACAAGCTGCACCAACATCATTAGAAAAAAATAAAAAGCCTGATAAATATGTGCGGATTACAACAAACCTCGAACAAAATCAGCAAGATTTATTAAGCAATCTTGAATTAACTTTTAATAAAAAACTTCCCACAATTGATACAAATAAAATTATCCTTGCAGATACAAATTACAAACCAATAAACGGCATAAATTTTTTAATTGATACTTCCCGAACAAAACTTACAATAAAATATAACTGGCCTGAAAACACAGATTTTAGATTAGTAATTCAAAAAGACGCAATTGCAGACAGTGCAGGCAGTATGCTTGCAAAAGCAGATACAGTAAAGTTTTCCACAAAAAGAGAAAGCGATTATGGCAGCATTCGACTGCGTTTTCCGGATCTTGATCTTTCAAAAAATCCTGTTTTGCAATTGGTAAAAAACAATGTAGTAGTTGATTCTGCAATTCTTACAACAAATGAATGGTACAAAAAATTATATACGCCCGGCGATTATGAAATACGAATTTTATTCGACGATAATAAAAACGGAACATGGGATCCGGGCAAATTTTTTGGCGTTCATAAACAGCCGGAAATTGTGCAATCAATTTCTACACCACTAAAAATAAAAGCAAATTGGGATAATGAGCAAGATGTTTATTTAACGCAAACACAACCAACCAATAAAAAACAAAACACAATAAATCAATAAAAAATTTTCTTCCTAACTTTAAACATAAAAAGCCAAAAGTAAAAATTGAAAATCAAACATCAAAAAATCAGACGTCAAAACATTAACCATTAATCGTTACACATTACTCATTAATCATGCAACTCTCTTCTTCTTTGTTAGAAAATGCGGTGAACGAATTTGCAAAACTGCCCGGCATCGGCAAAAAAACGGCGCTGCGAATGGTGCTGCATTTATTAAAGCAAGATGTAAACGATGTTCAAAATTTTGGCGAAACAATTGCACGCATGAGAACCGATATAAAATTTTGCCAGCGCTGCAACAACGTGAGCGACGGCGACATTTGCTCCATCTGTGCAAACTCAATGCGCAATCAAAATATTATTTGCGTGGTTGAAAATATCCGCGACGTAATTGCAATTGAAAGCACGCAACAATTCAATGGAACTTACCATATTTTAGGCGGAATAATTTCGCCGCTCGATGGAATTGGTCCCGACCAGCTCAACATCGAATCGCTTATTTCTCGCATCCAAAAAGAATCAACGCAGGAACTCATTTTCGCACTCAGCCCAAACATTCAGGGCGATACAACCATTTTTTATATCCAAAAAAAATTGCAAAATATTAGGTGTAAAATCACTACAATTGCGCGTGGTATTGCGTTTGGCGGCGAGCTCGAGTACGCCGATGAGCTCACACTCGCGCGCAGCCTCACCAATCGTTTGCCAGTCGAAAATTATATTTCCAATCGTTAAAATTTCTATATTTGCACCGCAGGCAGATTTGTTTATTGTTCGGCCTGTTAAAAATTCTGAACTAATAAACGGCAAAAAAATCTTCACTAAATTTTTTCTCCGCTTTTTATTAGTTAGTTTTTTTGTGAGGTCAGCGACATAACTCGTGTCATCGTCTGTTGTGTCACTCACTTGTACGTTCCGAACAATATTCAGCAAAGAAAGTTATTCGTTAAAAGTTAATAGTTAATTGTAGTATAAAGTAAACAACAAAATAATATTAACGGTTAACGAATAACAATTAACGAATAACAAATAACCATTAACGCATGAAATCCATTCACCAATTACTCGAAGAAAAAATTTTAATAATTGACGGCGCAATGGGTACCATGATTCAGGGCTACAAATTAAAAGAAGAAGATTATCGCGGCGAGCGTTTCAAAAACTGGCAATCAGATTTAAAAGGCAACAACGATTTATTGTGTTTAACGCAGCCACAAATAATTGAAGAAATTCACAAACAATATTTGCAAGCCGGTGCAGACATTATTGAAACAAATACTTTCAATGCGCAGCGCATTTCGCTCGCCGATTATCACATGGAAAATTTAGCGTACGAAATAAATTTCTCCGCCGCAAAAATCGCCCGCAAATCTGTTTATGAATTTACCATCAACCGTCAACTGTTAACGGTCAACATCCAACATTCAACATCCAACATCCAACATCCAACCGCATTTGTTGCCGGCGCCATCGGACCCATGAATAAAACCTTATCACTTTCGCCCGATGTAAATAATCCCGGTTATCGTGCGGTAACTTTTGATGAAGTTGCAAATGCATATTACGAGCAGGTAAAAGGCTTGGTAGAAGGCGGCGTTGATTTGCTATTAATCGAAACAATTTTTGATACGCTCAATGCAAAGGCAGCAATTTATGCAATCAAAAAATATTTTAGAGATACAAGGCAAGAGGCTCTTCCAATCATGATTAGCGGCACAATCACCGATGCCAGCGGACGCACATTAAGCGGACAAACACTGGAAGCATTTTATACTTCAGTAATGCATGCAAAGCCTTTGAGTGTTGGTTTAAATTGTGCGTTGGGTGCAGCACAAATGCGCAGCCACATTGAAGAATTAAGTGAAATTGCCGAGTGTTATGTTTCTGCTTATCCGAATGCAGGTTTACCAAATGCAATGGGCGAATATGATGAGCAGCCTGAACAAACAGCAACCTTTATTAAAGAATGGGCGGAGCTTGGTTTTGTAAATATTGTTGGTGGATGTTGCGGCACAACACCCGAGCATGTTAAAAAAATTGCAGAAGCTGTAAAAGAATTTGCACCAAGAAAATTGCCGGTGGTCGAAATGGAATTGGTTTAAATCAAGTTTTTGATATCGCAATTTGCGATATCAAAAACTAATATCGGATTAAAAATTATTGAATTGGACATCGTGATTTGCGATGTCCAAAATAAATTCTAAGGTCACAAATTGTGACCTTGAAATTGATTAATAAAAAGTCAATCAATCTTGAAGTCGCAAATTGCGACGTCCAAAAATGAAATGATTAAAATAAAAAATTGGCAAACGAAATTCAAATAACAAATTATTCTGAAAGCGAAATCATAAATAGAATCTACATTATTCGCGGACAAAAAATAATGCTTGATAAAGATTTGGCAGAAATGTATGATGCGGAAGTGAAGGTTTTAAATCAATCGGTTAAAAGAAATATTTCAAGATTTCCTGAAGATTTCATGTTTCAATTAACAAACGAAGAATGGAAAAGTTTGAAGTCACAAATTGTGACTTCAAACAGAGGAGGCATACGTAAACTTCCTTATGCATTCACAGAGCAAGGTGTTGCAATGTTATCTTCTGTTCTTCGCTCAGAAAGAGCCATCCAGGTAAATATTCAAATTATCCGCGTTTATACAAAAATGAAACAAATTTTATTTGACAACAAAGAACTGTGGTTAAAAATTGAAAAGATTGAACAATCCCTCATTAAAAAGGATGAAGAAGTAAAAGCAATATTTAAAATACTAAAAAAATTATTGATGCAGGAACAAAAACCAAGAACCGAAATTGGTTTTCTTGCAAACAGAAATAAAAACAAATGAGTGAACCATCCATTATAAAACCGTATTTAAAACTTTCAGGGTTAGAGCCTTTGATTGTTCGTCCTGAATCAAACTTTATAAATATTGGTGAACGCACAAATGTAACTGGCTCAAA
This sequence comes from Chitinophagaceae bacterium, assembly GCA_051004255.1. Taxonomy (GTDB): domain Bacteria; phylum Bacteroidota; class Bacteroidia; order Chitinophagales; family Chitinophagaceae; genus JBPCKN01. The sequence goes on along the minus strand of JBPCKN010000018.1, from coordinate 68,862 downwards.
AAAATTCGCGCGTTTAATCAGGGAAAATAAATATGAAGAGGCATTAAGTGTTGCGCGGCAACAAGTAGAAAGTGGAGCACAAATTTTAGATGTAAATATGGATGACGCTTTGCTCGATGGCGTTTATGCGATGACCACTTTTTTAAATCTTTTGCAAGCCGAGCCTGATATTGCAAAAATACCTGTAATGATTGACAGCTCTAAGTTTGCGATCATTGAAGCTGGCTTAAAATGTGTGCAGGGAAAATGCATCGTGAATTCTATTTCGATGAAAGAAGGCGAAGAAAAATTTATTGAACAAGCTTTTATTTGCCAGAGTTATGGTGCATCGGTTGTTGTAATGGCTTTCGATGAAAACGGTCAGGCAGATACTTTGCAACGCAGAATAAATATTTGCGAGAGAGCTTATAAAATTCTTACTGAAATTGTTGGTTATTCTCCTCAGGATATTATTTTCGACCCAAACATTTTTGCAATTGCAACCGGCATTGAAGAACATAATAATTATGCGGTTGATTTTATTGAAGCAACAAAAATCATCAAACAAAAAATGCCGCTAACAAAAGTAAGTGGTGGTGTAAGTAACATGTCATTTTCATTTCGTGGCAACAATACAGTTCGCGAAGCAATGCATGCTGTATTCTTATATCATGCAATAAAAACAGGCATGGATATGGGTATTGTGAATGCAGGTCAATTAATTGTGTATGATGAAATTGAACCGCAATTAAGAGAGTTATGCGAAGATGTAATTCTTAATCGAAATAATGATAATAATGAAGCAACAGAAAAATTAATTGCATTTGCGGAAAATGTAAAAGCAAAAGGAAAAGAAATAAAAAAAGATGATGCATGGAGAAATACTTCTGTTGAAGAGCGTCTCAAACATGCGCTGGTAAACGGTATTACAGAGTTTATTGATGCAGATACAGAAGAAGCAAGATTGAAATATCCAAAACCTTTGGATGTAATTGAAGGTCCGTTAATGGATGGAATGAATATAGTTGGTGATTTATTTGGAAGCGGAAAAATGTTTTTACCGCAAGTTGTAAAAAGCGCAAGGGTAATGAAAAAATCTGTTGCAATTTTAACTCCATTTATCGAAGCAGAAAAGGAAGAACGAAGACTTGCGCATATTTCTGCCGGCACAAAAAATGAAGAACAACAAGGCGCTGCAAAAATTCTTCTTGCAACTGTAAAAGGCGATGTGCACGACATTGGTAAAAATATTGTTGGCGTTGTGCTTGGTTGCAACGGATATGAAATTACTGACCTTGGTGTAATGGTTCATGCAGATAAAATTTTAGATACTGCACAAAAAGAAAATATTGATATAATTGGCTTAAGCGGATTAATTACTCCTTCGCTTGATGAAATGGTGCATGTTGCAAGAGAAATGAAACGCAGAAATATGCATCAGCCTTTGCTGATTGGCGGCGCAACAACCTCACGCATGCACACTGCTGTAAAAATTGCGCAGGAATATGATAATGGTGTTGTGCATGTTTTGGATGCATCACGCAGTGTAACGGTTGCAGGGAGTTTATTAAACTCTGAACTGAAAGAAAATTTTCTTAAAAATATTTATAAAGAATACAGTGATCTAAAAGAAAATTTTACTAAAAAGAAAAGCGCAAAAGCATATTTAAATTATGAAGATGCAGTTGTTTGCAAAGCACACTTAGATTGGAAAAATTATCAGCCAACAAAACCTGCAATTAATGGCATAAAAATCTTCAACAATTTTGATTTGGCAACAATTGCAGAATTCATTGATTGGGGACCTTTTTTTATTGCATGGGAAATGCCCGGGAAATATCCTGAAGTATTAAGTGATAAAATTTTTGGTGAAGAAGCAACACGTTTGTTTAATGATGCAAATATTCTATTAAAAAAAATAATTAAGGAAAAATGGTTTACAGCAGACGGTGTAATTGGCTTCTGGCCTGCGTTTAGCAATAACAGAGATACTATTATTTTGCAAACAGAAAAAGGCGAAATAAATCTCGAAGCGCTTCGCCAGCAAGTGCAAAAAACAATCGGGCAGCCAAATTATTCTTTAGCTGATTTCATTAAACCTGCTGCAACCGGCGACAACACCGATTATTTGGGCGCTTTTGCAGTTACAATAAAAGGCATGGAAAAACATCGCGAACGCTTCAGTAAAGAGAATGATGAATACAATAAAATTATGGTGCAAATTCTTTCAGATCGTTTGGTAGAAGCCTTTGCAGAATGTTTGCACAAGCAGGTTAGAACAAAATATTGGGGCTACGATGAAAAAGAAACTTTAACCAATGAACAATTAATCAAAGAGAAATATATTGGCATTCGTCCCGCGCCCGGTTATCCTGCTTGTCCTGATCATACTGAAAAAATAAAATTATTTTCGTTATTAAATACGACCGCAAATATTGGCATAGAACTTACCGAAAGTTTAGCAATGAATCCCGCGGCCTCTGTTTGCGGCTGGTATATTGCGCATCCAAAAAGCCAGTATTTTGGCATCGGAAAAATTAAAGAAGATCAGTTAGAAGATTATGCAAAAAGAAAACAAATGCCTTTGGAAGAAATTAAAAAATGGTTAAGTCCTATTTTAGATTAATTTTTTGTACTAAGCTTCCGAATAAAAATTAAGCTTTCGTTGCGTCGCACTCTTGTACTTTCTGTTCTTTATCCGGCTTTTATAAAATTAATTAAAAAAACCAAAATCGCTGAAACACTGATGCCCATTGGTTTGCAGATGAAGTGCTTGCGACGCAACGATGATGCCATAAAAAACAAATGCCGGTATCAAAATTTTTCTGCTAAACTTCAAAACACATTTCAACATTACATTACATTTCATTTTCAAATTTTCAAATCAATTTTTTTCAAACAGCCACCACATTTTTTTTCTTGGTTTTATTGTATAGTTTTTTGTGATGTATGTCTTAATGTGTTCCATCGCATTGTTCACATCATCCGTTAATAAAACTAAATTTAAATCATCGTTAGAAATTGTTCCTTTATTTGCCATATCCTGGATGGTTTCCATCAATTCTTTATAATATTCTTTTCCAAATAAAACGATAGGAAATTGCGTAATGGTTTTTGTTTGAATTAAAGTAAGCGTTTCAAAAAATTCATCCATCGTTCCAAAGCCGCCGGGCATAATTATAAACGCATACGAATATTTTATAAGCATTGTTTTGCGCACAAAAAAATAGTCGAACGTTACAGATTTATGCAAATATTTATTTTGTTTTTGTTCGTGCGGCAACACAATATTGCATCCGATTGACATGCCGCCGTTTTCAAATGCACCGCGATTTGCAGCTTCCATAATGCCGGGGCCGCCGCCTGTCATTGTCGTGAAACCCAATGCTGCTATGCGTTTGCCGAATTCAACAGCAGATTGATAATATTTTCCATCTTCTTTAAAACGTGCAGACCCAAATACTGTAATGCACGGGCCAACAAAATGCAATATTCTAAATCCATTTATAAATTGCCAAAAAACATGGAGGGCAAATTTTAATTCGTAACTGCGGCTTTTGGGCCCTTCTAAATAAACATATTTTTTTGCAGGTATTATTCTTTTATCTTCTTCCATACATTTATAAAGTTCGTAAATAGTTTAAGTTTTGATATTTTATCTTGCATTAAAATATTTTTTATGCGGATAATTTCATACAACGTTAACGGCTTGCGCGCTGCAATAAATAAAGGTTTTTTAGAATGGCTGAAAACTGATCCTGCAGATATTATTTGTTTGCAGGAAATAAAAGCGAATAAGGAAAACGTTGATCATACAAAAATTGAAGAAATTGGTTTTAGTACTTACTGGTATTCGGCGCAAAAGAAGGGCTACAGCGGCGTTGCGGTGTTTACAAAAATAAAACCAAACACTGTTGTATATGGATGTTCGATTGAGCAAAGCGATTACGAGGGAAGAGTAATAAGATTGGATTTTGATGAAGTGAGTTTATTAAATGCATATTTTCCTTCAGGAACAAGCGGCGAAATAAGGCAAACTTATAAATACCAATGGCTCGATGAATTTTTAGATTATTTAAATGAATTAAGAAAAGCAAAACCCAACTTAATTATTTGCGGCGATTATAATATTGCGCATAAAGAAATTGATATTCACGACCCAAAAGGAAATAAAAATACAACCGGCTTTTTGCCTGAAGAAAGAAAATGGCTGGATAAATTTTTCGGCGCCGGTTATGCAGATGCTTTCCGGCATATTCATGCTGATAAGCCGCATCAATACACCTGGTGGAGCACAAGATTTCCTACAGTTCGCATTAATAATAAAGGCTGGAGAATAGACTACATCAGCGTTACAGAAAATATCAAACATAAAATTAAAGATGCAAATATTTATCCTGAGATAAAACACAGTGATCATTGCCCGATTTATGTTGATATGAAAATTTAAACAGAAGTCAGAGTAAACTCAATACTTTTTTTATTTCTTTTTTTTCGGGCTTTTCACCTTCTACTTTTAACTGTGCATTGCATGTGGAAATTTTTCTAAACACTTTTTTCAAGTCACAAATAATTGTATATTATTCCAAAGCCGTATCAGCACTATGTTTCAGCCATATCAATGCTGAAACGCTTTGCAGGCAATGGCTTCAGCGTTTAATATAATTAAAAAAGATAGCAGTTCAATTGGGCATTAATGCTATGATTCAAGCTCCATGCGGCGTTCAGCATTTGTTGAGATAATTTATCAAAATAAAAATTATTTGACTTATTAATAAAAGCGAATACATTTGTTTAGTTATTAATCAAATAAAAAATAGCATTATGAACAAAGCTGAATTGGTTGGTAAAATTGCTGAAGATGCTGGCATCAGCAGATCGCAAGCTAACCAAGCCCTCGATTCTTTTATTGAAGCAGTTACAAAAACTTTAAAGAGTGGCGGTAAAGTTACTCTTGTTGGTTTCGGTACTTTTTCAGTATCCAAGCGCGCTGCACGTACGGGCCGCAATCCACAAACTGGCGCAGTTATTAAAATTAAAGCTAAAAAAGTTGCCCGCTTTAAGGCAGGCAAAGAGCTTAGCGCAAAAATGTAATTGCTCATTGCTTATCCATCCAAAAAAAGCAGAAGGTTAACCTTTTGCTTTTTTATTTATGTTGATGAGAAGAATGTTGCATTTTTGCAGTTAAACAAACTATTAAAAAAAAATTACAATGGGAAGAGGTGATAAAAAAACAAAGCGTGGTAAAATTGCAAAAGGTTCTTTTGGCAAAAGCCGCAAGGCAAGACCAACGAAAATAAAAAAGGAAGATAAAAAAGAGGTTAGTTAATTGGTAAATTGTTCGTTGATCCGTTAATCTGTTGATTCGTTAATTGATATTTTAAAAAACAATTTTGTTTTAATGCTTAAAGAAAAAATGCTCAGTTAACTCACTAACGGCTTAACGGTTTTACGGCGCAAGCCTTTCGATTTTCCACTTTCCACTTTCAATTTTTGTATATAAAATTCTATCGTGTAACCGATTGCTGCGCCCTTGCCAAAACTCAATGCTGGCGGGCTTTACAATATAACCACCCCAATGCGGCGGGCGCGGAATTCCATCTTTAAACTCATGAATATATTTTTCAGCATTGTGTTCTATTATTTGTCTGCTTTTAATTGTATGGCTTTGCGGCGAAGCCCATGCGCCAATTCTGCTGCCAACAGGTCGTGAGTTAAAATATTCATCACTATCATTTGCAGAAAGTTTTTCAACATTGCCTTCAATTCTTATTTGCCGTTCAATTTCTTTCCAGAAAAAAATTAATGCGGCTTTCGGGTTTTCTTCAAGTTCTTTTCCTTTTTTACTATTGTAGTTTGTAAAAAAAATAAAGCCGTTTTCATTAAAGCCTTTTAGTAAAACAATTCTTGCAGAAGGTGTTCCGGTTTTTGTTGCAGTTGCCAGCGTCATTGCATTTGCTTCTAAAATATTGCTTCGAATTGCATCATTCCACCAGCGCGAGAATTGTTCAATCGCATTTTCTGAAACATCCGTTTCATTTAATGTTTGCAATTGATATTCTTTTCGTATGGATGCAATTCCGATCTTCATTAAAATAAATATTATCAGATTTCACTTAGTAAGCTTTTCACCTTTTCAATTACTTGCTGAAATTTACTGCAATCTTTTCCACCGGCAGAAGCGAACGCTGGTGATCCATCGCCGCCGCCTTTGATTAAAGGAGACACATCTTCTTTAATAATTTTAGTTGCATTCATGCCTCTCTTAACAAGTGTTTCAGAAAAGGCAATAGGTACTTCAGCATTACCATTGATGCACGCACAAAGAACTATAGCGCCATTTATTTCTCTTATTAAATCGAAGCGTAATTTTTTTACTGCATCCTTATTAGTGACTTCAACAATTTCACCAATAAAATTTATGCCATTTATTTGCTGAATTTTTTTTAGCAATTCATTTTTAAGTGCGGTTAATTGCTTTGCTTCGAGGCTTTCAATTTTTTTCTTTGCTTCGCTATTTTCTGTTATTAAATTATCAATTGATTTTTTTACGTCCTTCGGATTTTTTAATGAATCTTGAATTACATGAATTAATTCGAATTGTTCATTCACAAAATGCTCAGCTGCTTTTCCACTAACTGCTTCAATTCTGCGAACGCCTGCTGCAATTGCAGTTTCATGTTTAATTTTAAAAAATCCTAATTCGCCTGTTGCGTCAACATGTGTGCCGCCGCATAATTCAACTGAGTAATTCGGATCAATAATTACAGTGCGAACAATGTCTCCATATTTTTCTCCAAACAAAGCCATTGCGCCGAGTTGCAGCGCTTCTTCTTTTTTCATTTCTTTAATTACAACAGGAATATTTTCGCGGATTTTTTCGTTTACTAATTCTTCAACTTTTACAATTTCTACATTAGTCAATTTTGCAAAATGAGAAAAATCGAAACGCAAATGCTCAGCATTTACCAAACTGCCTTTTTGCTGAACATGCGTGCCTAAAATTTTGCGCAAAGCCGCGTGCAGCAAATGTGTTGCAGTGTGATGGATTGCAGTTTGTTTTCTTTTTTCTGCATCAACTTTTGCAATTACTTCACCGATAATTTTTTCAGGGAACGAATCGGAATAATGAATAATTAAATTGTTTTCTTTTTTAGTATCCGTAATTCTCCATTCTCCATTATCAATTATTAATTTGCCCGTGTCTCCAACCTGTCCGCCGCTTTCGGCATAAAACGGTGTTGCTTCCAAAACAATTTGATAAGCTTCTTTTCCTTTCGATTTTATTTTGCGATATTTTGCAATTTTTGTTTTTACTTCAAGAGAATCATAACCAACAAATTCGCTTTGAGGAGATTCATCCAACACAATCCAATCTTCTGTATCAATTGCTGTTGCTGAACGTGAACGGGATTTTTGTTTTTGCATTTCTTCTTCAAAACCAATTTCATCAACATCAAAATTATTTTCTGCCGCAATTAATTTTGTTAAATCAATTGGGAAACCGTAAGTGTCAAATAGTTCAAAAACAAAGTATCCATGAATAATTTTCTTCTCGCGTAATTTTTTTATTTCATTCATTTGGGGCATTGACTTTGCAATCACTGCCCCACCGTTTGTAAACATTTCAAATCTTTTCAATCCTTTCTCCAACGTTCGCAAGAATCCTTCTTCTTCCTCTTTCACTACTTTACTCACAAAATCTTTTTGTTCATTTAATTCAGGAAAAACATGCTCAAATTGCTTTGCAATAATTGGTATTAATTGAAAAAGTAAAGGTTGTTTGTAATCGAGATAAGAATAATAATACCGAACTGCTCTCCTTAAAATTCTTCGTATAACGTAGCCTGCGCCTGTGTTTGAGGGTAATTGTCCATCGGCAATTGTAAATGCAATCGCACGAATATGATCTGCCAAAACTCTAAATGCAATATCTTTTTTGTCATCACTGAAATTATATTCTTTATTTACAATTTTTTTTATTTCTGCAATTATTCCGGTAAAAATATCTGTATCATAATTGCTATGTTTATTTTGCAGCACACGCACTAAACGTTCAAAACCCATTCCTGTATCAACATGCTTTGCTGGCAAAGGTTCAAGCGTTCCGTCTTTTAAACGATTGAATTGAATAAACACATTATTCCAAATTTCAATTACCTGTGGATGATCCTTATTAACCAATGTTTTTCCATCAACTAATTTTCTTTCTTCATCGCTTCTGCAATCAACATGAATTTCAGTGCAAGGTCCGCAAGGTCCGGTGTCGCCCATTTCCCAAAAATTATCTTTTTTATTTCCTAACAAAATCCTGTCTTCGCTAATCCATTTTTTCCATTCATTCAAAGATTCTTCATCTTTTGGCAAACCTTCTTTTTCATCACCTTCAAAAATTGTTACGTATGATTTGTTCTTATCAATTTTATAAATTTCAGTGAGTAATTCCCAACTCCATGCAATGGCATCTTTTTTAAAATAATCGCCAAAGCTCCAGTTACCAAGCATTTCAAACATTGTGTGATGATATGTGTCAACACCAACTTCTTCCAAATCGTTGTGCTTGCCGCTAACGCGTAAACATTTTTGCGTGTCGGCAACCCGTGTAAATTCAGGTTTTTTATTGCCCAAAAAATAATCTTTAAATTGATTCATGCCGGCATTTGTGAACATTAATGTTGGATCATTTTTAATTACGATCGGTGCAGATGGAACAATGTGATGACCTTTCGATTTAAAAAAATCTAAAAATTGTTGTCTTATTTCAGCGCTGCTTAATATGCCGTTCATGAATTTTAAACTATTGTTTATTTGTTAGAATTTATCTTTGAATTTTGGAAGCCAAAATTAATGCGTAATGCGTAATGATTAATGATTAATTGAAAACGGAAAATAAATAATGATGAATTTGATGTTTACATTTAGTTTGGATTTTGAATTTGAATTGCTGAATAAAGAACCGAACCCTGAAGAGTGCGACGCAACGGAAGTTTAATAGTTATTGTTTGTTGGGTTCATAAAAAAACTCCTACTCTTTAATGAAAAAAATAAAATATTATTATAATACTCACACACTTCGCTACGAAAAGCTTGAAATGCCTTTGCGGGTAAGGCTTTTGAAATTCTTTGGGTTTATTGCATCGGCAATTGTTACTGCGTTTATTATTGTTGCAATCGCTTTTCAATATATTGATTCGCCTAAAGAAAAATTGTTGCGTAACGAAAATGATGATTTAAGAAACGATTATTCTGTGCTGCAACAACAATTACATTTATTGCAGCAACAAATGGCTGAAATAGAAAACCGCGATAACAATGTGTATCGTTCTATTTTTGAATCAACGCCTATTCCGGATAGTGCGCGCATAAAAGAAATGGAAAAAAATAAAGAGGTGAAATTGGTGCAGGGCATGGGCTCAACCGATCTTGTAAAAAGTATGACTGAACAATTGAACATGCTTTCGCTGCGGCTTGCTTATCAGTCAAAATCTTACAATGAAATTGAAGACATGGTGAAAAATAAACAAAAATTATTGGCTGCAATTCCGGCGATTCAGCCGGTGAGTAATAAAGATTTAAGCCATATTGCATCAGGGTTTGGGTATAGAATTGATCCGGTTTATAAAGTAGGAAAATTTCATGCAGGGCTTGATTTTGCTGCACCCATTGGCACACCAATTTATGCAACTGCAGATGGTGTAATTAAAGAAGCAAATTTTAATGCAGGTGGCTATGGAAATCATGTAGTAATTGACCATGGTTATGGTTATCAAACTTTATACGGGCACATGATTCGCATAAAAGTGCGCCAGGGAGAAAATGTAAAACGCGGCGAAGTGATTGGCTGGGTTGGAAGTACAGGAAAAAGTACCGGACCGCATTGCCATTATGAAGTGCATAAAAACAATGTGCCGGTTGACCCGGTTTATTATTTTTATAATGATCTTTCGCCCGAACAATATGATCGTTTATTAAAGATGGCTGCTGCTGCAAATCAAAGTTTAGATTAGTTATTAATGAAATTTCATTTCATAACTTTATTTAAAAAATTATAAATGAAAAAACAAATTAAACGATTGTTTAATATTGCAATATTTCTTTTAATTGCACAAACTTCTTTTGCCCAAATTTCATTAGGCGTTAAGGGAGGAATAAGCATACCAAATTTAAAGGCGCCTTCTGGCAGTAATCCGGTAAGCAGCGGATGGTCGTCAAGACAAGGACCTTATTTTGGAGTATTTTCCGAATTTAAAATATCTGATCATTTTGCTTTGCAATTAGAATTAAATTATTCATCGCAGGGCGGAAAAAAAGACGGTGTTCAGGGAATAGCCACGAGCGATTTTTTTGCACCAAATCCTGTGCCTCCGGGTGCTCCGAAATATGTGTATGCAAGTTTTAAAAATGAAGCTGCACTTAATTATATTGAATTGCCTTTGCTTGCAAAAATCATTTTTCCTTTAGGTGAAAAATTCTCTTTCTTTATTGATGGCGGCCCGTATGCGGGTTATTTATTAAAAGCAAAAAATATCAGCAGCGGTTCAAGCATGGTTTATTTAGATAAAGCAGAAACGCAACCGTTGCCAATAGGCACACAGTCGTTCGACAGTACAGCTGATGTAACAAAAAATATCAAAAGATTTAATGCAGGCATTCAAGGCGGAATTGGCATTGCAGTAAAACTTGGAAACGGAGAATTAATGCTTACCGGCGGCGGAAATTATGGATTAATAAACATTCAAAAAAATGCTGATGATGGTAAAAATAATACCGGTGCAGCAACGGTTACGCTGGGTTATTTGATAAGATTGTGAAAAAAGCATATAACGGAAAAATAATTTTTGTACTATTGTGTAGCAACATGGCTTCAACACTTCCAATAAAAATTTCGCCATTGATTCTTACTTGGGCTCGAAAATCTATTGGGTATTCAATAGATGAAACGGCTCAAAAACTTAATATCGATTCCAAAAAAATTGAATCTTGGGAAAAAGGACTTGCTTCTCCAACATATTCCCAACTTGAAAGCTTAGCATATAAAGTTTTTAAAAGACCGCTTGCAATTTTTTTTAGATCAGAACCACCAAGTGAGCTTCCTATAGAAAAAGATTTTCGAAATTTAACTAATTCAGAAATCAATCATCTTTCTTCTGAAACAAGGCTTATAATTCGAAAAGCAAAATGGCTTCAAAATTTAGTTAGAGAATTGAATACGGGTGACCCCACTTTACCTTTGTATAAAGAATTTAAAGTTTCAATCAATGATAATCCTGTAATAGCGGCGAATCGTTTTAGAGAATTTTTAGGATTAACCATTGAAGAACAAAAGAAATGGAAGCCAGATAATTCTTTTGATAATTTTAAAAAATATATTGAGGGAATAGGAATATATATTTTTCAATTTTCAATGCCATTTGAAGATGCCAGAGCTTTTTCTTTAACAGATGGGTATCCAATTATTGTTCTAAATATTGAAGATGCAAAAAATGGTAGAATATTCAGTTTGTTTCATGAAGTTTGCCATATTCTCTTTAATGTAAACGGAATTTTTAGAGATATCGAAACGAAAAATTTGAAGGAAGAATACCAGGCTATTGAAAATTTTTGCAATCGGTTTGCTTCCTCTTTTTTGGTGCCTGAATACCTTTTTAAAAAGGATATTAATTACGAAACTCAAAGAATTCATGAATGGAGTGATAAAGATTTAGAAGATTTAGCAAAACTATATAGTGTTAGTAAAGAAGTTATATTGCGAAAATTAGTTGACCTGAAACTCGCTTCTAAATCATTTTATTTTCATCAGAAAAAAATTTGGGATACTCAAATAAAACATTTTAAAGAGGAAAAAAGAAAGAAATTAAAAGAACAACAAAAGGGAGGTGCTGAAAGTATAGATAGTAAAATAGTTAAAGAAAAAGGAAAGCCTTTTATTTCGAAAGTTTTACAAAGTTTCGACACGGGCAAATTAACTTATGGAGACATCTCAGAATATTTAGAAGTGAAACTTGATCATCTGCCGAAAATTATTGAACGTATTAATAAATAATGCCTGGACTTTTTGCCGATCCCTACAAATATGTCATTGATAGTAGTGCTTTATTTGATTTAAAGAGGAACTATCCTCTAAATGTATTTAAAGGAGTTTGGGAAAAATTTAATGGACTTTGTAAAGCTCAAATAATAATTTCCGTTCGCGAGGTGTATAACGAAATAAAGCGAGGTTCTGATTGGTTAAAAGATTGGGCAGATGAATATCATGCAATTTTTTTGGAACCGACCTCTTTGGAAGAATACAAATTAATTGGAACTCTTCAAGAAAAATATCCATCATGGATAGATGTAAATAGTGATAAACCAGCCGCAGATCCTTTCGTAATTGCAAGTGCTTATGTTAGAAAATTAAATATTATACAACACGAATCTCTTAATAAAAATCTTCAAAAATTGCAAGAGATTTAGGACTTACTTGTATAAGATTACAAGAGCTTTTCGAACAGGAAAAATGGGAATTTTAATAAATTTTATTTAAAAGTGAATAACAGGGCAAGCCTAAACATTTTTCTAAATCATAATCTGCGCTGTTTAACTCTCGCTAACTACTTTTGCAAACAATGATTTCTTCTTCACAAAAATATCAGGCAGTAATTGGTCTCGAAGTTCATGCACAGCTTTCAACAAAAAGTAAATTGTTCAGCGGCGACAGCGCTGCATTTGGCGCAGAGCCGAATACGCATATAAGTGCAATTACTTTAGGTCATCCAGGAACTTTACCAAAAACAAATAAAAAAGCTGTTGAGTTTGCAATAAAGATGGGACTTGCCTGCAACTGTGAAATTGAACGCTATAATTATTTTGCGCGCAAAAATTATTTCTATCCTGATCTTCCAAAAGGTTATCAAATTTCCCAACACATAACGCCAATTTGTAAAGGTGGTTTTGTATCAATTAAAACAGAAAACGGTTTTCGTAATGTGCAGTTAAATAGAATTCATTTGGAAGAAGATGCAGGAAAAAGTATTCATGATTTGGATGAAAATTTTTCATGCATTGATTTTAATCGTGCAGGCGTTCCGTTAATTGAAATTGTTACGGAGCCTGATTTGTACAGCGCCGACGAAGCTTATCAATATGTTACAGAAATACGAAAACTTGTTCGCTGGCTAAATATTTGCGACGGAAATATGGAAGAAGGAAGTTTGCGCTGCGATGCAAATATTTCTATCAAATTAAAGGATGAAAAAAAATTAGGAATAAAAGTGGAAGTAAAAAATCTCAACTCAATTCGCAACGTAAAAAAAACAATTGAATTTGAGATTGAACGGATGATAAATATTTTGGAAAACGGCGGAATAATCACTCAACAAACCAGAAGTTTCGATTCATCAAACGATACAACTTTTTCGCTTCGCGAAAAAGAAGAAGCCAATGACTATCGCTATTTTCCTGAACCCGATTTATCACCATTTAATTTAACGGAAGAATTTATTTCATCCATCAAACAAAATCTTCCGGCTTTGCCGCAAGCTTTGCAAACCCGCTACCAGCAAGCTTTTGGCTTAAGCGAATATGATGCATCTCAATTATGTTCAGAAAAAGAAATTGCAGATTATTTTGAAGAAGTAACAAATCACACAAACAATTATAAAGCTGCTGCAAACTGGATTAACGGACCTATTCGTCAATATATTAACGAACAAAAAATTTCTTTCAATCAATTATCATTAACGCCTTTACAATTAAGCGAATTATTAAAATTGGTTGAAGAAGACAAGCTAAATTTTTCTGTTGCATCTTCGCGTATATTGCCACAATTAATAGAAGATAAAAATGCAAATGCTTTGCAAATTGCAACTTCATTAAATCTTTTGCAAATAAGTGATAATAACGAATTAGAAAATTGGATAAATAGTGTAATCAATAAAATGCCTGAAAAAGTTATCGAATATAAAAAAGGTAAAAAAGGATTGATGGGTTTATTTGTAGGCGAAGTTAAAAAAATGAGCAAAGGTAAAGCTGATCCAAAAATTGTAACAACTTTGCTGGAAGAAAAGTTAAATCAGTGATTGAAAATTTGTTATTTAATAGTAAAATATACATGATGAAAAAGATTTTTTTTATGTTAATTGCATCAGCAACAATAACTGCTTGCGGACAGCAACAAAGTTCAGGTGCGTTTTCTGTAAGTGGAAAAATAGTACATGTAACTGCACAAAAAGTTTTGCTGCAGCAAATTCCTTTTAATGGTACAGCGCCTGTAGTTGTTGATTCTGCAACACTTAGTTCTGACGGCTCATACAATTTAAAATCAACCGCAAAAGAACAAAGTTTGTATTTGGTTGGCGTTCCAAACGGCCCGCAGGCAATTTTTATAAACGATAATAACAACATCAAAATAAATCTTGATGCAAATAATTTTAAAGATCCGGATATAGAAAATTCTGATGCAACAAAAAATTTATATCAGTTTATTGATGGCTATCTGCAAAAAGATTCTGTTGCCCGCGTTACTTTTCAGCAAATGGATTCTTTGCATCAGCAAAATGCAGGTGATAGTGCAATGCAGCTTTTACAAACACAAGGCGAAAACCAGGTTACTGCATTAAATGAGTATATAAAAAATTTTGTGAATACCGCTAAAAGCCCTGCTGCTATTCATTTTGCTATTGCGCAGGCATTGCGCACACACTCCATGCCTGATAGCGCAATTCTTGCATTGGCTAACACTGCAAGCAATCGTTTTAAAGATCATTCCGGTCTTGCAACTTTAAAAGCAACGCTTACAACAGAGCTTGCGCAACAGGCACAGCAGCCCGGTTATCCTCTGTTAAATCAGCCAGCGCCAAACCTTACAATGAACGATGTAAATGGCAAGCCTGTTAGCATCAACAATTTTAAAGGAAAATATTTATTAGTAGATTTTTGGGCGAGCTGGTGCGGACCTTGCCGTCAGGAAAATCCAAATGTGGTTGCTGCTTACAATAAATTTAAGGATAAAAATTTTGCAATACTTGGCGTGTCACTCGATGAAGACAAAAGTTCATGGATTGATGCAATTAAAAAAGATAAATTATCCTGGACGCAAATGAGCGATTTAAAACAGTGGGAAAGCGCCGCAGTAAACACTTATCAATTCAGCGGTATTCCTTTTAATGTTTTGATTGATCCGCAGGGAAAAATTATTGCATCCAGTTTGCGAGGACCGGATTTAGACAATAAACTCGCTGAAGTTTTGAAGTAATTTTTTTTGAACCCGGCAGTTAAACGCTTATCGGGCTTAAGTTGCGTCGCACTCTTGTACTTTTTATTCTGTATTCAGCAAATTAAAAGTTGAAATAAAAAATTTAAAATTTATTTTTTCGGTTTGCAATTTCAAGAGCGATTTTACATCTTCATTTTTTTCAAATAATTAAAACTTTCTGTTATGCTTGCGAATGCATCAGCAGGCATATCGTGTTCAACAAAAAAATGTTTCATTCCTGCAACTTCAGCATTGTCAAAAATGCGTTTAAAATCAATAAAGCCGCTGCCAACAGGCATTATAGTTTGCATGTCTTTACTTAAATCTTTTACATGCCATAATGGAAAACGACCGGAATGAGCTTTAAATAATTCAACAGGATCGGCGCCGCCTTTTGTTGCCCATGCAAGATCAAGTTCCATCTTTACATTATCTGCATTTGTTTGCGATAAAATCATGTGATAAGGAATTTGACCTTCCACCGCACGAAATTCTGCATCATGATTATGATATGCAAATTGGATATTTACTTTTTTGCATGCCTCGCCGGTTTTATTCAATACATCAATTGAATTTTTTATTTCATCCAAAGAACCAATCGGTGTACTTGCGCAAACTAAATATGGTATTCCGCCTTCTGCTGCATCATCAATCAATTGCTGCATGTTATCTCTTAAATTTTTCATGGGAGGAATAGTGATGGGCTTACCATCCGGCGTTGTAGGAAGTTTTGCGCCTGGAGGTAATTTAAACGGCGCACCAAGCACATGATGCGATTGCCACGATAAACCTAAATTATTTAACAGCGCAGCAAATTCTTTTGGCTTCATTCCATAAAAGCCGCCCTTTTTACTGAATGCAGATTCAATTTCTTTGTAACCAATATCGGCAACTTTTTTAAGTGTGCCCTGCACTTCATCATCAATTATATTAAACAAAGTAAAAAGCTGCAACCCGATTGCATGATCTAATTTTGGTTCTATTGAAAAAGCCTTTGCGTTCGATGCAACAAAGCTTGCAACAGCCGCAGCACTTGTGTGTTTCAAAAATTTTCTTCGGTTATACATACTTTGAAATTGTAGTGTAAATTAAAGATTATTTTTTTGGATTTATAAATTTGCGCATCACCCCATTGCCAATTTTTTACCAATTAAGGCATGTTTTTTTAATCAATCTAAATCTATATGCTTCGATAAAACGGTATTACCAAAAAATATTTTTGCGTGATTATCGAAATCTTCAACAGAATCTGTTGTATAAAAAAAACGTTCATTATTTCTGCTTAACCGCTGTTCTATTTCGGGATGGCGTAGCAAATAATCGGCAAGGCTGTTTGCAACAATTCCGCCCTGCGATAAAATGGTTACATCCACCGGAACGTATTCTTTGATTTTTTTATAAAGCAAAGGATAGTGCGTGCAGGCAAGCAAAATAACATCAACACATTTATCCTGTTTTAATAAATGATTGATATGTTTTTTTATGAAATAATCCGCACCAGCACCATCACATTCATTATTTTCTACCAGCGGAACCCACATGGGGCAAGCCTCCTGAATAACTTTTACATCAGGATAAAATTTTTCAATCTCAATTACATACGATTTTGATTGTACCGTTCCGTTTGTTGCCAGTATGCCAACTCTTTGGCATTTGCTGTATTCACCAATAATTTCTGAAGTTGGCCGCACAATACCTAACACTCTTTTATCAGGCGCAATTTTTGGCAGATCATTTTGTTGAATTGTTCGCAAAGCTTTTGCAGATGCGGTATTGCAGGCTAATATCACCAAAGGACAATCTTGTTCAAAAAACCATTTTACGCACTGCAATGTATAATGATAAACCGTTTCAAACGAACGATTACCGTAAGGTGAACGCGCATTATCGCCCAAATAAATATAATTGTATTGAGGTAATTTATGAATGATCTCTCTTAAAACAGTTAAACCGCCGTAACCTGAATCGAAAACACCAATTTTACCGGAAGCATTAATGGAAGAATTTTGATACGCAATTTCCACATCCATATTTTATGAACTCAAAACTAACATTTGCTGAAGGAATTAAAAAAGAATTTGTAAGAAGAAGAATAAAAATTATTTGTTTTTTGTTACCGCAGAAAAAAACTGATCGAGTGCTGCAACCATACTTGGCGCCTTAGGTGCGGGCGCTTTTATTTCAACTTTTAAACCTGCATCTTCCACGGCTTTAACCGTATTAAAACCAAACGCGCCAATTAAAGTACCATTTTGTTTAAAAGTATAATTTTCAACCAAACTTTTTACGGCACTTGGTGTAAAAAAACAAATTACATCGTAAGATTGTTTTTCCATTACTTCCAAAATCTCGTTGCTTATGGTGCGGTACATGAAACCAAGCCTGAATTCGCATTGATTATTTTTTAACCAATTTACAATTTCATTATCTTGTTGATGTTCGCTGCAAACGTAGAGAAATCTTTCATTTTCTTTATGCTTGTTAATTACATCAAACATGCTTTTATTGGTTCCGTCGTGCCCGTAAAAAACTTTTCTTTTTCTGTATAAAATAAATTTTTGAAGGTATAAAGCAACTGCTTCGGTAATGCAGAAATATTTAGTATCCTGACTAATGGTTAACTTCATTTCATCACACATGCGAAAAAAATGATCAATCGCATTGCGGCTGGTAAACATAACTGCAGAAAAACACGAAATATCAATTTTTTGTCTGCGGAATTCGCGCGCAGGTATTGGCTCTAAACGAATAAAAGGATGAAAAACAAGCTCCGCATTATACTTGCGCGCAAGATCGAAATACGGAGATTTTTCCGTTTCAGGTCTTGATTGAGTAATTAAAATTCTTTTGCCCATTTTAATGATAGGCGCAGCAGTCGTTACACCATTTTTTACCATGCTATTATCCAAAAAAATTTAAATAAATAATTAAATATAGCTGCCGATTTTATTGAAAAATACTTTATAAATTATAATCATCGGTATTATTTCAACAACACAAAGGTATATAAAAAAATGAAAAGCGCTTACTTTGAGATTGGCACGAACATAAGAAAGCATCATGAGATAGCGATACAGTAACAATAACACAAACAGGCATGTGGCAACGGTTATAACTATATTTATAGTTTCTGTTTGTTCGAATGCCATTAAAAATAAAAATGGAATGAGAATTATTCCTGCAATTTTATTAACCAAAAAAACAATAAAAATATAGCTGTCTGCAGCTTTATTAAGGCGAAATATTAAACCTGTAAATTTTAAAAATAAAAACTTAAAAAGATAAATCGCCGCTAATATAGCTGCGGAATACAAAAATATTTTCCAAAAAGAAACAGAAATAAATTTGTATTGATCCGCCAATAAACTAATGAATAATCCGCCTGAAATAATAAATAAAAAATTAAATAACAGAGAAGCAAGCCGATCGTACACTAAACTTTCGTGCGACTGATTTTGCCTGTAAGAAGCCTGAAAAAACCACCTGAAAATATTTTGAAAATATTTTGGAAAAGATTGTTTTATGATTGCAAGAAATAAAATTATGCCGATAATTGTATAAAATAATACGTCTTTCTGTTGAACTTTTCTTTCTTCATTTATTCTGTAAACAGGCGCTGTTGCTACATTTGCAAAGGATAATTTAAAAAGATTGGTAAAAGCTGTATCTTTTTTCCAGCTTAATTTTTTTATTTGTGAAGAGGGAATAATTGCAATTAAATTTTCAGTAGAATCTTTTTTTAAAGAATCAGCAACAACAATTTGATTAGAATCTGTTGACGATTTTGCGGAGTCTGTTACAACCGGCTTCGAAGTATCTCTAATAATTTTTACTGAAGTATCTTTTGGAAAATTAGTTACTATTTTTTTTTGCGAACTATCTTTTTTAACAACTGACTTTTTAACAGGATTTTCTGCATGAATTTTTTTATTGATGAACGAATCAATCAAAGAGTCAATCTGCGCAAAAGAATGTGCTGAAATAAAAAGAAATAATATGAGCAGTAAATGTTTCAGCGGGATAGTATTACTGCAAAATTAATTCTTAAAGAAAGAAAAACTAAAACACACTTACAAAACCTAAATGAATTTTTGATTGCTGCAAATTAAAGGAGAGATCATTTCTTTTACCAACTGCATAACTGATATTGAAAATGCCTGTTTTTGTTTCAAACGCAAGCCCAAAGCCAACTCCAAGGTAAGTATGCGAAAAAGATAAAGATGTGCTTTCGTAATGCGCCCAGCCAAAATCAGTAAATCCGAAGAAATAAGAATTTTGTGCTAATAAATAATGATATTCCAAACTACCCACAGCGAAGCGATTGGTGAAAACACTTTCTTCATCAAAACCACGCAGCAATTTATATCCGCCAATTTGAAATAACTCATTATTAAAATAAGAAGGGCTTTGAAAAATACCTGCATTAATTGCTGTTTTAAAAGTGGACTGTTTGCCCGATGGAAAATAATGCGCAGCAGCCACATGAACACGAAATTGATACGACTTTAATTTCACCGAATCGTACAATTGCGCATAATTAAATGAAGTATCTTTTATTTGAAGCACTGCATTATTTTTACTGATGTTTTTGTTTCCGGCGCTGCCGAAAATTTCAAATTCATTTCCGCTTCGCGGATTAAAACGGTAATCAGTATTATTAAAATTATATTGCAAGCCTAAACTTGTTGAACTTACGTCAGCCACGTCCGGCAAGCGTTTCGTGAGAATTACCAAAGATGTATCTACACTCAATAAAGTGGTTGAATTTCTTTGCAAAATAATTTCGCCCGATTGTTTTTCTGATAAAATATATTGCAAGCCAACCTGTGCATTGATGTTAAGATAAAAAGAATCCAGCTTATATAATTCAAAATTAAAATCAATTCCAAACGGCGAATGAAATAAATATGGGCGCTGAAAAATTACATTTAATCGCGGCGAGCGAGGCTGTAACTGCTGCCAGTTTAATGCAATTGTTTCGCCGGTGGCAAATGCATTTTTTAAATTCAAATTTATTTCGCCCGTTAATAATAATTTTCCGCCAAGTTGTTCATTTGCCGGAGCAAAACCAATTAGTGCATAAATTTCATTGCTGCGTTTTGGCTGTAAATACAAATTTAAAATTGCTCCGCTGTTAAGCATAGATACGCTCCAGGCCTGCGTTTGCTCAATATATGGCAGTTCGGCTAATCGCTCATTAATTGTTGATAATTTTTTTTCATTGTATAATTCGTGCGGCGCAATTTCTAAATAACGATGTAAAAAATCTTCTGTAATTTTTAAACTTCCATAAACATGAATACTATCAATGTAATAAATACTTCCTTTGTCAACCTGCAATTTTGCACTGATAAATCCGTCATTCAAAACAATGCTATCAAGATTTATTTTTGCAAACGGATGTCCAGTGTTTGAAAAATAATCGAGTAATTGTTCGTATAAAATATTTACTTTATTTGCATCAAAAGGTTTGTTGTTGAATGATTCTTTTTTGTAGCCAAACTGATTTAAAATCGGCCAGATATTTTCATCAACAAACAAATTATTCCACACATATTTTTTGCCGATAAATAATTTTATTCTGATGGATGAAGAATCTTCTTTTATTGAATCAACTGAAGCGCTGATAAATCCTTTAGATGCAAGCAGCGCAGGCATTTGCTGCAGATATTGAATGCAATTTTGTTTTGATTGAAATTCAGTTTTTAGTTTCAGTTCATTAATAAATGAAGTTGATTCATCAACCGGCGTAATCAATAAACTGCAACTTTTTTGCGCATTTAAAGGCGCAGAAAAAATTAACATCAGCACAAAAAAAATATAACGTTTATATTGATTTATTTTTGTCATTTAATCATTCAGCATCTTTAGTAAACTTACATAATGGCAGGCATTTATATTCATATTCCGTTTTGCAAAAAAGCTTGCCATTATTGTAATTTTCATTTCTCTACTTCTGCAAACAATATTAACGAAATGGCGCAGGCAATTTGTATAGAAGCTGCGCTGAGAAAAAATTATATTACTGAAAATATTGAAACTATTTATTTTGGCGGAGGAACACCTTCATTATTGTCGATTGAAGATTTACAATTGATAATGGAGAATTTGAAAAAAGATTTTTTGATGGATAGTGATGCGGAAATTACGCTGGAAGCAAACCCTGATGATATTGATGAAAAAAAATTACTTGAATGGAAAGGCGCTGGTATAAATCGTTTAAGCATTGGCGCGCAATCTTTTTTTGATAACGAGTTGATTTGGATGAATCGTGCACACAATGCAAGTCAGGCAGCACAAAGTATAGAACTCGCTCAGTGTGCGGGTTTCAGTAACATTTCGATTGATCTTATTTATGGTTCGCAAACATTAAGTGATGCAGATTGGGCGCGAAATGTACAACAAGCATTGGCATTAAATATTCCGCATTTATCTTGCTATGCATTAACTGTTGAACCAAAAACTACATTGCAAAAAATGATTGAGCAACATAAAATACAAAATGTTGATGCGGAAAAACAAAGCCATCAGTTTGAATTATTAATGCAATGGATGAACGATGCAAATTATGAGCATTATGAAATTTCAAACTTTGCAAAACAAGGAATGCGCAGTAAACACAATAGCAGTTACTGGCAACAAAAAAATTATTTGGGACTTGGTCCTTCGGCAC
Organism: Chitinophagaceae bacterium; assembly: GCA_051004255.1. Classification (GTDB taxonomy): domain Bacteria; phylum Bacteroidota; class Bacteroidia; order Chitinophagales; family Chitinophagaceae; genus JBPCKN01. Next base: position 46,975 of record JBPCKN010000018.1, on the reverse strand, counting down.
ATTCATTCAACGGCGAAAGCAGGCAGTGGAATGTTGCTAATAATTCTCTTTATATAAAAAATATTCAGCAAAATATTATTCCGTTTGAAATAGAATATTTATCGGCCGAACAAAAATTGAACGAATATATTATGACAAGTTTACGAACTGCAGAGGGTTTATCGCTGCAAGATGTTTCAGAAAATTGGAGCAAACAATTATCTGAACAAATTTTCAACGAGGCAGGAAAATGGATTGAGCAATCAAAAATATTTTTAAAAAATAATCATCTCATTTTAACTAATCAGGGGAAATTATTCGCGGATGGAATTGCAGCAAATTTATTTATAGAACATTTACAATACCATTTTTAATTGCATACATTACTAACCCAACTCTTGTTTTTAAATTTAATTTTTAGCACAAAGTATCGCGGTAACCATCAATTGTGCGCGGACTAACAAACATTTTTTCTGCAATTTCTTTATAGCTTAATTCGGTACAGGCGTATTTTAAAAACTCGATTTCGCGATCAGAAAGCTGAGAAATATCTCTTGTTTTATTATCATCCATTTTATTGATGGAATGAATGAGATGGCCGGTAAGCAACTCAGAATAATGATAACCTTTTTGCATCACAGAATCCAATGCTTGCCGCAGTTAGTCTTTTTCTCATTGCTTTCGCTTGCTGCCATTTCTAATTTCGCCTTATAATTATTAAACAAAAATTATTAACTTTTAAAACGTACATTTTTATGAAAACGAAAATTTATCTGCTTGCCTTTTTATTTTGCTGCACACAATTACAGTTGCAAGCCCAAACATCAAATCAATCAAAAAACAGCAGTAAAAATTTCAATAAAGCTGTGTATAAAAAAACAATGTAAAAATTAATCTCACTTCACTCGCAATAAATAACTATAGCTTTTATTACGAGCGTTGTATTACACGCAAAATAAGTGTTAGTGCAGGCTACCGCTTTATGCCGGCAACAAACCCTAATAACATGATGCTTGTAAAAAACATTGTAAACCGGCTTTCTGATAACGAAAGCATTAAAACTGATCTGAATAATTTTTTAGTTTCAAATAATGCTTTTACCACTGAACTAAGATTTTACGGCGGAAAAAAACCGGGGGCAAGAGGTTTATATTTTTCGTTATATGGAAGATGTACAAAATTTAAAATTGATTATTTATATAACTACGATGGAAACAGCAAGTATACAATTCCGTTAAAAATAAATGCTACAGGAGCAGGCGGCGGAGCTATGATTGGCAAACAATGGCTGATAGCAAAACATGTAACGCTGGATTCATATATACTTGGCGGGCATTACGGAACTCTTAAGGGCACTGCAAACGGCGCTGCAGATTTAAGCTCGATGCCGGAAGATGAAAAATAAAGCCTTACGGAAAACATAAATAATTTAAGCACGATAGGCAATAAGCAATAGATACAAAGCTCTGTTTCTAACGAAGGTGTGCTGGCTAAAATTAAAGCACCTTTTATTGGCCTAAGATTGGGATTAAGCGTTGGCATTGCGTTTTGAAAAGAGTTTAAAAATAGAAATAAAAATTGCGGGAACTACGTATAAAATGCGTATTTCCTACCTTGTTTTATGCAGTAATAGTTTTCATCTTTGTGATGTTGGAGTTATGTTTTGGATGTTGCTAACCTATAATTCAATCTTATAAAAGTTTTTTCATTGGGGTTATATGCTGACTCAAGCGCGGCGGTTTTCTAACCGCCGTTTTATTTTCAAAGAAATTAAAAAAGCTTACTTTTTTGATCAAATAAATTTTAAGTGCGATTATTTATAATGGCCACATGAAAATAAAAAATAATCTCGTGTTGTCCAGCATTGACAGTCAGGCGAAGTGTTGCTTTTTATGGGTGCACAATAAGAAGTTTATTTGCAATATAATGTTTAAAAAATATTAGGATAATTGTAGTTCTTTATTTGCTGCATTATATAATTTTTTTTCCTTCCATTCATACCATTTAATTGGTACGGTTTTTTTGAGTAAACTATCTATGCTGCGCATGCCAACTAAGTTCCAAACACCTTTTAATTTACCGGTTACAGAACTGTTCAATGCACGCAAACTCATAGCAAAGCCGCTATCCAGGTATTCCATGTGATGCCAGTAACCGCCGGGCATAAATAATGTATCGCCATGTTCGAGCGTAACATCAAAACCTTGTGCATATTCAATTGCAGGAAATTTTTTAAGATCAATTTTCGATTTTTCCGAATCGTAATAATTACTGAAATCTGCAAGACTTAATACTTCAAAAGGCTTACGGTAAAGCTTATGTTGCTGCGAATGCGGAAAAAGCAACACTCTTTTTCTTCCCATAAATTGTGTATGAAAAATATGGCTTAAATCAATATCGAAATGCATGTGTGTTATCGAACCCTGTCCGCCAACGAATAGCATTGGAACGCGCTTTACAAAACCTTTCATTAATTCTTCAGGCCATAAAAAATCATTGATTAATTGCGGTGCATGATTAAAAATGTTGAATAAAAAAATGCGCCAGGCTGCAGGTCCGTTGCGAATCATATCAATATATTCACCAAAAGTTGTGTACTCGTCTGCTTTGTTTACCGGCGTATAAGCATCACTTTTTACATTATTATAAATGCCTACTTTTTGGTTGCCCACTATTTCTTTAAAATAATCCCAGTTCCATTTATTGTAGGCTGGCCATTGTTTTGAAAGATCGCGGATAATAACAGGTATTTGTGGGTCATAATATTTCTTTTGAAATTCTCTGCTGCTAATTTGTGAAACAACATCAACCGTGGTTAATTGCATCGGGCACAATTTACAGCAAATATAAAATGAACGCGTTGTTAACAACAAGTTGTATCGTAAATAAAAAGATGAAAAACATAATCTCATCAAAATCAATAACTCCATTTTACCCATGTTGCGCCCCAGGTAAAACCTCCGCCAAATGCGGAGATAATAATGTTATCGCCTTTTTTTAATTGGCTTTCCCACTCCCACAAACAAAGCGGAATGGTTGCTGCAGTTGTGTTTCCATAGCGTTGTATATTTATCATTAATTTTTCTTTGGGCAAACCCATTCGTTCTGCAGTTGCATCAATAATTCTAAGATTTGCCTGATGTGGCACCAGCCATGCAATATCGTTTGCGCTCAAATTATTTTTTCTCATAATTTCTTCGCTCACATCAGTTAGGCCAACTACGGCAAATTTAAAAACAGCTTTTCCTTCCTGGTATGCATAATGTTCTCTTGCTAAAACAGTTTTGATACTTGCAGGTTTAAGAGAGCCGCCGGCTTTCATGTGAAGATACTGGCATCCGCTGCCATCGGTTTTTAAAATGCTGTCTAAAATTCCTGTGCCATCCATTGTTGGTTCTAATAAAACTGCGCCGGCGCCATCGCCAAAAATTATACAAGTTGCACGATCAGTATAATCAATTATCGCACTCATTTTATCAACGCCAATTATCATAACTTTTTTATATCTGCCGCTTTCAATAAAAGCCGCGCCCGTTGTAAGCGCAAATAAAAATCCGCTGCAGGCTGCGTTCAAATCAAAACTAAAAGCATTGATTGCGCCAATTTTATTGCTGATAATATTTGCCGTTGCCGGAAAAACCATATCCGGTGTTACTGTTGCACAAATAATGCAATCAATTTCAGTTGCAGAAATTTTTCTTTTCTTCAATAATTGTAAAACCGCGGGCACAGCCATATCGCTGCTGGCTTTACCTTCTTCCTTCAAAATTCTTCGTTCTAAAATTCCGGTTCGGGTGCGTATCCATTCGTCGTTTGTATCAACCATATTTTCCAATTCGTGATTGGTTAAAATATAATCCGGTACATATCCGCCTACGGCTGTAATGGCTGCCTTAATTTTATTCATGCATTTGAGTTAAATGGTAAATATATCAAACATATATTATAAATTAAAGAGTGGAATTTGCTATTGTTTTATATAAAAACATTTAAAATAAAGTTTGATATTTAACCGAAAACCATATTTTTGATTTCCCGAAATTATGATAGCTTTTGTAAGAGGAAATTTTGTTCGTAAATCACCGGCGCAAGTAACAGTAGATGTGAATGGAGTAGGATATGAATTGCAAATAAGCTTACATACTTATTCGGCAATTAGTAATAATAACAGCGGGCAATTATTTACATATTTGCACATTACCGAAAATGCACAAACGTTGTATGGTTTTTTTGAATTGATTGAAAAAGAGTTGTTTCTTCAGTTAATAAGTGTATCGGGTGTTGGTGCAGCAACAGCGCGAATGATGTTGTCTGGAATGAAGCCTGATGAAATTGTAAAAGCAATTATTCAGGGCAATGCAAAACAGTTGGAAAATATAAAGGGAATTGGAAGAAAAACAGGTGAAAGATTGATAGTGGAATTGAGAGATAAATTAGGAAAACAATCGCTTGAAAGTTCTGCTGCATCTGCAACACATCACAATACAGTTGAGCAGGATGCGTTAAATGCATTGGTTTCTTTGGGTATTTCAAGAGCTGTTGCGGAAACGGCTTTAAGAAAAGTAAAATTGCCGATGGCGGAAAACATAAAACTCGAAGATTTAATTAAACTTGCACTAAAAAATATATAGGCTTATTGAAGAAATCTACCTAACAGAGCTTAAGAAAATTGACTTCGCATTTCTCTATTATTCGTTTATTTTTATTTACTGCAGCGCTTTGGGCTTGCTGCGCACACACTTATGCGCAAACAAAAACCGATTCGCTTCGTTTTCCTCTGCAAGACCGTTGGGGCGATAGATTTACGTGGCAAAATCACAACCCATTCGATATTAATGATACTTCTTATATCAAACAAAATATTGAATACGATCCTTCAACCAATCAATATTATATCGTTGAAAAAATAGGTGATCTTTATTATCGCAAACCCACTTATTTAACCTTCGATGAATTTTGGGCTTTGCAAAATCGCCAATCCGATATAGATTATTTTAATAGCCGCTCGCAAACACTCGATCTTTTAAACCGCAAAGTTACAAGACCGCCAATGCAGGTTTATCCTTCTTTATTTGATAGAATTTTTGGTGTTAGTCCTACGGGATTAAAGGTCGAAATAAAACCACAAGGCACTGTTGATTTGCAGATAGGTTATCAGGGTCAAAATATAAAAAATCCGACTTTACCAGAAAGAGCGAGAAGAACCGGCGGATTTGATTTTAATGAAAATGCCGATTTAAGTGTTATCGCAAACATCGGTGATAAATTAAAACTGCCTATAAATTACAACACACTTGCCAATTTCGATTTTCAAAATCAACTTAAATTAGATTACAAAGGAAAAGATGATGAAATAATTAAATCAATTGAAGCCGGAAATATTTCTTTTCAAACAAAAGGCACTTTAATGGCAAGCGTGCAAAGTTTGTTTGGCATTAAAACCCAATTACAATTCGGGAAATTATTTGTTACAACCACATTGGCCGAGCAACGCTCACAGCGCCAATCGTTAACTTTACAAGGTGGCGGTTTAGCGCAAACAATCAATAAAAAATTAGATGATTATGATGAGAATAAACACTTTCTCTTAGCTCAATATTTCAAAAATAATTACAATACAGCAATGGCAAACTTGCCTGTAATTAACAGCCAGGTTCAAATATTGCGTTTAGAAGTTTGGGTAACCAATCGCATTGGCACCACAACAAATTCACGGGAAATAGTTGGGCTTGCAGATCTTGGAGAAACCACTCCAAGCAACAGCACTATTTTACCATTAACCACAAGTCCTTTACCGCAAAATGTTGCAAATAATTTATATGGAAATTTAGTTTCAGACGCTAATTTTCGCAATCCGGCTTTGGTGAATACGCTTTTAACTGCAAAAGGTTTAAATCCTGTTGACGATTATGAAAAAACTTTTGCGCGACAATTAGATTCAAGCGAATATACTTATAACCCGCAGATAGGTTTTTTATCGTTAAACCAGCAATTGCAGCCGGATGATGTATTAGCTGTGGCTTATCAATACAATTATAATGGAAGAATTTATCAGGTAGGAGAATTTTCGCAAGATGTTACTGTTGATTCTACACAAGGCGTTCAAAAAATTATATTTCTAAAATTATTAAAAGCTACTTCGGCAAGAGTGCAGCTTCCCATTTGGCAATTAATGATGAAAAATATTTATTCATTAGATATTACCGGAGTGCAGCAGCAAGATTTTAATTTGAATGTTTTTTATCAGGAACCAAGCGGCGGTTTAAAAAGATATTTGCCTGATGCTTCGCCTGCGGCTTTAGGTTCACCTTTATTATCAATTCTTCGGGTTGACAGACTGAATAATCAGGGCGATCCGCAGCCGGATGGATTGTACGATTTTGTAGATGGATTTACCGTTTTATCTCAGCAAGGAAAAATTATCTTTCCTTTATTGCAGCCATTCGGAAAAGATTTGGATACGCTGGCTTTCGGCGGTCAATCGCCCACACTCAAAAAACAATATGTTTATTACCAGTTGTACGATTCTATAAAAGCCATCGCTCAAACTTATGCAAACCTTGACAGGTATGTTTTGCAGGGAACGGTGAAAGGCAGTTCTTCGGCGCAAGTTTCGTTAGGTGCATTTAATATTCCGCAAGGTTCTGTTACCGTAACTGCGGGCGGCCAAATATTGCAGGAAAACTCAGATTATACTATTGATTATAATCTTGGTACTTTAACGGTCATCAATCAGGCAATCATAAATTCCGGCGTTCCTGTAAATGTTCAGTTCGAAAATAATGCAACTTATGGTATTCAGCAAAGAAGTTTTTTTGGATTAAGATTAGATTATTTTGTAAATAAAAAATTAAGTCTGGGCGCAACAATGGAGCGGCTGAAAGAAAGACCCTTTTTTACAAAAGTAAATTATGGTGAAGACCCAATAAATAATTCAATGTATGGCGTTGATTTTAATTATAATTCCGAATTTCCCACATTGACAAGATTATTAGACCGGCTTCCGTTTTACACAACTAACGCTACCAGCAGCATTAATGCTTACGGAGAAGCAGCAGTTTTAAAACCAGGTCATGCGCCACAAATTGGCAGCGGTTCGCAGGGATTAATTTATATTGATGATTTTGAAGGCTCAACCAGCAGCGTTGATCTTCGATTTCCTTTTGTGGCTTGGGCGCTGGCATCAACACCGAGTTCTTTCCCTGAATCAAAATACAATGATTCGCTTCCTTACGGATACAACCGCGCGAAACTTGCATGGTATAATATTGAACCAATTTTGCAGGATAAATCCAGCAGCAGTAATCCTTTGCGAAGCAATCTTACCGAATTAAGCGATCCGCGCGTTCGCGCAGTTTACACCAACGAATTATTTCCGCAAAGAACTACTAATATTACAGATGCATTAACCACTACTTTCGATCTTGCTTATTATCCAACAGATGTCGGTCCTTATAATTATGTATCGAGCCGTTTGGATATTACTGCGGCAGGTAAATTACTCAATCCGCAAAACAGGTGGGGCGGCATTATGCGCAGTCTCGATCAAACAGATTTTGTAACAGATAATGTTGAGTTTATTGAATTTTGGGCGCAGGATCCTTTCATTCTAAATCCAACAAGCTCCGGCGGAAAATTGTTTATTGATTTGGGCGATGTGAGTGAAGATATTTTAAAAGACGGAAGAAGATTTTACGAAAATGGAATTAATACGCCCACCCAACCTTCTGCTGTTGATAAAAGCAGCGTTTGGGGAACAAATCCTGTAAATCCTGTTCAGGTAACAAATGCTTTTAGTAATGATCCGGCAGACAGACCTTATCAGGATGTTGGTTTTGACGGATTGAATGATGATAGTGAAAGAATAAAACGCAGTGCATATTTAGCAAATTTGTCAACCAATTTTGGAAGCGCTTCATTAATTTTTCAGGAAGCCGATGCTGATCCATCGCACGATGATTATCGCTGGTACCGCGATGGTTCATTCGATGCAGCGCACACCGGTATTTTAGGAAGATATAAAGATTATAATAATCCGCAGGGCAATTCTCCCGTTGCTTCTTCAAGTTCGCAATTTTCTTCTGCAGCAACTTTATATCCTGATAATGAAGACCTCAATCATGATAATACTTTAAACGAAACAGAGCAATATTACGAATATGAAGTTGACCTGAAACCCGGCATGGACGTGGGTTTAACCAAATACATCACCGATAAACGCGTTGTAAATCCGAGATTAGCAAACGGAACTACAAGGCCCGAAAATTGGTTTTTATTTCGTGTTCCTATTAACGACTTTACAAATAAAGTGGGCAATATTCCTGACTTTAAATCTATCCGTTTTATGCGCATGTATATGACCGGTTTTACCGATTCTGTTGTGATGCGTTTTGCCAGTTTAGACCTTGTAAGAAATCAATGGCGAACTTTTACTTATAAACTCGATACAACAGGTTCATATACTCCTTTGCCCTCCAACACCAATACAGGCTTCGATGTAACCGCTGTAAATCTCGAAGAAAACAGCGGCAGAACACCAATACCTTATGTAATTCCGCCGGGCATTGAACGTGTGCAGCAACTTAGTAATAATGGTGTGAACCTTTTGCAGAACGAACAATCCATGAGTTTGAAAGTTACTAATCTTGCCAATAACGATGCGAGAGCCGTATTCAAAACATTTAATTTAGATATGCGTTCTTACGGAGAATTATCTATGTTTATTCATGCAGAATCTTTACTTCCACCGGTAACTCCTGTGAACGATGGAGAATTATATGCTGTAATAAGAATTGGGCAAGATTTTTTGAGCAATTATTATGAAATAAGAATTCCTTTAAAAGTTACACCTCCGGGTTCCACTTCTCCTGATGTAATTTGGCCTGCAGAAAATAATCTTGATTTTGATCTCAGCGATCTTGTAAATTTAAAATTGCAAAGAGATAAGGCAAGCGCTTCCATCGTTTCAATTTATCGTCAATTAATTGGCAATAAAACTTTTTCTGTTTTAGGAAATCCTAATCTCGGTCAGGTACAGGGAATTTTGATTGCGGTTCAAAATGCGTATGGCGTTAATCTTCCCGCACATTCATTAAATGCAGAAGTTTGGGTTGATGAATTGCGCTTATCAAAGCTCGATGAAAAAGGCGGCTATGCTGCGTTGGGAAGAGTAGATGTGCAGTTAGCAGATTTAGGTACTTTATCCGTTTCTGCCAATACTTATACGCAAGGTTTTGGAACAATTGACCAGGGCGTTAACCAGCGGGCAAAAAATAATTTAATGCAATTCGATGCCGCTTTAAATGTTGATGCCGGAAAATTATTTCCTAAAAAACTTGGCTTTACAATTCCGGTTTATGCAAGTATAAACAGAACGGTTTTAACGCCGCAATACGACCCATATGATCTGGATGTTTTGTATAAATATAAACTTGCAAACGCAGGTGATAAACGAGATTCTATCCGAAATGCAGCACTCGATCAAACCACAATTAAAACAATAAATTTTACCAACGTACGATTCGCACAACCAAAAGCAAAACCTAAATTATGGAGTTTAAGTAATTTAGATTTTAGTTATTCGTACACAAAAATTGAGCAATCAAATCCCATCGCTCAAACAAACGACATTACGAAATATCGGGCTGGCCTGGGTTATACTTATAATGGAACTGCAAAATATATAGAGCCGTTTAAAAAATTTATTCGTAATAAAAGTCCCTGGTTTTCTTTGGTGAGAGATTTTAATTTCAACCCAAATCCATCTTTAATAGGTTTTAGAGTTGATATAAACCGACAATTCGGAATTTATGTGCCGAGAATTGTAAACACTTATGACGATAAAGTAGAAAAAGTTGATACAACTTATGATAAATATTTTACGTTCGACAGATATTATAATTTAACATGGGATCTAACACACAGCTTAAATCTTGATTTTACTGCAACAAATTTTGCCCGTGTTGATGAACCTTATGGATTATTGAATACAAAAGAAAAACGCGATACAGTAAAAAATAATTTTTTTAGCGGAGGAAGAAATACTTTGTATCAGCAAAAAGCAATATTAAGTTATACTTTTCCTTTAGCTAAATTACCGCTTACGGATTGGATTACGGCGCGATACAGTTACAGCACCAGTTACAACTGGATCGGCGCAAGTTTACTTGCCACTTATTTAGGAAACACAATAGAAAACAGCCAGGAAAATGCTTTTAATGGAGAATTTGACTTTACCCGTTTATACAGTAAATCGCGCTTTTTAAATTCATTTAATACGCCACCTCCGCCAAAAGCAAACGCAAAAGAAAATAATCCATCTTCTGCAGATAGTTTAAACAAAATTCCTTCAAGAGAAGAAGTAGTTAAAGGTTTAAGCGGCAGCAAAAAAAGAGATGCTTTACGCAAATGGCGATTGCAAAAAAGAAATGCACGCAAAGCAAGCAGGCTAAACAATTTTAATCAGCCTGTGCAAATAGGCGCATTGGCAAGAGCCGGCGGTAATTTACTTACAATGGTTAAGCGCGCTTCGGTTAATTATTCTTCAACATACAACAGCCGAATTCCAGGCTATATTGATAGCACACAAGTATTGGGACAAAACTGGAGCAGTATGCAGCCCGGACTTGGTTATGTTTTTGGCAAACAACCCGATACTTCGTGGTTGAATAAAAAAGCTGCGCAAGGTGTAATTACTAAAGATTCTTTATTTAATATATTATTTTGGCAAAACCTTCAGCAACAAGTTACGTTTACTGCACAACTGCAACCAATAAAAGAATTTACAATTGATGTAAACCTGACAAAATCTTTCTCTAAAGATTATACGGAATTATATAAAGATACTTCCGGCACAGGTTTCCAATTCGGTCATTTAAGTCCGCTTGCAAATGGCGGTTTCAGCATTTCTTATATCAGTTTCAAAACTTTATTTGGAAAATATAATCCTAATCAGGTTTCGCAAACCTTTAATAAATTTGAAGCGAATCGTTTTATTATTTCGCAAAGATTATCTCAGTCAAACCCTTACTGGCAGGCGCTTCCTGCAAGTAAAAAGTTTACCAACGATGGTTATGCAACCGGCTACGGCCGTTATGCGCAGGATGTATTAATACCGGCTTTTCTTGCAGCTTATACAGGCAAAGATCCGGGCACAGTGCCATTGTTAAAAGAGTCTAATTCAAATATTAATTCAAACCCTTTTGGTGGTTACAAACCTTTGCCTAACTGGCGCGTTACCTACACAGGTTTAACAACTATTCCTGCATTGGCTAACATATTTGCCAACATAACCATTACGCATGGTTACGACGCAACATTAAGCATGAATAGTTTTAGCAGCGCATTATTATACAGCGACCCTTTGCACTTGGGAACGCCCGGTTTTATTGATAGTATTTCAGGAAATTTTATTCCTTATTTTTTAGTTCCGAATATAACTATTCAGGAAGAATTTGCACCGTTAATTGGTTTTGATATTACCACAACAAATCAAACTAATTTTCAATTCAGCTATAAAAAAAGCCGGCAACTGAGTTTAAGTTTGGTTGATTACCAGTTAAGCGAAGTTAAAAGCACAGGGTGGACGTTTGCAACAAGCATAAGAAAAAAAGGAGTGAATTTACCATTTAAATTACCGGGATTTAAAAAGACAAACCCGCAGGGAAATGATTTAAATATTGCTTTAAATTTAGCATACCAGGATGATACGCAAAGCAACAGCCGTTTAGACCAGGCTGATGCTTACAGCACGGGCGGACAAAAAGTAATAACTATACAACCATCTGTAGATTATGTTTTAAACAACCGAGTAGATTTAAAATTATATTTTAACCAGCAAAGGGTAATACCTTATATTTCCACTTCGGCGCCGGTAACTAATACCAGTGCGGGTTTACAAATACGTATTTCACTTGCGCCGCAATAAATTATCTGATTAATTCTATCGAAACTTAAAATGAATTTTATTTCTTCATCAATTAAATAATGCTTTTTTGAAAGCAATTAACTAAGGTTTTTTCTTACAATTAACAAAGGTTTTTTTAGCAAAAAAACTTATGTTTTTTATGATAAAACTTCGCATAAATAACCTCTCGCATTTATTAATTCAATTATTTTTTGCGGCGAAATATTTTTTCCCTCAACTCTTAATATTTTATCACAATCATCAAGATCAAAATTTATTCTGCTTGATGGAAAATGTTCAAGAAGTTTTTGAATAAGTATTTTTGACTTATCAGCTTCCTGAACATTTGTTTTAAAAACTTCTACCATTTTGTTGATTGTTGTTGTCAAAATTATTTTCGATTTTCATCGTAATTCACCATCCACCAAATTCCGAACTTATCTTTAAACTGCCCAAAGTATGCACCCCAAAACATTTTTTGAAGTGGAACTGTAACTTTTCCACCGGCTGAAAGTCCGTTAAAAATTTTGTCAGCTTCTTCTTTGCTTTCTGCGCTAACAGAAAGATAGAAATTGTTTCCTGCAATTAAAGAACTCTCATGTGGCCCAATAGCATCCGTTGCCATAAGAACATTTCCTTTTCCTATTGGCAAAGCAATATGCATAATTTTTTCTTTATCAGTTTCAGAAACCTGGCCTGCTTCAGGCGTATCTTTAAAGCGTTGTATCATCGCAAACTCACCGCCAAAAACTGACTTGTAAAAATTAAATGCTTCTTCGGAATTACCGGGAAAATTTAAATAAGGATTAATTGTTGCCATAGTTTTTATTTTTATTGATTTGAAAAAAATGTTTATGAAATAATAAGATATTTTTATTATTAATTTTTTTCGTAATGAAGACAAACAACGCCAGAAGAAAAACTATCACAGGAAATCAATTTCAATTTTTTCATTTCTTTTATGTTACTGAATAATGGAATTCCGCTGCCTAAAAGAACCGGATTTATAAATAACCAAAAATCATCAATTAAATCAACCTGCGTTAGCAAATGCACAACACTCGGGCTTCCAAAAATGATTATTTCTTTTCCTGCCTGATTTTTTATTGCATGAATATTTTCTTCAACATTGTCGCTAATAATAATTGTGTTCGGTAATTTTTGATTTCGCAATAACCTTGACAACACAACTTTCTCCACACGATTATACCACTCTGAATGTTCAATGTCATGTTTGGTTGCATTCGGTTTATCTGCTGCTGTAGGCCAATAATTTTCCATCATTTCAAAAGTTACACGGCCGTACAATGCAGTGTCAGACTCATTTGTACGCTGCGCTGCATAATCAAACATTTCATCACCCACAGTAATCCAATCTATATTTCCTTTTGCGTCAGCAACAAAACCGTCGAGTGATACATGCATGAACGAAACTATTTTTCTCATATCTGTTTTTTTTATCAATTTATTCATTACTTTTTTGCAAACGATAATCCTTCTTTTTTTAAAGCATCACGAAGCTTGGGCATTGAGCTTTGCCCAATGCCATGCAATTTTAAAATTTCGTCTTCGCTGAATTTAGAAAGTTGCTTCAAATTTTTTATTCCTTCACGCTCAAGTGCTCGGCGTGCAGGCGCTGAAAGCAAAGAAAGAAAACCTTCCTGAGGCTTGCGTTCCTGCTCGAGAATTTCGAAATTTTCTTTCACCTTGAACCTTACAATTTTTGTTATTAGATTTATTGGAAGAGGCTTGTCAATCGGAAATTGAATTGCGCCCTTTGAAGTTTTATAATCTGATAATTCATCCTGAAAATTTTTTATTCCGGTTGATGTTGGATAAAATCCAATATGATTTTTATACCCGGCAAAATAAACTAAAATACCATTCAGCTTGAACGCAGGTATTGAGTAGCTGATAATTTCTGCAGCTTCAGGCGCCGCTTTTTTAATTGTTGCCCTTATTTCTTCCAATTTATTTTGTATATCTTTTGGAAAGCCTGCAATGTATTTATCAATATTTTTTGGCTTTAGTTTTTCGCTTTTCATAAAATAAAATTTAGTTTTTATTTTTTAATGCGATTCAACATATTTTTTAAAATTGTCCATAATTGCTTGCCAGCCGTCTCTTTGCAGTTCAATTGGATTTGTGTTTTCTGTTTCAAACGTTTCAACAACTTTTGTTTTATTTCCATCGCCTGAAAAAGTTATTTCAACTTTTCTTCCATCATCCATTGTGTAAGCGATCTGTTTATTTTCTTTCACCTCATCATACACGCCGCCAAAATCAAATCCCACACTTCCGTCTTTTGCTTCCATGCGCGAAAGAAATTTTCCGCCAACACGCAAATCATTTTCCGCTTTTGGCGTGTGCCAGTCATCAGATGCATTGTTCCATTTTTCAATATACTTGGGTGTTGTCCAATATTCCCAAACTTTTCGATTGGCGCATTTACCGTTGTTTCAACAGTGATGGATTTGTTTGAAGTTTCCATTTTTATTTTTTAGTTATTAGTTATAAATTCATTTCGGTTTTTCACCGGCTCATAAGAAAGAAGAACTACGCCGCTTTTAAATGTTCTTGAATTTGTAAGATTCAAATCCAATTTATTTTTTATGCTTTGAAATATTGGCGTGCCATTGCCAAGCGCAACCGGATCAATCATGAACTGATATTCATCAATCAAATTCTGATTAGCAAATTGTGTGATAATAGTTCCGCTTCCTAATATCGTCATGTTTTTTCCGGGTGTTTGTTTCAGATTTTTTATTTCTTCTGCATCGCTTATAATTTTTGTATTGTTCCAGTCAGCTTTTTTCAATGTTTTTGAAAATACAATTTTATCTGCACTGTTTATTCCTTTTGCAACAACAGGATCGTTTTCCTTTGCCATCGGCGAAGACCAATAATTTACCATCATTTCATAAGTTACTCTTCCAAAAAGAAGTATGTTATTTGATTTAAGACTTTCAATTGAAAATTCATTTTCTTCTCCGCCATGCCGGTGCCAGCTTATATCTTCATTTGCAGCTTTGAAAAAACCATTCACTGATAAAAAAAGAAATGCATTTAATTTTCGCATATATTTTTATTAGGATAAGTAAACAATTCTTAGAATGAAATACACAAAATTTAAAAATTAAACTGGCTGATTTTGTTTCATAATTTTTATCAAGCCTGCTCTAAATCAGCAATAATTATTTTTTTCATTTTTAGCATTGCCTGCATTGCTCTTTTTGCTTTTTCTCTGTCGTTGCTTTGTAACAGCTTTGGTAAAACAGTTGGAGTAACCTGCCACGAAACTCCATACTTATCTTTTAGCCAGCCGCATTGCGATTCTTTTCCGCCTTCTGAAGAAAGCTTTTCCCAATAATAATCCACTTCTTTTTGGCTTTCGCAATTAATCGAAAATGAAACTGCTTCGTTGAAAGTAAAATTGTGCTCACGTGCGCTGTCCATAACTGCAAACCATTCGCCCTGCAAATTGAAATCTGCAAATGCAACTGTTCCTTCTTTATCAGGTTGTTGATTTGCACCGTAGCGAAAAATGTTTCCAACTTTTGAAGCTTCAAATATTGAAGTGTAAAATTTAATGGCTTCTTCCGCTTTGCCGCATACTTGACCGGCGAACAATAAAGATGGAATGATTGGTTGCGCTATTTCGCCCTGTGATAAAATCAACTGCCATGATAAACCATATTTATCCTGAAGCCAGCCATACTTTTCGCTGAAAGGATATTTATCAAGCGGCATAAGCGCTTTACCTCCTTCAAATAATTTATTCCAAAGTTCATCCACTTGTTTTTCTGTTTTGCAGTTTACCATGAAAGATATAGAAGGATTAAATTTGAATTCAGGTCCGCCATTTAGTGCAACAAATTGCTGACCGAAAATATTAAAACCTTCCGTCAAAACAGTGCCGGGAGCGCCTGCCGGTGAGCCTTCCGGATTGAGCGCAGTATCTATGATTTCTGAATTATTAAAAACAGAAGTGTAAAAATTTGCGGCTTCTTCAGCATTGCCGTCGAACCATAAGAATCGTGTGATTTTTTGTTTGGTCATTTTTTTATTATTTTATTGTGATATAATTTTTTTATTACACGAATTATTTTGAATTACCCGAATTTTAAAATTATTTTTCAGGCTGATAATAAAGTATTACCGTTCCTGTGCCAAGTGTTTTTGTATTCGTTAATTTTAAATTCAATTTTTTATCTACGCCTTTGAATAATGAATTGCCATTACCTAAAACAACTGGGTTTAATATTATTCTATATTCATCAATCAAGCCTAAATCTGTAAGTGCTGTTACAATTTCTCCGCTGCCAAATATCACGATGTTTTTTCCGGGTTGTTGTTTTAGTTTGTTGATTTCTTCTTTAATATTTCCCTTAATTAATTTTGAATTATTCCACTCAACTTTATCGAGTGTTTTTGAAAAAACAATTTTGGTTAAAGCATTCATTTTATCTGTAATAACCGGGTCATTATCTTTTGCATCGGGCCAGTAACTTGCCATCATTTGATATGTTATCCGTCCAAATAAAATAGTGTCTACTTCATCAACAAGTTGTTTTCTTGCAAAATCAAAAAATTCTTCTCCCACAACAAACCAGTCCAGTTCGTTATTCTGGCCTTCAAAATAACCATCCAGTGATATAAAATTTGATACAATTATTTTTCGCATATATATTTAATTATTTTAAAAATGAATTAACCAATAATTTATTATTCGGGATATTTCATCGCATCATATCCCAACAATCTGCGGTATAAACCGATTTGACCGAGGCAATAAGATTCACGATCCACTGAAAAAGTTATTGAATCAAAAAGCGTAAAATTTCCGCCTGGCATTTGATAAGGGTCAGGTCCATTCAATTGTTCTTCACTCAAATTTTCCAGCGCATCTTTTAATGCAGAAGAAATTTTTTCCCAATCCTGTTTATATTCTTCTAATGAAGGATAAGTAACATTATCCTGAATGCCTTTGTGGCCTTCACCCGGAGATGCTTTAAAAAGATTTTCTGAACGTTGTTTCACATCTTTCCCCAATGCATTCGCCAAAAATTGTCTTTGATAAACCAAACTTCCGGCCAGCCACGCAACATGATTTGCTTTTGTTCCCAAACGGTTTTGCGCATTTTTGTCTGATATATCAGCCAGCACATTGGTAAACATTTTTGTGTGATAATCGTACATGCTAATGAGAACTTGTAACTGAATTTTTTTAGATGAATTTTCCATTTTATTTTTTTTAATTGTTGTACAAAAATTATAATTGATAAAATAATTATGTATTACATTTTGTGTGGTTGATATTTTTTTATTTTATGATAACAGATATATGAAACTATTAATATTGCCAGATCAATTAAAGGAAAGAAAGATGTGGAAACCGCACCATCTACTGAAAAATACGCAATAGCAGCAGAAATATAATCAATGCCGAGCGCCACATAATTCCATTCTTTTAAGCGCTTCCATACAGGCAATATAAGCAGGAGACCGCCGATGATATGACCGATACTTAACTCCCACCGAAACCATTCCGGTACTCCAAGATGATGCATTGCATCAATAGCCATTTTACTATTAATAAAAAAAGCGCCGGATAAAAGAAACAAGGCAAGAATACCTGTTGAAATCCAGTAAATAATTTTTGTTGATTTCAAACTCTTGCTTTGAGTTGTTGTTTTCATGTTTGCTGAATTAAAGCTTTCGCTTTGAATTGTTGTTTCCATAATTTTTAATTTTTGCGTTTATAATTATTGTTGATTTTTTAAGTGTTGAAGAATATTTTTCAACTGATAAATATGCCTTTGCGTATGATACGTTGCAAAATATAAAAGTTCGAGTTTGGTTAATTCACCAAGTCTTGGCAGGCTAAGTACCTCTGATAAATTTATTGTGTTGCGCTCTTGTTTTAATTGGCTAATTGATCTTTTAAGTTCTGCAATAACATCTTCTTTTTCGTAAGTATCCTTTGTGGGCAAAATTTCTTTTGCCGCCGCAAATTTTTTGGTAAAATCTAAAAATATTGCTTTCAGTTCTTCCGCTTTTTCACCTGTATTTCTTTCAGCAATTTTGCCTTGCATGTTTAATGCCTGTGCTATAGATTTATTTGATTTTGTTATGTGTTCTGCTAACTGCGCTGCCGTCCAGCTATCTTTAAACGGAACAGTGTTAATTATTTTTTCATCTGATAAAGAAATTAACTCCAGTAATTCTGAAGTTGTTTCATCCAGCGATGCAAACAGTTTTTCTGTATTAGTTTTTTCTGTTGTCATTTTTTTTGAAAAAAATTATTAATGTATTTATTGATGTAATTCTTTTTTGTGTTGGTTTTCTTTCATCATGCAAAGCATTTCTTCATCATTTTTATACCATTCAATGCAAGGCTGCGTTTTGTCAACGCTATTATCTTGCATCATTTTCATAAAAATATCTTTTATACAATCCGTTTTTTTGCGCCAATCGTGTAATGTTACGGCTAAATATTCACCTTTTTTAATAGTGAATTTTTCGCAGTTATACTTCTCTGCCTCACCGGCGAATTTTTCTTCTGCAGTTGCTTTGTACGAAATACCTTTTTCAGTCATTTCGCTGATGCCGTAATAAGAGCGATTTACATCTTCAGAAATCATGTTCACTAATTTTTCGAAGGCTTCTCCAACTCCATCAGGAAATTTTTTTACTTCAAAGCCGAATACTTTTACATCGTTTTCAAAATTGCATTTTTCCATATAATTTATTTTTGATAACACAAACCTACTATCATAAAACAAAACAAACAGGGTGCAAATACGGCAATTTAAGGGGTTGGTTGCGACAATAATATAACTTAGTTTTGACGACAAAAAAACATGGATTTATTGTGAGTGAATTTAAACTTTGTAAGATTGATTGAAATTGCAGAAAACGCTGAAGAGTGCGACGCAACTGGATTTGATAGCAGCAATACAGCTTGGTTCATAAAAATTAATGTATAAAAATTTTTACGTGTAATAAATAAAAAACATGAAACACATTTCAATTTTAGTTCCTAAAGGAGCAATTTTGGGCAGCCTGGAAGGCACACGACAATTGTTTACGCAAGTGAACGAATTTTACAAAGCAAAAGGAGCGCTGCCATTATTTAAAGTGCAATTGGTGGGACTATCCAAAGAAACCGCAGTGAGCGGCGGCTTGTTTATCGTAAACAGCAACGTATTAGCAGACATAAAAAAAACAGACCTGATAATTATCCCTGCAATTGACGGCGAAATGGAACATGCGCTCGAAATGAATCGCGATTTTATTCCGTGGATAATTAAGCAATATAAAAACGGGGCGGAAGTTGCGAGCCTTTGTCTGGGCGCGTTTTTGCTTGCATCAACGGGTTTGGTGAATGGAAGAAAATGTGCCACACATTGGCAGGCAGAAAATCAATTCAGAAAAATGTTTCCTGAAGTGAATTTGGTAACCGAAAGAATTATTACAGATGAAAAAGGAATTTATTCCAGCGGCGGCGCTTTTTCTTACCTGAATCTTATTTTATATTTAATTGAAAAGTATGCAGGGCGTGAGATTGCAATTCTTTCTGCAAAAGTTTTTGCAATAGAAATTGAGCGCGAAAATCAATTATCATTTACCATTTTTCAGGGACAAAAAGAACATGATGATGAGCAAATAAAAAATGCGCAGGAGTTTATTGAAAAAAATTATCAGGATAAAATTACGGTTGATAAATTAGCATCGGAGTTTGCATTGAGCAGAAGAAACTTTGAGCGCAGATTTAAAAAAGCAACTGCAAATACTGTGGTTGAATATATTCAGCGTGTAAAAATGGAAGCTGCAAAAAAAGATTTGGAGAACAGCAGAAAAAATATAAATGAAGTGATGTATGAAGTTGGTTACAATGATACGAAAGCTTTTAGAACAACATTCAAAAAAATTACCGGTTTACCGCCGCTTGAATACAGAAATAAATATAATAAAGAAGCTGTTGTGCTGTAACATCTGCGCTAAAAAATGCCATTAATTTGATGCAAAAATATATTGATTAATTACTTTAATACATCCTGCAACTTTTGAATTAATTCTTCGCCACGCAAATTTTTTGCAATAATAATTCCGTTCGGATCAATCAAATAATTTTGGGGAATTGATTTTACATGGTAAGCAACTGCAACAGAATTATTCCAGTATTTTAAATCGCTCACGTGCGTCCACGTTAAATTATCTTGTTTAATTGCATTGAGCCAATTATCTTTTTGCTGATCGAGCGAAACGCTGAGAATAGTAAAATTTTTATTTTTAAATTGATTGTAAGCTGCAACAACATTTGGGTTTTCCATACGGCAAGGTTTGCACCAACTCGCCCAAAAATCTACCAACACATATTTGCCTTTAAACTGCGAAAGCGAAACAGATTTTCCAGCGGTATCTTCTTGTTTAAAATCAATTGCGGGCGAACCAACAGCGCCAATTTTTCCTTCTTCTATTAAATCTTTTATATTTCTTGCAAATTGATTGTTGCGTGCATCGCCGGTTAAAATAGCATACCTTTTTTCGAGCAGCGAAACATCTTTGTTCGGGTCAACATCATAACTAAAATCTAAAACCAAAGCAGCAACAGGCGAAGTCTTTTTTCTTGAAATAAACTGGTCAATGCTGGTTTCATAAATATTGTAAGCAGTGTTTAGCATAATAATTGCAGAATCCCTGGAATCTTTTGTAGCTGCGGCTTGCAGCGTGTTGCGATAATAATTCACAAAATCATTTAATGGTTTTATGTCATACACAAATTCTTCATAATCGTAATTTGTTTGAGAGCCTGAAATATTAATATCAGTAAAATCTGAACCGTTTCCGGTAATAAAAATATGCTCATTGCCCATAAATAAAACAAGCCTTTTATTAGACGATGGAAAATTTAAAATGCGCGAATCTGTTTCTTTCACTTTTCCTTTCAACACAAAATTTCCCTGCTCTGCTTTTGCTTTTGCAAGTGTATCGGTTTCAGAAAAGCCCATTAAATAAACCATACTATTTTCGGGCAAGCCTTTCAGTTTTCCTTCAATTATAAAACCCTGCGAAATATTTTCTTTTTGCGCAACTGCAATTAATGGCAATAAAAAAACAAACAATAATTTTAACTTCATAATTAAATTTTATAAGAACTGCAATTAAAGATGTTAATCATTTATTTCATTCTCTCTTTTATAAACTCAATGGTTTTTGCATACGCATCTTTTGTTGCAGCTTCATCATGATGGGGATTGCTTGGGTTGGCAAAAGCATGGTCTGCATCATAACGATAAACCGTTAATTTTTTTCCTACAGCTTTCATGTTTTCTATAAATCCATCCACAACTGCGGGAGTTATCCATTTGTCTTTATTTGCAAAAAAACCAATCACATCACAATTCAAAATTTTTAAACGATTAATATCTTTTTCCGGCATTCCATAATACATTACACAACCAACAGCCTGTTTGCCGCCTTCAATCGCTGCTTGCAAACTCCAGCCGCCGCCGAAACACCAGCCGATTGTAAAAACCTTTGCTTTATTGCCCACATAATTGTAAGCGCCGCGAATAATTGTAAGCGCTCTATCCGTTTTTACGCTTTGCACTAACTTCCCAGCCTCCTGCGGATCTGCAGTAACTTTTTTATCGTACAAATCGAGCGCAATAACATTTATCCCTAAGTCATCTGATAATTTTTCGCTCTCCTGTTTTATGTAATCGTTCAAACCCCAATATTCATGTACAACAAATAAATAATAATCGGTTGGTTTTTCCGATTTTATTTCCCATGCATGTGCATCGGTGCCATCGCTGGTTTTGTATGAAATGTCGTGCCCTCGCTCGCTTACAAATGTAAAAGGCAATGGACTTAAATGTGATGACATAAATTCTTTGTCAGATGCAAAGCTCGCAAATTCTTCGGTGGCTGATGGAAAACAGCAATTCATTATTGGCTGTGCTTTTAAAACACAAACGCTTGTTAACGCAATAAAGGCAAGAAAAATTTTTTTCATGATTTATTTATTTTGATGGAATCATTTTGAATGAAAAATAGTCAATAAATATAAAGCAAATTTTGTACTAATATTTCCCACAATTTGAGCACAAATTTTTTGTGCCGGAAAAAATGTTTAGGTTTGCATGACCTTCAGAGAGTTGAAATTTTCTCCACCAGGTCAGAAAAAATAGTTGATTAATTAATAAGTCGGATAATCATTTTGTTGAATAAAGAACCGAACGTACAAGAGTGCGACGCAACGGATGTTTAACTGAAATACAAATGCTGGGTTCATAAAAACATCATTAAATTATTAACTAATAACCAATAAAGTTATGGCAAAATATATTTTTGTTACCGGCGGCGTAACAAGCAGTTTAGGAAAAGGTATTATTGCTGCCAGCCTCGCAAAGCTGCTACAGGCGCGGGGTTTAAGCGTTACGATTCAAAAATTTGATCCGTACATAAACATTGATCCGGGCACAATGAACCCTTACGAACATGGTGAATGTTACGTTACAGAAGATGGCGCTGAAACGGATTTAGACCTCGGGCATTACGAAAGATTTTTGAGCATTTTTACTTCGCAGGCGAACAATGTTACAACGGGAAAAATTTATCAAACCGTAATTAACCGCGAACGCGCCGGAGATTTTTTAGGCAAAACAGTGCAGGTTGTTCCGCACATTACCGACGAAATAAAACGCCGCATGTTGCTGCTTGGCAAAGAAGGAAAATATGACATTGTGATTACGGAAATCGGCGGCACAGTTGGCGACATAGAAAGTTTGCCGTTTATTGAAGCGGTGCGACAAATTCAATGGGAGTTGCCTGATGAAGATGTGATTGTTGTACATTTAACATTGGTTCCGTATTTGCGCGCTGCAAAAGAATTGAAAACAAAACCAACACAGCACAGCGTAAAAATGATGAGTGAAAATGGAGTAAACCCTGATGTGATTGTTTGCAGAACCGAAGAACCTTTGGGCAATGACATTAAAAGAAAAATTGCACTTTTTTGCAACGTAAAACAAGATGCAGTTATTGAAGCGATGGATGCTGCAACGATTTACGAAGTTCCGCTGGCAATGCTGCGCGAAAAATTGGATATAATTTGTATGAAAAAATTAAACATCGCAAATTATAAAGAACCTGAACTGGAGAAATGGAAAAAGTTTTTGGATAAATTAAAATATCCAAAAAGCAAAGTAACAGTTGGGTTGATAGGAAAATATATTGAATTGCAGGATGCATATAAATCAATCCTGGAAAGTTTTATTCATGCAGGCGCTGTAAATGAAGTAAAAGTGCAGGTTGTAAATGTGCACAGCGAATATATTACGCAGGAAAATGTTGCCGAAAAATTGGATGGTTTAGATGGATTGGTTGTAGCGCCGGGTTTTGGTCACAGAGGCGCTGACGGAAAAATTATTGCGGTTCAATACGCGCGTGAAAACGGATTGCCTTTTTTTGGAATTTGTCTTGGAATGCAAATGGCAGTTATTGAATTTGCAAGAAATGTTTTGGATTTATCAAATGCACATTCAACAGAAATGGATGTAGATACACCGATTCCTGTAATTGATATGATGGAAGAACAGAAAAAAATTACTAACAAAGGTGGCACCATGCGTTTGGGCGCTTATCCGTGTGAAATAAAAGAAGGAACATTGGCTGAAAAAATTTATGGCACAAATCACATCAGCGAAAGGCATCGCCATCGTTATGAATTCAACAATAAATATTTAGAGCAATTCGAAAATAACGGAATGATTGCAAGCGGAATCAACAACGAAACCGGTTTAGTAGAAATTATGGAGGTTCCGGCGCATCCGTTTTTTATTGGCGTGCAATTTCATCCCGAATTAAAAAGTACTGTTGAAAAACCTGCACCTTTATTTGTGAGTTTTATTGAAGCTGCAAAAAAATATAATGAAGGAAAAAATACCATTAAAAAGAATGTAATGGAAAGTGAAGCGGTTTAATATCATTATTTTATTGTAATTTATTTTTATTAAGGCAAATATTCATTGACTTTTATTTTTTATTTTCTCCGGAAATTCTTTTGTTTTATTTACCATAACAAAAAGATTCTTTTAAAAACCATCACTATTTTTGCGCCTCAAAAATTAGTATGAAAACACTATTAATTATTTATCGCATCATTTCATTTATTCTTTTACCAATAGCCGCAATTTTAGCATTGATTGATATTTTCGCACTGTTTGCTGCCTTAGCAAATCCTGAATTTTTATTAGGTGTTTTTATGCTGGCCTGCATAATCATTTATACCATTGCAAGTTTTATTTTTTTAATAAAAGGAATTCAAAATGCAAAACACTGCAAACCTTCGTTAAGAGATTGGATAAGAGTAAATGCATTTGTAAGTCTTGCTTTTGTTGTAATAAGTTTATCATCTTCTGTACAATATTTAACTGATGCGGCGCTTCGCCAAAAAGCAGTAGATCAAACCATCAGTATGCAATCGTCAATGCCAGCGGGCATTACAAAAGAATTTTATACCCGGTTCATTACCGGTACGTTATATTTTATGCTCGCTTATGCTGTTTTATTACTCGCTCACATTTTTATCAGTTTCATTTTATTAAAGCGATATAAAAATGTGTTTGAACTTGATGTTACAATTTAAATAAGATAATTAATAAAAATTTTTTGTACTAAGCAGCAGATTATTAATTAAGCTTTTGTTGCGTCGCACTCTTGTACTGCAATAATTCTATGCAGCAATTTTAATTAAACATTCTAAGAGACTCAGGAATTTTTTCATACCAGATTTCCACTTCATATCCATCCAAATCATAAAAGAAAACATACGGTTCGCCGGGAACAAATTCTCCGCATTTTTTTATTTTGTCACCGGCTTTTTCAACGGTGCTAATAATGTCTTCTATCTTTACTGGTGATAAAAGTCTGAATCCGAAATGAAAATTCTTTACAAAGTCTTCACGGGAATTATTTTTTTCAAACACAATAATATCCTTGCTTCCAGGCGTTTGAATCTGGATAAAATTACTTTCGCAATACATTTCTTTAACGCCAAAAACCTGCTGATAAAATTCAGATGATTTTTTTATATCAGCAACTTTAAGCGCAATATGAGTAAGCCCCAAAGTTTTTATCATATTTTTTTCACTTTAATAAACTTCTATTGTGAAAAGTACCACTTTTTTTACTTAGTTCTATTAGGTAGTTTTACAAAATATGAATTTATCACTTAGCAAAAAAACTGCCATTATTTGCGGAAGCTCGCAAGGCATCGGTTTAGCCGTTGCTATTGAATTAGCCGCACTGGGAGCGGATTGTACGCTGCTTGCAAGAAATGAAAAATCTTTAAAAGAAGCATTGAAAAAATTAGAAACTTCCCAAAATCAGCAGCACAATTTTTTAGTTGCAGATTTTGATGATCCGCAAAATGTAAAAGCCGTTATTACCAATTATCTAATAAAAAATTTTGTTCATATTCTTATCAATAATTCCGGCGGACCAAACTCAGGCGCCATCGTTGAAGCAAAAGAAGAGGAATTTTTAAATGCATTTAATCGCCATTTAATCTGCAATCATATTCTAACAAAAGCGGTTATTCCTTCAATGAAAAAAGAAAATTACGGACGGATAATAAACATTATTTCAACTTCTGTAAAAATTCCGCTGAAAAATTTAGGTGTATCCAACACCATTCGCGGCGCAGTTGCGAGCTGGGCAAAAACAATGGCGAATGAACTCGGTCAATTTAATATTACCGTAAATAATATTTTGCCCGGCTCAACAAAAACGAAAAGATTACAATCCATCATACAAAATAATGCAGCAAAAAAAAATGTAGATGTTGAAGAAATTAAAAAAGAAATGACAAATGAAATTCCGATGAAACGTTTTGGCGAACCTTCTGAAATAGCTGCTGTGGCTGCATTTCTGGCAACGCCGGCTGCATCGTATGTAAACGGCGCAAGCATTGCGGTTGATGGAGGAAGAACGGGAAGTATTTGAGTTGAAGGTAGAAAGTTCGATGTTGGATGTTAGATGTGATGTTTAATAAAAGTATTATTATGGCTACAATAACAAAATTTGAAGATTTAGAAGTTTGGAAAATGGCGAGAGAGCAGGCAAATGAAATTTTTATTTTAACCGGAAGTGAAAGATTTTGTAAAGATTTTGGATTAAAAAATCAAATCAATAATTCTGCAGGCTCTGTTATGGATAATATTGCAGAAGGTTTTGAAAGATTTTCTAATAAGGAATTTATACAATTTTTAATTATATCAAAAGGTTCAAACGGAGAAGTAAGATCGCAATTATACCGAGCATTAGATCGTAAATATATTACTGAGAAATCTTTTAATACACGCTTAAATTTTTCAATACACATCGTTAATAAAATAAAAAGTTTTATTGATTATCTACAATCTTCCGATTATAAAACAAAGCCGAAATCTCAAGGCGACATCGAACATCCAACATCCAACATCCAACAATGAACTTAGCCATTCCATATTATCTCGAAAATTTTATCGGTGGTTATTTCATCGCACCGCTAAACTCAAAATTTATTGACTGCATTAATCCTGCAATCGGCGAAGTGTTTGCGCAAATTCCTGACAGCAATGAAAAAGATATTGAGCTTGCCGTAAACGCCGCAAAAAAAGCATTTGAAAATTGGAGCACGATGCCGCTGGAAAAAAAATTTATCATCCTAAATAAAATTGCAGAATTAATTGATGAAAATTTAGATGAATTAGCGCTTGCCGAAACAAACGATACAGGTAAACCTTTATGGCTTAGTAAAAAAATTGATATACCAAGAGCCTCTGCTAATTTTCGTTTTTTCGCAACAGCGCTCATGCATTTCGCAAGCGAAAG
This sequence comes from Chitinophagaceae bacterium, assembly GCA_051004255.1. Lineage (GTDB taxonomy): Bacteria > Bacteroidota > Bacteroidia > Chitinophagales > Chitinophagaceae > JBPCKN01. The sequence goes on along the minus strand of JBPCKN010000018.1, from coordinate 20,205 downwards.
TCATTCGATGGAAAACAGCGCAATTAACTATACTTTGCGACAACCGCTTGGCGTAGTTGGTTGCATTTCGCCCTGGAATTTGCCATTGTATTTATTTACCTGGAAAATAGCGCCGGCGCTGGCTGCAGGAAATTGTGTTATTGCAAAACCTTCTGAAGTTACTCCCATAACAGCTTTTCTTTTAGGAAAAATTTGCAAGGCAGCGGGCTTGCCGGATGGCGTTTTAAATATTATTCAGGGCACAGGAATTTCTTGCGGAGAAGTAATTATAAAACATCCTGAAATAAAAGCAATTTCTTTCACTGGAAGCACACGAGCGGGCGAAAGAATTGCATCCATTGCTGCGCCGATGTTTAAAAAATTATCACTTGAATTAGGAGGAAAAAATCCAAACATTATTTTCGCGGATTGCAATTGGGAAAGAATGATGGAAACTACACTTCAATCATCATTTCAAAATCAGGGACAAATTTGTTTATGCGGCAGCAGAATTTTAGTTGAAGAATTAATCTATGAAAAATTTAAAATAGAGTATGTTGAAAAAACAAAACAATTAATTGTTGGCGATCCGCTTGATGGAAACTCAAGCCAGGGCGCAGTTGTAAGCAAAATGCATTTTGACAAAATCATGAATTGCATTGAAATTGCAAAACAAGAAGGCGGAAAAATTTTGTGCGGCGGAAATTCAATTCAATTAAATGGTCGTTGTAAAAAAGGTTATTTTATTGAACCGACAATTATTGAAGGATTAGGAGCGAATTGCAAAACAAATACAGAAGAAATTTTTGGTCCTGTTGTTACGCTGCAAAAATTTAAAACGGACGCGGAAGCGTTGCAATTAGCAAACGCATGCAATTACGGATTATCGGTAACTATTTGGACGCAGGATGTTTCAAAAGCAAACAGCGTTGCAGCAAAAATTGATGCAGGAATTATATGGGTTAATTGCTGGCTGCTGCGCGATTTGCGCACGCCATTTGGTGGAATGAAAAACAGCGGCATTGGCAAAGAAGGTGGCTGGGAAGCAATGCGATTTTTTACAGAAGCGAAAAATGTTTGTATAAAATTTTAGAACAGAATGCTGATGATTATGATTGTTAAAATTTGCGCGGATAAATCATAAAAATTCATCACCATCATAAAAATCTGCGTCAAAATTTTAAAAATGAACTTTAAGAACACACTTGAATTTGCTCAACAACTTGATGCGCAGGATGAGTTAAAACATTTTCGTGAAAAATTTTTTATTCCGCAGCACAACAAAAAAAATTGCATTTATTTCACCGGGAATTCATTAGGGCTTCAACCAAAATCTGTAAAAAAATATATTGGGCAGGAATTGGATGATTGGGCAAAACTCGCTGTGGATGGGCATTTTCATGCAAAAACTCCCTGGATAAATTATCATGAAATATTTCCAAAACAATATTCAAAAATTGTTGGTGCATTGCCGAAAGAAATTGTGGTGATGAATCAGCTTACTGTAAATCTGCATTTATTAATGGTAAGTTTTTATCGCCCAACAAAAGAACGTTATAAAATTATTTGTGAAGCAAAAGCATTTCCCTCCGATCAATATGCATTTGAATCGCAAATAAAATTTCATGGTTTTAATCCTGAGGATGCGATCATCGAAATTAAACCAAGAGAAGGTGAATATGCTTTAAGAACCGAAGACATTATTCAAACAATAAAAAAATCGAACAATGAAATTGCACTTGTTTTATTCGGCGGCGTAAATTATTATACAGGCCAGGCGTTTGATATGAAAACTATAACGCAGGCCGCGCATGATATTGGCGCTTATGCGGCGTTTGATTTAGCACACGCTGCAGGAAATATTGAATTGCATTTGCATAAGTGGAATGTTGATTTCGCCTGCTGGTGCACTTACAAATATTTGAACTCCGGACCAGGCAGCGTTGGCGGCGTTTTTATTCATCAAAAACATATTGCAAATACAGCGCTGCCACGCTTTGCAGGCTGGTGGGGATATAAAAAGGAAATGCGTTTTAAAATGCAAAAAGGTTTCGAAGCGATACCAACTGCAGAAGGCTGGCAACTGAGCAATGCACCGGTTTTATCAATGGCTGCGCACAAAGCTTCGCTTGATATTTTTGAAGAAGCAGGAATGGAAAATATTATTCAAAAAGGAAAAATGCTAAGCAATTATTTATATTTTATTATTAATGAAATAAACTCAACATTTTTAAAAAAAATTATTGAAATCATAACGCCTGAAAATGAAGCAGAGCGCGGTTGTCAGCTCTCGATGCTGATGTTAGAAAAAGGTAAAGAAATTTTTGAAATACTAAAACAAAATGGTGTTGTTGCCGACTGGCGAGAACCGGATGTTATCCGCGTAGCGCCTGTGCCTTTATATAACACATTTGAAGAAGTCTGGAAGTTTGGAAATATTATTCAGAATTTAGTATGCGAAAATTGTTCGGTAAATTAAGTACTGAATAAATATATAATGCAAAAAAATATTACCATAATTGGCGCAGGTTTAGTAGGAAGCCTTTTATCAATTTTTCTGTCTAAACGCGGATATAAAATAAAAACTTTTGAGCGGCGTAGCGATATGCGTAAAGAAAAAATTATTGCCGGTCGTTCTATCAATCTTGCATTAAGCGATCGTGGTTTGATAGCATTAGAAAAAGTTAGGCTTGCAGATAAAATAAAACAAATTGCTATTCCAATGCATGGTCGTTTCATTCATAATATTAATGGCTTAACTGCATTTCAACCTTATGGAAAACAAGGTCAGTTTATTAATTCGGTTTCCAGAACTGAACTAAATAAAGCATTAATAAATACTGCAGAGCAAAACGGAGTTGAAATTTTTTTCAATCATAAATGCAAAGAAATTGACTGGAATAGAAATGAAATAAACTTTGAGTTGCAAGATGCAAGCGGCGAGAAGCGAATTACAAATTTCCAACTTCTCTTCGGCGCCGATGGCGCTTACTCTTCCGCACGTTTGCAACACATGCTGCATCATCAAAAATTTAATTACAACCAGTTTTATATTAATTGCGGTTATAAAGAGTTAAATATTTCTGCTGGAAAAAACAATAGTTTTTTGATAGAAAAAAATGCTTTGCATATTTGGCCGCGCAAAGAATTTATGTTAATTGCTTTGCCAAATTTAGACGGAAGCTTTACCTGCACTTTATTTTTTCCGTTTGAAGGCGAGTTGTCTTTTTCAAAATTAAATACAGAAGAAAAAGTAAAGAATTTTTTTGAAAAAAATTTTGCTGATGCAATTGAGTTGATGCCAAATTATGTGCAGGAATTTTTGCAAAATCCTGTTTCTTCTTTGGTTACTGTAAAATGTTTTCCGTGGATAAGGGAAAATAAATTTTGTTTAATTGGCGACGCAGCACATGCAATTGTTCCGTTTTTCGGACAAGGTATGAACTGTGGTTTTGAAGATTGTACAGTGCTGGATAATTTGATTGAAAAATATGCAGATAATTGGAATAAAATTTTGAATGAATTTGAAGCGCTGCGTAAGCCGGATGCGGACGCAATTGCAGATATGGCATTAAATAATTTTACAGAAATGCGCGAAAAAGTTGCTGATCCAAAATTTTTATTACAAAAAAAAATTGAAGCAAAGCTTCACGAAAAATATGCCGATAAATGGATTCCGGCTTATTCGCTGGTTACATTTAGCCCGCACATTCGTTATAGCGAAGCGCTGAAAAATTCAGAAAAGCAAGAAAAAATTATGCAACAAATAATGCAGTTACCGGATATTGAAAATAAATGGAATGATGAAGAAATTGAAAAAATAATTATCAAAAAATTGGAAGTTTTTTCTTAAAAAATTTTTTTATTCCACTAAAAATTATTTACATTTTTATCCATTCATACTTGCTAAAAATTCTTCATTGTTTTTAGTGCCGCGCATGCGTTTTAATAATTCGTTCATAGCTTCTTCAGTATTCATATCATTTATATAAAGTCTGAGAATATTCATACGTTGCAGCACATCCTTATCAAGTAACAAATCATCGCGCCGCGTTGAGGAAGCAACCAAATCAATTGCAGGGAAAATTCTTCTGTTTGCTAATCGGCGGTCGAGCTGCAATTCCATATTACCGGTTCCTTTAAATTCTTCAAATATTACTTCATCCATTTTACTTCCTGTATCAATCAATGCAGTTGCAAGTATGGTTAAAGAACCGCCGTGTTCTACTTTTCGCGCAGCGCCAAAAAATTGTTTAGGCTTTTGCATGGCATTGGCTTCAACGCCACCACTCAACACTTTACCGCTCGCCGGCGCAACGGTATTGTGCGCTCTTGCCAAACGGGTAATGGAATCTAATAAAATCACAACATCATGCCCGCACTCTACCAAACGTTTTGCTTTTTGCAAAGCAATAGTTGACACTTTCACATGTTTTTCTGCAGGTTCATCAAATGTGGAAGCAATTACTTCCGCTCTTACGCTGCGCTCCATATCGGTAACTTCTTCCGGACGTTCATCAATCAGCACAACCATTAAATAACATTCAGGGTGATTCGCTGCAATTGCATTTGCCACTTCTTTCAATAAAACTGTTTTACCAACTTTTGGTTGCGCAACAATTAATCCGCGCTGACCTTTGCCAATCGGTGTAAATAAATCAATAATTCTTGTGCTGAAATTTGTTGGACTATTAAACAGATTTAATTTTTCGTAAGGAAATAAAGGTGTAAGATAATCGAACGGCACACGGTCGCGCACTTCATCAGGATTTTTTCCATTGATGCTTTCCACCTTCAATAAAGCAAAGTATTTTTCGCCTTCTTTTGGCGGCCGAACAGCGCCGTACACGGTGTCGCCGGTTTTTAATCCGAATAGTTTTATTTGTGATGGCGATACATAAACATCATCGGGCGAAGACAAATAGTTATAATCGGATGAGCGAAGAAAACCATACCCGTCTGGCATCATTTCTAATACGCCTTCGGCCATAATTATCCCATCAAATTCTATATTAAAAGCCGGCTCTCTTTTGTATTGATGACGCACAGGAGCAATTTCTTCGGTAACAGGTGCATTATCATCTTCTTCCTCCTCTTCCTGAACAGTAGTTCCATTTGTTTGAGACGCTTCTTTTTGCATTTGTAATTCCTGTTCTTCTCTTTCATCCAGTTGGCGTATAACATCATTTGCAAAAGCAGGCAGTACTATTTCAGGTTCAGTAACCGGAGCTTCTTCCTCTTCCTTTACTTTTGATTTTGTTATTTTACGGGTGCGTTTTTTTACTGCAATATCCGAAGTGCCATTTTCCTGTTGTTGCGGAACGTCTTCCACTGCTACAGGCTCTTCAGCAGCGTTTTGTGTAGTTGCACTTGTTTTAATTATTCGTTTGCGCCTTGGTTTTTCGGCGCCGGTTTCTTTATTTTCATTTGCCATAATAGCTTGTTTATCTAGTATTTTATAAATAAGTTCCTGTTTATCTTTATTTGAATTTTGAATATCGAGTTGCTCTGCAATATCGAGCAATTCAGGAACCAGCATGTCGTTCAATTGTAGAATATCGTACATAAATTATCTAAAAAGAAATAATGAGGTTTTCATCTTCAAAGTAAATCCAGCTTAAATAAATGAAGTATTTTTTTGATTGATTCGATAGAAACCAAATATCAGCTGAGAGGATTAATAAAGACTAATCAGCTTGTTTCCGATGCAATGTTAGTACAAAATATTCAAAAACAAAACAAAAAATTTTTTAAAAAAAATTTCAAAAATTTTATGCATTTTTATTTACAATCAACCACTAATGCATTGTGTTCTTTACGCAGCTTATATTTGCGGCTCTTTATTTTAAAGAATTTATATGTTTAATAAGCGAATAAAAATAAAAGAGTTATTAAATACAAAACCTGATGGTAAAGAAATTACCGTAATGGGTTGGGTGCGCACGTTTCGCAACAACCAATTTATTGCATTAAACGATGGCAGCACGAACCAGAATTTACAGGTGGTTATTGCGCTTGGCTCTTTGAATGAAGAAATGCTGAAACGTATTGCCACCGGCGCTTCACTTAAAATAACCGGAGAAATTGTACACAGTTTAGGCAAGGGTCAATCAATAGAATTAAAAGCAAGAAATATTGAAATTTTGGGCGATTGTGATGCGGCACAATATCCGCTGCAATTAAAAAATCGCCCAACACTGGAATATCTTAGAGAAATTGCGCACTTGCGTTTTAGAACAAATACATTTGGCGCTGTATTTCGTGTTCGCAGTTCACTGGCATTTGCCGTGCATAAATTTTTTAATGAAAAAGGATTTATTTATTTAACCACACCAATTATAACTGCAAGCGATGCAGAAGGAGCCGGTGAATTATTTCGTGTAACAACTTTGCCTTTTGATAATACACCGTGCAAAGAAAATAATACAATTGATTTTTCCCAGGATTTTTTTGGCAAAAGCACCAACTTAACTGTGAGCGGCCAGCTTGAAGCAGAGCTTGCTGCCACTGCATTTAGCGATGTATATACTTTTGGTCCAACCTTTCGTGCAGAAAATTCAAACACCACGCGGCATCTCGCAGAGTTTTGGATGATTGAGCCAGAAATGGCTTTTTATGATATAGAAGACAATATGAAATTGGCGGAGGAATTCATCAAATATATTATTCAATATTCAATGAATAATAATCGTGAAGATTTGAAATTTTTAGCAAAGCGTTTGACAGATGAAGAAAAAGAATTGCCACAAGATAAACGCAGCGAATTTGGATTGATCGAAAAATTAGAGTTTGTTTTAAACAATGCTTTTGAAAGAATTACTTATACAGAAGCAATTGATATTTTGCTTGCAAGCAATCATTATAAAAAGAAAAAGTTTCAGTACGATGTAAAATGGGGAATTGATTTGCAAAGCGAGCATGAAAGATATTTGGTAGAAAAACATTTTAAAAAGCCGGTAATTGTTACCGGTTATCCGGCAGCCATAAAAGCATTTTATATGCGCATGAACGATGATGGCAAAACTGTTGCAGCCATGGATATTTTAGCACCGGGAATCGGAGAAATTGTTGGTGGCTCGCAACGCGAAGAAAGACTGGATAAATTGTTGCAAAGGATGAAACAAATGAACGTGCCATCTGAAGAATTAGAATGGTATTTAGATATTAGAAGATTTGGAACTGTACCGCATTCAGGTTTTGGTTTAGGCTTTGAACGCATGGTACAATTTGTTACAGGAATGACGAATATTCGGGATGTAATTCCATTCGCAAGAACACCAAAAAATTGCGAGTTTTAAAACGAATTACACCAATTGATGTTGAATTACTTTTTTGATTTTTGCAATTTAATATTTAAATTATATTTGCAACCCGAAATTGAAGATTGACAATTAGCAATCTTCAATAAAAATGGTGCGGTAGCTCAGTTGGTAGAGCAAAGGACTGAAAATCCTTGTGTCGGCGGTTCAATTCCGCCCCACACCACATATTCACCAGTTAATTACTTATAAATCAATCTTTTATAATTTCTAATTTTTTAAGGGGACGGTTTAATGATAGAATGAGTTTTCGTACAAAAAATAATGAAAGTGATAGTTGTCTTTATTGAAACCTGCTACAATAAAGCAATTCGGCGGCGGCGGCAGCTCACCTTTTAATCAATTTATTATTCACTATCCTGTTCATAATCTCATCTTTTAAACTGCGGCTGATAGGAATAGAATGCTCACCAATTTTTATTTCATTGCCGGTAACCTGGTCAATTTTTGAAACTGAAACTATAAACGACCTGTGCACTTTTATAAAATCATCGGGGGGCAAATAATCTTCTACCATTTTAAATGTGAGATAAGAAATAAATTTTTTAAATTTTGTTTGCAGCACGATATAATTTTCCATTGCTTCTGCAAATAACAAATCATCAAAAGCAATTTTTTCATAACTGTTATCGCATCGTACATAAAAATATTTCTCTGTTAAAGACTCGCCCTGCTTTAAATTATTTTTGTTTCTGTAAACATCCATCGCTTTATTACAGGCTTTTAAAAACCGTTCAAAAGCAATTGGCTTTACCAGGTAATCCAATACATCTAACTCATATCCCTGCAACGCATATTCTGAAAAAGCTGTTGTAAAAATAATCATCGGTTTATCCTGTAATGTTTTTAAAAAATCAATCCCGGTTATCTTGGGCATTTTAATATCAAGAAATATCAAATCAATTTTTTGCTGGTTTAATATTTTATAAGCCATCACCGCATTTTCACAAGCAGCTTTCAAATCAAGAAAATCAACTTCGGTAATATATTCCGTAAGCCCTTTGCGGGCAAGCGGTTCATCATCAATTATAATACAACTAATTTTCATCTATCTGTAATCTAAGCTGTGAATGATAATACAAATCGTTTTTCTCACATTTCAAATCATAATTATCGGGGTAAAGAATCTCCAGCCTGCGCCGCATATTTTTTAAACCGATACCGCCATCACTATCTTTTGGTTCAGCAGGTATCTTTTCAATCGTATTATTTATCTCGCATAGCAGCACACCATTTTCAAAACTCAAATTAATTTTTATCTCATTTATTTTCTCAATAAAATTCGAAACATGCTTAAAGGCATTTTCTATCAAAGGCATTATTAACAAGGGTGCTATTGAAAAATTTTTTAAAACGGGCTCTGCTTTGAAACTGATAAGATAATTTTTATTAAGCCTCACCTTTTGCAGTTCAATATAATTTTTAAGATACGTAATTTCCTTTTCTATCGGTATTTTTTCAGCGCTGCATTCGTACAACTGGTAGCGCAGCATTTCTGATAATTGCATAAGTGAGCCTCTTGCTTCTTTATTATTTTTATCAATCTGAAAATAAATTGAATTAAGTGAGTTAAACAAAAAATGAGGATTGTTTTGCGCCTTTAAAAAATTGAGCTCATTTACTACTTTTTCTTTTTCTATGCTTTCTGTATAACGCTGATATTTTATTTTATCTAAAATTAATTTCCCTGCAACCAGGCATTCTGTCCATATAAAAATATTAAGCAGCGATTTTAAATATAGTTCCCTAAAATTTATTTTATTTACCGGAATTTTTGAAGTGTATGAAGTAATATACAATGCAACCTCTGCCCGCATCCACGAAGAAACTACAATAGCCACCAAACCAATCATCACAAACAGAAAATATTTTTTCTTATTTAAGAAATTAGGAACAGCATAATAAATAATAAAATAAAAATTCATTGCTATAAAAATCAAATAGCAAAACTCAATGGTCATTGTTCGGGAAAAAGTCAGGGTTCTGTTTTGAAAAACCAGTATCCATATAGCATACAAGCCAAGCCAGAATAGTATTTGCAGCTGCCAGTGGTTTTTATTTTTTTGTTTCATTACACACGAAGTGTTTCAAAATTACAAATAGATTATAGAGCAAAGATTACCTTTTACACCATTCGTTACATAACCTTGACGGACTGCCAAACCTGCAAACCGTCAAGATAAAATAGCAAACGGCGTAATAAATTTTTAAGCGCTGCATGCTTCATCTACTTTCAGTTTATGAAAATTTTTTACTCATTTCAACTAAAGGTAAAAATTATGAAATCAATTACTTTACTTATCACATGGCTAATGGTATTAAATACCAATTTAATCTTTGGTCAGGCAGGCAGTTTGGAAGAAATAATCATAAAATAAAATCTCTTAAATAATAAAAAAAAACTAATGACAACTACAATCAAAAACACAATTGGAGAAGAGGAATTGGCTGACAGAATTTATGAGTCAACGAAATCCCGCCGTTCGTTTTTTAAAAAAACTGCTCTTGCCGGTGCAGGGTTGGGATTGGGCACATTAAGCAGCTTATCTGCCTTTGCATCTCCACCTGGTGAAGGACCGGAAATGACCCCTGGAGATGTGGCAATACTCAGCTTTCTTGCTGCAGGTGAATTAATAGAGACTGAACTCTGGGTTCAATACTGCGAACTTGCGGCAGGCAACAAGGCTTACGCAAAAGCCCTGAACAAGATAGAAGATGAAATGGTTCCTTATGTTTGCGATGTAACCGACGACGAGCAAAGCCATGCGAAATTCATCAACGCATTTCTCGTAGCAAATGGAAAAGAGGCAATAAGTCTGGATAAATTTCGCACTCTTCCAAGCAGCAAAGCTACGGGGGCAAAAGATATAGGCAGGCTCACCAATCTTATGGAGGTAAATGTAGATACTACATGGTTTAATCGCTATCGAGATACCGGAAGCCCTGATTTTGGTACTACCTATCCGCAGTTTGTTGACATTATGGGCAAGCCTGTAATTCCTCTTTCAGATAATGTGTCGGAAAAGGAAATGCAGCTCATTGCTAATTGCGCTGCATTCCATTTTGCTGCCACCGAGCAGAACGGAGCAAGTATATATCCGTGGATGATTCCGAAGGCAACTAATCTTGACGTTCTCCGGATTCTCTGCAGCATTGGACCGACAGAGGCATACTTCTTCGCCTCTTTCCATCAGTCGCTTGAAGGAATTCCCCAAATTTCAGGTGACGGGTTGATATTTCCTGACATGAAAAAAAATCATATTGGCGGACATCACTTTCCCCGGCCCTGCAAGTTTCTTCGTGAAGGGCTGCCTTTGGTAACTGTGATTCGGCCAACAACTACTGCGGAAGGCGGTGCCATGCATCTTATAAAAGGATTGATAAAATCAAACGTATTTAAAGGACAAAGCCAAGAGTTTCTTGATTATGTGATGAAATTAGCAACTGAAGCTGATGCTGTTTCGAGGACTTTATAAGAGAACCAGAACCGGTTCAAATAATTTGAAATATTTAAAAATACATTACTAAATTACTTTGTTATGAAAAAAATTACCCTCTATTTCTTTCTTTGCATCGTGGCAATAAAAGCGAATGCACAAAACACTTTTCAAACTTTATATGGCGGCACTAATGCGTTTGACGCTGAAGTACATGATGCACAAAAAACAGCAGACGGTGGCTATATATTAACCGGCGTTGACTATTATTATGGTCCTCAGTATAATGATCCTTTTTTACTTAAAATTAATTCCTCAGGAGCTTTACAGTGGATTCAAATATATGCCGAAACTAATAATGGATATGGCTTTGCCAGCCAGGCTGCACATGTGGAGCAGACTGCAGACGGAGGATATATTCTTGCAGGAAGCACCTATTCTATAATTGGATTGGACGATGCATATTTTCTTAAAACGGATAGCCTGGGAAACATACAATGGTATCATGTATATGGTAGCCCTAATTGGGAAGCAGTAGCTTCAGTGCACCAAACCAGCACCGGCGAATATATTGCAGCAGGCTATACGCAAATCCAACCACAAGGCACTCTAACTTATAAAAATATTTATGCGCTTAAGTTGTCAGGTGCAGGTGATATTGTGTGGACGAATACTTATGACAACAACATCAATAATGATGATGAGGCTTTTGCTGTACATGAAACCGGCGATGGGAATTATATTATCGGCGGCACAAGCACCGTCGGTTCTCCTGCACACCAGGCTGCTGCTCTCTTAAAATTAAATTCATCAGACGGCAGCGTCATTTGGTCAAAAACTTATGGACAAACAACGGCTGATATGGTTGGCTATGATATGAAACAAACTGCTGACGGAGGATTTATTATTACAGGAACAAATAGTAACGACAGTGCAACCACAAATAATTTTTTACTTAAAATTGATGCAACAGGTAATACAGTGCAATTTGCTGAAACGTATGCTACAACTGATGCTACTGACAATGAAACAGCACATTCAGTAACAGCTACGGCAGACGGAGGATATGCTTTATTTGGAGATGTGCTTTATAACAATGCTCCCTCTTATAACCGGTATGGGCTTTTAATAAAAACAGATAACGCAGGCAATGTTACTTGGAACAAAAGATATGGGCAGGGCAGTGGTGTTGGGTATGGGCAAGGTAGTGAGGTAGTGGGGGGTGGTGATTATGGAAGGACAGTTTTACAAAGCGCCGATAATGGATACCTGCTCGGTTCTTATGAAATTTATGATTTTGGTTTTACCGGCTATACAGGGTATGTTATTAAAACTGATTCAAGCGGCAATAGCGGATGTAATGATACTGCTTTAAGCATTATAACAACTTCACCAATTGTTGTTGCAGGCGCTGGTCTTACAGCAAGTACAAGCGGCAGCACAACAGGTAATGAAACAGTTACTGCTTTTGTACCTGATGCAGGATATTTTCCGGTAACTGTATTATGCCAGTTTCCTGATCCAAACTTAAAATTTTCCTCTTTTGACGGAACTAATAAACCAGCATCACAGTTTGGCGGTACTTCTTTTGGAAATACAATTAATACAGGAAAAAATATTTTAAAATGGACAACATCTTCAGAAGTAGTTACTGATTTCTACCGGATACAAAGAAGCAATGACAGGATAAATTTTTCAATAATCGGGAATAAAGTAAATGCTACCGCTAAAACACATACGGTAGTTCCCTATAAATTCACTGATGACAATCCATTAACCGGAACAAATTATTATCGTATAAAAGGAGTTAGTATAAAAGGAAAAATTACCTACTCAAGAATTATAAGAATTAAAACACCAAATGTGATTACTATGAACAGTTACGGAAAGCCCGGCATGTTCATGGTTAAATCAGAACAGGAATTGAATGTTCCTTTTCTGGAGTATCGGGTATTTAATTCATTAGGCAGTAAAGTATTTCAGGGACGAATACAAAATAATTCAGGTAAAATTCTTTCAACAATAGATCTGTCCTTCTTAAGCTCAGGAGTTTATTTTGTAAGTTTTAATTCTACAGAAGGAGTTACAAACCAAAAAATTGTAATAGCGCATTAAAAAACATTGTAGCAGTTCGTTATTAAATCAATCATCAAAAAAGGTCTGAATTTTAATCAGACCTTTTTTTATGCTGGTTTAATTATTGAAGGTTTTATTGATTAATTAGTTGGATGTTTATGTAATATTTCTTTGTAAGATTACATCTTTTTATCCATCATCATTTTTCCTGAGGAGTCCATCATCATACCATCCTTATCAATCATCATACCGTTGGTCATCATCATTTTCTTTCCGTCTTTCATCATTACTTCCCCGTTTGTCATAACTTTACAACCATCGCTACAAGTCATTGTTTTATCCATTGCCATCCATTGACCATTTTTCATTATCATCATTTTTCCATCTTTCATCATCATTGTTCCTTCTTTTGCCATGTTACTGTTCATTGACCTGCCGTTCATGTTTGACATTGAATCTGAAGGTGCAGCGGACATGGAAGAAGTATCATTGCTCATCATGTTTTTAGATGAGTCTGAATTTGCTGTGTTTGATGAGCTGTTATTGCATGCTGCAAATCCAAGCGACAGTAGTGTGATAGTTAAGAATTTTTTCATTTTATTTGATTTAATTGTTTAATAATTAATGTAAGCTAATAAATTAAATGATTGTTAGTTTATTTAATTGAATGCATAAAATTTTTATTCAATATTTGTTTTTGCTGCGGCGATTATTTTTCCGTTATTTTCATTTTGGATGAATGCAATAACACTGCAATCTTTTGCTGATAAGCCTTGTGGTAAATTTAAAGTTGTACTTCCTTCTTGATTCAATTTTAAGTTAATTGTTTTAAGTTCTCTAACAACATTTACATGATGTAATGTCGCACCGCTATTCTCGCCTCTTTGTACATTCGATTGGGCATGAGATTGTATTAGTGCTATATTAAGATTGTCGGAAACATTATCGGTTTTATAATTAACTTCAACTGTTTTATCATCTTTGCTTTCTGAACTTATACCGAGATTTTCAGTTGGCATTTCTTTTAACTCCCTATCTATTGAATTATGCAATTTCACTTCATCCGATCCAACAAATTGTTCTTTGCCATTTACAACAATTTGCGGAGTATATACGGAAGACATTTTAAAAATCTCGCTATATTTTGTTTGTCTTGAACTGTATGCGGCATCGCTATAAATATCTTTCCACCCAAGGCGGTTCCAATAATCTACATGATAACCCAAAATATATACGTTTCTTTTATATTCAGTTAATAAATTGGCAACTGCATTATCTGCGGGCGGGCAACTGGAGCAGCCTTCAGAAGTAAACAATTCTATTACAGCAAAGCCGCTGCTGCTATTTTCATTCGCACGAAAATTTTTATCAGAGAAATTATGATAGGTAAATGATAATGCTATCGCAGCGATTGAAACCGTACAAACCATAATAAAAAGTTTCATAGAATTATTTTTCATCCGGAATAAATTTGAGTGATATGGAGTTAACACAATGCCGTGTATTTTTTTTTGTGAATCGCTCACCTTTAAAAACATGTCCTAAATGAGCATCGCAATTTGCACAAACAATTTCTGTTCGTCTGCCATCCGCATCCGGAAAATGCTTTACCGCACCCGGTATTTCATCATCAAAACTTGGCCAGCCGCAATGCGAATCAAACTTATCATTCGATTTATATAATGGTGCGTTACAACGCTTGCATACGTACGTGCCGCCTTGTTTATTGTTATTGTATTCACCAGTAAAAGGCCGCTCCGTACCTTTATGTATTATTACCCGTTCTTCATCGGGTGTTAGTTTATTATATTCCATATTTTTATTTTGAAATCCTGTTAATTTCATAAAAGCCTATAAAATGCACGTTACTTTTTCATCCGACGGGTGTTTATTAGGTATTCCATTTTATTTTGCTTTGGATAAAATAAAAACTTTTCAACGGCGCACTTCCACCATTTCGGCAGCCAGCAATGCTTCGCCGGCTGTGTATATTGCCGCACCCAACAGCAGGACGTCTTTTGCAAGAAATTGACCTGGATTCGGCGAAAGAAAAGGAAAACCATAATCAGGTTGCCATACACCGGGAGTTGATAACAAAAAAGTTAGTGTAATAAGAAACATGATAATAGCACCCATGCTGCCAATGGCAGATAGTTTCGGAGTAAACCGCCTGGTCGCAATTAAAATTCCCAATGTAATTTCAATAACGCCCAATAGTGAAGAGAAGCCCTGCACACTCATTGAGTTGGAAAGCCAAGATAAAAGCGGGCTGTTTGAAGCCAGCCCATGAACACCATCAGCCTCGTAGGCGGTGAACTTTAACATGCCTATCCATAGCAAAACAATTACAAGACCGTAACGAAGAACAACAGTTCCAAGTCGTTCAAGTTTTGCTCCGCTATCATTACGAATTATTGTTGTCATGGTTTATCTTTTTTTGTTGTGATGATTATTATTTCTATACTATAATTTTATGACGGCTTGGAATAGTATTACAGATTGACTGATTGGTTTAACATTAATGACCCTGCGGCGGAACGAAGATGATTGGACAGTTTACGATAATACCTGCTGCATTAAGGCCACCGAGTGATGGGTTACGCGGTCCGGTCGGTGCTCCGGCTATCACGTAGCCATCGGCATAAAGCTCTATGATATTGAGTGGAGCAATCACCTCCCGTTTGTCAGTTGTAACAAGCACCCTTGCTCCTGATGCAATAGACGCATCGGTCCACATAACAGGATGAACTTCCCACATGGGGCTGTATGATGCTGCATCGCAGAAGGCTGCCGGGTCGTCTGTAGTATCGCATCCTGCCTGCTCCTGGAAAATGTTGAGTGGGTCACCTTCTCCTGCTACAGCAGAGCGAAGTCCCTGCCTGTTAGGATTATTAACTCCCATCGGGCCATTTATCACAGGGATTAACGCCTCGCGGGCTGAACGAAATGACTTGTCGTCACCGGGAAACGGTGCTGCATTCATGTTCGGGGCAAATGTGTTGTCTTCCAATGCAGCAAGGTCATTGTCCGAGGTTTCCGTGCTGGAATACAGTATTGGAAGGCCTTCATAATATCCTCTGGTCAATTTGATCTTCACCGTCATGTTTACCTTGTCCATGCTGATCACCTTATCATGAATTCCCGTACTGTTTGAAAGGTGAGCTGCATTGAAAACAATCGCACCATCGTACGTCATAAGAGGGCTATAGTTGGCACCCCCAACAGAACCTGGCTCGGAGGCTGGATCAAGAGGATAGAGGTCCGGGCCGGGCACCAGGTTCCTGGTAGGGGAGAAATCAACGTTTCCTGAGAATTTGAGAATGGGAAAATTATTTGGATTCTTAGATCTCCCATCGTTGACCACTGTTGCATTCTGCACTGCTACTGTACCGAGGGCATGTATAATTTTGGGGGCCCAGTTAAGTCTCAGCCTGAAGGCCTCGTTAACATCGTTAGACTCTGTAAGAATATAGTAAACATCTCCCCCATTTGCATCCTCACCGCGATAAAGTGGCAGAACAGCGGTTGCCGTTACCTTATCAATTTCTGTTGCGCTTGCCAGGTGGGTGGGAAAGCTCTTCTGCATAGGAGCAGGAGTACTATTATTTTTTTTGCAACTTGCCATAGTGATGACAATAGCGACTAAGTATATTAATTTTTTCATTAATATTTATTTTTAAATGTTAGAAATATTAATAAATTCGATTAAAAGATTGAACCATTTCAATGAGACAAATATACTCTTTGATTAACCAAAAAAATTTAAACGGGAAGGATAGATCGAATAGTCCCTTCCAGCTGTTTTTTATTTTTCCATTTTCATTACGTTCATGTCAACTGATTTATCGGGGTCTGCCGCAGATGCATTGGCACTGAACATTAGCTTTTGTGTATATTCCGGTTTCTCGCCTTTCATTGCCATCGCTATTGTTTTGGCATAAAATTCACGGGCTTCTTTAACGCTCTTTTTCCCTGTAGCAACATCGTTAGCAAGATTGAGAGCCAATATATTGTTCGCTTCTTTATCGCAACGGGCTGATATTTCTCCCTGTGTTCTGTCAACTACTACGCTGCCGTCAAATTCAGCAAGCTCATCCACCTTATCAAGGTCGTTAACTTTATAACTTATAAATTGCTGCATTACATCTTTATGAGGTACAGGAAAATTGTGCTGGGCTTCGTGCTTGTAAACTATTGTTCTGTTCCAAACTCCATTGTTTACCCATACAAGCATTTTGTCCGACATAATTTGCGGCTTGCCATATTTGTCCATCATCTCTTTAGCTGCCATTTGTGATGCTTCGGGCCAGGTCGTTAAATCCGGCATCATCATTTGTTTGTCCATCGCCATGTTGTCGTTCTGCGCTTTAGCACTGTTGAATGCGCCTGTAATTCCTAATGTTCCTATTAGGATAAAGAGTGCCATGATCGTTTTTGTTTTCATTTTATTTTTTTGAAGTTTTAAAAATTGTATGAGTATTGAAGCATGAATTTTAAACTTCAATATTCTTATAGCATGATGCTATATACGTGCCATGTAATGAAAAAGGTATCACAGAAGTATAACGTTAGTATCCTTTAATTATACGCTTGTATTTATCACATAATTAAAGAATCCTTTTTTGAAGTGTACTATAAATTATTTCTGAAAATATTCTTTTATAAAATAAGTGGCAGGTATTTCAATAGCGTATTACCTTATGATTGAATGTAATGGATTGCCATGTGGAAGGAGAAAGCATTTTCCTGAGCATTACTTTTTACTTGAAAAGAATAATTATGAAGATGAAGAATCTTTTTTACAATGGCAAGTCCTATCGCTGACTTTACAGGCTTTTCACTTAGCATATAATTATCTTCTCCTGAATTAATCCATTCAATTAAATCTTGTGGCAAATTATCTCCTGTGTTTTCTATTTGAAAAATAAGTTCATTGTTTCTGCGCTTAAGATAGATTTGTACCTGGCCATTTTTAAAACTATAAGAAATTGCATTAGATAATAAATTTTGAATTACTCTTTCTATCATACGGATATCAGCGAAAATCCATGTATTATTTTGACATCCTTCACAATAAATATGAATATTTTTTTGGGAAGCAACCAATGCAGAAGCATTTACAGCTTCCTGCAATATTTCTGAAAAAATAAATGGTTCTTTTTGAGGTTCAAAAGTTGCTGATTCTAACTTAGAAAGTTCAAATAATTGTTCAACCATTTTTTCAACCTGTTGTATTTTATTTGATATCAATTGAAGATAGTCTTCTTTTTTTTGTGAGTTAATTTCCGGATTATCTTTCTTTATCAATAATGTTTCTGAATAGCCTTTTGCAATGGCAAGCGGAGTTCTTAAATCATGTGAGATATTGGCTATAAAATTCTTCCTTTCTTTTTCTGATTTTTTAAGGCGGTTAATGTTATAGACAAGAAGATCAGCCATTTTATTAAAGGCTTGTGTTATTGGAAACATATCATCCCCTTTATTTATTTGAAACCTTGCTTCAAAATCACCCTCCTGAAATCTATCTAACACATTTACTATTTGGTTAAATCTTTTTTGTAAACGAGCCACATAAAAAATGCTTACAACAATAGATAAAACAATGATAAAACAAAAGGCTTCAAGTGCAAGGCTGCTAATATGGCTGCTAAAAAGCATATCGGTAACATTTCGGTATTCACTGCTGCCTAATATTACATAAATGTATCCGAGTTTACCATGTTTTCCGTTAACTTCTGCTGCTGAAAAAATTTTTTCATTTGATGGATCTTTAGGATCTGGTCCCTTGATGTAGGCTTTGCCTCGCGATGCAATTTCTTTTTTTACATTTTCTAAGGGCAACTTCCAAAGTTTGATTTCATTTTCGGGCGCATGAAAATCTATAACTTTTCCTGTGGTATCTAAAAAATACACTTCAGCGCTGGGGCTGATGACCATTGCATTTTGAAAAACCGAGTCTGCTTTTTGCTTGTTTAAACCATTATGGTCAAAAGGAGATGCGAATTTCGCAATATGTGCAGCAACATCTTTATTAAGAAGTTGAGTGCTTGCCTGATAAAAATGGGTTGCAGCAAGATAAGTAATCAACATAAATAACAGACCTAATCCTGCAATTAATGCAAAGACAAGTATTGTTATACGTCTGAAAATACTAAAGTTTTTTGTTTTCATTCTCTAAACCGATAACCAATTCCCCACGATGTTAATATATATTCCGGCTGATTTAAATCGGGCTCAATTTTAATTCTTAACCGGTTTATGTGTGCAGTAACTGTGTGTTCATATCCTTCAAAACTAATTCCCCAAATTAATTTTAATAATTCTGGGCGACTAAAAGATTTACCCGGATTGTTAGCCAATAAATATAAAAGATCAAATTCTTTGGGCGTTAATTCTAAACGCTCATTGCGCAAAGATGCTTTTCTTTTATTTTTATCAATTGTTATATTCTTACATACTATTATTTTTTTTTCTATATTTTCTTCTATGCTATGTGGCATGTTTTGATCTGCACGACGCAACAATGCTTTTGTACGGGCAATTAATTCAAGAATACTAAATGGCTTGGTTACATAATCATCTGCACCAAGTTCAAGTGCGAGAACTTTGTCACTTTCATCAGAGCGAGAAGTTAATATCATAATAGGTGCGTTGCAGTACTGATTTCTTAGGTATTTACAAACTTCCATGCCACTTAAATCGGGAAGCATAATATCAAGAATGATTAAATTAAAATTATTATTTAAAATTTTATCAATAGCATCTTTACCGTTATTACAAGAAGTAAGCCTGAATAGATCTGATTGAAGATGAAGTTCAAGAAGTTTTGTAATTTCCGGATCATCTTCAACTAATAATAGATTTTTCATTGTAACGGATTATTTTACTACTTATAATAACAAACAGATAAAAATGTAGAATGGTTTATACATTTCTTGAGGCAAATATAATAAAGACGCTTTGCTGATTTACTTTTTTGTGCAGAGTGTAGCATTTTATGTGTATTCAACCGCATAAAGCTTCAATAAATATTTCATTAGCGATTTGCTGATTTTCTGTAAGATGAATAACAATTCCATACATTATTGATGAGAATTCACCATATGTTTTTTCCGGTATAAGTTATTAATCATTTAAACACTTAGTACTAATCTATTTAATAGTTGAAGTTAGTCTTTCAAAAAATGTTTTAATAAGGAATTCAAGCAGATAGCAGTAACTATTGGATTAATTGATTCATAAAATGTATTTATTTGTAATAGTTGGTATTTAATCTGACACTGGAGTTAAAAGAGAAGTTTTTTTTAGGCATTGCTTAAAAAATAATTTTGAATAGAAGTGGTTGATGATTTTTCAACCACTTTATTATTTTCCAAGGTCAGGTTATCCCTGAC
>JBPCKN010000017.1:0-128322 GCA_051004255.1 Chitinophagaceae bacterium | reverse complement strand
CCTAATTTGTTTTTGATTAACTTAGTTTCTACATTCATTTCTGACAGTTTTAAAGTGGTTAAATTGTTTGATTTACTCTCTCTCAATTTAACCCAACTGTCAGATTAAGTCAAAACTATTTCATTTTTAAATTATTTACCAGGCATTGAAGGCCTTACTTCTATCTTACTTGGCAAGGTTCTTCGATTCATATTTAAAAGATCTATTATAATCAAACCAATATCTTCCGGTTGTATCTTCCATGCATCAGCATCAGTTGAGATGTGGTTATTGAAATTTGTAGCAACAGAACCGGGCATAATGGTAGTTACCTTAATATCGTATTTGCGTAAGTCGAGCATAATAGCTTGTGTAAATCCTACAAGTCCGAATTTACTGGAATTGTAAGCAGAACCATTTTCAAAAAAATTTGTGCCGGCAAGACTTGCAATTGTAATGATATATCCTTTAGATTGTTTTAAAGCTTCAAGGCTTGCTTTTACACTGTTGAAAACGCCGGTAAGGTTAGTATCAATAGTACTTTTCCAGTCTTGCTCAGATAAATTTTCAATAGAAGCAAAATGACCGACTCCGGCATTAGCAACAAGCACATCAAGGTGTCCGAAATATTCAGTCACAGCATTAACTGCTTTTATTTCCGAAGCCAGAGAACTCACTTCTGATTCTAAAGCCAAAATTTTTGAAGCATCTTTACTTAGAGATTCTGCAGCTTGTTTTGCGGAAGATATAGAGCGGCTGGTAATGGCTACTTTCATACCATTATCTAATAAAATTTTTGCTATTCCGTATCCAATTCCTTTGCTTCCTCCTGTTATGTAGGCAACTTTATCATTCAGCTTACTCATAATAATGGGAAAATTTAATTACAAATTTATTTAAGAGTACAACATAATTGATCGAATAAAGCAAAATATAAATCTTATTCGTTCAACGCAGTAAAATTGTTAACAAACTTAATTTTTATTTGTGTTGCAATCGCAATAATCTTAATTAATATAATATTGTTTAAATATGGTTGCATTATAACCAGTATTTAATTGAAATAACTTTTGAGAATAGGTAAAGAAACAGTTTGTACAGAATTATTTTTAGTGCATGCAATAAAAATAAAATTGCTGTTGAAGAGATAATAATCTTTTTCATAAAAAAATTGGTTCTGTAAAAATATATGGTTAGCCTGAATAATTGATTTATAAAGGAATAACACTTACGCAATTTTAGGACAAATGGATATCAGAAAAAAATCTAATAGCAGGAGTTAGTAAACTTAGCAACGATTATAAAAAAGTTTGGGTTCAATCGCGAATAAAGCAAAACCAAAGCTGAATGCTGAACTATCGCTTCATATAAGTATTAAACCATTCAATTGTTCTTATGCTTACATCAATCATATCTTCAAATTTTTCAAATTCATGCCCTTCATCAGGATATATTATTAATTGCGTTGGTACATGCAGTTCTTTTAATGCATGCCAAAATTGAAATGATTGTGGTGGTGGGGCTTCTCCATCTCTTTCACCCACCAAAACCAGTGTTGGAGTTTTAGCCTGTTTAATGTAAGTAATTGCGGAAACTTTTGCATAAGCTTTAGGATTATCATAAGGCGAAGCGCCAAAATAAGACCACATCCATTTATCAATAGAATTCTGCCCGTAGTAACTCTGCCAGTCGCATGCGCCTGCACCGGCGACTGCTGCTTTAAAACGGTTTGTTTGCGTGATTGAAAACATTGCCATGGCACCACCATAACTCCAGCCTAAAATTCCAATATGGTGGCTGTTTATAGAATACTTTTTTAGTACTGTATCAACACCGCCGATTATATCGCGTAAATCACCAAAACCCCAATCGCGGCGATTAGCTGATACAAATGATTCGCCTTGCCCATAACTGCCTCTTGGGTTAGGAAAGAAAACAAAATAACCCAACTGCGTATAAACTGTTGTATTAAAATCAGGCGCCGCCCATGTTGGTGTGGTTATCCATGCTGGTCCGCCATGCACGCAAACCAGCATAGGATAATATTTTGTTGAATCATAATTTTGAGGAAAGAGCAGCCAGCCCTGCACATGCTTTCCTTCATTTATCCAGGTTATATTTTCTGTTTTTAATAATGGTTTGTGAACAGCATTATTAAAATGTGTTAGCTGTGTTTGTTTCGCAAAACTTCCATACCAAATTTCAGGAAGTGCATTCCACGAACTGCGGATAAATGCTAATGTTGTTGATGATTTATTATTAGTAACTGATAAGCTGGTTTGTTCGTCACTTGCATGAATAGATACATCATCTTTCCATAATGTTTGCGTGATGGTGCTTTTTGTATTTAAGGCACTGATTGCAACAGAACCACCAATAAATTCAGTAAATAAAATATTTCCATCGGGCTGCCACATAAACCATGATGGCGTTGAAGTACGATTAAGTGTAAGATTTTTTGGCTGGCTGTTGCTTATTGTATCAATCATATAAATTTCCCCACCAGTTCCACCCTGGTCGCTCATCAGCCCTTCTATAAAAGCAATATATTTTCCATCCGCCGACCATCGCGGAACCGCAATTTGTTTTGAAGGTGTATAAATAAGCCTTGTTTCATCACTCAATAATTTCTGTATATAAAGTTTCGCTATGTACCAATTATCATCCCCCGGAGGAGGCGCAGCTGTATAAACAAATGATTTACTATCAGGAGACCAGTCATATTCAAAAATATATAATTGCTGTGGTGTTATCCGCTTCGCTTCACCGCTAATGTAATTGATGATTTCAATGCATTGAACATTGCGGTTTATAGCTGAATCAATTAAACCGGTTGACCTGTTTTCTGCCGCCATAGGCGAAGGCTCCCGGCTTGCCTGTTCAACATATAACACACTTAAATATATACCATCGGGCGACCATTTTAAATGTGATACAAAGCCATTAAAATTTGTGAGCGGGTGTTTGATAATTAGTTTACCTGTTGCAGAATTGGCAATAAATATTTGAGGCTGATTAGGCGTTTGTACATCTGATAAAAAGGCAATTTCTTTTCCGTCAGGCGACCATTGTGGCTCCGTTTCATTACAGAATTCACCGGAAGAAGCTGCAGTGATTTGAATTGCACTATCATTTTTTTTTAATAAAGATTTGACGTGAATAGCTTGTCCATTTTTATTGTCTGCACACCAGGCAACTGCAGTTGCATTGCGATTAAGCACACATTGATAAATATCCCGCACACTTGCCTGCACATGAAAAAAGTTAGTGATAATCTTACGATGATAACCTGTGTCATTTATATCACTGTTTTGAGCGTCGGCAATAAGAACGATATGCATAATAATAATAAATATTGCTGTTACACGCAAGCGGTTTAGAAGATTAAAATATAAATTCTTTAAAAAATTCATCTTTATGATATAACAATTTTACTGGAATTTTTTAATGCAAAATAGACAAACGCAATTACTTCGGTTATTATTAAAAATCAAAACACACAAAAATTGTAGCAGTAACAAGCGATCATTTCAACTTAAAGATATGTTTTATTTCAGGAAATGAAAATCAAGGATATTATCTAATCATTAAAAAAATCGAGCAAATAATAACTAATTTAAAATAGTAAAAGGCAAAAATTCTTCTTTGAAAAGATTACAAAAAAAGTTACTTTAATTGTCTCGTTTTGTTGATGCAAATCTTCAATGCCTCTTGCCGAGTGCACGGTCAACCATGCCTTAAGAAGCTCTTGTGTCTTTGCCTTCGGCGTCATACACTTTCAGCCATGCATCAAAATTCTTTACATGGTGTGAAACCATCATGCGCTCGTTTTTGCGGAATGGGCGAATCATTTCGGCGCGCAGCTTACAGTGGGAATTTATATTGTAAAAATTATACAAGATAAAAATCTAAAAACGCTAAAGATTGTGAAACAATAAACAGAATAAAAATGTTTACGAATAATTTTTATGCCGATAATTCTATAATTTAATTTTCCTGCTTGCTTAAAAAATCCTGCTTTAATTGTTGCCAAACGGAATCGAAACTTTTTGGTTCGCCGTTTTTCCAGCCGTTTAATTTTTCGAGCATTTTATCGTTTCTTTCTTTTTTTGACTGATCAAAAAAAGTATGAATAAATTCACTGTCTTGTTCAAATGCAAGCTGATTATACAATTCTTTTAATTGCTGTTCTTTTTGCTGATTGCTTTTTGCAATTGCTTTTTCCATCTCTTCTTTCAGGCGAACTTTTTCATCATAAGTTCCATTCGGTAATAAAGTTTTTGCAATTACCGGCATCAGTTCAATCATCACTAAAATAATTATCAATAAATAATAGCGGAATTGCGCTGCAGCATTGCTTTTTATTAAATTGTGCAGCGCTTCGATTCTTGTTAAAAAACCATCATTCAATAAACTATTATAATTTTGCATTTCTTTTTGTTTGGATAATTCAATTGCTGCAAGCGAACTATCAACAGATTTTATTTTTGATTGATTAATTGTATTTAATTGTTGATATTGCGAATCTAATTTTTCATATTCTAATTGCTTCGTTTGTGCAATTTTTGCCAAACCAATTTTGCCGCTTCCACCGGTTCCATCTGTTTCGGCGAGGAAATTATTTCTTGCTGTTGCAACTTCATTATACTTTTCATTTAATTCGTTTTGCAAATTATTTTTTTGAAGCAGCAACTCGTTCTTTTCATTTGCAAACAAAGAATCTATTTGCTGAAGTTTATCTTTTTTTCGTTGTTCATTATCCAGTGAAATCTGCACATGAATTTCCTTATCAAATAAATAGAGCAACGCAGGCTGCGCCATAAAAGTGCCGATTGTTAGTGCAAGCAATCCGCGAAATAAAAGCGGGGCAAATTTATTTTTGTTGATTGAATTAATGCCTTTAATTAAAGCTCTGTCAATGCTCAAAATTATTGCGCCCATAAAAATACCGAGCGCAATTGCGATGAACAAATTAGAAACTACAGTACTAAAAAAGTAAGTCCAGGCAAGCGTTGCAAACATCCATGTGCCAAGCACTGAAATGCCTGTAATTGCATAGCGGTTTCTGTCAACAACGCAATTGGCAATTAATTCTTTTTCAGCGGTTGCAAGCCACCAAAGAAATTTTGTAAATGCAGTTGGTGTATAAATTTCGCGTTGCGAAATTGTTTGCACAGCTTCGGGCATGGGTAAATTTTTTATAGATTAATTGGTAAAAGTTGGTATGCGGCTAAAGTTGGAGTAAAGTTATAACGCTAAAATTTTTATAGTAGTATTTCAAAAAACGAATTTTTATGAATTAATATTCTTAAGCAAGATTATGCTTGCATTAATATTCTTTTCTTTGCAAAGATTTTAACCGATTAATTGAAAAACATGTGGTATAAGTTAGGAAAATTTATTTTAAAGTTCAGATTAATATTATTGATTTTATTACTTGCAATTACAGCATTCATGGCTTATAAAGCATCGCAGGTAGAAATGAGTTATGAATTTTCGAAAGCTGTTCCTGAAAGCAACTCTAAATACAAAGATTACCTGGCTTTTCGCCAACGTTTTGGCGACGATGGAAATACAATGGTGTTAGGCATTCAGCAAAAAGATTTCTTCAATCAAAACATATTTAATGAGGTTGCAAATTTAAATAATCAACTAAAAAAAATCTCAGGAGTACAAAATATTTTAAGTGTTCCTGATGCAGTTAAGCTTGTTAGAAATGATACACTTCAAAAGCTTCAAACAAAAAAAATTTTTCAATCTTCTTACAATAATCAACAACTGTTAGACAGCGATAAAAAAACATTTACTAATCTTCCGTTCTATCAAAATCTTTTATACAATCCGGCAACAAATGCTTATTTATCAGGTTTGCAATTAAACAGAAATACAATTAACAGCAAAGGTAGAACGAAGTTGATTGATAGTATTCTTGAACCCATAAATTCTTTCGAAAAAAATACCGGAATTAAAGTTCACATAAGCGGCTTGCCTTTTATACGAACTACCATTGCAAACCGCATTGCAAAAGAGATGAATTTATTCTTAATTGGTTCATTTATTTTATCTGCAATTACCTTATTGATTTTTTTCCGCTCGGCAAGCGCAACAATTATGAGTTTATTGGTTGTGGGAATGGGCGTTATTTTTAGTCTTGCAACAATGGTGCTGTTTGGTTATAAAATTACATTGCTCACTGCATTAATTCCACCTTTAATTGTGGTGATTGGTATTCCGAATTGCATTTATTTTTTAAATAAATATCACACCAGTTTTAAAGAAAATAATGATAAGCAAAAAGCAATTGTAAACATGGTTGGGCGCATGGGAATTGTTACTTTATTCTGTAACATAACTGCTGCAATTGGTTTTGTAGTTTTTGCTTTTACGCAAAGTGCGTTGCTGAAAGAATTCGGTGAAGTTGCCGGAATTAATATTATGGCGCTGTTTTTTATTTCACTCATTTTTATTCCGGTTGTTTTAAGTTATTTACCGCCGCCAAAAGAAATACATGTTCGCTATTTGGACAATAAACTTTTAGAAAAAGTTTTAGTAAGAATTGAAAGCTGGACGTTCAACCACAGTATTCCGGTTTATGTAACTACTGTTATTATAATTATTACTTCCATATTTGGAATGATGCGCTTAAAAAGTGAAGGTTTTATTGTGGATGACTTGCCAAAGAATGATAAAATTTATACTGACTTAAAATGGTTTGAAAAAAATTTTAATGGTGTGATGCCATTAGAAATTGAAGTTGACACAAAAAAGAAAAATGGTTTATTCAGAAACTTAACGCCGATTGAAAAAATTGATGAATTCTCGCAATATATTGCTTCGCGACCGGAAACTGCAAAGCCTTTATCTTTTGTTGAAGGAATGAAATTTGCAAAACAATCTTTTTACGATGGCGACAGCACAAACTATACAACGCCAACAGAATTCGATATTCCGGTGATGGGTAATTTTCTAAAGTCAACAAAAACAGCAAGTTCTTCATCAAATGGATTCAATAAATTGCTAACTAATTTTGTTGACAGCACAAAACAAATTGCACGCATCAGTGTAAATATGAAAGATATTGGCAGCGCAAAATTGCCACAATTATTAAATGATTTTCAAAAAAAATCAAATCAAATTTTTGATACATCAAATTATAAAATAACTTTTACCGGAACGAGTGTTACTTTTTTGGAAGGAACCAGTTTTATTATTGCCGGATTAAAACAAAGCATTCTTTGGGCATTTATTTTAATTGCATTGTGCATGTTGTATTTATTTAAATCGCTGCGCATTTTATTTTGTTCGTTAATACCAAATCTTGTTCCTTTATTAGTTACTGCAGGCGTAATGGGTTGGATTGGCATTGCGCTGAAACCCTCAACAGTACTCATTTTCAGCGTTGCTTTAGGAATTGCAATTGATGTAACTATTCGTTTTTTAGTTAATTATAAACAGGAATTGCCGCATCGTAATAATGAAGTAGAAATTACGCTCAGGCAAACTATCCGTCATACAGGAATAAGTATTATTTATACTTCTCTTGTTTTGATTGCGGGATTTATAATTTTTGTTTTTAGCGATTTCGGAGGAACAAAAGCGCTCGGCTGGTTAACATCCTTAACTTTAATTGTTGGTACAATTACCAATCTTGTTTTATTGCCGGTGCTAATTTATTCTTTGAGAAAGAAAGATAAAGTTGAATTAATTTCTAATCAGCCAGTAAACAATTAACCAATTTCATCAACTCCATTCCTTCAGTTCTTTTTCTTTTTGCTCTTTAAAAACTTTATTTGAAATCCATATACTTATTTCGTACAAAGAAAATAGGGGAATGAAAACAATTGTTTGGCTTATCCAATCCGGGCTTGGTGTTATAAAGGCCGCAATAAATAAAATTATCACAATTGCATACCTGCGATAGCGCCGCAAAAAGTTTGGTGTTATTAAACCTATTTTTGTTAAAACAAACGCTAAAACAGGTAATTCAAAAGCAAGTCCGCAGCCGATGAGAATATCAGTTAAATTATTTAAATAATCATCGAGCGTTGGTTTTGTTTGCATCAGATTTAAGCCGCTTATTTTAAAATTTGCAAGAAAATTAAAAGTAAAAGGTGCAAGCACAAAATAGCCGAAAGCCGTACCACAAAAGAAAAAGAACGATACCCAAAAAATTGCAAATCTTGTATTTTTTAATTCACCTGGCTTAAGGGCAGGCTTTACAAAATTCCAGAACTCCCAAAAAATATAAGGAAAGGCAACAATAAAACCTCCAACAAAAGCAATAGTAAATAAGCTTATAAATTGCCCGCCAAAAGTGGTGGTTTGCATAGAAACTTCCAGCGGCGGCATACAAAGTGCATCCCCCAAATGAAGAAAATGGCTAAGGTTACAAAAGCCTCTGTAACTAACAAAATCTTTATTAATCGGCCCTGCAATAATGTTATCAAAAACCCACTGATGTTGCCAAAAAATAATTATTGCCAATAATAATATTGCTAATAAAGAACGTACAATATGCCAGCGCAATGCTTCAAGATGATCTACAAAAGACATTTCTGCTGCCGGATCTTCTTCTTTATGTCTTCTGCTCAAAAATTCTTTTACCATATAAATAATTAATCAAATTTATCGCGGGCAAAGTTAAAGGCTGAATTATATTAAAAATGATAAATTAATTAGGTGTGAAATGTGAGCTTGGCGTTGCGAGCTATGAGAAAATATTTAGTAAATCGTACTTCAAAAATTATCTTAGAACTTTTAATTTTACCATTTCAATTCTGGTATCGCTTACGTTTAAAATATCGAATTCAAACCGGTCAATTATAATGCGTTCTTTTAATTTTGGAATAGTTTCGTGTTCATTAATAATGTAACCGGATAAAGTTTCCGATTCATTTTCAGGAAAACCAAAATCGTATTTCTCGTTCAGATAATCAAGCTCAAGTCTTCCTGAAAAAATATATTCATTTTCTGCGAGTTTTTTTTCAATAAAATCTTCTGTATCGTATTCATCTTTTATTTCACCAAAAATTTCTTCCAAAATATCTTCCAAAGTTATAATGCCGGCTGTGCCGCCAAATTCATCAACAACCCACGCAATACTTTTTCGTTCTTTAGAAAATTTGCTTATTAAATCCGTTGCGCCCATACTTTCGGGCACAGCGGGAATGGGCAAAAGAATAAAAGCAATATTTTCAGGTTTTTTAAAAAGATCTAATTGATGAATGAAACCCTGAATATTATCTATATTTTCATTGTACACAACTAATTTACTAAGTTTGGTTTCTATAAATTTTTGTTTTGCTTCTTCAACAGATGTGTTTAATTCAATGGCTTCAATTTCTGTTCGCGGCACAAGACATTGACGGATTTTTACTGATGGAAGTGAAAGCGCATTCTCAAATAATTCTGTGTTTAATTCCTGGTTATTTTCGTCCTGTTCTTTTGTTTGCTGAAAGAAATGTTCAAGATCTATTTTTGAAAAAACTTCATCTCTGTCTTTAATTCTTACATTAAATAAATAGATCAAAATATTTTGTGCCAGACTTACAAACACCGATGCAACCGGATAAAATATTTTATAAAAAAAATCAGCAACAGGCGCAAAAAAATTCAGCATACTATCGTTCTTTCCACGAAAAATTGCTTTGGGTATAAACTCGCCGATTATTAAAACTATGCAAGCAGAAAACAATGTATTAAATGCAAGTTTTACATACGCATTTTGAATATTGAACGGATACCATAAAGTTTGTTTCATCAGTTCGCTGAAGAGCAATCCGTACAATACCAAAAAAACATTTAATCCAATAAGGCAGGTGCCTAAAAATTTTGCAGGCTGCTCTATAAAACGCGAAAGAATTATGCCGCTGTATTTGCCCTGTTTTCTTTTTAATTCAATTTTTAAACGATTGGCGCTTACAAAAGCAATTTCAATGCCTGCAAAAAAACCAATTAAAATAAGCGTAATTCCAATCCAGATAAGTGTGTATAATTGCGCCATACATCGAATTTAATGCAAAAGAAAATAAAGCTAAGTTTTTTTCGGATAAGCTTTTTGTTTTTATGTTTCAGGTTTTTCACTCACAGGTTTTGATGTATTTTTGATTGATGTTTTATCTTGTAAAAACGCCGTGGTGGATAAAGAAAATTTTTCCTTCGTTTATTTGGAATATTTCTACAAAAGAAAAAAATTTATATCTAACTTTTGATGACGGACCGAACGAAAAAGCAACGCCTTTTGTACTTGATGAATTAAAAAAGTTTAATGCAAAAGCAACTTTTTTTTGCATCGGAAAAAATGTTTTGGCATTTCCGGAAATTTATAAAAGAATTATTGATGAAGGTCACAAAGTTGGTAATCACACACACAATCATTTGAATGGAAAAAAAACGAGCAACAAAATTTATATTGAAAATATTTTTGAAGCAGCAAAATATATTGACAGTAATTTATTTCGCCCACCTTACGGAAGAATTACAAATTTTCAGGCACGTATTTTAGAAAATCGAAAGTTGGAAACCGAAAATCGAAAATCGAAAGAAAGCATTCAATATTCAGTTAACAATATTCAATTTAAAATAATAATGTGGACTGTTTTGAGTGGCGATTTTGATATAAAAATTTCGCCAAAAAAATGTTTACAAAATGTTTTATCAAATGCTGAAAGCGGCTCTATCATTGTATTTCACGATAGCACTAAGGCATTTGAAAAAATGAATTTTGCTTTGCCAAAAGTTTTGGAATATTTCAAACAAAAAGATTTCGCTTTTTCAGCAATTGAATAAACTATACAATTTCCCAAACCTCATTCCCACGAAGCAATTTATCAAGATTGCCATTTCCCTTTGTTGCAAGAGCTTCTTCAATTTGCATGCGCATTACATCTTCATAACAAGCTCTGTCGGTTTCATAAAACACACCAAACGGACGCGGGAAGTGACCTTCCACTCTGGGATCATCAAACATTCTTATTAATAATTGTGCTTTATAAAAATCTTTTTCATCATGCACCCAAAGATCATTTACAGAAATTTCATTGTTTAATTCAACAACAACCGGTTTTAGTCCATCAAGCTTGATTCCTTTATTTTGCGTTGCACCAAAAATTAAAGGTTTGCCGTTTTCTAAAAATAAAGCTTCATCCGGCTTTGAAGATTTTTCGGTAAATATTTCAAAAGCGCCGTCATTAAAAATATTGCAGTTTTGATAAATTTCTAAAAAGGATGCGCCTTTGTGCTGATATGTTCTTGTAAGCATTGACTGCAAATGTTTCGGATCGCGATCCATGCTGCGTGCAATAAAACTTGCATCGGCGCCCATTGCCAAAGCAAGTGGATTAAAAGGATGATCTATACTTCCATAAGGTGTGCTTTTAGTAATTTTTTGTTGCTCGGAAGTTGGCGAATATTGCCCTTTTGTTAACCCATAAATTTGGTTATTAAACAACAAAATATTTACATCTAAATTTCTGCGCAGCAAATGAATGGTATGATTGCCGCCAATGCTTAACGCATCGCCATCGCCTGTAACAATCCATACACTTAATTCCGGTCGTGTTGCTTTTAAACCCGTTGCAATAGCCGTTGCTCTGCCATGAATGGAATGCATTCCATAAGTATTCATGTAATACGGAAAGCGGCTGCTACAGCCAATTCCACTAATAATCACAATATTTTCTCGAGGCACACCAATTCCCGGCATAATTTTTTGAACCTGTGCCAGAATAGAATAATCGCCGCAACCCGGGCACCAGCGCACTTCCTGGTCGGTGGCAAAATCTTTAGCGGTTAAAATCTTCACAGTTCCATTCGCTGCAATACTTGTACTCATACTGCAAAGATATTAAATTAAAAAAAAGAACGATTATGTTTGAGTATAAATTAAAATGGTTTTATTGGTTTGCCAGGCTTACACTATCAACAATGTATTCAGTATCTCCACGCCATGGCAGCGTTCCATTTTTTTGCTGATAATGAATTATAACACGCCTTCCTTCGTAATTACTCATAGTTTTTCCCAGTGAATCATCCACCACAGAGAAATAAAATTTTTCCGCAGAAATTGGCCCGGTTCCATTCGTAATTAAACTGTTTAAAACAAGTTCGCCTTCATAAGTTTTAAAAAAATTTCCTCTATGAGAAAATTTTTGCAACAGACCGCTGCGGTTTCCATCGCTGTAAGTGTAATAATATTTCCAGTAAAACCATCCGGCAAAAATTATTACGATGATTAAAATGGATACGTTGATAATTTTTTTCATGATAACAATTTTATAACCGATATTTATCAACCAAATATAACAGAGCAGCCATATTAATTGCGCCCAATTTTAACTCACGAATATTTACATTTTCCAACACATCACTTGCTGCGTGATGCACATCAAAATACCGCTGACTATCCGGACTTAAACCCGCGAGCGGCGTATTAAATGTTGATTGTAACGGTTCAATATCGGTGCCATCACCACCTTCTGTAAATTCGTAAACACCGTAAGGCAAAAACAAATTTTTCCAGCTATTTAATTTTTGCCAGCTTTCAGGTTTAACAGTAAAACCAAAACCACGCGGCGTAAAACCGCCTGCATCGCTTTCAAGTGCGAAAATGCATTCTTCGTTATTTGCTTTTGCAAGTTCGGCATATTTTTTTCCGCCTCTTGCACCATTTTCTTCATTCGCAAATAATACAAATCTTATAGTATGTTTTGGTTGAAAGCCAAGCGCTTTAAAAGCCCTTAAAATTTCTATTGTTTGCACAACGCCTGCACCATCATCTGTTGCGCCTTCATTCACATCCCAGCTATCTAAATGTCCGCCAACTGTTATGATTTGATTTGGAAATTCTGTTCCTTTTAATTCACCAACAATATTATGACCAATTGTATCGGGCAGCATTTTTCCATGCGTAAATAATTGTGCATTTATTGATTTTCCTTCATCCAATAAACTATCTATTTTTTCTACATCTTTTAAGCCAACTGCTGCTGCGGAAATTTTTGGAAAACTATCATTATATCGCATTGCGCCGGTGTGCGGATGATTATCTATTGAATTAGTCATAGACCGCACCAGCACTGCAATTGCGCCATATTTTGCAGCACGGCTCGCGCCGGTTGTGCGATAAACTACATTTTTTCCATAAGCCTGAAATGTGTTGATAAAAGTGTCTTCAAACGGGCAATTATAGAAAACAATTTTACCTTTTATTTCTGTTTTATGCTGCTCTAATTCATCAAAAGAATTTACACGAAACAACGGCGCTTTTACACCTCGATTTCCGCTGCCAGCAGAATTTCCTAAAGCAAGCACTTCAATCGGAAATTGTTGTTTGCTTTTTTCATCATCATAAAAAATATTCGCTTTATCTTTCCCGCTGCGCACCCAATGCGGAACCATGCATTGCTGCAAAATAACAGTATCTGCGCCTGCTTCATGCAAAGCTTTTGCGCCCCACTGCTCGGCTTTTGGCATTTGAGGCGAACCAGCCAATCTTTCGCCAATATTTTTTGTGAGATAATACAAATTATTGTATGCAGAACTGCGGTTAGCAAGAATATTATTTGCTATCATTTTTATAAATGCAGAATCATTCATTCCATTTTCATAATGGTTTTGCGCAAAACAAAAAAGCGGAAACAAATAAACCAATAAAAATATTTTTTTCATGTGATAATTTATGCGCCGAAGTTAAGTAAATGTTGCTTCTTTATTTTGAAGGATGAATGGCGCAGGCAAATGAATAAATGATTGTTACTTTGCAAACTGAAAAAATTATTATGCGCATAGGAATTGTTTGTTATCCAACTTTTGGCGGAAGCGGCGTACTTGCCACAGAACTTGGAAAAGCATTGGCAGATACAGGTCATTCGGTTCACTTCATTACTTATCAGCAACCGGTTAGGTTAAATGTTTTTAGTGCCAATATTTACTATCACGAAGTACGTGTGCCAACATATCCTTTATTCGATTATCCGCCGTACGAAGTTGCGCTGGCAAGCACTATGGTTGATGTAATCAATAATTATGATCTTGATTTATTGCATGTGCATTATGCTATTCCTCATGCATCTGCGGCGTACATGGCAAAACAAATAGTTGCAAAAAAGGGAAGAAAAATCCCTTTCATAACTACATTGCATGGAACGGATATTACGTTGGTAGGAAGAGATAAAACCTACGAACCCGTTGTAACTTTTTCTATTAATGAAAGTGATGCAATTACGGCTGTATCAAAAAATTTGCGTGAAGAAACTTTTAAAT
Organism: Chitinophagaceae bacterium; assembly: GCA_051004255.1. Classification (GTDB taxonomy): domain Bacteria; phylum Bacteroidota; class Bacteroidia; order Chitinophagales; family Chitinophagaceae; genus JBPCKN01. The sequence goes on along the minus strand of JBPCKN010000017.1, from coordinate 114,081 downwards.
CGTTTCAAATAAATAAAGAAATTGAAGTGATCTATAATTTTGTTGATGTAAAGCGTTTTAATAAAAAACCGATTGATGCTTTTAGAAAAGTGATTGCACCGCAGGATGAAAAAATTATTGTGCATGCTTCCAACTTTAGAAAAATAAAGCGCGTACCTGATGTGATAAAAATTTTTGCATCTGTTAAAAAAAATCTTCCTGCAAAATTATTGATGATTGGCGACGGACCGGAACGCTCTTCCATCGAAAATTTATCAAAAGAATTAGGCGTTCATGATGATATTCGTTTTTTAGGAAAGCAAGAACAAATGGAAGAAATTTTGGCAATTTCCGATCTGTTTCTTTTGCCCTCGGAATATGAAAGTTTTGGTTTAGCAGCGCTGGAAGCAATGGCAGCAAAAATGCCTGTAATAAGCAGCAATGCCGGCGGTTTGCCCGAAATTAATATACAAGGCAAAACCGGTTATCTGGCAGATGTTGGTGATGTTGAAACAATGAGTAATTATGCTATTGAACTTTTAAGTAATAATGACGAGCTGCAACAGTTTAAACAACAAGCTTATGAGCAAGCGCTTAAATTTGATATCTCGAATATTGTTCCTGAATATGAAAAATTATACAGCCGTTTTTGCCGGATGGATTGTTGTGCCTAATAAATTTTTTGAACACTAAAAAAACATTATTTATTTCGAAGCCAACTTTCGGGATCGAGAAAATTTCCTTTATCGTTTGAAACCATAAAAGTTACTAATCCATCACCGTCATCGCCGGTTGCTGCTTTGCCTAATAGGGTTCCGGCTTTTACAGCATCACCTTTATTTACATTTACTGATGATAAATGACTGTATGTGGTAAAATATTTTCCATGCCGAATTACTACAGTTTGCTCGCCGCCTAAATCAAAAACAGATGATACTTCGCCGTCCGCAACGGATTTTACGGTAGTGCCCGTTGGCAATGAAATATCAATTCCATCGCTTGTGCCGTGCAGTTGTGTTCCCGGAATTTCGTATGTGCCAAAATGAGTTGAAATAAAACCTGCGCCAACAGGCCACGGTAAGTGTCCGCGATTATTTTCAAAATTTAATGACTGTGTTAAACCTTCCGGCGTAGTTTCTAAAGCACTGTAAGAACGATTGGTTTTTGGCGCCGTTGAAACTCCATTTGTTGCGGATGAATTTTTTGCAACAGCATTATTATCCGAAATATTATTTGATGAAGAATTTTGTTGTGCTGATTTTTTTTGCCGTTCAATCGCTTCTTGTCTTTCTCTTTCTTTTGCTTCAGCAATTTCTCTGCGAATAATTACCTGCAAATTTTGTTGCAGTTTTTGCCGCATTTTTTCTTTATTTTTTATCTGCGCCGCTACATCTTTTTCCTGCCCTTTTAAATCTTGCACAACATCAGCTTGCTCTTTTTTATCAGTTTCAAGATCTTTTAATTGTTTTCCCTGCTGTTGCAGTGTATTATTTTTTACATCTTTATTGCTGTTTAATGCAGCAATTTTTTGACCAAGCAATTGTTGCGTTTTTACAATATTATCTACTTGTGTTTCTCTGTATTGGCGATAACTTTTTAAATAAACAATTCGTTTTATTGCATCATTAAAGCTGTTGGCAGAAAAAATAAAATTTAAATAATCATAATTGCTTCTGTTTTTATAGGCGAACACCAAACTCTTGGCATAGCCATCTTTCAGCGTATCTAACTCTTGCTTAAGACGATTTATTTCAAGAATATTTTCATTAATATCGGCATCAATATTTTGTAATTGTTTATTGGTATTAGTAATAAGTTCCTGCCTTGCTTTTATTTTTCTTTGCACTAAAGCCAACTGGCCAAGCGATTGTTTTTTGTTCTTTTTTATATCGGCAAGTGTATTATTAAGATCTGATAATTCTTTTTGTAGTTCCTGCTGTTTTTTTTGAATGTCTTCTTTTGTTTGCTGCGGAAATGCAGGTGCAGCAATTGCTACAGCTAAAATAAAACATAACAGCTTCTTCAACATTCTTTTAATTTAAAATTTGAAACGAAATGCCTTAACAAAAATTATTTCACTTTATAATTTTTAGGAATATTAAAAGGAAAAGTTTGCGGCTGATTGAATGAATATTGCTTGAAAGTTAAATTAATATCGAGCTTCGCTTTTTCGGCAATAGATATTTTTCTGCTTTTAGAAAAAAAGAAATCACCTACTTTTTCATAATCATCAAAAGTAAGATCGGCTGTGCGGTTACGCGTTGGGTCAACATCATCCAATTTACTATGCAAAATTTTAAAATCCTGATTATCCAATGTCAAAAGATTTTTAAAGATTTTTCCAACCACTAAAACAAGCAACTCGCTGCCGGTTGATTTATACGAAACAACATTACTATCTAAAAAAACAGGATTGCCAATAATTATATTCTGTAAATTATTAAAGTCGAGCGGTACTTCTGTAAGTTCCTGCAAATAACTGATGCTTCTGTATTGCACTGTTTTTTTAAGCAGGTTCATCACTTCAACGGTATCTTTATTTATCAAAACACGAAAGCCTTCAATGCCTAAAGCGCCGCGCAGCGATATCCAAATAACACTATCTTTTTGCATGCGCAAATAAGCAGTTGCCTGGTCGCTTTCATCTTTTCCTTCATACTCAATTTTAACTTTTGCGGCAAATGTTTGAAAATTTATTCGTGGTGTTTTGTAAAGATTGGCAATAATATTTTTTACCAGCGAAAATGAATCTACCGGTTTATCAGGCGAAACTTTTATTACTTGTGTAGTATCTTTTTTTGAAATTGCCGTCTCAATTTTCTGTACTTTTTTTGCCGGCCTGCAGGCAGCAAATAAAAATAAAACACAAAGAAAATAACCAATATTTTTCATACAATAAATTTAATGTTTTCCGGTATGTCCAAAACCTCCTGCGCCGCGTACTGTTACTTCAATTTCGTTTACTTCAATCCATAAAATTTGTTCTGTTCTTTGAATGATCATCTGCGCAATTCTTTCGCCGGGCAAAATAGTTTGAATTTCGTTGGATAAATTAATCAATATTATTTTTATTTCGCCTCTGTAATCTGCATCAATTGTGCCCGGGCTGTTTAAACAAGTAATTCCATATTTTATTGCTAAACCGCTGCGCGGGCGAATTTGCGCTTCGTAACCTTGCGGAAGTTCAATAAATAAACCGGTTGGTATTAAAACTCTTTCTAAAGATTGTAAAATAATTTCTTTTTCAATGTTTGCTCTAACATCCATTCCTGAAGAACCTTCGGTGATATATTTTGGTAAAGGATTGGTTGATTGATTTACAATTTTTATCTGCAATTTTTCCATCTCAACAAAGCTAATAATAACAAACTTTAAAAAACATAAGTTTATTTCTACCTTATGTTAAAAACTATTTTGCAATAAAACAGTTGCGTAAGCAACCAAACCTTCCTCTCTTCCAATAAACCCCATTTTTTCTGTTGTGGTTGCTTTGATAGAAATTTGGTTGATAGAAATTTTTAAGATAGGAGAAATTGCTTGTTGCATTTGCGGAATAAAATTTTTTATTTTCGGCGTTTCCAAACAAATTGATGAATCAATATTTATTATTTGATAGTTTTCTTTTGCAATTAATGCATAAGTTTTTTGCAGAAGAATTTTACTGTCGATATTTTTAAACTCGTTCGCTGTATCAGGAAAATGTGTGCCGATATCGCCGAGGCAAGCTGCGCCTAACATTGCATCGCAAATAGCATGCAGTAAAACGTCTGCATCGCTGTGGCCCAGCGCGCCTTTACTGTGCGGAACTTGCACGCCGCCAATCCACAAATTTCTTCCTTCAATTAATTGATGAAAATCTACACCAAAGCCAATTCGTATATTCATTTTTGAAATTAATTTCAAAAAAATAAAAGCGAAAGTAAAATACCTTCGCTTTAAAAATTCAGTATAAAATATTTATTATAAATTATTGTCCGTTATTGGCATTCACATTATCCAAATTAAATATGATACCAAAGCGAAGTGTGTTTGATAAAGGATTACGCGTAACTCCATTTCCCGAAGGAACTAAATAAGAAAAATTAAAACCGAAAGCCTGGTATTTTAAGCCAACGCCAACAGTTGCATATTTTCTGCCACCCTGACTTTGAGGTTCAAAAAAATATCCTGCACGAACCGAGAACTGATTATTGTAAGTATATTCTGCGCCGCCTGCAAAAGTATAAGCATTATTGTTGAATGATTTAAACCAGCTTTGAAAAACACTGTAACCATGATAAGCATCAAGTGCAGCCTGGTTTGCAGAGTCTGTTGCATTAGGATCGTATGGCAAAGAAGGCACTAATAATTTATTAAAATCCACACCAAAAGTTATTTTATTATCTTCATCTAACACGGCGGTGTAAGCGCCGCCGATGCCGGCGTTTGCGGGAATAAAATCTTTTGAAAGAGCATTATCGGTATATCCAACTTTGCCACCTAAATTTGATAAAGCTATTCCCCAGCTAAAACCTTGTCCATTTTCATCCAAGCCGTTATGATATAAAGAAAGATCAGCTGCAACAGTTTGTCCGGGTTTATAAACCGTTCCGCCAACATCGCCGCTTACTAAGCTCGAATTGATGTATCTTAAAGCAACGCCAACCCCTAATTTATCGGATAATTTGCGTGAGTATCCAAAATCTATAGCAAATTCTCTCGGTCTTCCCTGACCTAAAGAATTACCATTAAAATCGGTAAATTGAATTTGTCCTAAATTAAAATAACGTATAGAAGCAGATATTGCCTGCTCTTCATCTAACTGGTGATAACCTGCCAATGTAACCAAAAAAATATCGGGCGCAATATCCTTTAACCAAGGCGAATAAGTTAAGGATGCAGCGGTTTTAGCTTCAGCAAACGGAATTTTACCAAGATTCCAGAAATTCGAGTTTGCATCCGGCGTGGTTGCAATGCCAACATCGCCCATTCCGCCGGCGCGTGCGTCGGGCGATATTCTTAAAAAAGGAACGGCAGTGCTAACAACATTAATTGTGCTTTGGGCAAAAGAAGAAATAATAATACCAAAACTAAATAAAAAAACAGCAGTAGTTTTTAATCTGGTTTGCTTCATCGAGTATTTTTTTATGATATAAATGGTTAATAAAGCCAATAGTTTTATAAGTGAACTAATTTCAACTTATTTTATCGGCTGGTAATAGTGGGTAAAATTAGGGTCAAATAAAAAATATAGGTTTATTTAGAGATGAGATTTAAAATATTGTATGTTTATTAAGATGCAAATATGAAGTATTTTTATATTAACATAAACTTACAATAAAACTATTTATTATATTTTGATAAAAAAATTTTAGAAAAGATTTTGACTTTCTTTTGAAAGGGCAAAAAATAGTTGTGCAAATTATTTTTATTACAATATTTTTATAAAGTTTTCGTTTTCACAAGTAAAATCAGTTTTCAAAATGGTTAAGGAACTTAAAAACCTTGCTTTAATAATCGTTTCTATTACAGCGCTGGCATCCTGCAAAAACGGTAGCATCTTTCATAAAAAACCAGAACAATCTACTGCTACAGGCTGGAATTATAACGATAAAAATCAGGGCGGCTTTTTTGTTGCAAGAGCTGCAGATATAAAAACCGGCCCGGGTTTGGTTTTTGTACAAGGCGGTACCTTTACTATGGGCGCTACTCAGGAAGATGTGATGGGTGACTGGAATAATATTCCCCGCCGCGTAACAGTAAACTCTTTTTTTATTGATAAAACTGAAGTAGCTAATGTTCATTATCGCGAATATATTCACTGGATAGAAAACACTTTTTCCGATCCGCAATACGAAGCTGTAGTAAACGGCGCAAAACCTGATACACTTGTTTGGCGCAGCGAATTGGCTTATAACGAACCTTATGTAGAATATTATTTCCGTCATCCTTCTTATAATTATTATCCTGTTGTCGGCGTAACCTGGAAACAGGCTCATGATTTTTGTATTTGGAGAACAGACAGGGTAAATGAGTTGGCCTTAATTCAAAAAGGATATCAAAATAAAAATGTAATAAAACAGGAATTAAATGGTGGCGGCCAGGATAACTTTAATACTAAATCTTATTTAATGGGCGAATACGAAGGTATTCCCGGCAAACCAAAAAATAATCCTTTAAAAGATGCGCAGGGCAGGCCGCGCACTACCGTTGAATTTGATGATGGAATTTTATTGCCCGATTATCGTTTACCTACAGAAGCTGAATGGGAATATGCGGCTTTAGGTTTAATTTCAGAAAATCCGCAACCACGCAAAAACGAAAAGAAAAGAGGTGAAGAATTAATTGCTAATAAGCAAATTTATTCATGGAAAAATGACGGGTTCGATAATTTACGTTCTACACGGCATGGTGCATGGCAGGGCGCTTTTCTTGCAAACTTTAAACGTGGCAACGGAGATTATATGGGTACTGCCGGCGGCTTGAACGACCGTTCTGCAATTCCAGCGCCTGTAACTTCATTTTTTCCTAATGGTTTTGGTTTATATAATATGAGCGGTAATGTAAGCGAATGGGTTGCTGATGTTTACAGACCTTTAACCGATATTGAAGAAGATGATATGAACCCTTATCGCGGTAATGTATTTCAAAAAGTGGATATGAGTGGTGGCGCCGGAAATTTACGTGATAGTTTAGGCAGAATAAAAATGATTCCTGAATCTGATTCTGCATTACGTAATCGCCGAAATTATCAAAGATCTTATGCCATTAATTATCTCGATGGCGATTCTTTAAGCGGAGTAACTTATGGGTATGGTGTTACTACTTTAATAAGCGATAAATCCAGAGTTGTAAAAGGCGGAAGCTGGAACGATATGCCTTACTGGTTAAGCCCGGGCACAAGGCGTTTTTTAGAAGAGGATCAAAGCAGCTCTACCATTGGTTTCCGTTGCGCGATGACGCATTATGGTGCGCCGGAAGGCACTTCTCAAAAAATTAAAACGGGTAACTTTTGGCCTACCCGCCGGCAAAAAAGATAAGGAAAGGGTAAATACAAAAACAAAAAGCCATTCGTAAATTCGGGTGGCTTTTTAATTTTAAATTAGCAAGTTTCAATTGAAATATTTTTTTTAATTATCGCTTTCATTAAATTTAATTTCATTTCATACACATCTCAATTATAGCATAATTTTTTAATTTTCAAATTACCTCATCTTCAAATTTCCAAATCATCTCAACTTCAAAATTTATCTTTGCTTTTATGAAATCGTTCAATGAAAAATTACATCATTTAATTAGCGAAGCTTTAAAAGAAGATGTTGGCGATGGAGATTATTCAACAATCAGTTGCATTCCTTCAAACAAAAAAGGAAAAGCTGTTTTAAAAATTAAACAAGCCGGAATTTTAGCCGGAGTTGAAGTTGCAAAAAGAATATTTACTGAAATTGATTCATCAACAATTTTCAATCAATTTAAAAAGGATGGCGAGCAAATGAATATTGATGAAATTGCTTTTGAGGTTGAAACAGCTATTCATTCAATTTTAAAATGCGAACGTTTGGTGTTGAATTGCATGCAGCGTATGAGTGGCATTGCGAGTTTGACTAGAAAATATGTTGATAAATTGAAAGATTATCATACAAAAATTTTAGATACCAGAAAAACAACACCAAATTTTCGCTTATTAGAAAAAGAAGCTGTGCGCATTGGCGGTGGCATTAATCATCGCTTTGGTTTGTATGATATGATTTTGCTGAAAGATAATCATATTGATTATTGCGGCGGTTTGCAGCAAGCTATAAATAAAGCGTATGAGTATGTGCAAACAAAAAATTTGCAACTAAAAATTGAAGTTGAAACCAGAAGTACGGAAGATGTAAAAAAAGTTTGTGAAATTGGCAAAGGAAAGGTTTTTAGAATTATGTTGGATAACTTTTCTCCTCAACAAATTGAAGCAGCAATGAAAATTATTAACGGAAGTTTTGAAACAGAAGCCAGCGGCGGAATAAATTTAGAAAATGTAGAAGACTTTGCAAAAACCGGTGTTGATTATGTAAGCATTGGCGCTTTAATTCACCAGGCAAAAAGTTTGGATATGAGTTTAAAAGCGGTAACAGTTTGAAAATTTGAAAATGAAAAAAAATAAACCGGATAAAAGAGGATTTGTTTTTAGCACAGATCCGAATTTTAAATTTGAAGATGAAACTTTGCAGCCGTCTGAAACTTTACTTCCGCATCAACAAAAATTGTTGATTAAATTAGATGCAAAACACAGAGCAGGAAAGATTGTTACGCTGATCAGCGGATTTATTGGAGCTGAAAATGATCTCGAAGAATTAGAAAAGAAATTAAAAAATTTTTGCGGAACCGGAGGAAGCATTAAAAGTGCAGAGATAATTATTCAAGGTGATCAAAGGAATAAAATAATGCAATGGCTTCAAAAAAATGGTTACAATCAATCAAAGAAAATATAAGTATTTTAATATTGTTTTATCTTCAAAAAAACTTATTATGAATCAGAGAATGCAAAATCGTTTAGACGCAATGAATGCTGATCTTTCGCTTACACCAGATCAAAAAAACCAGATCACACAAATTTTTACTAATTGGCAGCAGCAACGCAGGCAATTAAAACAAGCAAATGATCAACAACAACTGCACCAGGCACGAAGAGCGATGAAACAATCGGTTGAAAATATTTTAACGCCGGATCAAAAACAAAAATATTCAGCAAACGAATCAAAATACTGGCAAGCCGCTCAACAAAATGAAAACGATGCTGAAGAATAAAATTTAAGTAATACTATTTTTTGAGGTTTTTAGTGACAGGTTCAAATTGTAATAAATAATTGCAGATATTTTTAATTATGGATGGACCTTCATAAATAAAACCTGTCCAAATTTCAACAAGGCTTGCGCCTGCATTTAATTTTTCTTTTGCATCTTCACCAGTAAAAATTCCGCCACTTGCAATTATTGGAATTTTATTTTGTGTTTGTTTAGAAATGTATTTTATTATTTCTGTTGATCTTTCTTTTAAAGGGTTGCCGCTCAAACCTCCATCACCGATTTTTTGAATTTTTACTTTTGAATTTTTACTTAAATTTTCTCTGTTAATTGTAGTATTTGTTGCAACAAATCCATCCAGATTTATTTCGAGCGCTAGGGAAATAATATCATTTAATTGTTGTTGTGTTACATCAGGCGAAACCTTTAACAGCAAAGGTTTCACCGAGTTTTTTTGTTGATTAATATTTTGCAAATTCGATAATATTTTTCTCAACGATTCTTTTTCCTGCAATTCACGTAAACCAGGCGTGTTGGGCGAGCTAACATTTACAACAAAATAATCAACACAATCAAATAAATTTTTAAAACAAATCGCATAATCTTTCCATGCATCTTCATTTGGCGTTGATTTATTTTTTCCAATATTGCCGCCAATAATAATTTCGGATTTCGGATTTCGAATTTCAGATTTATACCGTTTCAATCTCGATGAAATTACTTCAACACCATCATTATTAAAACCCATTCTATTAATGAGTGCTTTATCTTTTGGCAAACGAAATAATCGTGGTTTTTTATTTCCTGATTGTGCAATAGGAGTTACAGTTCCAATTTCAACAAATCCAAAACCAAGCATTTGTAATTCATCTAAATAAATTGCATTTTTATCGAAGCCGGCGCCAAGACCAACCGGGTTTTTAAATTCTAATCCGAATAATTTTTTTGATAACGCATAATTATTGAACTGGAATTTTTTTTGAATAAATGATTGAATAAAATTTATGTTACAACTTTTGCGCAATAAATTCATGCTTAAATAATGCGCGTCTTCAGCAGGAAGAAAAAAAAGCAGTTCACGAAGAAAAGAATAAAACATGCTGCGAAGATAAACTAACCCAATAAGTGAAAATTTGAATAAAGAATAAAAATTACCTCTGAATTTAGCAAATATATTTATGCAATTTTTTCATAGGCTGAAAGTTGATGAGAAATAATTTTGCTAAACATTTGATGACTTTTTTCAATTACATGTTCACTCCAGTTAAAAATTTCGTATTCATTATCATTCATAATTTCTTGATAAGTTAAGTTGTAAAGATCAACAACGTATTCAAATTTTTCTTCCATAAAATACTCTATCATTTCTGTAAGTTTCGCTTTTGTATGTATGTTACCGATTCTAAAAAATTTTGAGCAGCCATGCGCAATCGGAAGTATATCTCCTTTTTCATCAATAATTAATTCTTTAAAGATGGATGAAAAGCTTTGTGCAGTTAGTTCCGGCTTAAAAGATTGATGAAAAACAAAATTAGGATTATCAACAAAATTATCTTTGTGCAATAAATCTAATTGCAAATAAATTTCTTTTTCGTAATGCGTTTTTAAAAAATGATGCGCTATATAAATTTTATAAAGATCGGTTGCAGTAAATTTTAATCCGTTAAAACTTTCATTTGCTCTGCCCGACATTTCGAGCGGATGCAAGTGCAGTAAACTTGCTTTATGAGCAAGCGCAAATTCAGTAAGCCAGGGCAGCAACTCCCAATTTTCCGGAAGCAGTGTATGAATAAACCCATATTTTTCTATTGAATTTTTTACGATTTCTACACCCTCCAGCATTTTTTTAAATGCACCTTTTTGGCTTCGCATCGTGTCGTGAAATTCTTCTTTCCCATCCACACTTATTGCAATTAAATCAAGGTTTTTTATAATTCTTTTTGCTCTTTCAGTGTTTAACAACATTCCGTTGGTGGTGACAGAATTAAAATATCCAAGCGATTTTGAATAAGCAATTAATTCTTCAAGCGGCTTGTATAAAAAAGGCTCGCCACCGCTCATGCTTATTACATTGTAACCAATATGGGCTGCCTGTTCAATAATATTATTTATCGAATTTACATCGAGCTCTTTTTTTACTCCCGGCGACGACGAGGAATAACAATGCTTGCACGCAAGGTTGCAATTGAGCGTTGGATGAATTTGAATGATGCGTGAAACCCTGCTCTGGCGCAGGGTTTGGTTGTTTGTAAGGGTTTCCATCAGGATCCTTGTTGTTCGTTTATTTTATCAATAGTTAATTGAACCTGAAAAAAATCAGGCACAGGAATACCTTTTCTTAAAATAAGTATTTCTTTAATTTTTTCGTTTTCAACTAAACCTTGCAGTGCGCTAACTTCTTTTGCAGGAAGCTGGGCTTGAATAACAACTCTTTCAAATGCAGGAATTCCGTAAATCCACCAGTCAACAATTTGAAGACCGGAATTGTAAGACGCCGCAATTGATTTTGAAATACTTGCTAAATGCTCTTTGCTGAGATTGGCTGCTGAAAGGCCCGACATGAGCTGTTTTTCAGTTTCAGCATAACTTCTTTTTTCCATATAATTTTTTTTAAAATAATTAATTCTCTATATCGTTGAGAATTTTCACGCCTAATTCTACAATGCCGATTAAGTTTTGCTTTATTTTTTAAGGGTTTAAGTTGAAAATAAAATGCATTATTTATTTCAACAGTCTTACTTAAAATAAATTTAAATAAGAATGTAAAATTATAAATGCGAAGAAGCGAAGTCAAGCGTGTTTCTACTGAAATCTTAAAGTATTTATACTTATATTGGCTTCTTAAAAATAAAGCGATGTTTAAAAATCATTATTAAGTTTAAAAACTATTTATCAGCAATCAAATCTCCCAATTTCGTAACGATAAAATTTTTTTGCTATTTATTTTTGCAGATAAAAATTTAATTGCCCGCATCAAAAATTCATATTGCTTTAGTTGGAAATCCTAACAGCGGAAAATCTTCTTTGTTTAATGCACTCACCGGATTAAATCAAAAAGTCAGCAATTTTCCCGGCGTAACGGTTGATAAAAAAACAGGCAATTATTTGCTTGAAAATGATCTTGCTGCAACGCTGATTGATTTACCCGGAACATATAGTTTATATCCGCGCCGCGGCGATGAATGGGTTGCTTACAAAGTTTTGATGAATGCAGACAAAGACGTGCATGCTGATATTATCTTGTCAATTGCTGATGCAAGTAATTTAAAAAGAAATCTATTATTCTGCACACAGATCATTGACCTGAAACGCCCTGTGGTTGTGGCTTTAACGATGATGGATATTGCACGAAAAAAAGGTATTGAAATTGATGTGCCCGGTTTGGAAAGAGAATTGGGCGTTCCGGTTGTTGCTGTGAATCCGCGAAAAAATAAAGGAATTTCCGAGTTGAAAAAGACACTGGCGCAAACTGCAAAACAACAATTTCATGCGCCGGTTTTAGACTTTATTTCAAACAAAGAACTGGCTTCATCGTCGGTTGATGAAGTGCAAAAATTATTTCCGCAATTAAGCGATTATGCGTCTATTCATTATCTTATTAATCACGAAAATTTTCCTTTAACTACGGGCATGCAAAATGCAGTTGAGCAAATAGAAATTGATAATAAATTCAATCATACTAAAACGCAGGCAGAAGAAATTATGCAACGTTATACGCGCATCAGGCAAGTGATGCAGCAAAATGTTGTTGAGCCTGATCCGCTTCAAAAAAAATTATTTACCGAAAAATTAGATGATATTTTATTGCACCGCGTTTGGGGCTACATTATTTTATTGATTGTTTTATTTCTTTTATTTCAAAGCATTTTTTGGCTGGCACAATTTCCAATGAATGCAATTGACTGGAGTTTTTCTCAACTCACCACATGGTTAAATAATATTTTACCACAAGTTTGGTGGAGCAATTTATTGGTGAATGGTTTGGTTGCAGGCATGAATGGTATTTTAGTTTTTGTTCCGCAAATCATGATCTTATTTGGATTGATAACAATTCTTGAAGACACCGGTTACATGGCTCGCATAAGTTTTTTGAGTGATAAATTAATGCGTAAAGTTGGCTTGAACGGAAAGAGCGTAATGCCGATGATCAGTGGGTTTGCGTGTGCTGTGCCTGCAATTATGAGTGCCAGAAACATTGAAAATAAAAAAGAAAGATTAATAACAATTTTAGTTACACCATTAATGAGTTGCAGCGCACGTTTGCCGGTTTACACAATTCTTATTGCGCTTGTTGTACCTGATAAATATTATTTTGGTTTTTTGAGCATACAAGGTTTGGTGATGATGGCTTTGTATTTACTCGGCACCGCTATGGCTTTAATCGTTAGTTATGTTTTAAAGTGGATTGTTCGCTTAAAAGAAAAAAGTTTTTTCATACTTGAATTGCCTTGCTACCGTGCGCCGCGCTGGAAAAATGTTGGCATTACGATGATTCAAAAAGCAAAAATTTTTGTTACAGATGCGGGCCGTGTAATAATTATGATTAGTTTATTGCTTTGGTTTTTGAGTAGCTACGGACCTTCATCGCGAATGCAAAAGGTGGAGCAGAAATATGAAGTGTTGCAAAAAAATGCTACAAATAAAGAGACAAAAAAGATTCTTATTAAACAATATAATTCTGAAAAATTACAAAACTCTTATGCCGGCATTTTAGGCAAAACAATCGAGCCTGTTATTAAACCTTTAGGCTACGATTGGAAAATTGGCATTGCATTAATTACTTCTTTTGCTGCAAGAGAAGTTTTTGTGGGAACGATGGCAACGCTTTACAGCGTGGAAGAAAAAGACAATGCAACTTTAAAACAAAAAATGCAAAGTGCAGTTCGTGAGGACGGAACAAAAGTTTATACTTTGCCAACTGCATTATCTTTAATGGTTTTTTATGTTTTGGCAATGCAATGTATGAGCACACTTGCTGTGGTAAAAAGAGAAACACGAACCTGGAAATGGCCAATAATACAATTCGTTTACATGACGGCGCTTGCTTATTTAATGAGCTTTTTTGTGTATCGGATTTTTTTATAGATCAATAAATTTTATTTTTTCAAAAATCACAATTATGCAAAAAAAAAGTTACAGGAAGATTTATGGCTATTTATTGTTGATGATCTTTTGTTCTTTGGCAACTGCACAATTTGCTTACAGCGCAAATAACCAAAAAGATTTTTATCAAATAAAAATCTATCAGTTAAAAAATAATGAGCAAATTCAGCAGGTTGATGAATTTTTAAAAAACGCTTATTTACCTGCATTGCACCGTGCAGGCATTTTAAAAGTTGGTGTTTTTAAACCGCTTGCAAACGATACGTCTGCAATAAAAAAAATTTATGTTTTTATTCCATTTAATTCAAGCGATGAATGGATGAAACTGACTGACAAATTAAATAAAGATGATGTTTACACGTTAACAGGTAAAAATTTTATTGAAGCTGCCGCAGATCATCCACCGTTTGAAAGAGTTGAATCAGTTTTATTGGAAGCAATGCCGGTTCAAGGTCATTTTATTTTTCCATCCTCTAAATCTGTTGAAAGGATTTTTGAATTGAGAGATTACGAAAGTCCGACTGAGAATTTGCTCGCAAAAAAATTGCAAATGTTTAATGAAGCAGGCGAAACGGAAATTTTTAAACGGTTAGGTTTTAATGCTATTTTTTATGCGAAAGTTATTTCCGGAAGCCGCATGCCTGATTTAATGTACATGACTTCATTCGAAACCGTTGAAGTAAGGGATGCACATTGGAAAAATTTTGGTGCTGATGCAAAATGGAAAGAAATTTCATCGGATCCAAAGTACGAAAACAACGTTTCTGTTTCGCATATTGATAGCATTTTAATGCACTCCACAGACTACTCTGATTTTTAATTATTCTTAAAAAACGCAATCGCAGTTATCTGCTGTTTCAGAAATTTGGTGGTATCAATAAAAGTAATTAAAACATCATTAAATTTCATTAATTTTATACTCTTATCTAAATTTTTACACTTAAATTTTATATATGAAAAAATTAAAAATTACAGGTTTATTTATGATTGGTTTTATTGCGTTATCTTTTTCTTCTTCTGCGCAGAAAAAAGCTATGACTTTATCCGGCGAATTGGTTGATATGGCTTGTTACATGTCAAACGGAGCACATGGTAATGGTCATAAAGATTGCGCTAATATGTGTATTAAAGGCGGCTCGCCAATGGGCATTTTAACCAGCGATGGAAAAGTGTATTTATTGGTTGAAAATCACGACAAGCAAGACGCTTACACAGAAGCAAAAAAACATGCTGGAGAAAAAATAACTGTTTCCGGCACTTTCGCAGAAAAAGGCGGCGTACAGAGTTTGATTGTAGATGAAGTGAAAGCAAAAAGCTAATTAAATTTTTTAAACTATTTAAATTTTATTAAAGAAGCTTAGGCTTCTTTTTTATTTAAGAATAAAAATTGTTGAATATTTACTACAATTTCAAACTAACTTTGGTTTTATTAATGCTTTTTCTTTTGGCATTATTCTTTCGGTAAATTGGTATAAAAAAAATTATGCAAAATGGACGCAGATTTTAAAAAACCGTTTTTTACCAGGGTTATCTTAGGCGGGCTATTTGCAGCTATAATAGCTACGGTCATAAATTTAGTGTACAATTATATTTACAGAAGCTTAACCGAGTTTTCCAGTTCCGAAATCATAAATATTTTTACGATAATTGTTGCAACAAGCCTTGCGCATCTGATTGCCGCACTCATTTATTTTTTACTCACAAAATCTTCTTCCAAAACTCATCTTACGTTTAGCATTTTTTTTCTTATACTAATTATTATATGCATAGTAATTGTTTTAAATGCAAATAGATTTACTACAAATGTTTCTGCTGTTTCCGGCTTTAACGGATTATTTATAGGAATTGCGGTTATAACCGGCTTAAGCGCAGAATTTTTGCTTCCTTATTTTGCAAATCATCCAAAAATTTGGTCTGAAGAATAAGCATGTTTTATTTAACGCTTTTCTTGTAATTCGCTGACATTGTTGTCCCAATTTATACATTCAAAATATTATATCTTAGCGCCATCATAAATGTATAAAATGAAATTACTCGAAAATAAAATTTGTATTGTAACCGGCGCTGCACGTGGCATTGGAGAAGCAATTGCAGTTAAGCTTGCAGAAAATGGCGCCCATGTTGTTTTTAGTTATGTAAGTGATAGCAGCGCAGAAAAAGCTGCGCAATTAGAAAAAAAATTACAAACCGATTTTAGTGTAAAAGCAAAAGCATATAGAAGCGACGCAAGCGATTTTAAGCAATGCGAAAGTTTTGTAAATGATATTTTGAAAGAATTCGGAACGATAGACGTTTGCGTAAACAATGCCGGAATTAGTAAAGATAATTTGCTGCTTCGTTTAACACCAGAGCAATGGGATGAAGTAATAACAACAAATTTAAAGAGTGTTTTTAATATCACAAAGCAGGTAATTCGCCCGATGATGAAAGCAAAAAAAGGTAGTATAATTAATATGAGTTCAATTGTTGGTATGCGCGGAAACGCAGGCCAGGCAAGCTATGCAGCAAGTAAGGCAGGAATTATTGGCTTTACAAAATCGGTTGCATTGGAATTGGGAAGCCGCAACATCCGCTGCAACGCAATTGCGCCTGGTTTTGTTGAAACAGACATGACGCATTATTTAAAAGAAGGAAATGCTGCCGATGAATTTCTAAAAAAAATTCCTTTGGGAAGATTTGGAAAAGCTGAAGAAATTGCAAACACAACATTATTTCTTGCAAGCGATTTAAGTTCCTATATTACCGGGCAAGTGATAAGTGTTTGCGGCGGATTAAATGTTTAAAACGCCTCGCCCTAAATCCCTCTCCTCGCGGAGAGGGACTTTTCTTCAAACTTTTGATAATTGCTCAATAAATAACAAAGCGTACAAGCGAGCGTGGCAACGAAGTTTAATAGTAGCAATGCAGTTGGGTACATAAAAAATTATTTATGAAAAGTTACGAGAAGCTTTTACTGAACAATAAAGAATGGGCAAGCGGAATTATAAAAACAGATCCGCAATATTTTGAGCGGCTTTCGCGCTTGCAAACGCCCGAATTTTTATGGATTGGTTGCAGCGATAGCCGTGTGCCCGCCGATAGAATTACCGGCACGCAACCCGGCGAAATTTTTGTGCATCGCAACATTGCTAATCTTGTTGTGCATACCGATGTAAACCTGTTAAGCGTTTTAGATTTTGCTGTAAATCATCTTAAAATAAATCATGTAATTGTTTGCGGGCATTACGGTTGCGGCGGTATAAAAGCCGCAATAACGAACCACGATTATAATTATGTTTTAAACATGTGGCTGCGAAATATAAAAGATGTTTATCGCCTTTATCGCAGTGAATTAAATGCAATAAAAAATGAAGAAAAACGTGAAGATCGTTTAGTAGAATTAAATGTAAAAGAACAGGTAATGCATCTTGCAAAAACATCTATTGTTCAGCGTGCATGGAAGCTGGAACAGCGCCCTTTTTTGCACGGCTGGGTGTATGGTTTAAAAAACGGATTAATAAAATCAATTTTTGAAATGCCGCCGGGCACACACATAGATGAATTGTATGAGTACGATGATTTATAAAAAAAGTTTTTTTACCCAACTGCTGAAACCCTTATGCAGCTTATGTTGCGTCGCACTCTTGTACTGCAACAATTCTATTCAGCAATTCTTTTTGAATTCCTTTTTTCAAGATAATTATGCCAAAGCAAATATGCAGCAATTGTTCTGTAAGGTTTCCATGCTTGTGCAACTTGTAAAATTGATTCTTTAGTTGCATCACCCGACAATTTTTTTACATCTTTTATGCTTTTAACCAAAGCAATATCCCCGATGGCAAAGCAATCGCAGCGATGCAGGCTCATCATCAAAAAAACATCCACCGTCCAATCACCAATACCTTTTATTTTTTTTAATTCGGTTCTTATTTTTTCGTTAGATAATTGATGTAAATTCTCCATTATCAATCCTCCATTTTTAATTGAAGTTGCCAGCGCTCTTGCATAAATAATTTTTTGCCTGCTAAAATAACAGGCTTTCATTTCTTCATCAGTTAGTAATAAAATTTTTTCAAGAGTAATTTCACCAACAAATAATTTCAATTTTTGTAATGCGGCTTTTGCAGAAGCGAGCGAAACCTGCTGTTCTAAAATAAAATGTATTAAAGTTTCGAAGCAAGGTTTGCGGCTCCATAAAGGAGGATAACCATGTTGCTGAATAATTTGTTTAAGATCGTTATCTTTTTTTGCAAGCTTATCGCAAAGCGAATGAAAATTTTCCTCGCTAAAAGAAATGTCTTTTTTCACTTAGCAGCTTTCGCTTTAAATTTTTGTATAAACTCTTTAGCGAAATTTCCTAACACTAATTTTCCGCTGATAGAGGCTCTTTCATGCAGCAATTCATCCCAATGTTCTGTGCCTTGCCATAACATTTTTTTTAATTGATGCGTTGCATTTATATCAAAATGTGCCAGTGAATTGGATAAGCGTGCAATAGATTCTTCCATACTTTCAACTGTTGGATGCAGTTCGGCAAATAATCCTTTACGCCGCGCCCAGTCGCCATTACGCCACATTGAAGCATCAATTGCAAGCTGGCTAAATGCAGATAAACCGATCTTTCTTTCAATAGCGGGGCCAACCACAAAAGGACCAATTCCTAAAGCAAGCTCACTCAATTTTATTTCAGCACCTTCCACCGCAATAGCATAATCCGCAGCAGCAACGAGACCAACACCGCCACCCACACATTTGCCATGAACACGCGCAATAATAAGCTTCGGGCATTTTCGAATCGCATTAATTACATGTGCAAATCCGCTGAAAAATTTATATCCCTGTTCTTCGTTTTTAATTGCAGCAAGTTCATCAAAAGAAGCGCCCGCACAAAAAGTTTTTTCGCCGGCAGAGCGAAGAATGATCACTTTAGTATTTGCATTCAACCCTTCGCTGTGAATGTCCTGCGCTAAAGTTTCTAAAATTTTTGTCGGCAACGAATTGCTTTGCGGATGAAAAAATTCGATGGTTGTAATGCCGTGCTCTCTTTCTGTTTTTACATGGCCGTTGTTAATTTGTTCTATCATGCAGCAAGTTTACAAAAAGTTTTGAATGTGAGAATTAAACAACTAATTGTTGAATAAATATTTTTTTAAATCTTTGGTATTAGAAAAAAATTATAACTCCGAATTTTAAAACAGTATTAAATTTTCATCATTAGTCTCAAATTACCAAATCATTCTCTTTTTCGCACCATTGTTAAAATTGTTGCAATGCCAACCATTTCATATGTTTCATCTAAAATTTCTACTAGCCATTTTACGATGCCTTTAGGAATATTCATTCCTTTTACAAACGGCACATCAGGATTTGAAACTTTTAATTCCTGCATAATTTTTTCTTTGCAAGTAAATCGTATATAAATTTCTGTGCCCGGATAAACTGGTTTTGTAAATCGTAATTCATCAATTCCATAATTCAATAACACAGGATTTTTTTCATAGCTGTCAACAAACAAGCCTGCAGCAGCGCTCATGATAAAATATCCATGTGCAACTTGGTTTTCAAACATGGTGTCAGTAAAATCGGTGCTTTTTAAATGCGCATAAAAATGATCTCCGCTTAAATAAGCAAAGCTTTCAATATCTTCAGAAGATATCAATCTTTTTTCTGTGATGATTTGATCGCCAATTTTCAACTCTTCAAAATATTTTTTGAAAGGATGAATCGTGCTTGTATTTCCTTTTGCATATTGCTGAAACACATTGCTGATGGCAGTTATAGTTGTTGGCGAGCTTTGGATTGCGATGCGCTGCATATAATGTTTAACGCCGCGAACGCCACCCATTTCTTCGCCGCCGCCGGCATGACCGGGTCCGCCGTGAATGAGCAAAGGCAGCGGAGAACCATGTCCCGTGCTTTCTTTAGCGCATTCATTATTTAAGATTAAAATTCTTCCGTGAAAAGTTCCTGCATTCAGCACATATTTTTTTGCAGTTTTATTATCCGCAGTTACAATGGTTGATACCAAAGAACCTTTTCCTTTTTTTGCTAATTGAATTGCTTCATCAAAATTTTTATACGGCATTAAAGTTGAAACCGGACCAAATGCTTCCACTTCATGCACTGCATTTGAAGCAAATGGATTTTCATTCAACAATAATATTGGGCTTATAAAAGCACCTTTTATTGCATTGGCACCAATCACCTCAACACTATCCAAAGAACCATAAATAATTTGTGATGAAGCAAGCAATTTTTGAATTTGCTTTTTTACTTCTTCTCTTTGTTGAACTCCCGCAAGCGAACCCATTCTTACTTTTTCATTCAGCGGATTGCCGATGGTTGTTTGCATCAAAGCCTTTCCCAGTGCGATTTGTACATCTTCTAATTTATTTTCAGGAACGAAAATTCTGCGAATGGCTGTACATTTTTGTCCGCATTTTGAAGTAATTTCTTTTCTAATTTCTTTAATAAAAATTTCCCACTCAGGCATGTTTGAAGTAACATCTTCACCAAGCACAATGCAGTTAAGCGAATCTGCTTCCATTGTAAAGGAAACATTTTGTTTTAAAATATTTGGATTGCTTTTAATTTTTAATCCTGTTGGCGCAGAACCTGTAAAAGTAATTGCATCCTGCGAAGTAACATAATCAAGCATATCTCCAACAGAGCCACAAATTAGTTGCAGCGCACCCTCCGGCAAAATGTTTGATGCAACAATTTCTTTTACTACAGCTTCGGTTAAAAAACTCGTGATAGTTGCAGGCTTTACTACTGCCGGAACACCAGCCAATAAATTAACTGCAATTTTTTCGAGCATTCCCCACACCGGAAAATTATATGCATTAATATGAATCGCCGTTCCTTCTTTTGGCACCATAATGTGATGACCCATGAAGGAATTATTCTTGCTTAAATTGTGCGGCTCGCCATCCAGACAAAAACTTTCATCGGGAAATTTTCGGCGCAAAGAAGCATACGAAAATAAATTGCCAATTCCGCCTTCAATATCAACCCAGCTATCGGCTTTTGTGGCGCCGGTTTTGTAACTTATTTCATAAAATTTTTCAAGATGATTTCGCAAATGCAAAGCCAATGAACGCAGCATTAATCCTCTTTGCTGAAAACTCATTTTCCGTAAAGCGGGATTGCCTTTTGTTCTTGCAAAATTTAAAATAGATTTAAAATCTAATCCATTTGTTGTTGCATAAGTTATCACCTCTCCTGTAACAGCGTTAGTTAATGGTTGCCCTTCGCCATCGCCGGTTATCCATTTTCCAAACACATAATTTTCAAGTTTATTCATAGCAAAAAATTAAACATTTTTTTTCATCAATCAAAAAAAAGCACTTTATTGTTGAACAAAAATATAACAGATTATTTCACTCCGCTCGCAATAGCGCAACCATGCTTCATACGCATTTATGTGCCTTAGAAAAAATTCTTAACAAACCTTTCATTCATAAATTTTGCGTTTCTTTTTTCATGCTGCATATAATTGTTTTACTTTTGCAAATTGTTCTTTTTTGAACGAGAGTCATTGTTCATAGATAAATGTTTTTCCATCAACAATGAACTTTCAACTATAAAATTTACAATCGCTTGGCTCTACCATATCTCGTAAAATATATTTATAATAACGGCACTGATGAAGTTATTCGCCGCGGAAAAAAAATACATTCGCTCGGTAATGTAGAATTAATTGAATATGATGATTTGCTTGGTGCAGTAAGTTTTCGTGTAAAAGATGATATTTATTCAACTTATTACAAAGTGCACGTAAGCAAATTTAAAGACCCCAAAACAGTGTCGGTGCGCTGTGCTTGTCCTTATAATTTAGGTGATATTTGCCGCCACGAATCTGCTGCATTATTTCAGTTACAGGAATTACTTGATAAAAATTTGTTAGGTGAAAAAGACCTTACTTACGATCAACGGCATACTGTAATAAAAATGAAGCAGCTTGAATTAAAGATAATACGCGTGCTGGCTGCGCCTGAAAGTTATGCAGCGGCAGAGAATTTTTTACGCAGTTCAAGAGCAAATATTATTTCTGCAAAAGATGAAAGAGTAACTGCGGAAGTGGAATACGAATCTAAAAAATTTACGGTTGTTATTCAAAAAAATGAAGAGCGAAATTTTGATACAAGCTGCCCCTGCAGCAGTGATAATAAACATCCGCTTTGCGTGCATAAAGAAATTGTTTTATTGCAACTTTTAAATAATTACGGACCAAATTATTTCGACAGCATCAGAAACTGGGATAAAGAAAAAGATAAGTTATTAGCACTTTACGGTTATTCTTTAAAAGATGATATAAAAGATAAATTTGAATTTACTTACAAAGATGGCAAACCTTTTTTGCGCGTGCTTGATAATTCTATTCAACGTGTAGCGCCAAATGCAGCACCACTGCGGCCGAAGCCTGTTGAGGAAATGGTAATGATTGATGAAGATGAAGAATCTGTAAAATCAAAATTTAAATTAGGAATTGTTATAAGTTACAATGCGCATCAATATCCTTATGTACAAATTGATGCTGTGCAGGGCGAAGCTAATGAAGAAAATAATGCATTTATTGGCAAAGTTGAACGGATAGATCTTGCAAAATTTGTGAACACAGAATTATTTGATGAAAATGATAAATTAATTATTCAACAAGTAAGAAAACTATTACCGGGCGAAGTAAATCGTTATCTCAATCGCAACTCGCCTTTCAGCGGAATTTGGGAAAATATTATTCAGCAGCATGATGATGAATTGCCTGAAGAAACGCGCAATTTAATCATAGAATATCTTCATCCGAAATGCAAAAAATTATTTACTGATGTTGCGCAAAATAATTTTACATTTTATTTGCCGCATCATAAAACTTTTCAAACAAATAATTTACGAAGCGCCAATTGTTCCATCAATTTTATTACGCCTGAATTTGCAGTTAATTTTAATGAAAAAGAATATGAAATTATCTGCGCAATAAAAACGCCGCTCGGCGAAAAAAATATTGCCGATAATCAGCTTTCATCTTCTTTATTTTTTCAAATAGAAGATCAATTTTATTTGTGGCAAAAACCGGAAGATGTTTTGTTGATTGAAAAGTTTCTTCCGTCAGGAAAAATAATTTTTTCGTTGGAAGAATGGAATGAAAAACTGCAATCTTTTGTGTTGCCTTTATCGAAAGAATATAATGTGCAATTCAGCAATATAAAAAAAGAAGAAGTAAAAGATTTGAAGCCGCAAATAAAAATATTGCTGAAAGAAAAAGGCGATTATTTGTTGTTTCAGCCCGTGTTTATTTATTTAAATTATGCTGTAAAACAAACCGATAAAGAAAAAATAATTTTACCTGCGCAGGATAAATTGCTGGTTATTCACCGCAACCTTGAAGAGGAACATTCTTTCATAAAAAAGATTGAAAATCTTCATTCAAATTTTATTCATCCCGAAGGCAGCGGCGCGCTTGCATTGAAAGGAACGGAGGTTTTAAAAAATAATTGGTTCTTTTTATTTATTGATGCAGTGAACGAAATGAATGTGCCTGTTGCAGGTTTTGACGCGCTGAAAAATTTTCGTTTCAACACTGCAAAACCTTCCACAAAAATTTATATCAGCAGCCACACAGATTGGTTTGATGCAAAAGTTGATATTCATTTTGGCGAGCAAAAAGTTATGGTTGCAGATGTAAAAAAAGCATTGGCAAATAAGCAGCAATATGTTCAGTTGCAGGATGGAACTTTAGGAATTTTGCCTGAAGAATGGATAAAAAAATATTCATTGCTTTTTCGTGTTGGCGATGGAAAGGCAGAGAATATGAAGCTGAGCAAATATCATTTTAGTGTGATTGAAGAATTGTACGAGCAACGCAATGAAGAAGAACTTGTTTTTAAATTAGAAGAAAAATATGAGAAGCTAAAAGAAAATTATGGCATTGCGCAAATAGAACCGCCGGTTCATTTAAAAAATATTTTGCGGCCTTATCAAACTTCCGGTTTCCAATGGTTGAATTATTTAAGCGAAGTGCAGTGGGGCGGAATTTTAGCGGATGATATGGGACTTGGAAAAACAATTGAAGCATTATCTTTTTTGCATCATCTCAAAACAAAACAAGGCAAAATAAAAGCGCTGGTTGTTTGCCCAACAACGCTGATGTACAACTGGGAAAATGAAATAAAAAAGTTTACGCCATCACTCACATATTATATTCATCACGGCGGCGGAAGAACAAAAGATACTTTAGTTAATCAGGAAATTGATATTATAATTACAACATACGGAACTTTGCGCAGCGATATAAAACAATTTGTTGAAGTGCCTTTTGATTATGTGGTTTTGGATGAAAGCCAGGCAATAAAAAATCCGGGAAGTAAAGTTGCAAAAGCTGCGTGTTTGCTGAGAGCTGCTAACAGACTGTGTTTGAGCGGCACTCCTTTGCAAAATAATACATTCGATATTTATGCGCAGATGAATTTTTTAAACCCGGGAATGCTCGGCAGCATGGATTTTTTTAAAAATGAATTTGCTGTGCCAATCGATAAATTTGGTGAGAAGGAGCAGAAAGACCATTTGCGAAAATTATTATATCCGTTTATTTTACGCAGAACAAAAGAACAGGTTGCAAAAGATTTGCCTGAAAAAATTGAGACAATTTTATTTTGTGAAATGGCTGAAGAACAAAGAAAAATTTATGATGCTTATCGCAATGATTACCGTGATAAAATTTTAGGTGTTGTTGAAGAGCAAGGTGTGCAAAAATCGCAGCTTACTATTTTACAAGGATTGATGAAGCTGCGTCAAATTTGCGATAGCCCCGCGATAATGAAAGATGAAGAAAAATTTCCGAATGTTTCTGTAAAGCTCGAAGAAATTGGCAGAGAAATTACCGAAAATATCAGTAACCACAAGGCTTTGGTGTTCTCCCAATTTTTAGGAATGCTTGCTTTGATAAGAGGAAAATTGAATGAACTTGGCGTAGATTATGAATATTTTGATGGCAGCACTTCGCCGCAGGATAGAGAAAAAGCAATTCAGCGTTTTCAAAATGAAGAGAATTGCAGAGTGTTTTTAATTTCCTTAAAAGCCGGCGGCGTGGGATTAAATTTAACTGCTGCAGATTATGTTTACATTGTTGATCCGTGGTGGAATCCGGCGGTTGAACAACAGGCAATTGACCGCACACATCGCATTGGACAAACCAAAAATATTTTTGCTTATCGCATGATTTGTAAAGACAGTGTTGAAGATAAAATTTTAAAACTGCAGGAAAAAAAACGGATGCTTGCTGCCGATTTAATTACAGATGACAGCGGCTTTGTAAAATCTCTCACCCGAGAAGATATTGAATATTTGTTTAGTTGATGAATTGAAAATATTTTAAGATAGCCGCTCTTATTTAACATGAAAACTGATTTGCATTGAGATTATTTTTGTTTAAATTAAAACGGGGCGTGTTAAATTGCGCAGATCAAATTTTTTATTGTTTAATTGCAGTATGCAAATTGTAAAAACGAATAAAAATAAATGCAGATAATATTATCTAAACAATTTATTGCTGTGCCGAAATGCTGCCATTAGAGCCATTATTTTCAATGCCTGTTTTATAACGTAAAACTGCGCGCATAATAGCATAAGCAATTTCGTTTTGTCCTTTATCGCTGTTTAAATAATCTTCTTCATCCGGGTTACTTATAAAACCGGTTTCCACCAAAATGCTCGGCATTGCGGTAGCTTGCAAAACCCAAATACCTTCGTAATCGCGTTGCTTAACGCCTCTGCTTTCGCGACCTTCTTTTGTAAATTCATCTTCTACATAATTTGCCAAAAGCAAACTACGATCAAAATACCTTTTTGTTTTTAAAGATGCAAGAATTTTAGCATCGGGCGAATCGAAATAATTTGCAGAACTATCTGCTTTTTCTCCATATAATTCATCGCTGTCGTTTGAACTTACAAAATCTTTTTTTGAATCATTTTTGCCTACTGCCCAAACATAAGTTTCAGTGCCGATTGTTTCGCTTGGTGTAGTCCAATAACGATACTGTTTTATTTTTCTGGTATATTTTTTACCATGTTTATGATAAGTTTCAGTTTTATATCCTGTAAACTCGCTGTGGTATTCGGGCCGCGTATCGTTGCAATGAATGGCAATAAAAAGATCTCCATGATTTTGATTTGCAAATTGTGCCCGGTAACGGTTTGCAGCAACTAAATCAGAAAGTCCGTTGGGCAAATTGCGATCTGTTCTTGTATAAAGTATTTTACAATCAGGCAAAACACTTTGTAATTGCTGGCCGAGTTTTAAAGCAATGGCAAGTGTAAGATCCGCTTCTGTACTGTATTTGCCTTCTGCGCCGGGATCGGGCAAGCCATGACCTGCATCAATAATTATTGTTTTTAAAACCGGTTTTTGAGATTGCAAGGGCGAAACAGTAAAAGAAGCAATTGCAATAAACACCAAAGTTAATGGTGCGGTAATAAAAATTTTTCTAAGCATATTCACTAATCATTAAGGGTTTTCTCACAATTCGTATATTTATTAAAACCTATTTTTGATTTACTATCATGAATCGTGGTAAAGTTAGTATAAAAACTTTTTTTACAGGGCTTGGTTTAACGCTGCTGTTGTTTATAACGTTTCAAATAAACGCAAACAATAACCGCTGCAAACAATTTTTCAAATCATTAACACAATTAACTGATACAATTCCTGCACAAGATTCTTCAATTCCTAATCATGCAAAAATAAATTCAGCAACAGATACTTCGATTAATAAAAAAGACACTGCAAAAATAAAATTAACAACAGATACTTCCATTCATAAAAAAGATACTTCAGTAAAAATTATTACTGTTGATACTTTACTTGTTTCAAAAGATTCGCTTAGTTCGCCAATAGATTATTCTGCAGCAGATTCGGGCATATTAATGATTCCATCCAAACAATTTTTTTTATACGGAAATGCAAATACGAAAAATAAAGATATTGAATTGAATGCTGCAACTATTCATTACAATCAGCAAACGCAAACAGTAACGGCTTACGGCGGAACGGACACTGCGAATAATCCTTTAAGTAAACCAAAAATTACGCAGCAAGGTTCTACTTCTATCAGCGATACAATTAACTTTAATCTAAAATCACAAAAAGGTTTAAGCAAAAATACTTATTATAACGAAGGTGAAATTTTTGTAAATGCACAAACCGTAAAAAAAGTAACCAAAGATATTGCTTTTGCTTATCGCGCCCGTTTTACAACCTGCAATTTAGATACGCCGCATTTTGATATTCGCGCAAGAAAATTAGAATTAATTAATAATAAATTTGCAGTTAGCGGACCCGCATTTCCTGAGTTTGAAGGTGTGCCAATTCCTATTCCTATTCCGTTTGGAATTTATCCTTTGGAACGCGGAAGGCATTCAGGACTTTTGCCGCCAAGTTTTACGTCGAATGACGGTTACGGTTTAGGCTTAGAAAATCTTGGTTATTACCAGGTGCTCAGCGATTATTGGGATGTAACTACAAGAGCAAATTTATACAGTTACGGCGGATGGACTTTGGACATTAATCCCAAATATTATAAACGATATAAATACCAGGGAAATCTAGATCTTTCTATTCAAAAAAGTAAAATACTTAACCAGGGTTTTGTAAGCAAAGAAGAGTTTACCGAATCTTCTATTTTTCAAATAAACTGGAGTCATTCAATGAATACGAAAGCAAGACCTGGCACCAGTTTTTCGGCAAGTGTAAATGCGGGAAGTACAAAATTTAATCAGCTTGTTCCTAATAATGCTGATCAAAATTATAGAAACCAGCAAAGCTCTTCAATTACATATGCAAAGACGTGGGATCAGGGAAAATATAATCTTTCCCTTGCTGCCAATCACGATCAAAATAATATAGATCATTTAATAAACATTCGTTTGCCGACTGTAAATTTTAATGCTGCAACAATTTATCCTTTTCAAAAAAAAGAACAAATAGGCCAGCCAAAATGGTATGAAAAATTAGGCATTTCTTATACGGGAACTTTATTAAATCAGTTTTCTTTTTACGACACTACGGCTTTTCGTTTTAAACATTTGCTCGATACTGCACAATGGGGCGTTGACCACAATATTCCTATCAGTTTATCTTTGCCACCGATTGGTCCGCTTTTAATTTCGCCTTCCGTTTCATATGCCGAACGCTGGTTCGGGCAAAAGAATATTTTTTCGTGGAATGAAAATTCGAAAAAAGTGGATACTTCAATTCAAAGAGGTTTTTATGCAGCAAGAGAAATGAGCTTCGGGCTTTCATTCAACACCAGAATTTTTGGAACATTTAATTTTCCAAAATCAAAAAATATTACAGCTATCCGGCACGAAATAAAACCTTTTGTTAGCTTAAACTTTAAGCCGGATTTTGTAAGCAAATATTATCAAACTGTACAAATAGATTCCACCAAAAATAATTTTTACAGAGTTCCGGAATTAAGCGGTCTATTTACTACTTTTTCTGAAGGCAGGTTTGGAGGCGTAAATTTTGGCATTGATAATTTACTTGAAATGAAAGTGAAGAATAAAAAAGATACTTCCAACGGCGGCTTAAAAAAAGTACGTTTAATTGACGGATTGAGCATCAGCAGCGGTTACAATTTTTTTCCGGATAGTTCAAACGCATTAAAATTATCACCATTCAGTTTGAATTTGCACAGCACTTTATTTGATAAAATTAATATCACAGGCTCGGCAATACTTGATCCTTATAAAACAGATACGCTTGGTCGCGACATCAATCAGTTTTTAATAAAAGATGGAAAATTAGCGAGATTTACAAATGGAATGTTGGCTATTTCTACATCTTTAAAAAGTAAATCGAAAGATAAACGCACCGATCAGGAGCGTTTACCAGAAGATGAAACATTAACGCCTGATGAGCAACAGCGCGAGTTAGATTATGTTCGCCAAAACCCGGCAGATTTTGTTGACTTTAATATTCCATGGACGCTTCAATTATCTTTCTCTCTGAATTATTATAAAGCAATCACAACAAATTTTCAGACAACAACGCAGGTAACAACAAACATAAATTTAAATGGCGATTTTAGTTTAACGCCAAAATGGAAAATCGGCGGCAGCACTTATTTCGATTTTCGCAGCGGCACAATTCAAACAATTTCTATGTTCATTACGCGCGAAATGCATTGCTGGCAAATGGCAATAAATTTACAGATTGGTCAATTCAAATCGTTCAGCATAACACTTAATCCAAAGTCAGGAATTTTGCGTGATCTAAAAATCAACCGCTCAAGATATTTTACTAATTTTTAAAGAGATTTTTATTGGTTGAACTTATAATTTTTTTTGGAAGATTTTACGGTTTTCTATATTTATTTAATGCAAGTTTTATTGCAGCACAATTTTCAACTTGTTGTAAAATAAGCAGCGCTTCGATGGTAGATTCAGCACCGGAATTTTTATTAATTACTTTAGGCGATTTAATTCCGTCGAAACAAATTCCGGTGTTAATATTGTACATTTTAACGTTTGCGTCATTCTCGCCAAATAGCCATGCAGCAAGGCTTCCAGCAATATCAGCATACTTTTTTTTCTTTGTTAATTTGTATGCTTCAGCCGCAGCAAAAAACATTGGTTCAATATCGTAGGCAATTTGATCATATTTTTTTTGCCTGATTATTTTAAAAACATTTTTCTTTTTATCAATTGTAAAAGAAGAAATAAAACCGTTCTTTAAAAGCCATGGGTAAAAGTTATCAACTTCCTCCATTGCTTTTTTCATGTACTGAGAATCATTTAAAAAAATACCCGCACGCATTAATGCATAAGCCTGAATATTTCCGTAAGCATGCCAGGTATTTTCCCAACTTAAAAAAGAATTGTACGGGAAATGAGTTGCATCGCCAACCTGCATTAATAAAATTCCTTCCGCCAATTTTCTTATATAATTTTTTATAGCATTGTCGTTGTGTGTAGTGCAATAAGAAATGAGTGAAATAATTAGCACCGCAGATTGATCTGTGCCGCTGCCTGCAGGCAACCATGTTGGAACAATTATTCCATTTACAATTTTTGTTGTTTGAGGCAGATTTACAAAATCAATTTTTATTTGTGCAATTAATTTATTTATGGCAACGTCAATTTTATTATATAATTCTAAGTCAATATTTTTTACGCATGGTTCCGCTTCTGTAAGTGTTTGCAGTGCGCGCCACGACCACCAATCCGCACAATTGATGCTTGTAGCGCCGGTTTTATTTATTGATCCCTTTTTAAATAAAAAATTATAAAAATATCCATTGGAAGATTGCATTTTCACAATAAATTTTAGTAAGTTAATTGCCTTTGATTGAATAGCTGTATCAGCAAAAAATGTTGAACTTCTTAAGTAAATTAAAGCAGCTCTTGCTACATCATCAACACAAGTAAAACCCTCGTTTGCGGCATCTGTTAAACGATAATCGGGCGCTTCTGAATAAATATAAATTCCGCCGGCTTTTGTTCCTTCTTCAAAAATAATTGGTGTGTATAAATGATTGAGATGGTTTAAATTAACTAATGTTTTATTTGCAAAATTTGTTTGTTGAGCAAATAAAGATTTTGTAATTGCAATCAAAATAAAATTTAAAATCAACCAATAAAATATTTTCCATTTCACACAACTAATATTCATCTTCCATTTCATTTAAAAGTTCATTCAATTCTACCGTTGCAAATGCTGTGGCAGAATCTGAAACTGCATAAGGAATAATCAACAAATTTTCATGACGCATTAAGCCGCAGGTATAAACAACATTGGGGACATAACCTTCGCGGTCATTTTCATCTGCTTCAATTAATGGTCTGTTTAATCTTCCAATAATTTTTGAAGGATCATGCAGGTCAAGTAAAATTGCACTTATTACATAAGTGCGCATTGCGCCTACGCCGTGCGTTAGTAACAACCAGCCTTTTTCTGTTTTGATTGGCGAGCCACAATTGCCCAACTGCACTAATTCCCACGTGTAGCGCGGCTCCATCAACACTTGAAAATTTTCCCAGAAATATAGATTATCCGAAAACATGATGTTTATTTTTTCTCCGCCCTGTCTCGATATCATCACATATTTTTCATTTATTTTTTCAGGAAATAATGCCATGCCTTTATCTGAAACTGCTGCGCCGTATAAAGTGCGAGTTTTAAAATCAATAAAATCTTTTGTTTCTATCAATTGTGTTTTTATGTGCCAGCCGTCATAAGCAGTGTAAGTGCCGTAATAACAACCTTCTTTTTCATCATTAAATAGTACAAACCGCACATCTTCCATTCCCATTTTTTCTGCTTTTGCATTTGGAAAAATTACCTTTTCATTGATGGGCAAATACGATGAATTTTCTAATTCATAATTTGTATCTAAAATATTTTCGATTATTGAAATTGAATCATTCAATAACGGATCATGAGGTGCGATTGATTTAAAAATTAATTGAACTTCAGCAGAAGTAAATGAAGCTGGCAAAACATCTAAAACAGTTTTATTGAATGATGAAAAAGTTACTGCACGTTTACAAACAAAATCTTTGGTATAAATTGTATTATCTTTTTTTTCCAAACAGGTAAAATAGCCAAAAGTCTTATCCAGTCTGATGTTTGCTTCAGTATCAACAACACCGGTTTGAAAAACGATTGAAGAAATATGACCTTCGCCTGTAGCTCGCAAACTCATTACAAATCGTTGTTTGCCGGGTTTTAAATTTGTTTGATCAGGATGCGGAACGATGGATGGATTAAACAAAGCCGCAGCCTGAATAGAATATTCTTTTGTAAAAAAGGCGCCAAGCAATAATTTTTTTTGCAAAGAAAAATGCTCAAGATTTTTTCCGTACTGATCTTCGATTCTGCTGAAATGATTTAAAAAAGTTTTTTCAATATTACGATGGCGTGCAGCAAAATTTTTCATAACTTTTTCCATGCACAAATCAACTTCCTGTTCATTTAAATTTTCAATTCTTTTTACAACATTTTCAACGCGGTTATTTCCGGGTAAATACAAAAAATGTGTGATAACTCCTTTTGCAGAAGCGTGTAAACGAATAGAATTTTTTGTGATATTCATTAATTAAAATTTCTTTTATTAAATCATTAAAAATCATTCTCAGCACACACTCCTGTTTTATAACATCATTTTTTACACTCGCAAAGGTCGCATTCTTTATATTCAATTCTTTATTCACCAAATTTTTATTGCGTTTATATTTATCGTACAAAAATTGAAATACTAATTTGTAGTTAATAAAAAAGCTACTAAAATTCAACCGCTTATTTTTGCCGTTTTAAAAATCATTTGTTGAAACGATTTTTTCACAAACTTACTCATTGGGAACTTTGGCCTTTTTACATAATCTATGCACCGCTTTGCTTTGCATGGATTTATTATGCTGTAAAAGCAAAGGCATTTTGGTTTTTTTCTCCGGTTAATCCAACATTAGAATTTTCGGGCTTTGAAGGTGAAAGTAAAAAAGAAATGTATGAGCAATTGCCAAAAAAATATTATCCTGCAACTTTATGTATAACCTCTAATGAAGATGTGTGCAAACTTATTAAAAAAATTGAGCAGGCAAATATAAAATATCCTTTTATTACAAAACCTCAGGTTGGTATGCATGCTTTGATGTTTAGGAAAATTGAAAATGAAAATCAGCTTCGTCAATATCATGCTTACATGCCATTTGATTATATACTTCAGCAATTAATTAATTTATCTGAGTTTAGCGTTTTTCATGTTCGCTATCCCGATGAAGAAAAAGGAAAAATAACCGGATTAATTTTAAAAGATTATTTAGCTGTTACCGGCGATGGTTCATCTGCATTAATTGAATTAATAAAAATACATCCGAAAGCAAAATATCGTGAGCATGAAATGCAGCATAAGCATGCTGCACATTTGAATGAAGTTATTTCTGCAGGAGAAAAATATTATTTAAGTATTGCAGGCAATCACAATCGTGGCGCGCGTTTCATTAATCTGCACGAAGAAATTGATGAACGTTTATGTAACGTGTTTGATAAAATAAGTAAGGAAGCCGGGCAATTTTATTTTGGCCGTTACGATTTAAAATGCACTTCGCTTGAAGATCTAAAGGAAGGTAAAAATATTTTTATTCTTGAATATAATGGAGTAGGCGCGGAGCCAAATCATATCTACGATTGCGGAATGCGTTATAGAGAGGCATTAAAAATAATTGCAGATCATTGGAAAGATATGTATCGCATTGGAAAAATTAATCATCGGCAGCAAAGTATTCCATACTGGAGTTTTTGGAAGGGATATGTTCATCTCAAAAAAACAAAACAATTTTTTAAAGAAATGAGATTTTATGATTTGAATTGCCCGGTATAAATATTTAATTCCTGTTTGTTATCATTGCATCTTATTTTAATTTATGAATTTTCTGTTAGTTTTTTTTGTTGGATGGATGGTGAGCTTTCTCGGTCAATTACCGTTGAACGCGATGAGCATTACCACTACGCAAATTGCAGTAGAAGAAAATTATACTGAAGCATGGAAGTTCGCTGCCGGGCTGGCAATTGTTGAAATGATCTATTTGCGGATTTTACTTTCCGGCGTTGATTGGATAATGGCGCACGAACTTTTTTTTAAAATATTAGGATGGCTTACCGTGCTTCTCTTTTTTGTATTAGGTGTTGCAAGTTTTATGGCTGCAAAAAAACAGAATAAAGAAAAAAAAGCTTTGTTGTTAGATAATAAAATAAACCGCTTTTGGCTGGGTTTTAGTATGAGTGCAATTAATCCGCTGCAAATTCCTTTTTGGTTTATATGGAGCAGTTATTTTATGAATAATAATGTACTGCACGCAGATTTTAACGAGTTCAATTTTTTTACACTTGGTTCAGGATTAGGAACATTAAGTGGTTTAGCGGTTTACATGTATGGAGGAAACTGGCTGATAAACAAATTAAAAACAAGCAATAAAACACTCAATAAATTAATGGCAGTAGTTTTTGTTATTGCAGCTTTTATTCAATTGTACAGAATGATTTATGAACCGCTGATTCAAAAATGATTTTCATTTTTCTGTCCAATTATCTCTTTCACCGGGAGAAAATTTCCATGGAGCAAAATTATTTTCTATGTTGCTGAACATAGCATTCCATTCCTGCGGTGCATCGCTTTCTTCCATAATTAAATAACGGCGCAATTGCAAAATAATATTCAGCGGATCAATACTAACAGGGCACTCCTGCACGCAGGACTGGCAAGTAGTGCAAGCTCTTAACTCTTCTTCGGTAATGTAACTATGCAACAAACTTTTTCCATCCTCTTTAAAATTTTTATTTGCATTTATATTTTTACCAACTTCTTCAATGCGGTCTCTCGTATCCATCATAATTTTTCTTGGGCTTAATTTTTTTCCGGTAATATTCGCCGGGCAAGCGGCTGTGCAACGCCCGCATTCGGTGCAAGTGTAAGCATCCATTAAATTTTTCCAGCTTAGATCAAACACATCTTTAGCGCCGAATTTTTTTTGATGTTCCTGTTGCAAATCGGCTGGTGGCGCGGCTTCCGGCTGCATTGCATACAAAACTTCTTTTTGAATTTCAGGCATATTTTTCATTTCCCCTTTAGGTTCAAGTCTTGTATAATATGTGTTGGGAAATGCAAGCAGTATGTGCAAATGTTTTGAATAAGGCAGATAATTTAAAAAGGCAAAGATGCCTGTAATATGCAGCCACCAACAAGTGCGCTCAGTGTTTGCAAGCGTTTGATTACTTATATTTTTTAATAAAGGATGCAAAAAAGAAGAAAATGCAAAGTTACCTGTAACATGTGTTGCATAAGGATTATAGCCTCGTTGCTGCAATAAAGTATCGGCAGCATTCATGGTTAAAAATAAACACATCAAAATAATTTCGGTGATGAGAATATAATTTGCATCACTGCGCGGCCAGCCGTTTAATTCTTTGTTCCATAAACGTTTTACGTACACAATATTTCTTCTCGCAAAAAAAATAATACAAGCCGTTAAAACGCAAACCGCTAAAAATTCAAACCCATTAATCAACCAACTATATAAAAAACCAAGCGGTGGCGCAAACAAACGGTGTGTTCCAAATAAGCCATCGAGCACAATTTCTAATACTTCAATATTAATGATAATAAATCCTGCATAAATAAAAAAATGTAATACCGCTACAAGAGGATTACGAAACATTTTTTTTTGTCCGAATGCAAGCAGCAAAACGTTTTTCCATCGCTCTGCTGAATGATCGCTTAAATTTTCATCGCGACCTAAAAGAATATTTCTTTTTATTTTTTTTGCTTTTATTGTAAAGAAAAATATGGCGATAATAACAAGTAGTATAAAGCTTATTTGTGCAATCATAATTTGTAATATAACGCTAAGATAATTGTTTTGAATGTTTACTTTTGAGACGTGGAATTTGGAATGATTAAAACAATTTAAATGAGTATGAACAGATAAAGAATTTGAATAAAACTAAATAATAATGCCTGATAAAAATTTTATTTTGAGTAAAGAAGCGGCACAGGAAAAATTGCACAGAATGGCTTTGGAAATTGCCGAAAACATTAGCGAAGATGACGCGCCGTTGGTTTTGGTTGGTGTGCGAAACAGCGGCGTTGTAATTGCAAAAAAAATTATGGTTTATTTGCAGCAATATATGAAAACACCTATAAAACTTATTGATGTTTCGTTTGATAAACATTTACCGGCAGAAATTATTTTGAGCGAACAGATTGATTTCACAGAAAAAAATGTTATTATAATTGATGATGTAACCAACACCGGAAAAACTCTGCTATATGCGCTAAAACCCTTGCTGGCATTCTATCCTAAGCGAATTCAAACATTAGTATTGGTAGAAAGAATGCATAAATTATTTCCGGTGAAACCCGATTATGTAGGTTTATCTGTTGCTACAACTTTGCAGGATCACATTATTGTAGAAGTGGAGAAAGATGAAATAACCGGCGCTTATGTTCAATAAGTAATTAATAGACTTTTATTGGGTAAAAAATATCACTCGATCATTCTTCTATTAAAATCCAATCAATTTTATTTTAACATTTCCGAAATCTTTCGTATGTATAAATTTTTTTTATCTTTGATCTACTAAAAAATTCGTAGAACCAAAAAAGATTTATTTATGAAACAGTTTTTTAAAATTTCGGTTACAGCATTTATTGTTTGCTGTGCAACTTTTTTATACGCACAAAATGAAGATGCGTCCAAACAAAAAAATGATGAAAATATTATTATCCGCAAAAAAGGTGATAGTAAAGAGAAATTAACTATTGTAATTGACGGCGATAAAATAACCGTAAATGGAAAGCCGCTTGACGAATTTAAAAATGATGATGTGGAAATATTGCGTAATAATAATATGGATGAACCTTTTGTTGTAGCGCCGCGTGCGCCAATGCCTCCAATAGGCGGAGCGAAAATGTTTGAGAATGATTTTTTTAACAGAGAAATGAATCAGGCTTTTTTAGGAGTGGTGACAGAGAAGTCTGATGAAGGTGTAAAAATTACCGACCTAACAAAAGGAAGCGCAGCAGAAAAAGCCGGCTTGCAAAAGAATGATATAATCACAAAAATTGGGGATACAAAAATTGAGACCGGTGAAGATTTATATAAAGCCGTTGGTGAACATAAGCCCGATGATAAAGTGAATTTAACATACAAAAGAAATGGAAAAGAAAATACAGTAACAGTTACGTTACAAAAAAATAATCAGTCATTTAATTTTGAAAATAAAGATTTTAATAAAAATTTTTATTTTAAAATGATACCTGAAATGCCCGATGTATATGGGTTTGCATATAACTGGAGTAATAAGCCACATATTGGTGCGGAGGTGCAAGATACAGAAGATGGCAATGGAGTTAAAGTATTAAATGTAGATAATGACGCACCCGCTGCAAAAGCAGGATTGAAAGAAGGTGATATAATAACAGAAATAAATGGCAAATCTGTAAAATCAGTTGATGATTTGAAAGATAATTTAAAAACAATAAAAGAAGGCGATACGGTTACACTGCAATATAAACGCGACAATAAATTACAAACTGTACAAATTAAATTTCCAAAAGAATTAAAATCGACTGATCTGTAAATTTTCGTAAATGAGTTTTTATTCCGACCGCTGTTTTATGATGGCGGTTTTTTATTTTCCATTGATTAATTGCGTAAAAAAAATTTTAAAATTATTCACAGAAAATATAACAGTACTTATATAAATTTTATTTTGGTTGTTAAGGTTTAGCAATATTTTTTATTCAAAAACAAACCAACAAATAAAAGCGTTCGTAGATGTTTGCATAAAATAATATTTAATAAACCAAAAAAATTTATGAAACGATTTCTGAAATTTCAATTATTATTAGCAGTTGTATTATTGTTTGGCGGCGCAGCTATGGCGCAGGAAAAAACTGGTATGGTAGGCGGTGCTGCAATGTATCCGAGTAAAAACATTATCGAAAATGCGGTGAATTCAAAAGATCATACAACACTTGTTGCTGCTGTAAAAGCTGCCGGGCTTGTTGAAACATTAGAAGGTGATGGTCCATTCACTGTTTTCGCTCCTACCAATGAGGCTTTTGCAAAACTTCCAGCGGGCGCTGTTGATAATTTATTAAAGCCTGAAAATAAAGCGCAATTAACTGCGGTGTTAACATATCATGTAATTCCCAGTATGATTGATAGTAAAATGTTAATGGATATGATTAAAAAGAATAGCGGAACATACACAGCAAAAACAGTTCAGGGCAGCGAATTAAAATTTATGATGAAAGGAAAAGATTTAATTGTAACTGATGAAAATGGTGGAATGGCTAAAGTAACTATCAAAGATGTGTATCAAAAAAATGGCGTAATACATGTAATAAACGCAGTGCTTATGCCAAAAATGTAATTGAAATTAGTAGTGAGAATTTTCAGATAAAAAAGGCTGCAATTGCAGCCTTTTTATTTGTTATATTTGCAAAATTTTTTTTTTTGAAGCTACATATTTTATTGTTTATTCCGGCTCTAATATGGTTTATTATAATTTTTATTCTTCTCACACTCCCGGGTTCTGATTTACCTTCATCTTCATTTTTAACGGAGATTGATTTCGACAAATTTGTTCATATCAGCCTTTTTTCCATTTTTGTTTTTTTAATTTCTTACCCTTTTATTAAAAATAAAAACTTATATACAGGCACTTATATATTAATTGCTGTTTTGGCATTAGTGTATGGAATTTTAATGGAATTTGTGCAAAAATATTTTGCTATAGGAAGATCCTGCGATGTTTTAGATATGGTAGCCGATGCCTGCGGTTGTGCGTTAGGATTTTTTTATGCAAAATGGCGATTAAAAAACCAATTTGTGCAAAAAAATACTCAATCCCGGAAGGATAATTTTTAAGCTTAGGTTTAGAGTAAAACATAACCATTAATATAAAAAGAAGCCCCTGTAGAAACAGGGGCCGCAACCAAAACTAACTGCTTATGAGAAAATTGACTTATTTGCTATATCTAACGTTACAAAGGCAATGCCAGAATATTTATTGTTTTTGTTAATGAATTTTTAAATACAAAATGTTTGATTATAAAAATTAAATTCATATATATTAAACGACAAAACTGTTTAAAAGTTTAATCGAAAATGTTAAGTGTTTAATAATATAATAAACAAAAAAAGAGAGATATAAAAATTAACTTCTTTCCACTGCTCTCATCCATCGTTCAGGAATTTGGTTGTTAGATGCAATAATATAATCATTATAACTGCAAGCGATGAATTTACTATCCTGCATTTGCATCCACCAGCGGCCTGTTTTTTTGCTTTGTAAAAAAACAGTTTCTATTTCGGCAAAAGAAAGATGGTATTCATTAAAATTTTTTTTGTCATCAAAATTAGCCTCCTGTCTGCTTTTAAAAATACCATCTATCAAATACCAAAGCATTTGGCTTATTTGGTTTGCAGTAATATTATGCAGATCCTGCTTAAATAAATACCCGTAAATACCAATGGAGCTTATGTTTGCGCTCATACCTGCATATTGCATCAGCGTGCAGGCTTCTTCACCTGTTAATCCGTTTGGAGAAAGATAGTTTGCCGGAGCATAACTGTTTTGTATTGCTGCAATATCAAAACTAAAAAGATTTGCATTGCGAATAACAGGTTCCATTTCTTCTATATTTTCTTTGAGCTTTCCAACACGAAAACAATCAAAACCAAATTTATCAATCACTTCCAGCATTGCAGAATGAACAAAATAACTTTGAAAACCGATATGATTATAATGTTTTAAAAAATTAGGCTGGCTTGTGAACATGCTCATCAAAAAATTGTTGGCTGGCAACATATTGTTCCTATCCAAATCAATTTTTGCATCAACACATGCGGCTTCTATAATTTTTGCCGCAGAAGCATAAACATTGTATTGTGCAATCGTAATATCATGCGAGCCGCCAATTATTACAACCTTTTTTGCATGCTGCATTAATTCACTTATAACCGTTTTTAATGCAGCATACGTATCTTGCAAAGTGGCTCCCTTTTTAATGTTGCCCGCATCGGCAACTTTTATTTCTGTGTGCCAATTATATAAATTATAAAATTGTTTTCTTATTGCATTTAATGCATCGCTGTTATCATTAAGCTCGCCCGCACCGCGTGTTTCGCTGCACCCAACTATTATCATATCAACATTTTCAATGTCAGGAAAATGGTTTTTATACACCAAAATATTATTGCCGATTTGTGTTTCATTGTATTGTTGATCTTGAAGTATTTCATCCATATTTACAGGATGCAAAAAATCAATAATAGTATCGAGTGGTTGAAACGGCATAACGATTTTTTGTTTGTAACAAACATACTTTAAAATGCTGCAATAAAACTGCTGAATTAAAAACAAAAAGTATAAGTGAGTGACACAACGAAGCTAAATTTTTATTCAAATGCCGGTAACAAAAATCTTTTTAAAAGTTATAATGCAATCCTGTCATAATATTAAAGCGCTTGCTGTTGTAACCCGGCAAATCGAAATATTGTTGATTGGTGATGTTTCGTGCATCAGTAAATAAACTAATGTTTTTTGCAGGTTTATATTCGGCATAAAAATTAATTGTATAATATCCACTGATGCTTTGCGGCGCAAAGCCATACACCGGCTCGTAAAATTTACTTATAGTTTGCAAATGCGCTGCTAACAAAAATTGCTTGTTAATTTGCCAACTGATGTTTGCATTAAAAACGTTGCGTGGTCTGCGATATAAATTAAAATAAGATGTGTCTTTATTTGTGTTAATTGAATTAGTTTCAATTTTTCCATCCACATAAGCATAATTAATTGAAATGCCGAAAGCTTTGCTGGCATTGATGTTTAGTTCAGTTTCTATCCCATTGTCTTTTTGTTTATCGGCATTAATATAGTAACTTAAATAGGTTATTGGATCAGAATAAAAACTAATTACACTACGGATATTTCTTTTAAAATAAATAATTCTTGACTGAAAGATTTTATCAGAAAATTGTATGCCTGCTTCATAGCTTTGAGTTTGTTCGGGCTTTAAATTTTTATTACCAAATTCGCCATATAATTGATATAAAGACGGTGTATGATAAGCCGATGAAATATTTGCAAACACCCGCCAGTTTTGATTGATGTTGTATGATGGATCGAAACTGTAAGTGCCATTCCATCCATAAACAGAATGATTGTTGGCACGTGCGCCAACTTCCAAATTAAACCCGGAAATATTTTTTAAAATGAAAGAAGCGTATGCGCTGTATTGATTTGTTTTTGCAGAATCATCACTTAATGGCGGAGGTTGATAAAACCCAAAATCGCTGATGGATAAATATGACTGATTTGTTGCATTATGCCTGAAATCCGCTCCTGTCAACAGCTCCAAGTGTTTGCTTAAATTAATATTATCATAAACTTCTGCAAAATGCGAGTAACTTTTATATGAACCGTTTTGATATTTTGTAAAACTTTCGACATCGGTTGAATCATCCAAATAACTTCGGTTAACAATATTGTACTGATAATTGAAAGTAAAGTGTTGATTTGCAAAATTCCATTTGGCTTGTGTGCCAACTTGAAAATTTTTATTGTGTAAATTAAAATCCTTGTCATCTGTAAATGCACCTTCATCAACTGCGGTTTTATATTGATTGTATTGCACAAATAAACGCATATTAAATTGTTTGCAAAATTGATAAGCGGAAGAAAAATTTATTGCATGTTGCGTAAATGCATCGTTATCAAAAGTTTTAGATTTTGTAGAGTCGTATGCAGAAGAAAAACCATTGCTGTGAATAAAAGAATAACCCAAATTATATTGCCATTTTTTTATTGTTCCGTTAATTCCTGCGGCTGTATTTATTGTGCCGTAACTTCCGCCGCTGATATCGGCAAAGCCGCTCACAGCTTTAGTTCTAGGCTTTTTCATAATAATATTTATCACACCGGCAACTGCATCGCTGCCATATAAAGTTGATTGTGCACCTTTTAAAATTTCTACTCTTTCAACTTGATTTATATTGATAAAATTTAAATCAAATTCGCTGCTGATGCCCGATGCATCATATACCGGAATCCCATCAACTAAAATCAAAGTGTTGCTGCGTTCAGCACCGCGCAAATAAATTGTTTGATTCGTTCCCAAATTATTGCTGCTTCCGCTCACAGTTATTCCGGTTTGTTCATTCAATAATTCAGCAAGTGAATGACTACTGTTTTGCTGCAATTGCTGTTGCGTAATAACGGTTAAAACTTTTCCCGTTTCTTTTTGTTTCTGTGGAAATTTATTTGCTGTAATGATAACTTCGTCGAGTGTTGAGCGAAGTGTATCTTGCGCAAATGTTTGAAGAGAAAAAAATAAAGTTGAAATAATTAAAAATCTTTTCATGACTGAAGTGTGATGTAAAATGATTTAAATGATGAACTTCAGCAATGAAAATGAAACCTTCTTGCTCCCCTCTTTCGGAAGGGTTAGTAAAAGGCTTGCTTTTCACCCGAAAGCTCAGCGATAATTTTTTTAACTTGGCAGGTCTTCTGGCTTGCTTTTGTTCATCGCCTTCCCATTTTAAACAGTGGCAATATTGATAAACAATTTTACAGCTTACAGCTACGGGGATAGCTCCCGATTTTAACGGGATTCCCTTTTAATTTTACAATGATTTTTTTTGTACTCAGCAGCAACACTTTGCTCAGCATCGTTGCGTCGCACTCTTGTACTGCTTATTTTCTATTCAGCAAAAATCATCTTAAAAACCAAATCTGCAACAAATGTAGAAGATAA
The DNA here is from genome assembly GCA_051004255.1 of Chitinophagaceae bacterium. GTDB lineage: Bacteria > Bacteroidota > Bacteroidia > Chitinophagales > Chitinophagaceae > JBPCKN01. The sequence goes on along the minus strand of JBPCKN010000017.1, from coordinate 71,932 downwards.
ATCATTACCTGCCAGGTTCAAAAAAAACATGACAGGTTTTTATTACATTTACTTTTCATGAACCCAAAACAAAAGTTACATCTCTTCGATTTCACAATGATTGTTGTTGGTCTTGTAATTGGTATGGGAATTTTTCGCACAGCAGCAACTTCAGCAAAATATGCGCTTAACCCAAACATATATTTTATTGCATGGATTGCCGGCGGATTAATTGCATTATGCGGCGCACTCACTTATGCAGAAATAGGTTCGCGCTATCCCATTACCGGTGGTTATTACAGAATTTTTTCTTACGCTTATCATCCATCCATTGCGTTCTCAATAAACTGCATTATTTTAATTTCAAATGCAGCGTCTTTAAGCGGCGTAGCCTTAATTGGCGCGGGTTACATAAGCAAAGTAATTTTTCATCAACCTGCAACAGATGTTACAAAAGCGCTGATTGCAACTTCAGCAATTATTATTTTTTATGGCGTGAATTTGTTAGGGTTAAAGATGAGCGCAAAAACACAAAGCGTTTTAATGATTATAAAAATAAGTATGATTTTAATGTTAATAGCTGCACTTTTTTTTCCGGCAATTCGTACTTCAGCCGTTTTAACGGATAAACAAATTAACGGCTCAACATATCTGAATTGGATTCAATCTTTCGGATTAAGCCTCATTGCTGTTTCATTCACTTACGGCGGTTACCAGCAAACGATCAATTTTGGAAGTGAAGTAAATAAACCTGCAAAAAATATTCCGCGCGGAATATTTTTTGGCATCGCTATTATCATCACTTTATATCTTCTGGTAAATTTATCTTATTATAAAGTAATTGGTTTTAGCAGGCTGCAAAATGAAACAGAAATTGCATCCATCGTTATTGGAAAAATGTTTGGTTCAACAGGCGCAAATGTTTTTTCTGCATTATTATTTTTATCAGTACTTGCTTATGTAAACGTTTTGTTGTTGAGCAATCCGAGAGTTATGTTTGCAATGAGCGAAGATGGTGTATTACCTAAATTTTTTCAAAAAAGATCAGTGAAAAAAGAAGTGTTCACTATTTCACTTACGGCATTTGCAGCAATGTGCATTATCATTTTATTTTTTGCAAACACGTTTGATAAAATTTTAAACTTTACCATTTTTCTTGATTCATTCGGAATGGCCGCATCAGCTGCAAGTATTTTTTGGCTGCGACCAAAAACAAAAGAATTAAATAACACCGGAATCTATTCGATGAAATTGTATCCGCTGCAGCCCATTATTTTTATTTGTGCTTATATTTTTGTTGCCATCAGCATTGCCATACAAACGCCGGATACTGCACTAACGGGCATTTTGGTGCTCGCAGCATTTATGATTTTATATTTTATTACGCGTAAAAAACAAAAAAGAACTTTTTAAAAAGTGATCTATCATTCATCACTTACAACTTAAAAAAAATCTTATATTGAAATATTAAATTTCTTCCTGAAGTTTTCTTTAAAACAAGTATTTCATTTTGTAATTTCAGCAAATTTCCTTTTGAATTATAAATAATTTTGTAAGTTATTTCAAGATGTTCTTTGCTATCAAGTATATTATTAATAATTATCTTTTGAGATAATGCATTTTGAATTGAAGGATATTGCTTTAATTGTAAAGCATCAAAAGTTTTGTTCCACACAATTATTCTATTATTATCTCTCACCTTTGTAATGATTACATGCACTTGTGCCAAAGCCTCGTTATAAGCAGAAGATTTATAATCACTCGATTTATACACAGAAAGATTAATAAATTTACTCACAGGTTTTTCCGGTGTTAGCCAATTTTTTATTTGAATGTTGAAAATGGCAAGTGCTGTAAATACAAGCAGAATTGCGAGCCGGAATAAATGCTTTTTCATAACATGTTTTTTCTTTTATCATGCAAAGCACATGTAGAAACAAGTTAATAAAAGTTAAAGCGCTGATGAATGGCAAACAACTGCTGACGACTGGTTATAAAAAATGATTGTTATTTGAAAGCAATGCCGGGATTGAGTTTGAGAAAATACGAAACTGTTCGGTTTTGAAACAATACCGTTTGAAACTGATACAATAAAACTATAAAAAATGGAGATTGTTTGAATATTGTTATTATCAATGCGAAAATTTATCTGATTAATTTTTTAATCAATAAGAGACATTAGTTTGAGCGTTGTTAATGGTTTAGAAATAAATCCCTGAACTACTTTATACGATTTTGATTTTTCAATATCGTTTGGATTAATGGAAGAAGTGAGAATAAAAATCTTGCATTTTTGCTGCACTATTTCAGGGAATTTTTTAAATTCATTCAAAAATTCCCATCCATCCATATAAGGCATATTAAGGTCGAGTACAATTATTTCGGGCAACTCATCCGGCGTTGTATATAATAATTTTTTTAGTTCATCAAGTGCGATATTTGCATAATTCATTGCTATCACTTTTTGTGCAAATCTTGCTCTTTCAATTAATTTTGTATGTAAAAAATTTAGTGTAGTGTCGTCATCAATCAACAAAAGAGTATTAATTGGTATCATATTCTTAGGATTTAGAGATGAATACTTTAAATGTTGTGCCTTCATTGGGTTTACTTTCCACTTCCACTTTTCCGCCTAAAGATTCTGCTTGTGTTTTAACTAAATGAAGCCCGATTCCTTTGCCCGGCACATCTACATTATGAAGTCTTTTATATAACCCGAAAATTTTTTCTTTATTTTTTTCAATGTCAATTCCTAATCCATTATCGCTGATTGAAAGACAAATAAATTTTTCGTTCTCTTCAGTTTTTAAATGAATATTCAATGGTTTTATCGGCGACCGGTATTTTATTGCGTTTGAAATTAAATTATACATAATGCTATACAGATAACTTTGTATCGTTACAACACTTTTTGCTTTATTAAAATCAGCAGTTATAGTAGCGTTACTTTTAATAATCTCATTTTCTAAAACTTGTTTGATTAACTTTAATTTATCTTCAAAAAATATTTGTTCTTTTATATGAGCGCCTGAATCGCGGGCTGATATAATCGTAAACATATCTGTTATTACGTTATCTAAATTGCTTACCTCTTTTTTTATATGTTCAATCAAAGAAGAATCAAATATTATTTCTTTCGGGTCTTCTTCAAAATAAGCTAACAATCCTTCTATTTTTGCTATAGGTGCACGAAGATTATGAGAAACCATATAGGCAACCTGGCTGAAATCTTTATTTTTTATTTGCAGGCGTTTTACTAATTCAAGTGTTGCCTGTTCCGATTTTTTTTGATCAGTTATATCGGTCATTACAACAGAAGTGCCTTGCTCGCTGGGATAAATATTTACAAGATAGATATGCTTATTTTCTCCGAATGTAAATTCGGTAGTAAAGCTTTTTATACTGCCGGTTTGTTGTAAATGCAGGTAAGAAGCCTGCATGATGGGATTATTAAATTCAGGGAATACCTCTGAAATGTTTTTTCCTATTGCCTGTTCTGCAGCAATGCCTGTTAATTTTTCGCAGGCTTTATTCCAATGAACATATTTCATTGAATGGTCAAAAGAAAAAAAGATATTGGGCATATTTTCTGTAAGCGTATTGTATTTTAATTCGCCTTTTAAAATAACATCCTGCACTTCAAGCTTTTTCTGTAGCTCTTCATTTTTTTTACTTTCTGTAATATCGGTGGAGATAGTGGCTACTGCATAAGCTTTTTCTTCGCTGTTAAAAAGAGGAAACTTTGTTGTGCAATAAATACGAGCGTTTCCATCAGCTTGCTTTATTGCTTGTTCAAATTCAACTAATTTCAGTTTCTTTATAACCTCATCGTCTGCTTCCATAAATTGAGCTGCAATGTCATTTAAAAAAAATTCATATGGTGTTTTACCTATTACTTCCTGCGCACTTATATTAAACAATTTTTGCTTTTGCTGGTTAAGCATAAGGTATTTGCCATTAACATCTTTGATGTAAATAAGCGAGTTGGTTGTGTCAGTAATATCTTTCAGTAATTTTTCGCTTTGCATTAATTTTTTGCCAGTATTATATCTTTCAGTTACATCACGAAAACTTAAAATAGCGCCTATAATAACTCCTTCATCATTATTAATAGGCGCTGCGCTGCAATCAATATAATGAAATTTATTTTCTTTTGTTATCATTAAATTACCGTTGGTATGTATTGTTCTGTTCTCTTTTAATGCAGTATTAACCGGGTTTTCAATTGGCAGGCGCGAATGCTCATTAATTATGTAGCATGCAAAATCAATAGATTTTCCTTTTACTTCTCCACTGCTTCTGCCCGTAAGATTTTCGGCAATTTTATTTATAAAAGTTATTATACCTCTGGCATCTGTAATAATTACTCCTTCTCCAATACTCAATAATGTTTTCGAAAACCACTCGCGACTAATAAACAATTGAGAATAAGCTTTCTTACGTTTTTTTACCTGTTGTATAAGACTTATAAATATCCAAATGAAGATTGATAAAATAATTGCTTGCCCAATAATGAGTGATTTGTATGAAAAATTAATTGCACGAGCCGCTGCAATATTGCGTTTTTTTAATAAATCTTTTTCTTCATTATTAAATGAATTAATTACAGATTTTACTTGATTCATAACTTCATTGCCGGCACCATTCTTAACTAATTGCGTTGCTTCATCATTTTTATGCTGTTGTGCAAACACTATTCCTTGTTGAAGAAACTGAAAACGCAGGTTGCAAAGTTTTGCCAGCGTATCAACTCTAACAAGTTCAGCAGTATTATCTTTTACAAGCTGCCTGAGTTTAGTTAGTTCAATAGATACTTTTCCCTGCGACTCTAAAAAAGGTTTCAAAAATGAACGATCACCTGTTATAATAAAACCTCTTTGGCTTGTTTCTGCGTCAAGTAAAATCAATAATAATTCGTTGTTACTGTTTATTACTTCGTATGTATGATTTTGCCACGAAGAAGAATTTCTTGCATTCTTTAGGGCGTTATAGTGCAGCCAAAAAAGAAAACATAATGCAATTCCAAGTAATACTGCCATGGAAATAACAGGCAGCTTTTTTTTAAGGTTTTTCATAATTTTTGGATATGCGAAATTCAGTCTAAAGGTACTTTTAATTTTAACTAAAAAAAATAAACTGACTTATAATAAGGGAAGACTGAATTTAATAAAAATGCTTTCAAAAAATTAAGCAATAGAAAACAATGCTGAAAAAATATTGATGTGCATTTCCTGATTTACAAAATGTAATTGCGCTTATGCAAAAATCAAAACACTTTAATTATTTAATTAACACTACTTCCGCGTGTTTAAAAATGCAACCAGTTTATTCAAATCATTTTTTGTAAGACTGACCGTACACCGGCATTTCGGCAGCGCCGTTCACAATGCGAATTTGCATTTCCTGTTTCCAAAAACATAAGCCCACTTTGAACCGCGTGGTACTAAGTGATTGAGTAATGGTTTCACCATTTCGGAAATACCACTTCGGTCATCAATCCATTTCCATATTTTTTTCAACCGTTTTTTCATGCAGTAAAATTTGTAATTGGCACAGGAGCCGTTTGTATTTGCACATCATTTTTATTAATGCGAACCTGATATTGCACCAAACTTTTTTGCGGCGGACCCGCAGCAACAGAACCATCTTTATAATACACACCGCCATGACAAGGGCACATAAATAATTCAGCTTTTTCTTCCCATCGAACCGGGCATCCTAAATGCGTGCAGTTAACAGAAAAAGCAATGAATTTATTTTCTGATTCTCTTCGTAACCATGCAGCTGATGTTGCTGTAATACCTGCCCATGGCAAAGGGTCAGCATTTTCAAATTTTACAAGTTTTGTTGAGCCGACAGGAAAATCAGAAAGCTGTGCAACGCTGCGCCACTGCTGCGTTTGCCTGCGTAACAACGGACCAAATAATGCACTGAAAAAAGGTATGGAAACTGCAACCGCGGGTATTGCACTTAGCCACAAACTTAATTTTATTAAAAAGCTCCGTCGGCTTCATTCGTTGTTTCTTCGCTCATATAATAATTCTTTTATCCATCCGGCTAATGAAATAAAAAAACCAATTAAGCCTGCAACACAAATAATCCATATTGTTAATAAACCCCATCCAAAAAACATTAAGGAAATTGCCGTAAAAAAAGGCCAGTAAGTTGGGCGCGGAATTTTTTTTGGTTTTGCTTTTGTGTTTTCTTGTGCAGATGAGTTTGTCATTTATAACACGAATTTTGATTCACGAATTACACAAATTAAATTCCTCAACGATTATGCAGTACATACTCAGCATCTTTTTCATTAAACCATTTTTCTAATAAATACAAAGCATAAACCACATACAGCAAACAACACGGCACCCACATAATCAATCCCGCCGCTTGCTGGTCGGTTGTTTTATTTATTTTCCATTGATTAAGAATAATATTGTTTAATTGATACGCATCATTCATTGATAAAAAATGATGATACATACCTGCCGGCGCAAATGTTATAAGCAAGCCTAATAAAGGGCGTTTTATTTTCTGTGGAAGGCAATACACGATTCATGGTTTGCAGAGAAAGAAAAAAGAAAACAGTAACCATTGCAAGCGGAATTCCTATCATCAATATTTCCCATTTGCTATTTAAAGTTTTTGGATGATATTCTTCACCAACTTTATTTTGGAATTTTTTTAAAACATAAATGGTGAATACAGTAACTACTAATAAAATAAATGCTGCTGCATACAAAAAATAAAAATGCAGTTTATTGATGTCTTCTGCCTGAGAAGAGGATGAACGTAAAACAAAATCTAAGAGATAGAAGTGATGAATAAATAAATATTGATTTAATTGGGGCAACATTTTTCTTATCTTCTTATTTGAAAAATCTGAAGATTTTTCTATGTTTCTATGTGGTGAGAAAAAATTGACCACATAAGACACATAGTTTTTAATTGTAAGTAATCAACAAATGCAATCGCAAACGGGCTAATCTTCTATTTACTTTTTCCTTTATTAATTGCAATCACTGCTGCACCAACTGCAAGCGCCGCAACAGCCCGAACCAAATTGCGGTTTATGCCTGCCCATAAAGTGTAACTTTTTTTTGTAGAAATATTTGCAAAATTTCCATGTGCGCCGCGGTCTTCATGCACAGGCTCCCAAATATTATCTTTACGATTTGGGTCTTTTGGCTCGTCGGTTTGCTGGCCTTTATAACCGGTTCTTGCCAACACAATATCCACATACCATGGCGCAATTTGATTACCGATAATTGCTTCATAAGTTGGATAACCAACCCAAATACTTCTGCGGTTATGTTGCGCCGCAAAAACAATTGCCCGGGCTGCAACTTCGGGCTGATATACTTTCCCCATTGGTCGCGGTTTATTGGGAAGCCGATCTAACACCCATCCAAACTGCGTTGTGTTCATTGCAGGCAACTGAACCATGCATGTTTTGATATTGCTTTTATCATGAATCAATTCTGTGCGGAGCGAATCATAAAAACCTGCGATGCCATGTTTTGCTCCGCAATAAGCCGATTGTAATGGAATGCCGCGATAAGCTAAGGCAGAACCAACAAGCACGATAGAACCTTTGTCTCTCGGCAACATTCTTTTTAATGCAGACATTGTTCCATAAACTTGTCCTAAATAAGTTACTTCGGTTACGCGTTTAAATTCATCAGCAGAAATTTCTTTGATGGGCGCAAACACGCTTGCCATTGCATTGTTTATCCAAACATCTATTGGTCCTAATTCTTTTTCTACCCGTTCGGCAGCGGCTTCTACGGCTTTTGCGTCTGCAACATCTACTTCAATAGGCAAAGCTTTTCCGCCCAAATTTTCCACTTCTTTTTTTGTGCCTTCTAATTGTTCGCTTCCTCTTGCAAGCAGCGCTATTTTTGCACCTTGCTTTGCAAATTCCCATGCAGTAGCTCTGCCCACGCCGCCTGATGCTCCTGTGATTACAATTACTTTGTCTTTAAACGTATTTTCATTTGTCATAATTGATTTGAATTGAGTTGTGTATGTTAGAAATAATTGTTACAAATACTTTATTGCGCGAATTTTAAAGCACGAATTATCGAATTAAAATTCCACAATGTTTTAGCCAAACTATTTAAATTAGATTAGAATATGATTAGAAGTAAATTCATTTTTTTAGCAGAATTAACCTCCAACTTTAGTTAAAATAAAGGCAGCTAAAAAGCCTAAAACTGTAATCACTCCAATAAAATCATGTCCTTCTTCAAACGCCTCAGGCATCATGAAATATGCAAAGGATTTTTTTGAAATAAAGAACGCCATCCGCCGCCATAGCTGTGTTTTATTTTGCCTTTGTAAAAAGAAAAAATAACAACAGCAATGCCGGAAAAAAGATCTATCAAAAGTGCAGGCGAAGAAAATTTTAGAATAAACGGAGATATTATTAACCAACCTCCTGTAACAATATTAAACAACCGAACATTGCGATTAATTTCCCAAAGCGAAATAACGGCGAAGGTGATCACTAAAGGACCAACAATATGATTATTATCTGCAGCGATTTTATCAAAATTAAAAACCGCCGGAGTAATCATTAAACCCAGCCCAATTAACATACTTAAAATTCTTGCCCACATATTTTTATTGAATTTTATTTATAATATTTTTATTTCCCCAAAATGCTTTCCACACTGAATTGCCACTTCTTTTTACACGTTGCAAAAATTGAAGGCTTGCAAGCATTTCATCCATTGCGGGGCTTATCATTACAACAGAAATAACTGCGCTGCATAAACAAAGCGTGCACCATGCATTAAAAAAAACCGGTTGAGATATTACCAGCAAAATACTTACTAAACCAAGCGGGCCAACTGCTATGCCAAAAACTATCACAATCCATGGTTTTGTTTTCCATCTTATTGTGTTTCCTATTGCCCCTGAAACAACGTCAATTAAATAGGCAAAAACTCCCAAAAGCGCATCAGGAACGGGTAATAATTTTGAAACCGGCGAGGTTAAAATTTTTTCTGTTTGGTTACCAAAAAATGGATCCCAAACATGGTCTGTTATTTTTAATTGATACAAAGAAAGATAGGTAGCGATGCCGACGCCAATTAAAGCAATAAAAAATAAGGGCAACCTTTGCGGCCATGTGGAAGGATTATAACTCCAGCCGGGTGGAATTTGTTTTAAATTATTCATAAGGTTTAATAAAAGAAAATAGTTATGATTAATGAAAAAACCTATGATTATTTGTAGCTTAATTTCAGCAACGCAAAAACAAAACCATTTGCAAAATTTGGAATTAGATTTTTATTAGAATAATTGCAAACAGAAAAAATAATTGTTCTTAGAACTGAAAATAAAATTTTATTGGCATAGCACTATTGTAAAAAATGTTGAGAAAAAAGGATAATATTTTTAATTGCAGACCAAAGTTGGATAAAAAATAAATAATTATATCTCATTCAGTAATTAATATAAGAAAGAAAATTAACAAAATAAAAAGGCTAAATATTAAAGCTAATTTAGCAACGAATTCTAAATGTTGTTTTTGTTTTAATCTAATTATTTTCACTTTCATTTCATTTGCTGAACTTTTAAATGATGGAAAAAAGCAAAATTTTAATTGTTGAAGACGAACAAAAAATTGCCGATACATTAAAATTAGGTTTAACAGAAAATGACTTTTTTGCTGAAGCAGCTTATGATGGAAATACCGGATATAAATTATTTCAAACTCACATTTTTAATTTAATTGTGTTAGACATAAATCTTCCAGACTTCAATGGCTATGAACTATGCAAATTAATAAGAAAAAAAAGCACAGAGATTCCAATAATAATGCTCACCGTTTTTAGTTCATTAGAAGATAAAATAGAAGGTTATAATGCGGGCGCCGATGATTATTTAATTAAGCCATTTGAGTTTAAAGAACTTTTAATGAAAATAAAAGTACTTCTTAAACGTACAATGAATCAAAGTTTTTCTGCAGTAATTTTAAAAGCGGGTGATTTAGAAATGAATTTAGACAGTAAAGAAGTAAAGCGCGGCAATAATATTATTAATTTAACAACAAAAGAATTTCAGTTGCTCGAATATCTTCTCCGAAATAAAAATAAAGTTGTATCGCGCGCTGATATTGCCATTCATGTTTGGGATATTGATTTTGATACCAACACCAATGTAATAGATGTTTATATAAATTATGTGCGTAATAAAATAGATAAGCAGTTTAAGCAAAAGCTCATTCAAACACAGGTTGGTATGGGCTACATCCTTAAAGCAGATTAATTATGCCGGTAAAAATAAAAATAGCGCTTTTCTTTACCTTATTAACTGCAATAATTCTTGCATTAATAACTGCATCAGTTTATTATTTCTCTTATTCGCATAGAGTTGAAAATATTAAAGCAAAACTTACAAACCGCGCAATTACCATCGCACATTTGTTAAGCCAGCGCGATATTTTTTCAAACCAATTAATAGGAAGACTTGATACACCAACAACTTTATTTTACATCAACAAATTCGAAAGAGCTTATGACGATAAAAACAATAAAATTTACGAATACACCGATCTTCCAATTGATTCAATAATGATAAACGCTAAACTTTTAAATGAAGCAAGAGAGGAAGGAAATATTTTTTTTGAAAGCGGTAAAAAAGATGCAGTTGCTTATCATTATATTAATTCGCGCCTGGTTATAATTGCTGCCGGAGAAGATGCAGAAGGAAAACAACAATTAAACCATTTAATTAATATTTTAATTCTAAGTTATTCCGGAGGATTGATTATCGCATGTTTGAGCGGATACTTTTTTTCGAAACAATTATTAAAGCCAATTAAAAAAATTGCAGATACTGTAAATCGTATTTCTGCCCAAAATTTATCAACAAGAATTAATACAGGTAAAACCAACGACGAATGGAATTATTTGTCTGATACTTTAAATAGTTTATTAAATAAATTGCAGGATAGTTTCGACATGCAAAAAAGATTTATCGCAAATGCATCGCACGAACTTTCTACACCTTTAACTTCCATTTCAAATCAAATTGAAGTATCGCTTCAAAAAGAAAGAAATGCAGATGAATACCGCAAAGTAATGGAGTCTGTTGATGAAGATGCAGTGCACATGAGAAATTTTACAAAAACGTTATTAGAATTTGCCAAAGCTTCAGGAACACCCGGTGGAATTGAAATTTCCAAAGTTAGAATGGATGAAATATTACTTCGTATTCCTGCTGAAATGCAGAAAATTAATAAAGCATGTTCTGTTTTATTAAAGTTTGAGGATTTACCTGAAGAAGAAAATAAACTGTTGGTTTCAGGCAATGAAGAATTGCTGTTTATAGCCATAAAAAATTTAGTGATCAATGCCTGCAAATATTCAAATAATAATCAGGCAGTAATTAAATTGAATGTACAGAATGAACTGATAATAATTAGCGTAAGCGACGACGGCATAGGAATACCTTCAGCAGAATTTGAAAAAATATTTCAACCTTTTCAAAGAATACAAGATGTTACTAATAAAAAAGGGTTCGGTATAGGTTTAACGCTTGCTTCAAGAATAATTAAAATGCATAAAGGAGAAATTGAAGTTGCATCATCAGTTAATATAGGAAGCACTTTTATAGTTCGCTTGCCTATTGCGAAATGAAATAAATTTTCGCTTCCTCATCTAGCAAAAAACTTTATGTTCATTGCGATTCGCTGATTAAAAAATTATTGTAATTTACCAAATTATTATTGCGCAATTAAAGAATATTTTATTATTGCACAAATAATAAATTGATTTTTTAAGATAACGATTGATTACAATTTTAAAACTTTCAATATGCCATACAACAGCTTAACAACATCGCAAAAAGAACAATATGATGAAGACGGATATTTAATTGTAAAAAACTTTTTGAATCCGGAAGAAGTAAATTTATTATATGATCTTGCAACCGGCGATAATGTGCTTCGCACTAATGCGTTTGATTTGAATGATCAAACAGGAAAAAGCACTAAGCTCACACTCTGGTTTACGCCCGGTGATGATACTTTTGGTTTGCTTACGCGCAGTGAGAAAATAATAAATGCAATAAAAATTTTGGCTGGCGAAGATGAAAATGAAATATGTCATTTTCATTCTAAGCTCATGCAGAAAGAACCAAAAATTGGCGGTGCGTGGGAATGGCACCAGGATTATGGTTATTGGTATAAAAATGGATTTCTTTTTCCCGATGCGATGATAAGTGTAATGATTGCACTTACGGAAGCCACAAAAGAAAATGGCTGTATTCAAGTGCTGAAAGGCTCGCATAAAATGGGAAGAATAGAACATAATTTTGCAGGTGAACAACAAGGCGCAGATATGCCTTTTGTTGAAGAAGCATTAAAAATGTTTGAAAGAGTTTACGTTGCAATACAACCGGGCGATGCTCTATTTTTCCATAGCAATTTGCTGCACATGTCTGAAGCCAACACTTCTGAAAAGCCGCGCTGGTCCTTAATTTCAGTGTATAATTTAAGTTACAATAAACCTTTCCGCGAAAAAAATACTTCTTGCATTACGCCTGTAAAAGTTGTGCCCGATGAAGCGGTTCTCGAATCCGGTGTTGCAGGTTTATCTGACCAAACGGATTTTTTGCGCAAAGAAAATGAGATCACTTTAAACGTAAAATAATTTCCTTCACTAAAAATGTTTCGTTTAATTGAATGACGATATCTGACGATTTTAAATTAGATTATTTGCCGCGTCTTCCTCAAAATAAACAAATGGCAATTGGTTGCATCGGCTCCGGATTTATTATGGCCGATTGTCATCTCGTTGCTTATCGTCAGGCAGGTTTTAATCCGGTTGCAATTGCTTCGCGAAATCCTGAAAATAGTAAAGCAGTTGCACATCGTCACAACATAAAAAAAGTACATGATAATTACAAGGAACTTTTGCTGGATGATTCAATAACAATTTTAGATATTGCTGTTCCGCCGGATAAATTAATTGAGATAATTCGCGAAGCTGTTAAACACGCTGATCATATAAAAGGTATTCTTGCGCAAAAACCTATGGGAAGAAATTATGGTGAAGCAAAAGAAATTGTTCAGTTATGTGAACATGCAAATATTACGCTTGGTGTAAATCAAAATATGCGTTACGATCAATCTATTCGTGCATGTAAATCTATACTCGATCAAAACCTTTTAGGTAAGCCTGTTTTTGCATCAATTAATATGCGTGCAATTCCGCATTGGATGGATTGGCAGGAACGTTTAGGCTGGGCAACAATTCGCACAATGAGTATTCATCACTTGGATTGTTTTCGTTTTTTATTTGGCGATCCTAACCGTGTTTATTGCAGTGTTACAGAAGATCCGCGCACTGCAAAAAAATTTAAACATGAAGATGGAATTGCTTTGTATATTTTAGAATATAATAATGGTTTTCGGGCATCTTCGTGGGATGATGTTTGGGCGGGTCCTTGTCGCGAGGCAAGTGGAAGTGATATTTATATTAACTGGCGTGTTGAAGGAACTGAAGGCATAGCAAAAGGAACAATTGGCTGGCCATTTTATCCAACACCAACACCAAGCACATTAGATTTTACAACGGTTCAACATCCAGGCGAATGGCTCAAACCACGCTGGAATGAAGTATGGTTTCCTGATGCATTTGCAGGACCAATGGCGCAATTAATATGCGCAATCGAAGAAAAAAAAGAGCCTGAAATTAGCGGAAAAGATAATTTAAAAACAATGGCTTTAGTTGATGCATGTTATCAATCTTATAAAGAACACCGGGCAATTAGCATTGATGAAATAACATCTAAATAAAGATGCTTTTTTTTCTTGAAAAAAATTAAATAATTTATCATGATACAAGTTGGCATTTTCACCGGTTACTTTCCTTACAGTTTAGAAGAAACTGCAAAAAAAATTCGTGCAATTGGTTTTAATACAGTTCAGCTTGATGTGAATTTTAAAGACATGGATCTTTCCACAGATCAAATAACCTCTGATAAATGCAAAAAGATAAGAGACACTTTTAGAAAAAATAATTTACCTATTTCTTGTATTTCAGGATACACCAATTTGGTTCATCCAAATCCTGAAAAACGTAAATCAAATCTTGCACATCTTAAACAACTTATTCGTTTTGCAAATGAACTCGGCTCGCCTTACGTGATCAGTGAGTCAGGAACTTTTGACGCTGAAAGTGATTGGGTGCATCATCCAAAAAATAAAACAGAAGAAGGTTATGAAGATTGCAGAAATGTAATTGCAGATTTAGTAAATTTTGCGCGTGAAAATGGTGTTACTTTTTTGGTAGAAACTTATGTAAATAATGTAATTGGTTCAATTGAAGAAACATTGCGATTATTTGCAGATATAACAGATCCGCATCTTGGATTGTTGATGGACCCAACAAATTATTTTGAAGAACATAATATTGATAAAATGGATAAAACCCTTAATCAAATTTTCAATTCTTTATACCACAAAATAAAAATTTCACATGCAAAAGATGTAAAACTTGCTTCAACTTCGCAAGGCGTACAAATGGCAAATATTGATGCAAGTGAAGCACATGCTTTGCGCGGCGTTGGCATGATTGAATTGCCTGCGCCGGGTTTGGGTTCTTTAAATTATGATTTGTATTTAAAACGACTCTCACAAAATCATCCAAATATTTCTATTATTATCGAACATCTTGAAGAAAGCGATGTGCCACGTGCCAAACAATTTTTGGACGAAAAATTAATGGCGAATGGATGTTAGTTACAAATTATAGATTCGATAACACTTGTATTAGTCTACCATTAAACGAGTGTGAATGATGCGCTGGCCGCCGGTACAGAAAACGAAGTGAATGTCTACGGTTATCAATTGATTGCAAAGGGCAAATTGATAAAGCTATAGAAATATTCACGCTTAATACAAAGCGTCATCCTAAAAGTCCAAATGTTTGGAATAGTCTTGGAGAAGTGTCGCAAGACAAATTAAAAAAATATATTATAATACTTATGTTTACGAAAGAGGGTTGTTATGCAAAAACATAAACTATTGTAAACAGAAAGTAAACAAACAAGCAAGCATCAATTTCTTTCGTAAGAAATTGCTTTTTATTTGAAATTATAATTTTCATCCAGGAATTTTAATAAAATAAAATCAAGGCTTTAACTCTGATAAAACAAATTCCTTTGGCGCGGCATTTTGATTAAAAATATCTTTCAATTTTAAAACGATATAATAATTTTTATTTTCAAGATTAAGCGTTTTTGTGGTTACTATTGCTTCACGAATTTCAGGACCGAAACCTGAAACACTTGCTAAAGGTTTTGATGTTTTAGTGCTATCATCAAACAAATTAATTTCATAAGATAATTGCGGCGCAGCCGATTTTTTTATTGACCAGTTTACATAAATTTTATTTTCCTGCTTGCTGTAATAAGCGCCCATATCATAAATTTCAGCAGCAGAAATAATCGAAGGCGCTACATCATTTGAAGTAACAGGCGCAGATATTTTTTTGCCGTTTATCTTATCTTTTCCACACGCTGTGAGCTTTATGCCATCATTGCCATAAGCCTCTGCATGCCAGTTACCTTCGCCTGCATCAGCTTCGAAAAATTTTGGGTTTATCCATTTATTATCGGTTGTTAACTTCCAGTACGATTTATAGTAAGACGAACGTGAGCTTTTTGTTTCATCGCCAAAATTTTCAAGAAAGCTTGATATATCTCCATGCAACATAGCATTAGCTTCAGGAACAGCAAAGGTTACATAATGTGTCCATTCTTTTTTTTCATGGTCGTAAATAAAATACGCTACATAAGTTTTATCGCCGCCATCATACCATCTTCTTACAACATTTGTGTACCATTGATTAGCGTTCCAACCAAAATCGCAATGCGAGTGAAGTCCTGTTCCCTCATTGCCAAAGCCTCCAACAAAAGTCATAGGAGCTTTATATGTATGCACTATTTGAATTTTATTCGGATAATCCCATACGGAAAAAATGTTATTGTAAGGCCGTTTTTCATTTTTATTTTTTCCATTATTATTTTGTAAGCCGCAATAGCCGCCGCTTTTTCCTAAAGAAAATTGTATAGCGCAGGTATAAGTATAAGGCATGTTTCCTTCTGCAGGGATCATCACATCAGCCATCATAAGATCAGCATCTCCGGGCATTTGTTTTGCGCCAACATAAGGTACCCATTTTGGGCAGGATTGTGCAGTTACATAAAAATTATTTGCAAATGAAATAATGATAATTGCAAATAGAATTTTTGAATACTTCATAGTTATTATTTTGAAGAACCTGAAAATTTTTTATGATTTATTTTATTATCAACAGCCATCCTTTTCCTTTTTCAACCAGGATTTTTTCATTTAATTTAAATGTTTTTCCGGATTGAAAATTTTTTATTTCAGGCGCCGTAATAGCTGCTTTTGACGAATCAATGCCAAGCTTCTTCCAATCAATTTTTAATTGCACGGTTACATCATCATCTGCCCAGCTTGCAATAGAAATTAATGCTTTATTATTCTTTTTATAAACAGTTGCCAGCACTTTTTCATTCGTTGTTTTTACGGGGCAATTACTGCTCCAATATCCAATCATTTCTGTGCCTTGCATTCCAAATTCATCCCATACTTTCCAGATGGGACGCGGGTTTGCATTATCGCTCCATGGCATTCTGTTTGTCATTCCATAAATCATTCCGCGCCATGCATTGCCACCGCCTTGCAGCATTTCACCCATCAATCCAAAAGGAATTCCGCTTACTTCTGTAAGAAAAAAATCAGGACTATTATTTTTATAGTCAAAATATTCACCAAACCATAAACGATTTAAGTAAGGAAAATGCTCCATGTATAAATTTGCGCTGTTGTTAAACCCATCGCTCGAATCATATTGATTGGCTGAATGCAGATCAATAATGCCGGGATGACCATCTTCAGTTAAAACTCTTTTGATGCGCTTCATCGTAATGCGGTCGAATGCAACATCATCTAAATAAATTCCATCAATGCCAACATTTTTTGTAAGCCAGTTCATGCCTTCCACATAATAATTATGCCACCGGTTCATGCCGCTGTTAACTATTGCTGCATCTTTTAATTCAGGCACAAACCATGCTGCAATGTAGTCGCTGTCGAAATGTTCCTGCAACCAGCTAAAGCCGCCGCCTTTGCCCGGCGAATAAATTTCATGACCTAAACTTTTTAATGCAAAAGTTTCATAAGCATGATCGGATAATTCGCGAACCGTATTATAAATTTTTACTTTCAAGCCAATCGCATGAGCAGAATCAATATATGCTTTCATTTTTTTCCATGCAATAAATGGATAATTAATGTAAGGATTAATAGGCGTTGCATGATGAATGTTTATAATTGTTGCGCCGGTTGCTTTTATACTATCAACATTATTGTACGCATGATAAAATCTGTTCGCCCATTGAAAATCTGTATTGATTGTATGAAATGGTGTGATGAGCAAATTAAAATTATAATAAAGCGTATCGGCTTTTTTCATTTCTCTTTCGCCACTATAATTGTTTACAAATACTATACTTTTTTCTGTATTTATCTTAATGCCGCCTTTATTCTCGTTGCCCCACGAAGTTGGCAGCAGCAGAGGTTTTTGCAAATAAAAATTGGTGTTTAACGGGCGCACATATCTTTCATCGCGCAGCGAAAATTGCATACCTGAATTTACGTCGCCAATCCATGCACCATCCTGGTTTTTGTGAACAACATCCCATTTCCATTCATATTTTTCCGGCAGTGATTCGCCAATCAAATTCAATCCCATTATATATTTTGCAGAAGCGGAATTATATGGAATAATAAGACCTGTGTTTGAAAACTTTGCATCTTTTAACGCAGTAATTTTTATACTGTACGAAACAAAACCATCAAATTCGGCGGATGCATTTACTTCCATTTTCAGCGCATCAGAAGCAGAAATGCTTTTCCATTTTACTGTGCCGGGTGTTATTGACGTAAAGGTTACTCCACTATTTTTCCATGCTAATTTTGTATTTGCATTATCATAAGCAAAAAATTGAAATGGTTGCTGAAGAATATCTTTTGGTTTGTTGGTATACGAGGTCATTTCTTCTGTAAAAAAAGTTTGTATTTGTTTCGGCAATCCATCATCATTTAAAATTATTTTTCGTCCTAATAAACTAATATTTTTTCCATCCACTTTTAATGGTATGTAAGGTTTTATTACTGTGTTTTTCTGCGCCAGCGTTGAGTTTAGCCATTTTAATCTTGTCTGCTTCCATGGTTCATTTACGCCGCCATCAGCAATAATTTTATCATCAACAAAAATATTTAATTCAACTTCTGTCGTATTATTTTCGCCATCTGTCACAATTGCTTTTCCCTGGTATAAACCTGATGAAATATTTTCCGGAATATCAATCAAACACCACATTGCCTGCACTTTTTTTTCATCAATATTTACTGTAAAATGCAAAGGCTTATCATCGTAACTTATTCCGTCTGTATTAAGGCATGAAATATTTTTTGCAGAAATAATATCTCCATTGGATGATTTTAAATCGCTAAATTTTATTTTTACGTTTTGCATTTTCGTTAAAGCATAAATGCCAAGTTGAAAAGAGAAATTTTCGCCTTTTAAAGTTGTGTCTGTAAAAGTTTTTTGTACACCTTTTTCAATCCATCGTTGCGGCAGATCGGTTGTCATTTTTATAGGATGAATTCTATCTTCCGGAAATATTATAAAAGCTTTGCCAATGTTAGCTTTCAGTAAATTATCAGTTTCAGTTTGCGTTGCAATAACTTCCATTGGATAAAAACTATTAAATTCATTGATAGATTGAATTTCGATTACTGTTGCCGAAGGAGCCATTTCGTTTATTTTATTTAACCAATTTGCAGAAGCGGTTTGCTCGGGCTTTAAATAAATTCCTTTTGGATAATTGCTGCGGCCTTCATTTTTATAAGGCATGTAATAAATGTAATAAATTCCTTTTCCAGAAGTTGGCTCAAAATATAATTCACCAAATCCGCGGTTGATGTTTGCGGGTTTTACATTAAGAATTTTTTGCTGCGTTTTTGCATCCTGAATTATGATACGTTTATTTTGCGGATCTCTGTCTCTTCTTCTCCATGAAATAATAACTTTAGCCACATTTCCTGTATCATTAAATTGTATTACTGCTCGGTGGTTGCCGAGAGAATCCTCATTCCAACTATTATTGCCATTTGTAATATTTATTTGCTGCGCATGAATTGTGTTAGTTATTGCAAACAAAAAAATAAACATCAATTGTTTCTTCATGTGTGAGATTAAAGCGTGCATAAAAATTATCCGGTAAAATGGAGTCCGGAATAAAACTAAAGGATTATTTGTGTTTGCTAACAAACAAACGGTTGCGTAAAATTCATCATTTATATTATGTTCTTATTTAAGTATAACAAAAGCCTCAAACAATTTAAAACTTCTCATCAAATCAACTAATTTAATTTAAGAAGTTTTAGGCAGACAACCGGCAACGGATCTGCAAATTTTTGCAAAAGCATTTTGCTCTATCAACAGTTTTCATTTGAATGAAGACCAAATAAACTAACAATAATTTAAACAGATATTTCTGCAATCGAAAAATAATTAATAAAAATGCTTGGTAATTTTGTAAGATGATTAAAGAACAGGAAGTACAAGTGAGTGACACAACGAAGCTGAGCAACGATATGCAGCCGGCTTCAAAAAAAATTTCAGAAAAAATAAACTGGGAAGTTAAGGGAATGAGTTGCACCAACTGCGCACTAACTATTCAAAAATTTCTGGAAGAAAAAGGAATGGAAAATGTAAAAGTAAATTTTATTGGTGGTGAAATAAGTTTCGAAAACGATAAAAATATAAGTGATGCCGATCTAATTAAAGGCATACACAGACTGGGTTACAGCGTTGCGAACGGTCAACCAACAAATGTCAACCATCAACCGTTTTTCAAAAATAATTTACAGCGATTTTTATTTTGTTTAATTTTTACGCTGCCTTTAATATTGCCGATGATTGGCTTGCCGCTTAATGCATTAATGAATGCTTATGTGCAGCTTGCATTAACTATTCCTGTGTTTATTGTTGGAATGAATTTTTTTGGAAGAAGTGCAATAAAAAGCCTGATGAAAGGCATTCCAAACATGAATGTTTTAATTGCGCTGGGCGCAACCGCATCTTTTATTTATAGTTTGTACGGAACAATTATCGGCGAAGAAAATTATTTGTTTTATGAAACCACTGCAGCAATTATCACACTAATTTTTTTTGGAAACTGGCTGGAAGATAAAGCTGTTGAAACCACGCAAGCGTCTTTAAAAAAATTAGTGCAATCGCAAAAAACAATGGCAAATATGATTGCGTACGATGATGAACATAACGAACATATTTTTCCGGTTGAGAGCACCACACTAAGAGTGGGTGATTTAATTCTGATAAAAACGGGTGAACACATACCCATAGATTGTAAAATTTTGTGGGGCGAAGCAAGCGTGAATGAAGCAATTATTACAGGTGAAAATTTACCGGTTGAAAAAACGAAAAATGATAGGTTAATTGGCGGAAGCATTTTAGAAAGCGGAACTGTAAAGGCTTATGTAACCGCAGTTGGCGAAGATTCTGTGTTAGGAAATATTTTAAAAATGGTAAAAGAAGCGCAGACTGAAAAACCTCCTGTTCAACAATTGGCTGATAAAATTAGCGCTGTGTTTGTGCCCATTGTTGTTTGCATTTCCATGCTTACTTTTTTTTTAAATTATTTTTTTTTGCATCATTTATTTAGTGAAAGTTTATTGAGAAGTGTTGCTGTTTTAGTAATCGCTTGTCCTTGCGCAATGGGACTTGCAACGCCCGCTGCCATTGCGGTTGGACTTGGGAGAGCCGCAAGAAATGGCATTTTATTTAAGAATGCAAAAAGCCTTGAAGTATTTAAAAATATTAAACAAGTTGTGTTTGATAAAACAGGAACATTAACAACCGGAAAATTTCAGATTTTGGATTTTGGATTTCAGATTTTGGAAAATGAATTTAAACGCATTGCTTATTCGTTAGAAAAATATTCAAATCACCCGATTGCAAAATGTATTGCAAAAGAATGGAAAATAAAAAATGAAATTCGTTGGGCGAAAATTGAAGAAATAAAAGGCATCGGAATAAAAGCAATTGATAAAGATGGAAATGAATTTATTGCAGGTTCTTTTAAAATTGCTCAAAACTTAACGCAAAATTTTTCACACAACATTTATATTATTCGCAACAACGAATTATTAGGATGGATTGACGTAAAAGATGAAGTTCGCAGCGAAGCAAAAAATGTTATTAAATTTCTTCATTCAAAAAATATAAAAACAATTTTATTAAGTGGCGATAAAAAACAAAACTGCGGGCAGATCGCAAAAGAATTAAATATTGATAAAATATTTGCCGAACAAACGCCTGAACAAAAATTAAAACAAATTGCTGAATTTAATGCACAAATGCCAACAGCAATGATTGGAGATGGAATTAACGATGCGCCAGCACTTGCAAAAGCAACCGTTGGCATTTCGCTTAGTGATGCATCGCAAATTGCCATGCAAAGTGCAGAAGTTGTTTTAGTAAATTATGGTTTAAAAAATTTGCCTTTGGCTTTAGGTTTAGGCAAACATACTTACACAACTATTCAGCAAAATTTATTTTGGGCATTTGCGTATAATATGGTTGCGATTCCGGTTGCAGCTTTTGGTTTTTTAAATCCGGCGATAGCCGCACTGGCAATGGGTTTTAGCGATGTTATTCTTGCCATAAATTCTCTAAGGTTAAATTGGAAAAAAGTTGCTTGATGAATTTGTATCTTCATCCAACTTTTATGAATTCTTCTTTTTCCATTCTCCAAAAATATTGGCAACATAATTCTTTTCGTCCTTTACAGGAAGAAATAATTCAATCTGTTTTAGAGGGAAAAGATACATTGGCACTTCTTCCTACAGGCGGCGGAAAATCGCTTTGCTTCCAGATTCCGGCAATGATGAAAGATGGATTATGTTTAGTAATTACTCCGTTAGTTGCATTGATGAAAGACCAGGTAAATAATCTTGGAAAAAAAAATATTTCTGCATTAGCACTGCACAGCGGAATGAGTTTTTATGAAGTGAAAAAAGCTTTAGAAAATGCAATTTATGGAAATTTCAAATTTTTATATTTATCGCCTGAACGATTAGAAACAAATCTTTTTAAAGAATATTTATCAGCATTAAATATTAATTTAATTGCGGTTGACGAAGCACATTGTATATCGCAGTGGGGTTATGATTTTCGTCCGCCATATTTGCGGATTGCGAATTTAAGAAAAGAATTACCCAATGTTCCATTACTCGCTCTAACCGCATCAGCAACGACTTTGGTGCAAAATGATATTGTTCAAAAACTTCACTTTCAATCATATAATATTTTTCGCCAGTCGTTTGAGCGGTCAAATATTTCTTACAGTGTTTTTAAAGTGAACGGTAAAATAAATAAACTGATAGAAATTTTACAAAATGTTTCGGGCAGCAGCATTGTGTATTGTAAAAGCAGAAAATTAACGAAGGAAGTATCGCAGCTTCTTACGATGCAAAATATTTCGGCTAATTTTTATCATGCAGGTTTAGCGAGCGAAGAAAGAAATAAAAAACAAAATGCTTGGATAAATAATGAAACTAGAGTGATGGTTTGCACGAATGCTTTTGGAATGGGAATTGATAAACCCGATGTAAGAACAGTTATTCATTATGACATGCCTGATTGTTTGGAAAATTATTACCAGGAAGCAGGCCGCGCAGGCAGAGATGAAAAAAAAGCGTATGCAGTTTTATTGTATCAGTTGCAGGATTACGATGAGCTGAAAGACTTGCCTGATAAGCGTTTCCCATTAATACAACATGTTCGGAAAGTTTACCAGGCTTTGGCAGATTATTTACAAGTTCCGGTTGGTTTGGGTGAGGATAATTATTATGATTTTGATTTGAATGAATTTGTCAAAAATTTTAAGTTGGATATTTTTTTGGTGATAAATGCACTGAAAGTTTTGGAGCAGGAAGGTCACTTAACTTTCAATGAAAATATTTTTCTTCCTTCAAAAATAAATTTTGTAACTGGTAAAAATTTACTAAATGAATTTGAAAAAAATCATCCGCAATTTGAAGCAATTATCAAATGTTTATTAAGAACATACGAAGGTATTTTTGACCATCGGATTTCTATTTTTGAAAAACAAATTGCCAAACTTTGCAGAACAACTGAAGCTATTGTAAAAGACGAATTAAAACAATTGCGATCATTCAATATTATTGAATATCTCCCGCAAAAAGAAACGCCCCAAATACATTTTTTACTTAACAGAGCGCCTGCAAAATTTCTTTCAATTAATCAGGAAAATTATCTGAAGCGCAAACAACAATTCACACAAAGAACAGAAATGATGTTGAAATATTTACAGTTGCAAAAAAATTGCAGAAGCAAATTTATTGCCATTTATTTTGGTGATAATTCGGCAAAAGATTGTGGCATTTGCGATAATTGTTTACAACAAAAAAATAGGCAATTATCAGCTGAAGAATTTAAAAAAATTGAACAGAAAATTTATGATCAGATTGGTATGCAAAGCATACCTGTAAAAGAATTATTACATTGTTTAAAGGAAATTAAAAAAGAAAATACATGGAAGGTTTTAAAATATTTACAGAATGAAAGAAGAATTAAAATTGATGAAAAAGATCTTGTAAAAAAAGTCTAATAATTGCGTTGTTTCATTTTATTTGCAATTCGGCTAAAACTTTTCATTTCAGCAAAGCAAATTGCTACCTTGCCGTATAAAACAGTAGAAATAATTGTTTCAACAAAAAAGAAAAAATCGAATTTAAAATTTTAAGCACTATTCAGCGTTTATAAATTAATCTTAGAAGAAATCATTTTTTCGCACGATTTTTTTTTCAGATTTTGAAATGCATCTTTAATAAATTATAGAATCTTTTATCCTTGTTATTATTTTTTCATATCCGTACTAATATAAAACTGCTCGCAGCATTTTGCTGCATGAATATTTTTTTTGCACAGGCGCAAATTTTCTCTACCCGAGGTACAGATTTTTGGGTTGGTTATGGCGCTCACACATCTATGTATAATGCGGATGGCTCTGTAAATGTAACCGGCGGCAGCCAGCAAATGGTGCTCTATTTTGCTTCTGCGAAAAGCGCATTGATAACGGTACAAATACCTGCAACAGGATGGACAAAAAGTTATAAACTGAATGGCGGTGTAGTGGAAAGCGATGTTATACCCAAATTTGGTATTGATGATGCGCGCTTAGCCAGGGAAGGCGTGTCGAATAATGGAATACACATCACAAGCGATCAACCGGTTGCTGCTTATTGTCATATTTATGATATTGGCAGTTCCGGTGCATCTCTTTTATTTCCTACCAACACATTGGGACAAGATTATTATACTTTAAATTTTACTCAAAATGCTGATAATAAGAATGCGCATTCTTATTGTTTTGTTATAGCAACTGACGATAGTACGCTTGTTGAAGTTACGCCTTCGGCAAATACGCTTAATCATCCGGCTGGTGTGCCTTTTACGCAAATGCTTCAAAAAGGACAAGTGCTTAATTTATTAGGTGCGCAAACCGGTTTTAATGGAATAAGTTACAGCGGTGTTGATTTAACCGGCACCCGAATAAGAACAGCGATAAATGGAAATACATCCTGTAAAAAAATAGCTGTTTTTTGTGGCAGCAGCGGCGTTAATGTAAGATGTGATTCTTCAGGAACAATTACTTCGGATAATATGATTCAACAAATGTTTCCTTACGCAGCCTGGGGACAAAAATTTGTTACCGTTCCTACTAAAAAAATGCCTGATAATATTTTTAGAATAATGGTGAAAGATACAGCAACCAATGTTACTCAAAATGGAACGAAATTAAGAAACCTTATAAACGGCAGATATTACGAAATTCAGTGCGATACACCTTCTGTTATACAATCAAGCCAGCCTGTGTTGGTGGCGCAATATATTACAACAGCGAATCAATGCAACGATACTATAAATGGAAATGATGGCGATCCTGAAATAATTTATGTAAGTCCTGTAAGTTTAGCATTTGGTAATGTTGCAATTAATTCATTAAGCCATTCTAATATAACTTCTAATTATGCGAATGTAATTATGAAAACGGTTGATACAAGTTCTTTTTTATTAGATGGGCAGAATAAGCCTGGAAGTTTTAAACTTTTGCTTTACGATACAAGCTTTTCGTATGCACAATTTACAGTAAATGCAGGCAGCCATGCTTTAAGCTGCGATTCGCAATTTATTGTAACCGCCTATGGTTATGGCAACTTTGAAAGTTACGGTTATAATACCGGTGGTAATATTCAAAATCGTAATAATAATCTTACTATTCAAAACCCTTATGCCACGCCTGATTCGCTGCAAACTTGCAGAGCCACTCCATTTAGAATCGCAATTTCATTGCCTTACCGGGCAACTAATTTACAATGGGATTTTGGTAATAATCCTTTTTTAAGTCCTAATAATTATATCACAAATAATAATCCGTTGCCTGACAGTATTTATGTTGAGGATGGAAGAACTTTATATTTATACAAAATACCCGGATATTTTACTTATTCTTCTCTTGATAGTTTTCCTATCAATGTTAATGCATATTTTCCTACGCAAGATGGTTGTATAGATTTTTTACAGTATAATTATTATGTACAGATATTTGAAAAACCTTTAGCTCAATTCAATCTTAAAAATAACCCCTGCCTTAACGATTCTTTGCATTTTTTTGACAGTTCAACTGGTTTTGGGCGCAATTTTATTAAGTGGTATTGGAATTTTGGTGATGGTAATACTTCTGGTTTACGAAACCCTGTACAGCAGTATAAAACCTATGGAAATTATAATATAAACTTAAAAGCTGTTACTGATATGGGTTGTTTTGGAGATACAACTCAACCCGTTACAATAAGCACACCGCCTGTTGCAAATTTTAATATTACAGGCATAGATTGTATAGGCAACAGCACTGCATTTACAGATCTTTCAACTGAAGTTTTTGGCACCATTGTAAAATGGAATTGGGATTTTGGGGACAGCACAAATTCTATTGATAAAAATCCATTCAAACAATATAATAAACCGGATACTTTTAATATAAAACTTCTTGTAGCAAACGAACAAAATTGCGCCGATAGTATTTCAAAACAATGGATAATGTATTCTTATCCAAAAGTAATTATGCCAACTAATTTGTATGTGATAGAAGGTAATTCAATACAAATAAAACCAGACTATCAGGGTGCGCCATTAACCTATTTATGGTCGCCTTTTTTATATTTAACCAGCGATACAACAGCTTATCCGATAGCAACACCATTTACAGGAATTTTTTATCATGAAATTGTAACAGGCAATGGCGGATGCGCTGTAACAGGAGATGTATATATTGATGTAATAAAATTTTTGGAAATACCCAATGCTTTTTCGCCAAACGGCGATGGCATAAACGATACATGGATAATAAAAAATATTGAACGTTATCCGCAATGTGCAGTGCAAGTGTTTAACCGTTATGGGCAAATATTATTTAATTCATCCGGCTACTATAAACCCTGGGATGGAAGGTATAACGGAAAGCCTTTGCCTGTAGGCACTTACTATTTTATTATCAATACCAAAAATAAATTTTTACCTGTTAAAAGCGGTTATGTTACAATATTAAGATAGCGCCAAAAAAGTTTGCATTTATCTTTACGCGGCTATGCGGATAATTGTTATTACATCAGAAAAAACAGCAGTTAATTTATTGAGTTATGAAAATTATATTTTTAATTTATTGCTGCAAATAGTTAAACAAAAATCTTTTGAATTAATATACTTCTCAGATGATTTAAAAAGATTGCCGCTTACTGAAAATGCAATGATTGTAATTAAGATTTCCCAAAAAAAATATTTGCAATTATTTTGGTGGCATAATGTGCAATTACCTGCTATCATCAAAAAATTAAAAGCAGACATTGTTATTTATTTAAATAATTTTTGCAACAGCTTTTTAAAAATTCCTCAAATAATTGTACCAAATAATTATTTAGATAATACAACTTCATCTTTAAGAAAAATAAAACAAAACAAAAATAGAAAACTATTATACTGTGTAAAAAAAGCAAATGTTATTATTGCAAACTCAATTTTTACAAAAGAATTTTTAATTAAAAATTATAAAGCATCAGAAGAAAAAATTAAAATAATTTATCCTTCTGCAAATCCATTTTTTCAGTCTGAGCAATTTCAAAACATAGAAAAAATAAAAGAAAAATTTGCAGCCGGTGAAAATTTTTTTTTAACTACTTATAAAAATTCGACAGATGATTTGCTTGTTATTTTAAAAGCTTTTTCTGCATTTAAAAAATGGCAGAAAAGCAGTATGAAATTAGTTGTGTTTATTGTTTCAGATATTTATAAAAAAGAATTGGCTGAAAAATTAAAAACTTATAAATACAGAAATGACGTACAATTAATTGAAGGTTTTTCTACCACAATTTTTATTGAAATACTATCGGCTGCTTACGCATTTATAAACATAATAAACAATAATAATTTACAAATTATACCCGAAGCTATGCAACGCAAAGTGCCTGTTATTGCTTACTCTACGCCAATACTTGATGAAATTTGCGGTGATAATATTTTATATTTTAAAGCGCACGATCCAAAAATAATTTCAGATGAAATGTTGCGCATTTATAAAGATGAAAATTTAAAATCATTCCTCACAAAAAATGCTTTTTTACAATCAAATAAATTTTCTTACAACGAAATCACGCAGCAATTTTGGAATGTCATACAACAAACTGCAAAAAATAAATGATTGGTTCATTGCTGCCAATGATTCAATCATTTTACATTTGTAAACAAAAAGAAATAATCTGTCAAAAAAAAATTAACTATGACAAAATCAAATATTAATATCGAACTGGAATTAGACGATGATAAAATTCCCTGTGATATTCGCTGGCGGGCAAGCGACAGCACCATAAATGCAATGCAAAAAGCAAAAGCAGTGATGATTTCTTTTTGGGATGGCGCCGATAAAACTGCTTTGCGTATAGATTTATGGACGAAGGGAATGATGGTAGATGAAATGGCTGATTTTTTTTATCAAACCATAACTACAATGGCTGATAGTTATAAACGCGCTACCGGCCAGGAAGCACTTGCAGATGATATGAAAAATTTTGCAAAAGAATTTTATAAAAAATTTTCACAAACGCAGGTAAAAGAAAATGCTGTTTGAAAATTATTTAAAAAGCAAAAATTAAATCAGTCAAAATAAAAATTGCAATTAAACACTATAATTTATTACATGAGTTTAGAACAAAAAGTAATGGCAGATTTAAAAGAAGCCATGAGAGCAAAAGATGAAGCTGCATTGCGCAGTTTACGTGCAATTAAAGCAGCAATTATTCTTGCAAAAACCGATGCCGGCGCAGAAGGAAAAATTTCAGAAGAAACAGAAAAAAAATTGTTACAGAAATTAATAAAACAGCGTAAAGATTCTTTAGAAATTTTTCAACAGCAAAACCGTTTAGACCTTGCACAAAAAGAACAGGAAGAAATTTCTGTGATCGAAAAATTTTTACCCAAGCAATTAAGCGAGGCAGAATTAAAAGACGCATTATCAAAAATTATAGCAGAAACAGGCGCTTCTTCTGCGACAGACATGGGCAAAGTGATGGCAATTGCAACCAAACAATTAGCAGGCCAGGCAAATGGCAAAACAATTTCTGTAACAGTAAAACAGTTATTATCAAAATAAGTGAGGCAATCATCAAGCAAATGATTATTGATATAATTTTTTTATTGTTATTATTAATGGCTGCGTTTAAAGGTTACAGGCGTGGTTTAATATTGGCATTATTTTCTTTTATCGCTTTTATTATTGGGCTTGCTGCTGCTTTAAAACTTTCGGCTGTTGTAGCAAATTGGTTGCATGCAAACACAAACATAAATGCACAATGGCTGCCTTTTTTATCTTTTATTTTAGTTATGATTGGTGTTAGTTTATTAGTAAGATGGTGCGCTTTAGTAATTCAAAAAACTTTGGAGCTTGCCATGTTGGGAATGTTTAATAAATTACTGGGAATATTATTTTATGCTGCATTATATATTATTATTTACAGTGTAGTTTTATTTTATGCTACGCGCATGCAATTGTTTAAACAAGAGACCATCGCCGCTTCTAAAAGTTATAGTTTTATTGAACCTTTGGGTCCGAAATTAATAAATGCAATTGGTAGTGTTATTCCGGTATTTAAAAATTTGTTTATTCAGTTAGAAAATTTTTTTAGTAGTGTTGCACAAAAAGCAACTGCGCCATAAGTTAATTATATTGCAGCAAATCGGTATTTTAGCATGAAGATAAATTGATTGCTAAAAGATAAAACGGTAATGAATTACGAAATAAAACAATACGAAAAATTTAAATTTGTTGAAGAAGGCAGAGGAGAACCTTTGGTTTTATTACATGGCTTATTTGGTGCTTTAAGTAATTTTAAAGATTTGATTGAACACTTTAAACATCAGTATAAAGTGGTGGTTCCGATGCTTCCGTTGTTTGATCTCGATATTTTTCACACTTCTGTTGGCGGTCTCGCAAAGTTTGTACAAAAATTTATTGATGCAAAAGGATACGAAAATATTCATCTTTTAGGTAATTCATTAGGCGGGCATGTTGCATTGGTTTACGTTCTTAAACATCCTGAAAAAATACGATCATTAACATTAACCGGCAGCTCCGGTTTATTTGAAAACGGCATGGGCGATAGTTACCCGAAACGTGGCGATTATGAGTACATAAAAAAGAAAACAGAACTTACTTTTTACGATCCCGCAATGGCTACAAAAGAGTTGGTTGATGAAGTGTTTGAAATAACAAATAACCGTATAAAAGTTATTAAAATTATTGCTTTGGCAAAAAGCGCTATACGCAATAATCTCGGCGCCGAAATAAATGAAATAAAACAACCCACTTTATTGGTTTGGGGAAAAGAAGATACAATTACGCCGCCTTTTGTTGCAAAAGAATTTCATAAGTTAATTGTAAACAGCGAACTATACTTTATTGATAAATGCGGTCATGCACCTATGATGGAAGTGCCTGCAGAATTTAATAAAATACTCGATCAGTTTCTAAGCAAATTAAAAAAACCTGCTGCAACAATCGCATAATATTTATTGTCTTTATTTAAACAAGTTATTTTAATGTTAGCGTTGCAAATCATAAATTCCAATCATCCTGCTATTCAGCTTTCTGATAAAATTTCGCTTGCACTTCAGTTAATGGACGATTACGATGTTCAACATTTAGCAGTGATAAGTGAAGAAAAATTCATTGGTTTAATTGCAAAGGAAGATCTGTTGGATGCTGATGAAAAACTTTCAATTATTTCATTGGAATATCAGCTCATAAAAATTTCAATTCGTCCGCAGGAACACTTTTTAGCGGCGCTGAAACTTGCTGAAAATTTTGGATTAACAATAGTTCCCGTTGTTACAACCGAAAAAGAATTATTAGGTGTTATTACGCAAAAAAATCTTTTGCATGCGCTCAGTAATTTTAATTCGGTCGAAGAGCCCGGCGGCATAATTGTTTTGGAAATGGAAAGAAGAAATTTTTCTTTTGGCGAGCTAAGTCGTTTGGTAGAAACGAACGATGCCATCATCACACAATTAAACACAACAACCGATACAGCAACCGGTTTATTATTAGTAACCATCAAACTTAACAAAACAGAAATTTCAGATATCATTGCTACATTTCAGCGCTACGAATATATTATCCGTTATTATTTTGGTGAAGAATTATATGAAAATGAATTAAAAGAAAACTATGATTTATTGATGACATATTTGAAGATGTGATTACGTGATTCATAATGCGTGATACGAGATTTGTGAAAACGAAAATTCGCAAACATCAATCAACGTTCAACCATAGAACACTTCGTACATCGTACATCAAACACCGTACATCAAACCATCTTTCCTTAACTTGCAAAATATTTAGAACAAAAAATCTTGAATGAAAGTTGCTATTTACAGCCGCGGACTGGAAGAAGATCAGCACAATCAACTAATAATTTTATTGGATGAATTAGAGAAACATAATATCTGCGTTTCTATTTTCAAACCTTTTATCGAACAATATTCTGATATAAAACCCAGCTGCAACACAACTTCATTTTCTGAGTCTGAAGATTTGAATAATTCGTTCGATTGTTTAATTAGTCTTGGCGGTGATGGAACAATGCTTGATGCAGTTGCGCTTGTGCGTAATAAAAACATACCAATTCTCGGCATAAATTTCGGGCGATTAGGTTTTCTTGCAAGCATTAGCAAAGAAGAATTAACCAGCGCTGTTGATGCTTTGGTGAACGGAACTTATGTAATTGATAAACGCTCGCTTATTCATTTAGATGCCGATATTTCTTTGTTCAACGAAACGCCCTTTGCTCTAAACGAATTTGCCATTCATAAAAAAGATAATTCGCCGATGATAAAAATTCATACTTATCTGAACGGCGAATTTTTAAACAGTTATTGGGCAGATGGTTTAATTGTTTCCACGCCAACGGGTTCTACCGGGTACAACATGAGTTGCAATGGACCGATTGTTTTTCCTGATTGCTCGAGCTTTGTAATTACGCCGGTTGCAGCGCACAATTTAAACATCCGGCCGATTGTAGTGCCCGATGCAAATATTATTTCTTTTGAAGTTGAAGGGCGCACTGATAAAATTATTTGTGCATTAGATTCGCGCCGCGAAATTGTAGATAAAAATATTCAGCTTGCTGTAAAAAAAGAAAAGTTTACAATCAGTTTAATTCGCTTAAACGAAAACAGTTTTCTCTCAACATTGCGTACCAAACTTGCGTGGGGTTTTGATAAAAGAAATTAAACGTCCATTGTCAATTGTCCATTGTTTTTTCATTCTCCATTTTCAATTCTCCATTTTCAATTAAAAATATTTCCTTATTTTTGCCGCCAATAAAAAAAGATGCAATAATTGGATGCAATTAAAAAAATTTTGAGATGCCATATTTAACAACTGAAAAAAAACAAAACATTTTTACCGAGTTTGGTGCAAAAGCCGAAAACACCGGTTCTATCGAAGCTCAGATTGCGCTTTTAACCGAGCGTATTTCTAACATTTCTAAACACCTTCAGCAAAACAAAAAAGATTTTTCAACACATCGCGGTTTAATGCAATTGGTTGGTCAGCGTAAACGCTTGCTAAGTTACCTGCAAAAACACAACCTCGAATCCTATCGCGCAATGCTTGAAAAACTTGGTCTCAGAAAATAATTTCAATTTCATCACAAATTTTTTTCAACTAAAACTTTAGTTGAATCATTTTTATTCCGTCTTTTTTAAGCAAATATTTTTAACTGAATTATGATACGTTTTTTTATTCGCATCATCATTCCTATTTCATACTTTAATTATGTTAACTCAACCAAATAATGTATCGTTCAAAATTGGCGATAATGAAGTTTTTATCGAAACCGGAAAATTAGCGCGACAAGCCGATGGCGCTGTTACAGTTCGACAAGGAAATTGTATTTTATTAGCAACCGTTGTTGCCAACAAAGAACCAAAAGAAGGACAGGATTTTTTTCCGCTCAGCGTAGATTACCAGGAAAAATTTGCATCCGCCGGAAGAATTCCCGGCTCGTTTTTTAAACGCGAAGCAAGATTAAATGATTATGAAATTTTAACCAGCCGTTTAATTGACCGCGCATTGCGACCATTATTTCCTGATGATTATTTGTGCGATGTACAAGTATTGGTATCACTCATTTCCAGCGATGCGGAGATTTTGCCGGATGCGCTTGCATGTTTGGCTGCATCGGCTGCGTTGGCAGTTTCTGATATTCCAATTAAAGAAATAATTTCTGAAGTTAGAATTGCCCGTGTGAATGATGAATTTATAGTAAATCCAACACGCACACAATTGGCAAATGCGGATATTCAATTTCTTGTAGCAGCTACCGAAAAAAATTTAATGATGGTTGAAGGTGAAGCAAAAGAATGTAGTGAAGAAGATTTGGTGAAGGTTTTGCAATTAGCGCAAGATTCAATTCGTGTTCAAATAAAAGCGCAGGAAGAATTAAAAAATAAAATTGATATTAAAGCAAAACGCGATTATAAAAAGCCTGAACAAAATGAAGCGCTCAAAGAAACAGTAACTGCTTTTGCAAAAGATAAAGTGTATGAAATTGCAAAAAAAGGTTCTTCAAAACATGAAAGAAGCGAAGCTTTCAGAGCATTAAAAGATACATTAATTGAAAGCCTTGGCGAAGAAGCAGAAGATTCTACAAAAAAACTTGCAAAAAAATATTTTGAAGATTTGCAATGGGAAGTTGTACGCAACATGATATTGGATGAACGCATCCGCTTAGATGGGAGACCATTAGATGAAGTACGCCCGCTTACAATGGAAATTGATCCTTTGCCCGCGCCGCATGGTTCTGCGCTATTTACAAGAGGCGAAACGCAATCTATAACAACAGTAACTTTAGGCACGCCGTTAGATGAATTGTTGATCGAAAGCGCAGCAAAATCTGATTATTCAAAATTTATTCTTCATTATAATTTTCCGCCATTTTCAACCGGTGAAGTAAAACCCATGCGCGGTCCGGGAAGACGAGAAGTTGGTCACGGAAATCTTGCACAACGCAGCTTAAAACAAATGATGCCGGGCAACGAATATCCTTACACAATTCGTGTGGTAAGCGATATTTTAGAATCGAATGGCTCATCTTCTATGGCAACTGTTTGCGCGGGTTCACTTGCATTAATGGATGCAGGCGTGCCAGTTCCAAAACATGTTGGCGGCGTTGCGATGGGTTTAATTACAAGTGATGAAAAAAAATATGCAATTCTCACAGATATTTTAGGTGATGAAGATCATTTGGGTGATATGGATTTTAAAGTTACCGGAACGCGCGATGGAATTTGTGGTGTTCAAATGGATATTAAAGTAGATGGATTAAGCATGGATGTAATGCGCGAAGCGCTGGAACAAGCACGCAGAGGGCGTTTGCACATTTTAGATGCAATGTACGAATGTATTTCTGCAGCGCGTGAAGATGTTAAACCACATGCTCCAAGAATGGCGAAATTAATTATTGATAAAGAATTTATTGGTGCTGTGATAGGACCGGGTGGAAAAGTAATTCAGGAAATACAAAAAGAAACTGGCACTACAATTAATATTGAAGAAGTTGGAAATTTTGGTGAAGTAAGTATTTTTTCTGCAAACAAAGAAAGTGTTGAAAAAGCGTTGGCGTGGGTAAAAGGTTTGGTTGCAGTTCCGCAAATTGATGAAGTGTACGAAGCCAAAGTAAAAAGCATTCAGCCTTATGGCGCGTTTGTTGAGTTCCTTCCAAAAAAAGAAGGTTTATTGCACATCAGCGAAGTATCGTGGAAAAGATTAGATAGTTTGGAAGGTGTGTTGAATGAAGGTGATATTGTAAAAGTTAAACTAATTGGCATTGATCATAAAACCGGGAAATTTAAATTAAGCCGCAAAGCTTTGATGCCAAAACCGGATTTTAAGCCAAGAACTGAAACTACAAACCGAGAACCGAGAACACAAGATCAGTAAAAATAAATTCTTCAGATTTTTTATTTATGCAATTTAACTCAAGATTTTTAAATCTATATTAATTTTAAACATAATACCTTAATTTTTATATAATGAGATTGGGAGGTTGAACAATTTAAATTTTCAATCCTTATATTTGTTATCCGGCTTTAACCACTCTGCATGACTGAATTGTTATTTATAGTGTTGGCTTACCTCATCGGTTCAATTCCTACTGCTGTTTGGATAAGTAAAAGATTTTTCGGAATAGATATCCGCGATTATGGCAGCGGCAATTCCGGCGCAACAAATACTTACAGAGTTTTGGGCTCGAAGTGGGGAACTATTGTAATGATTGTTGATATGCTGAAAGGCGTTGTAGCAACTTCACTTTATATTTTTCTTCCTTTTTATGTATCAACTGCAAGCGACTGGGACAGAACAAATTTTATGATTGGCTTGGGGCTTGCTGCAGTGCTTGGTCACATCTTTCCAATCTGGGCTAATTTTAAAGGTGGCAAAGGTGTGGCTACATTATTTGGAATGGTTCTCGCTATTCAGCCATTGGTTGCAGGTTGCTGTGTGGGCGTTTTTTTAATGGTATTATATTTAACGCGTTTTGTTTCGCTTAGTTCTATTTTAGCCGGCGTTGCATTTGCAATTTTTATTCTCTATATTTTCGATGATCATGTTACACTTTACAGAGGTTTCTCCATACTTGTAGCACTCCTGGTTATTCTCACACATCAAAAAAATATTAACCGTTTATTGAAAGGAACTGAAAGTAAAGTTCCTATTTTAAAGTACCGTGATCGCCGCCGTAGGCACAGAAAAAAAGATCAATAATTTATTAAGTTTTAAAAATTAAAAAGATAAAAAACTTAACAATCCTCAAATCTCTTATTTTTGCATCCCGAAAAATATTCCTCAGTAGCTCAGTTGGTTAGAGCATCTGACTGTTAATCAGAGGGTCACTGGTTCGAGTCCAGTCTGAGGAGCTTAATTAACAATCAATCACTTAGTAAAATTAAATTGTTAAGCGTTTTTATTTGCAACCATTGCAAACAAATTTTTTTAAAATTCAAATTTTTAAAGTAAAATTATGCGATGCATGCTAGATTTATTTGATATGAATTGAAAATTCACTTTTTAGAAATCGATTGCTATGACTGGTTTGATTACCAAAACTTTGCATAAAGGGCCATAAGTATCATAATAGTAACAATTATTAATACCACAATATGTGGTTTCAGCTTAAACATTTCTTTATCTAAAACAAATGCACGTGGATTTACTTTTGGTCCGGCAAAACTTACAACAATCATTACAATCATCGTAAACATAAAAGCAAGGCCCATGCAAATTAAAAATGGAATTTCATAACCACCTTTTCCATTTGAATAAGCTGTATATAAAAAAGTTTCATTGCCGAAAACCTGCGGTGCAAATTCATTAAAAAAAACACAAAAAATAAATCCTGTGATCACACCAACTATTGCTGCTGCGCCTGTAGTTCTTTTCCAAAACATACCAAGTATAAACATGGCGAATACGCCCGGACTGATAAAGCCTGTATATTTTTGAATGAATGTAAATCCGCCTGCGCCACCTATGCCAAGTAAATCCTGCCAGGTAAATAATATTGCAACAATCATAGCAACAAAAACTACAGGCCTTGCTGTCCAAACCATTTTTCTTTCGCTTGCATTTTTCTGCATATATTTTTTATAAATGTCTAAAGTAAAAATCGTTGAAATGCTATTTGCTTTTCCTGCAAGCGAAGCAACAATAGCAGCCATTAAAGCCGCTATGGATAAGCCTTTTAGCCCGCCGGTAAAAAGCTTAACACGGCCGAATAAGCGCCGTCCATCCCACCTTTTAATTGCGGTAAATAATTATTTTTGTACAGCACATAAGCAGCAATGCCCGGCAACATTACAATTACCGGCATCAATAATTTTAATAAACCTGCAAACAAAATTCCGGTGGATTCAATCCAACAATAAAAAATAATACGATTATTTTAGGTGCAGAACAATTAGCGATTTTGGAAGAGATAAAACAATTCAAATTCCGCAGAGCATTGTAAAACTAAACACGTCATTGTAGGACACCCTACAACCCTCAAAGACTGAAATAAAAAATGGACTTTAAAACCATACAGCCAGATATATCAATTTCACTTTTTGTGAAAAATATTTTGGTGTTTGAAGAACAAGAGAAAACTAAAAATACAACCTTACCTTTTTTTGCAGACGGCTGCCCTGGGCTAATGTTTCAAAACACAGAAAATGGTTTGTTTGTGCAACCTCATAATAAAAAAATGCCTTGTCTTTTTTTGTATGGACAAACTATTAATCCAATAGAATTAGAAATAAATGGCAGGTATAAACTAATTGTTTTTCAACTTTACCCATTTATTTTAAAAAGTTTTTTCAGCATTTCTGCAATTGACATAAATGACAGTTGCTATGACTTGCAACAAGTTGATGATGGAGAGAATACTATAAAAAAACTATCAGAAACGAAACAAGTTGAAAAGCGAATTGAAATAATTACCAATTTTTTGTTTGCCATTTTCAAAGCAAAACAAAAAACTCTTGACTTTGCTATAAAACAAGCTATTCAATTAATTTTAGACAATAAAGGGCAAATTTCTATAAAAAAAGTTTGCGAAAAAACTCACTTAACAAAAAGAACTTTTGAAAGAAGGTTTTTAAATGAAACAGGAATTTCACCAAAACAGTTTTCTAAAATTATTCAGTTTCACCAATCCCTAGAGCAAATGACATAGGATTATATAAAGTGATAATTGGTAATGCATACAAAAAGCAAATGTCACAACAACAAAATGGCAGCAAGCAGGTAATTGATGAAATAAATAAAGTGAATGAGAGACTTACTAAAGCAAGGGAATTACTTTTATCAGATGACATTGATCCAATTGACTATCGCACCGTTAAAACAGAATGCGAAAATAAACTCACTCGTCTTGAAGCAAAATTGGCTGAAAACACAACAACGGGAAGCACCACAATTAGTATAGATAAATTGATTGAAAAAGCAGTTTCAACTCTCTCTCATCTCGATGTTATTTACACTGAAGCAAACGTTACAAGGAAGCGTGAAATAATAAGTTCGATATACCCTGAAAAACTGAGTTTTGACGGAATGCAATATCGAACTCCTCGCATCAACGAGGCAGCCCAATTTATTTATCAGATAAACAATGAGTTAGGAGCAATAAAAAACCGAAAAGATTACGATATTTCGCATCTTTCCAGTAAGGTAGTCCCGGCAAGAATCGAACTTGCATCTAAAGTTTAGGAAACTTCTATTCTATCCATTGAACTACAGGACCGATTCTCCATTTAAGAATCAAAATTGCAGATTTACGATTTTAAAAAACTTACTACAAAAATAATTTCAATATTCTTAATTTCGGTTCAAATTATTATATGAAAAAAATACTTGCTTTTATTGCTTTTACATTTTTTGTAATGCAACTTTCTTATGCACAAACTCCAACGTTTAATCATACAACTATTTATGTTGTTGACTTAAATAAAAGTGCAGATTTTTATGAGAAGGTAATGGAACTGCAAAAAATTCCGGAACCTTTTCACGATAATAATCATGTTTGGTTTAAAATAACTGAACATGGGCAACTGCATGTTGTAAAAGGCGCAAAAGAAATGATTGCCCACGATATAAATATTCATCTTGCATTTTCAGTTCCTTCGGTTGAGGAATTTGCAAAGCATCTTGACGCGATGAATGTAAAATATGGCAACTGGGCGCAAACTACAAAAACTCCGCAGGTGCGGCCTGATGGAATTAAACAGATTTATTTTCAAGATCCTGATGGTTATTGGATTGAAATAAATGATGATAAGTTTTAACAGTGAGCGGTGAGTTGTGAGCCATCAGCAGAAATCAATTTCAATTTACACATTTGTTAATTTGCACATTCACTACCTTTGCGCCTTTCTAAAAATTTTCTATGCAGTTTTATAATCTCATTATTAAATATCGTTTTTGGTTAAGCTTGCTTGCAATTGCAATTGCCGTAATTCTCAATCTTACGGAAACCGGCTTCTGGCCTACGTTTCCGCTATATTTTATTGGCGTGATTGGATTGTTCAGTCATTTTTTTATTGGTCCTTTGCGATTAATTCAGGAGCCGATGGAAAAAGGAAATGTTGAAGAAGTACAAAAAATTTTAGATACCATTTGGTTTCCTAATTTATTGTACAAACCTATTCGCTCAACTTATTTTACCATCAAAGGAAATTTGGCAATGATGAACCAGGATTTTGATACTGCCGAAAAACATTTGAAAAAAAGTTCGGCCCTTGGTTCTGCAATGCCCGAAGCGGAAGGCGCAAATAAACTGCAATTGGGAATGATGGCTTTGCAAAAAGGCGATTTTAGAAATGGTGAAAGTTATGTTCGCGCTGCAATTCGTGCAGGGCTTGCAGATAAAGAAAGTGAAGCTGTTGCTTATTTAAGCATGTGCCAAATTTTTATGAACAAGCGCGAATTTCGTGCAGCAAAAGAATTTTTTCGCAAGGCAAAAGCGCTGAAACCAACAACCAAACAAGTGGTTGATCAAATAAAAGAAATTGAAAAATATATTTCAAGAATTCCTGGATGAAATTTTAGCAACCACATTCACGTCATTGCCGCGAAAGCGGCAATCTCATTAATTCAAACGATTATTAATTTCAATAGATGCCTGCCTGCGCAGGCATGACGCATACTTGTTTTATTTATTTTTGAATAAAATCATACATCATAAATTAAAAGAGTTCAATTATTAACCTGCAGATGAACGGATTGCGACGCAAGGAACGATGCCATGAAAAACTGCAGTTGGTATTATAAAAAATTAACCAGCATGAAAAAAAATCTTCTATTAATTGCATGTATTTTTTTTATTGCATTTATTGCAAACGCTCAGCCCGACCGCTGGCAGCAACGCATAAAATATGTGATTGATGTAAATATGAATGTTGCAACCAATCAATTTACAGGAACTGAAAAAATTGATTATTGGAATAATTCGCCGGACACTTTGAACAGAGTTTTTTTTCATTTGTATTGGAATGCATTTCAGCCAAACAGCATGATGGATATGCGAAGCAGAGAACTTGGAAAAATTATTGATGGTTATGATGCATCGGGAAATCCGGTGTACGATTGGGACCCGCGTGTGAAAGACCGCATCAGTAAATTACAACCTAATGAAATGGGTTACGATTCTGTTTCATCCATCAAAATAAATGGCAAAGAACAGCAACTGATCTATCACGAAACAATTTTAGAAGTTAAATTATCACAGCCAATTCTTCCACATTCCAAAACAAGTTTTGACGTTGCGTTTCGTGCACAAGTAAATATTCAAATAAGAAGAAGTGGAAGAGATAATGCAGAAGGCGTCCGTTACAGCATGAGTCAATGGTATCCAAAAATAGTTGAATACGATTACCAGGGCTGGAATGCAAATCCTTATGTGGCAAGAGAATTTTATGGCGTTTGGGGAGATTATGATGTGAACATCACTATTGATAAAACATACATGATTGCTGCTACGGGCACTTTGCAAAATGCAAATGAAATTGGTTTTGGATATGAAAATAATTCGTCAAACACGAAAAGCGAAACTCAAAATTCAAAAACATTAACATGGAAATTTTCTGCGCAAAACGTGCATGATTTTGTTTGGGCGGCTGACCCGAATTATACAATGATAAAACGGCAAATAAAAAATGGTCCGTTGATTTATGTTGTTTTTAAAAATGTTGATTCATTAAAAAAACGCTGGCAAAATTTAACTGATAATGTGGAGCGCGCGTATCCTTTCATGGCAAAAACTTTTGGCGCTTATCCTTATAAAAATTATTCGTTTATTCAGGGCGGCGATGGCGGCATGGAATATCCGATGGCAACATTAATAAAATTGCCAAGCACCGGTACGGCTTTGCACGAATGGATGCACAGTTGGTATCAAGGCATGTTGGGAACAAATGAAAGTTTGTATCCGTGGATGGATGAAGGTTTTACAACTTATGCAGAACAGCGCATAAGTGCATGGTTGAATAAAGACACTGGTTTTGCATATCGTAATTCTTATGCAGGTTATTTTCAACTTGTAAAAAGCGGCAAAGAAGAACCGATGAGTACGCATTCTGATCATTACAACACAAACTTTGCTTACTCGCAGGCAGCATATTCGAAAGGTGCAATTTTTCTTTCACAGTTAGAATATATTGTTGGCGATTCTGTTTTGGATAAAATTTTATTAAGATATTATAATGACTGGCGCTTTAAACATCCAAATCCAAATGATTTTATTCGCGTTGCTGAAAAAGTTAGTGGCATTGAATTACAGTGGTATAAAGAATATTGGATTTATACAACCAAAACAATTGATTATGCTTTGGGTGATATTAATGATGTGAACGGAAAAGCAACTATTACTTTAAAAAGAATTGGTTATATGCCAATGCCGGTTGATGTTTTAATTACTTATAAAGATGGCACGAAAGAAATGTATAATGTTCCGATGGATTTAATGTATGGAAATAAAAATGCTGAAAATAAAAACATACCTTTTATTGTGCATGAAGAATGGAAGTGGACGCATCCTGAATATTTTTTATCAATCAATAAATCTGTGGATGATATAAAAGAAATTGAAATTGACCCAAGTCAGCGCATGGCAGATGTGAATAGAATTAATAATAAAATTACAGTGCCTGATGTGCGCTAAAAAACATATGTTTATTTGCATCGCATTCTTTTGAATTATTTTTATTTGATAAATTATTATTTGTACTTGCATCAGCAAAAAACTATCATAACATTTACTTAGCTTCAACCTAAATTAATTGCATGAGCACATCAACTCTTAGCAGATCACTCGGGCTGCGGCTTGTTGTAGTTGTTGTTATCGGCAACATTATCGGCTCGGGAGTTTACAAGAAAGTTGCGCCGATGGCAGCAGAACTGCATTCATCAGGTTGGGTGCTTATTGCATGGATAATTGCAGGAATCATCAGTTTATTTGGTGCGTTGTGCAACGCAGAAGTGGCGGGGCTTTTAGCAGATACCGGCGGCGAATATGTTTACTATAAAAAAATTTATAATCGTTTTTTTGCCTTCATGTTTGGATGGAGTTTGTTTACTGTAATTCAAACGGCAGCAATTTCATCGCTGGCATATTTATTCGCTGAATCATTAAATCACATTTTTCATCTTCCGCCTTTGCTTTCTTCATTAGAGAATTTTAATATCGCCGATATTTTTTATCCGTTTGCAGATTTTAATGTTAAGCTCACTGCAATCATTCTTATTATATTACTCACATGGATAAACACTAAAGGAATTAAAATTGG
Organism: Chitinophagaceae bacterium; assembly: GCA_051004255.1. Lineage (GTDB taxonomy): Bacteria > Bacteroidota > Bacteroidia > Chitinophagales > Chitinophagaceae > JBPCKN01. The sequence continues at coordinate 29,858 of JBPCKN010000017.1, read as the reverse complement.
CGCCGGTGTAAGTACTGCGATATTGCTTTTTGTCTTTGCAGGAATTTTTACAATTATTGCGTTTGGCTTAACAAATTCTCATGCAGATTTTAGCCGCATAAATATGCAAACAAATAATAATTCGCCTGTTACAGTTAGCACCGTTTTTACTGCAATGTTAGCTGCGTTTTGGGCTTACCAGGGATGGGCTTCAGTTGGCTATGTTGGCGGCGAAATAAAAAATGCGCACCGCAATATTCCCAAAGGAATTGTTATAGGAATTTTTACAGTGATTGCGATTTATCTTCTAGTGAATTTTACTTATCTCTCTTTATTATCTGTGCCACAACTCGATGCAATTTATCATTCAGAAAATAAAATTGCGGCTGTTGAAGCAGTAAAAAGTTTTTGGGGAGATAATGGCGCTCTATTTATTTCTATACTTATTTTAATTACTACACTTGGCTGTTGTAATGCAACAATATTTTCCAGTTGCAGACCATATTATGCAATGGCAAAAGAAGGATTATTTTTTAAGAAGGTTGCAAAACTGAATGATAAACAGACACCTGCTAATTCATTGTTCTATCAATGTGTGTGGGCTTGCCTGCTGGTGCTTTCAGGTACATTCGATCAGCTTACAGATATGATAATTTTTGCTGTGTTTATTTATTATGGCGCTACAACTTTAGGTGTATTTATTCTGCGCAAAAAAATGCCAGATGCGCCGCGCCCGTACAAAGTTTGGGGTTATCCCGTTGTTCCCGCAATTGTTGTTTTGTTTTGCGCGGCTCTTGTTTTTAATACTGTTTTTAGCCGTCCGCGTGAAGCTGCAATTGGTATGATATTAATGCTTACAGGTGTGCCGTTATATTGGTGGTTTAAACATAAAACCTCTAAAAAAATTAGCATAGATTTATTGCCGGCACAAAAAAATATGGATCAATAGAAAAATATTTTTCGATGAAAGGTGAAGATTCGCTGAGTTCTATTTCAAGAAAAGATTTGCAATGCCTTATTTGCCACAAAGAAAGATTTTTACCTTTTGAATTTTTCTCCATTATTTCAGGGAGTAATTCATTCAGCGCGCCATTCCAGCAAGCTTCTTCTAATTGTTCTGTTGGTGAAAATTTATTTTTTTCTTCAGCATTTTTCTCCGCCCATTCTCTTTGCGAAAATTTTGTGCCGGTAACCAGCAATATTTCCTGTTGAGTAAATTTCGTTTTCATAAAAAAACCTTTGTTTATTGGATGATAAATTATCTCCTGTTAAACATCGGTATTATTGAAAGTTGCGTTAAAATAAATTCTGATAATTAGGTTTTGATGCAAGCGATTTTAAAAAGAATGTAAATTAAACTACCAATATTTTTCACCGATTAATCTTGCCAATTCAACTTTTGCTAAGCATAATTGATATTCGTATTGCAGTCTTGTAAGTTCTGCGCGCTGTTCATTGGTGCTCGCATTTGTAATTTCTAAATTTGTTCCAACGCCGTTGCGGAAGCGGCTTTGTGCAATTTGCTCTGCAAGTTTTGCCTGCTCAATTTGACCGGCAGTATTTTTTATTCTTTCAACATTACTTTCAATATCAGTAAACGTTTGTTCGATATCTCTTTTATAATCGTTGCTGAGCGATTCCATTGATAGTTGATTTTGACGAACAATATTTTGATACAATTTTATTTGCTTATCAGTTTTGCCTCCGTCGTAAATTGGAACTTTTAATGTAACGCCTGCCTGATAATTAAATCTTATTTGATTTACATCCGGCACAAAACCATTTTTATATCCTGCGCCGCCATGCAAATTAACCGATGGTTTATTGATTGATTTTTGAATGGTTACATCACTTTGCGCTTGTGCAATTTTATCTTTCGCCAAAATAAATTCGATATTGTTTTGTTGTGCAACGGCGAGCGCTTCATCAACGGTTTTTACTGAAACATTAAAATCAAAATCGCTGCCAACGGCTTGCGCGGCGCCGGTTGCATACGATAAAAGATTGTATTGTTTTTGCAAAGAATTTTGCAGATCAACCTTGCGGTTTTGTTCTGCATCAATGTTTGACTGAACATTGAGCAGATCAATTTTTAATGCAGTTCCGTTTCTTAAATTGCTTTCAACAATTTGTTTGTTAGCGTTTAAATAACTTAAAACACTATCCTGAATGCCAATGGCTTTTTGCAAATAAATTATTCCATAATAAATATCAGCAACCTGATAAGCCAATTGTGTTTTTGAATATTCAACATTATCAGCTGCATACTTAAGATCAGTTTTTGCGCGATCAACATTTGCTTTCAATCTTCCAAAATCGAACAACATATAATTTGCATCCACACTTGAAGCAACATTATTTACCGGAAAAAATTGAAAATTTTTTACTTCTCCATTTGAACCAACAGGAAAAGGAATTTCAATTTTTGGCTTGATATAAGTATAAGAACCTGAAGCAGAAATATCAGGCAAATTTGTTTGTGTAATATCAATTCTTTGCTGCGCAGTGATTACATTGTTTTCTGCTTCTTTTATTTTCGGAAAATAAGAGAACGATTGATTGATAAGTTTTTTCAATTCATCATTTACCACAATTTGTGCAAATGAAATTTTAGTTATCATCAGTATAAAAAAAATAAACACTAATTTTTTCATCATCAAAATATTTAATCTTTTTTAATGTGCTTCTAAAGCCGCAGCCGCAGCTTCCGGCGGTTGTTTCTTTGTTTTTAAAAAAACTACTAACGGAATTACGAGAATAAAAAAAATGGTAATTAAACGAAAAGTATCTAAATAAGATAAATAATAAGCCTGCCTGTCAACCGCATTGCTGATCATTGTATATGCCTGCGTTGCTGCGGTTGCAGAATCTGTTCCTGATTTAGCAATCATATTATGAGAAATATTATTTAATCTTTCAGTGAGTTGAGCAGAACCTTCGGTAAGTTTAGAAACCATATCATATCTGTGCTGCGCATAATTGTTGGAAATATAATTATTCGCCATTGCAATGCCGAAAGCGCCGCCCAGCTGACGTATCATATTATTTAATGAAATACCGGATGCATAATCTTTCGGCGCTAAGCCGGCGACAGCCTGGTTAATTAAAGGCAACATTACCATTGATATACCAAAAGAGCGAAGCGCTAACGGAAAGAAAAAATTCCATTTGCCAACATCAGTACTCATATTTGCAGTTAACCATGAATATGCTGCAAATAATAAAAATCCCGTAACAATTAAAGGCACAGCGGAAAGACCTTTGCTCATACTTCGCCCAATGATGGGCATCATAATTGCGCCAATGAGCGTTGGCGCTAAAAGTGATAAACCTGTTTCGTAAGCCGACCAGCCTAAAACACGCTGCGCCAATACAGGATACACAAACACAGATGTAAATAATCCAACTCCCGCAACAAAAGTAAAAACAGTAGTGAAGGCAAGATTGCGTTCGCCCAAAAGCCTTAAATTAACCGCAGGATTTTTTATGCTTAATTCATAAGTAATAAAACCTGCCAATCCTAAAAACGCAATTACACTGCAAACTCGAATGTAGTTACTGCTAAACCAATCTTCGGATTGACCTCTTTCCAGCACATATTGCAAGCAGCCAATGCCCGCCATCAACAAAAGAATTCCTGTATAATCTATGTGTATGCTGCTTTTATTTTTGCCTTCGCCGGGTTTTTTGTCAATAAAAGTATAAGTAAGAATTGTTGCTACAAAGCCAATTGGAACGTTGATAAGAAATATCAGCGGCCAGCTAAAATGTTCTATAATTAATCCGCCGATTGTGGGTCCTAATGTTGGTCCTAAAACAAGTCCCATTCCAAATAAACCTGCTGCAATTGGTCTGTCTTTTTCATCAAATGCATCAAATAAAATTGATTGTGAAGTTGAAAGCAAAGCACCGCCACCAATGCCTTGTATAAATCGCCATAAAATAATTTCAACTAAACTTGTTGATTGCGCACACATGTAAGAAGAAAGTGTGAAAATGATCATTGATACCAGATAGTAATTTTTTCTTCCAAAATACTGCGCTAAAAAACCGGTTAAAGGAATGATAATAACATTGGCAATTGCATACGAAGTAATTACCCAACTAATATCTTCGATGCTTACACCAAGACTGCCCGCCATATCGCTTATGGCAACGTTTACAATGGATGTATCAACCAGCTCCATCACCGCTGCTGATACAGTTGTAATTACAATAATTGCTTTTGCAATTCCTTTTGCATTCATAAAATTATTTTGTTGGAACGATTACAGTAACACTTAAACCATCACGCAAAATATTTTTGTATTTCTCGACATTTTGAATGTCGATTTTTACCGGAATACGCTGTGTTACTTTTACAAAATTGCCGCTTGCATTATCGGGCGGAAGCAAAGAAAATCTTGCGCCGGTTGCTTCACTTACACTTTCGATATTTCCTTTTAAGGATGAATCGGGATAAGCGTCTAATTCAATCTCTGCCTGCATTCCGGGATGAAATTTTTTTATCTGTGTTTCTTTAAAATTTGCAACAACCCAATAAGTGCTGTCGTTAACAATAGAAAATAAAGGCGTTCCTGCTTGTACAAATTGCCCAGGGGAAACATTTTTTTTGCCGATCTTTCCACCTTGCGGAGCATAAATTTTTGTATAAGAAATTTTTAATTTTTGTTGCTCGATCAAAGCTTTTTTTACTTCAAGTGAAGCTTCTGCTTTTTGAATAGAAGTTTTAGCAACCTGAATACGGCTTGATGCAGTTCCATAATCGCTTTCACTGTTGTTGTACTGCTGCATTGCCTGATCTAACGCGTATTTGCTGTTATCTAATTGTTGTTTTGTAATTGCCTGATCTGCAAATAAATTTTGATTACGCTGATAATCTTCCTGCGCCTGTTTTACTCTTACATCACTCAAACTTATATTTCCTTTATTTGAACCTAAGGAAACAACTGTATTATTTAATGATGCTTTTGCATTAGCGATATCTGCAAGCGATGCATTATAATCTGCCTGCATTTGTGCGAGCTGTGCCTGCAGTTCGGCATCATCTAACTCAACAACAAGTTGTCCGGTTTTTACCGAATCGTAATCGTTTACAGCAATCGTTTTTATATATCCCGAAACACGCGGTAACACAGGCGTGATCTGCGTTTCAACCTGTGCATTATCGGTGGTTTCATGCGTAAGCATAAAGCTTATTTTAATGTATCCATAAATAATTCCTGCAACTAAAATAATACCGATAATAATAAATCGTAAAAAGGATTTTTTCTTTTTGGGTTCTGTTTCCTGTGTTGCCATTTCTTTAAATATTTAATTGATAATTTATCTTTTTGATTGAATAAGCAAATGCGAATGCATTAATTGTTTTAAATGATCCGTTACTTTGTTTTTAAATTTTACATCGTCATAAGGAATAAAACTTTCATCTTTATTCAGCATTTTGTTGCACATTTTTTTTGATAATAATATTTGATTTATTGTGCCGATAATTGTTGCAATGGTTAAGCCGGAATCTATTTTTTTGAAACTGCCCTTTCTTATTCCTGAGTCAATAACTGATTTAATTAGAACACTGTTCGGGAAAAGCAGGTCAACAATTATTTGCTGTGTGCTTTCTTTTTGCAGCATCAATTCCTGTGTAATTACACGGTGATAATTGCGGTTGGAAAAAATTCTGTTTACATAATTTTCAATAATCAGATCAATTTTTTCAATATCGCTGAGGGATTTGTTTTTTGTTATTTCATCCAATAAGCCTCTTGTATAAGCAGCTTTATATTCAACTAATTGCTCGAATAATTTTTCTTTTGAGCCGAAATAATAGTTGATCATTGCCACATTTACATCAGCTTTTTCCGCAAGGTCGCGTATGGAAGTTCCTTCAAAACCTTTTTGGGCAAAAAGTTCAATAGCTGTTTCAATTATATGCTGCTTTTTATCCATTACACTTTCATAAATAAAGTGCAAAGTTTAAACAAATGTTTGAATTAAACAAACGTTTGATTAACTTTTTTTTTTGATACTTTTAAAATATTTTAATGCTTTATCTATCGCTATCACCGCTGTAAATGGGTCATTCAAAGCAGTTTTTAACCTTGCCATACACCTTAAAATGTTTAGAAATAAAAAAATGACTTGCTTTTTTACAAAAAAAATTAGCAGTTCAGAACACCGGTTGGTTATTTTAAAAGAATCAGATATAGAATTGGGAAAGAAAAATAAAATAAGATTTAAACCACTTTCTGAAATGTAAAATATCTTCTTAATAAATGCAACATTTTTTGAAAGAAAGAAAGTGAAATTGCAAAGATTATTTCTTAAATACAGCAAGATTACTTCCGAATATTTTTACGGCAATAGCTAATAAAATAACACCAAAAAATTTTCGTACAGCGGCAAGTCCGCTTTTGCCTAATACGCGTTCAATCCACTTAAGCGATTTTAAAACGAGTAAAACAAATATGAGGTTTAATAATATTCCTATTAAAATATATTGTTGCTCATAATTGGCTTTCAGCGACATGATGGTGGTTAATGTTCCACTGCCCGCAATGATGGGAAATGCAATGGGCACCGCTGTTCCGGAAAGTTCTTCTTTGCTGCTTTTAAATATTTCGTGACCTAATACCATTTCCAATCCTAATAAAAAAATCACTATTGAACCACCTACTGCAAAAGAATGCACATCTAATCCTAAAATTTTTAAAAACTGCTGACCAACAAATAGAAAAACAATCATTAAAATGCCTGAAATAATTGTTGCGCGTATTTCTTGTATGCCGCCCATTCTTTGTTTTAGCGATACGAGTAATGGTACAGAACCGACAATATCAATTACCGCAAATAATGTAAATGTTACTGTAATAAGCTGATTAAAATCGAAATTCATAAATGCGAATTTTTTACAAAATTAGAACATAGAAGATGAAATAGAATTGTTGCAGTATAAGAGTGCGACGCAACGGAAGCTTAATAGCAGTGCTTAGTTTAGTACAAAAAATTTCTTTAACCATGCATTAACCGCTTAATATTTTCAAAAACTTTTTAGAGTTTTATATTTGTATCCGCTTTTTTATGAAAACTGATAAACAAATTTTTCTATTGTTTTTTTTAGTTATCGCTGTTGTTTTTGCGCAGGCACAGGCAAGTTTTAACTTAAAAGTTTCGGATAAAACAATTGGCGAATCGGATGCTATACAGGCGCAATATGTTATTGCAAATGCAAATACTTTCAACAATTTTTTGCCGCCGGTTTTTAATGACTGGCAAATAAGCGAAGGCCCCGGCTATACTGAGCAAACCGTTATTGTAAATAATAAAATGGAGCGCACAGTGAGCTACAGCTATAGTTTAACGCCGAAAAAAGCTGGCGACTTAAATGTGCCCGGAACGAGTGTTACAGCCGATGGTAAAAAGATAATATGTGATGGAATAACAGTGCATGTAAGTAAAAAAACACATGTTAATTTGCAAAATCAAAAAATACCGCAACAGCCGATTCAACAACTGCCTTCTTTGTTTAGTGAGTTGCAAAACACGGATCCTTTTACTGAAAACAGTGTATTAAAACGCAATGAAAACGCTGAAGATAAAATTCGCAACAACATGTTTGTAAAAGTTTTTGCAAATAAAACGAGTTGCTATGTTGGAGAACCGATTTTGGTTACGTATGAATTATTTTCTGCGCTGCAAAGTGTGTCGAAAGTAGATAAGCAGCCAACTTTCAGCGGCTGCAGCGTAATTGAAATGACGACGAACGATGCATTACCCATGCAAAAAATAGATGGAAAAATGTATCGCGTATTTCTTATCAGAAAAGTGCAGTTAATTCCGTTGCAGGAAGGTGAATTAAAAATGGATGTAGCTTCTGTAACAAATGATGTAAGTTTTTCTTTGCCCGATAATCCTTATCAAACAAAAAATTATACTGAAACTTTAACCAGTAATCCTTTAAGTATAGAAGTAAAAGCTTTGCCGGAAAAAAATAAAACGGCTAATTTTTCAGGCAGCATCGGAAAGTTTGCGATTAGCGCAAAAGCTGATAGTATCAGCATTGCAAAGGGCGAAAATAATAATTTACACATTATTATTTCAGGAGAAGGCAATTTTCAAAACATCCCAATTCCAACGGTACAATGGCCGCAAAGTTTAGAACATTTTGATGAAACAGATAGCCAGCACATTGACAGATTTAGTTTTCCGCCAAGCGGAAATGTTACATTTAATATTCCTTTTATCGGCACAAAGGAAGGAGCGATTACGATACCTGAAATAAAATTTAATTATTTCGATGCCTCAGCGCAAACATATAAAACTGTTTACACAGATAGTATAAAAATTATTGTCACACCTGCTTTGGCTAAAAATAATAATTTTAAAACCTTTGTAACGGAAGATGTAACTAACCGCAAATATTTGTGGATCGTTCCTGCTATTGCTTTATTTGTTTGTTTGATTTTTTTTATTGGAATAAGAAATAAAAATAAGCAAGATGCAAAAAATAAATTGCAGCAAACAACAAATAAACCGCAGGAAAAGGAAAAAACAGAGGAAGCAAAAGTTTCTGAAACTTTTGTTCCTTTAAAAATTAAAACAGATTTTGTAAAGGAATTAGCATTGTTGCAATTAGTTACAGATAATTATACTTTTTTTGTACATGTGAAAATCCTTCTGACGCAAGCATTTGACGAAAAATTAAATTTAAAAATACAAACAGAAACCGTTTTAATAAATGAAGGCAGCAAACAAATAAATGCTGATATACTTACTGATGCAGAAAATATTTATACTGTTTGTAATCAATGTTTGTACTCGCCAATAATCAGTGATGATTTAAGAACTTCAACTTACAATAACTTGGCAAGTGTGATTGAAAAATTAGAGCTTTTATCTCAATCAACATACTTATAACCTACACCTCTTACAGAATGAAAATGTTTTGGATTGCGGCTGTCTTTTTCAAAATATTTTCGAAAATTCAGAATAAAATTATCAATAGTTCTGGTAGTAGGATAAACGTTGTAACCCCAAATAACCTGTAATATTTTTTCGCGTGTTACCACTTCATTTTTATTTTCAATCAGCAGCTTTAACAGCATAGCTTCTTTTTTGCTAAGCTTAATATGTTCATCATTAAAATTGATTGCATTAAGCGCTTTAAAGTTTATTTTATTTTTATTAAATTCATACACATTTCCAATCGTTTCTTTTTGCTGCAACTTTTTATTTTTATAAATTAATTTTCTTACACGCAGCATTAATTCTTCTAAATTAAAAGGTTTGGTAAGATAATCATCGGCGCCTTTTTTTAAACCCAAAACCCTGTCTGCACCGCTGCTTTTTGCACTCAGCATTAAAACGGGAACGTCAATATGCTGCAGGCGTATACTTTCTGTAATGCTGATGCCGTCTATCTCCGGCAACATAATATCCATAATAATTAAATCGAAATATTCTTTTTGTATTGCTTTTAATGCTTCATTGCCGGTGTATGCAGAAGTAACTGAATAATCATCCATTTCAAGATTCAGTTTTAATGTTTCGTGCATATTTTCTTCATCTTCAACCAATAAAATATTTGTTTTATTTGCCGGATTCATAATAAAACAGTTTGCATAACAACTGTAAAAATACTTCCCTGCGGTTGATTATCGGTAACTGTTATTTTGCCGTTATGATCTTCAGCAATTTTTTTGCATACATACAAACCTAAACCTGTGCCTTTTGCAGTGCGTGTGGTTTCGCTGCCGATGCGATAAAATTTATTAAATACTTTTTTCTTTTCTGCGTCCGATATTCCCAGGCCATTATCTGAAACCGATAATTTTACTTTATAATTATTTTGTATAAGCGTTAGTTTTATTATTGAATTTTTTGAAGAATATTTATATGCATTATCAAGCAAATTATTTATAAGCATTTGCAGCAATAATAATTCTGCTTCAACAAAAATATTTTTTTCGATCTCGCTTTGCAAATTGCATGAAGAAAACCGATGTTTAAATTTCTGAATACAATTTTCAGCCAGTTCACTAAAATTTAATTCCTGCTTATTTATAGCGTAAGCGCCCGTTTCTAATTGCGAAGCAACAAGAATATTATTAGTTAATTCATTAAGCCGGTTGGCTTCCTGCAATGTACTTGCAATTAATTTTTGCTGTTGATCTTCATCAAGTTTTCTTTTTTGTAAGGTTTCTAAATTTAAGCAGGCAACAGCAATAGGCGTTTTTAATTCATGGGTAACAGCCATCATAAAATTTTGTTGCTGATTAGATAATAAAATTTGCCTGCGCGTTGCGCGATATACAAATACGGCGCAAACCAATATCAGCAACAAAAAAATTGAGCCTTCGCCAATATATTGTGCATTTTTTCTTTTACGTAAATCATCAATGTTTGCATGCTTTTTGATGTAAGAAGGATCATATTTTTTTAACGCTTCAACGCTGTATAAATACATTTGTTTATTTTGCTCTTCCAGCGCAATGAACCACCAAACTAAAGCGGCAATAATATATACAAACAAAAACCAATAAGTAACAGTAATTATTTTAAATTTTTGCTTTTTATAAAAAGGCATTATCGCGTTTCAATTTTATAATTCTTTTCTCAATCTTGCCACTGGTACATTTAATTGTTCGCGGTATTTTGCAACAGTTCTCCGGGCAATGTTATAACCTTTTTCCTGCAATAATTCGGTTAATCGTTCGTCGCTTAATGGTTTGCGTTTATCTTCACCTTCAATTAAATTACTAAGAATTTTTTTTACTTCACGCGTGCTTACTTCTTCACCACTATCGGTGCTTAGCGATTCGCTGAAGAAAAATTTTAACCGGTAAGTGCCGAATTCTGTTTGTACAAATTTACTGTTTGCAACACGGCTCACTGTTGAAATATCCAAGCCGGTAATTTCTGCAATATCTTTCAGAATCATCGGCTTTAAAGTTGTTTCATCACCTGTTAAAAAAAATTCTCTTTGATAATTCATTATCGCTTCCATCGTGCTTATTAAAGTATGCTGGCGTTGTTTTATCATATCAATAAACCATTTTGCAGAGTCTATTTTTTGTTTGATAAAAATCACCGCTTCTTTTTGTCGTTTATCTTTTTTGCTGCCCCGGTCATAATCGCGAAGCATATCGCGATAACCTTCGCTGATGCGCAGGTCAGGAGCATTTTTTGCATTTAAAGTAAGCTCCAGTTTACCAGCAGTATTCGTTATAAAAAAATCAGGCACAACATAACTTTCTGCTTTATTAAGTTCGCCAACATTGCCGCCTGGCTTGGGATTGAGACGAACAATTGTATTAATTACATCTCTTATTTGCTCATCAGTTAAGTTTAATCCGCGCTGAATTTTTTCATAATGTTTTTTAGTAAATTCTTCAAAATATTTATCCAATATTTCTATTGCCAGAGAAACATCTTTGCCTTCAACTAATTGGCGTTTTAATTGAATGAGTAAACATTCTTGCAAATTTCTTGCACAAATTCCGGGCGGATCGAACTGTTGAATTTTTTGAATGATATTTTCAATTTCTTCTTCGCCCGCGTCAATGTTTTGACGAAAGGCAAGATCGTCTGCAATGGAAGATAGTTCTCTTCTTAAATAACCATCATCATCAATGCTGCCTACAATTTGCTCTGCAATTTTATAATTTTTTGCGTCAAGCGAAAGCATGCCCAACTGATCGAGCAAAACTTCGTGAAAGCTGCTTTCAATTTTAAAAGGCACTACTTTTTTATCGTCTGCTTCAGGATAATTTTCATCGCGCATTTTATAATCAGCAACATCATCATCGCTGTCAGAAACATATTCGCTCAAGTCCATGTCCTGATAATCATCGGCGCTGCTGCTTACATCAAATTCATCTTCAATATTATCAAACTCATCCTGATTATCATCAGCATTTTCTTCATGGTCATCTTCACTAACTTCCAATGCCGGATTTTCTTCAAGCTCTTCTTTAACGCGCTCTTCCAAATGTGCAGTAGGTATCTGCAGCAACTTCATTAGCTGAATTTGCTGCGGCGATAATTTTTGTAAAAGCTTTTGTTGTAAACTTTGATTAAGTGCCATTCGTTTTATTGTTCCAAAAAAAAATCAAAAAAAAATTTACAATAATTTTCGGTGTAAATTTACTCACAAATATGAGGACGATAAAGAAATATATATTGCTGTTTTTTGTTAAATTGATTTTAAGTATTCCTGCGGCTGCACAAACAAAAAATGATACGATTATTGCAGTACCGCAATTTAAACCGGCATACATAAATACAAAATTATCTGCGCCTCTTTTGCCAAAAAATTATTATGTTAATTGCCTGCCATTTTTTTGTAAAAAAGAATGGCAAATTGAAAAAGCAATAAAATTTCCTTTAAAATTTAGAATAGGCTCAGTTGAATATTGCGATAAATTAGAAGGAAAGAAAAATTAATTTTTTTTTGCATTGCATTGTGCTGTAATAAGTTTATTCAATAAATACTAATCAATTACTTCGTACACTATTAAAGAATGTGATTTATTTTTTAAATTCACTTCTCCTGTTTTAATGCAATTAAACGATTCTTTTACTTGTTGATAAGATGATTCAGTAATAAGTATTTGGCCTGCTTTTGCAATATCCTGCAAACGCTGCGCTGTATTTACCACATCTCCAACTACAGTATAATCAAGCCGCCGCAAACTTACAGAACCAATATTTCCGGAGATCATTTCGCCACAATGTATGCCAACAGAAACTTTTGGCTGAAAATAAGATGTATCTTTTTCCTGCGGTAAATTTTCAATTTTCGAGCGGATGGCAAGGCAGGCATCAATGGCTCTGTCTAAATTAAATTTTCCTTTAAATACAGCTAAAATCGCATCACCGATAAATTTATCTATATAACCATTTTGCGCAATTATTTCTTTTACCATCGCATCAAAATATTTATTTAATAATTGCACAACTTTATCTGCCGGTTCTGTTTCGGTAATTGCTGTAAAGCCGCATATATCAATAAAAGCAACTGAAGCTTCAACAGTTTCATTAGCCATAATTTGCGTTTCAAATTCGCGGCCATTCATAAAATTTAATACGGTTTCGTCAACATACATTTTAAGAATATTATTTTCTTTAATTGCTTCGAGCGTTTTGCGTAATTGATTTACATGCAGCACTGTTTTTTGAATGGTTATATCAAGATCGCTAAAGTTTACAGGCTTGCAAATAAAATCGAAAGCGCCCCGGTTCATTGCTGTTCTTAAATTTTCCATATCGCCATAAGCCGATACAATTACAGCTTTTGTAAGCACATTCAGTTCATTTAATTTAGTTAACAGACTCAGCCCGTCCATTTCGGGCATGTTTATATCGCTTAATAAAACATCAATATCCGGATTTTGCTGAAGTTTTGCAAGTGCTTCATTGCCATTTATTGCAAAAACAAACTCATATTGGTGCTCTCTTATTTGCTTACGAAATTTTTGTTTAATAAGTACCTCCAAATCAATCTCGTCATCAGCCACCAATATTTTAGCCATTTACTTTTGTTTTTAATTTTTCTTTTAATACACTAAAATCAAGAGGCTTTGTTAAAAAATCATCTGCGCCTAATTGTATTGCTTTATTATAATTTTCAGCATCGCCATAAGCAGTGATCATCATTACTACTGGCGGAGGGTTTTCAAATTTTTGTTTTATTTTTTGTAAAAGCTCTAAGCCGCTCATGCCGGGCATAATTATATCAGAAAGAATTAATACAGCTTCATGAAAATGTTGATTGAGATAACTAAGCGCTTCTTCGCCTGAATACGCAAAAACAAATTTCATTTCACCATTTTTAATCTCTTTTCTAAAGCGCTGTTCAAATAAAGTTTGCATATCTTTTTCATCATCTACTACTAAAATTTTCATACGTTCAAAAATTACGGATTAAGAATTGAAGATAATTATTTTATATGGGTAATTGAATAATAAATTCAGTAAACTCTCCTTCTCTTGTTTCTGCCTTTATTTGTCCGGAATGTTCTTTTGTAATAATGTCGTAACTTAAGCTTAAGCCCAAACCTGTTCCTTGCCCGGTTGGTTTTGTTGTAAAGAATGGCTGAAAAATTTTATGAACTACATTTTGCGGAATGCCGTTGCCATTGTCTTTTACAACGATTTCAATTTTATTATTTATTTTTTTTGTTTGAATTGAAACTGTTGGCTGATAGTTCTCACTGTTAATATTTTTTTTCTTTTCATTCACCGCATAAAAAGCATTATTAAATAAATTCAAAAACACTCTTCCAATATCCTGCGAAACGATATTTATCTTACCAATTGATTCATCAAAATCTGTTTTAAAATCAGCATTGAAATTTTTGTCTTTTGCACGCAATCCATGATAGCTTAATCGTAAATATTCATCAGCCAAAGCATTAATATCAGTTGGCTCTTTAACGCCGGTATTTTTTCTTGAATGTTGCAACATGCCTTTTACAATAGCATCAGCACGTTTACCATGATGAGTTATTTTTTGTTCATTTTCTTTAATGTTGGTTGAAATTGAAAATGCATTTTCGGTATTATTTGCTTTCAATTCATTTTGCAATTCATCAATTAATTCTGTATTTATTTCTGAGAAATTGTTCACAAAATTTAATGGATTTTGAATTTCGTGCGCAATGCCTGCGGTGAGTTCTCCAAGCGAAGCCATTTTTTCTGAATGGATAAGTTGTGTCTGAGTAATTTTTAATTCGATTAAGGCTTGTTGTAATTTATCTTTTTGACTTTGAAGTATTAGGTTTGCTTTTTGCTTGTTGCGATAAGCAAAAATTGCTCCTATAATTAACAACGCCATGCATCCTACACCTATCATGAGTGCTAATTGTCTTGCATTTGCTATGGCATTTTTTTTATCCTGCTCTATTTTTGCAGCCTGCTGTTTTTTGTCAAAAGCATAATTCATGCTTACTTCGGTAGCTCTGCGAATATTCTCCCGGCTTTTTAATGAATCACCGATTTTTTTAGCTGTTTTAAAAGCTGCCAAAGCCTTATCATACATTCCTGATTTCTCATACGCTTCAGACAAGCCGTTGTAACTGTCGCCTATTTGGGTATCGTAAATATCGGCGCCTTTCAGAGATGCAAATCCTTTTTCGTAATACTTAATTGCATCAGCGTATTGTTGCTCTTCTTTTTTTATAAAACCCATATCTGCATGTGTTTGATAAATGTTTAAAGGAGCGCCCACACTATCTGCAATATGAATAGCTTGTGCAGTAATTTTTTCTGCTTCTGCAAATTTTTTTTGTGATGCCAATGCAGTGCCTGCGCGGGAAAGGCTTGAAGCAACAATAGCATAATCACCCAATTGTTTACCAAGGTTTACCGCTTTCATAGCATAATCATAAGTTTCCTGATACCTGCTTAGCATACTGCAGTTAGAGGAAAGATTAGCATAGCCATAAAGTTCAACATTTTTTATATGTGCCTGCTGTGCATATTTTATTGCCTTTAAATTAAGTTCCTCGCACCTTTCATAATCTGATACATTGGAATAACTAATTGCCATATTTAAATTAACATAAGCAAGAGCAGATGTATCATTCATATTTTCCGCAAGTTTCAAAGCTTTACTCTGATAAAATAGCGCCTGCTGATAATTAGATAACATAGTATAAGACACAGCTACATTTTGATAAGCGCTGGACAAATCTTTTTGTTTATTATTTCTTTCATCAAACTCAATATTCTTTTTAAAAAAAATAATAGAACTATCGTACTTGCTTTGCATACCGTAATACATACCATATCCTCTGTATAACTTGTTTAAACCTTCTGAATCTGCAGTTTGCCTATATATTTGTTCGGCAGCTTTATAGTTTGCTGCGGCAAGTGCAAATGAACCTTTATATGTTAAAGCTATTCCTAACATATTATAAGCATTCGCCTCACCTTTTTGATACTGTATTTGTTTAGCTTTTTCAATTGCTGTACTGGAAATATTGATGGCCGAGTCAAGATTGTTCTCTGTATAAACCCTTGCTTTTTCATTTAATAAATTAATGCGTGCAGTGTCGGTCTTTGCATTTGCTATCAGGTTATTAATGCTATCAATCTTTTTATTCTGCGCATACAAATGCTGCAGAAACAACGTGATTAAAAAGGTAAGCAGTAAATATTTCACAGAGTAAATATTTTAATAGTAAGCAAATAAAATCAAGAGATGTAATTAAAATTTACAACTATCCTGTTGGTAATATTATTATAAATTCAGCATATTTGTCTTTTTGAGATTGCACTTTATTTCACCTCCATGCGCTTTTATAATATCATAAGCTAAACTCAAACCCAATCCCGTTCCTTCACCGGTTGGTTTTGTCGTAAAGAATGGTTGAAAGATTTTATATTATCGGCTGTGCTTCTTTTTTTAGCCTTTCCCAAAATTCGTTTATTTGTAATGTTTTTGCCCACGCTTCCATATAATTAAGGTCAAGATTTTTATATTGAACTTCGTAAACTCTCAGTGCATCTGTGAATTGTTTTTCGCTTCCTCCTGATAGTTTTGCCCATCGTAATTTCATAAGTATCGTATCTTCAGGTGTTGATATTTTCATTGAAATGCCTAACATCTTTTCCTCATACTTTCGTTCAAATCTTGATTGATCAAAGGGTTCGTCAGTAAGCATCCAAAAATCAACTTTATCACCCTCAACTGTATCTAACAGATTGAACATTGATTTCTGCTGAATAGCTTCTTCAATTGCAGATTGCGATAGGTAATAATCAGGAGGTATAAATGCTTTTATTAATGCAGGGATAGTTTCGTGCGTAATGTTAACGAGAATATCAACATCATGTGTAGCTCTTGGTTCGCCCTGAATACTGGAAACAAGAGAACCGGTAATCATATAATCAATTTGGTTTTCATCCAAAAGAGTCAATACTTTTATTAATAGTTTCGGTTGTAGCATTTAGCTAATCGTTGTAAATAAATTTCTTTAATTTCTGATTTTGTTTTATTTGGGAATCTTTTATTGAGTCCGCTCAGGAAAAGTTCTTTTGTAATGGCTGATAATTCTAATGCTTTAAGCAAACGTTGTTCAGCACTCATTTTATTAAGTGTTGTTAAATACTGCTTATGATTAGGTAATTGTTTAATGTTCATCTATTGCTGTTGATTAAAAGCAAAGTACATTATATTTTACAATTTAAAATAGCCGCCCGTTATACTTGCAGAGTTTAAATATTTAACTTCTTTCGGTTTTAAACGGCAATTGAATTATAAATTCTGAACCTTCGCCTTCTTTGGTTTCTACTTTTATTTCGCCGCCATGGGTTTTAATTATATCATAACTTAAAGATAAACCTAAACCAGTTCCTTCTCCTGTTGGTTTTGTAGTAAAAAATGGTTGGAAAATTTTATCCATCACTTTTTGCGGAATGCCGTTGCCATTATCTTTTACCGTGATTTGAATTTTATCATTTAATTCTTTTGTTTGAACTGAAACAGTTGGTTGATAAGTTTCATTAGCGGTTTTCTTTTTTTCATTCACTGAATAAAACGCATTATTAAAAAGATTAAGTAACACCCTTCCAACATTCTGAGGAACGACATTTATTTTTTTAATATTTTCATCAAAATCTGTTTGCATGTTTGCATTGAACGATTTATCTTTTGCACGCAAACCATGATAACTTAATCTTAAATATTCATCACACAAAGCATTAATATCGGTTGGTTCTTTTTGTCCTGTACTTTTTCTTGAATGTTGAAGCATTCCTTTTACAATTGCATCAGCGCGTTTGCCGTGATGATTTATTTTTTGTTCGTTTTCTTTTATGTCGTTCGCTATTAATTTTACTCCTTGAATATTTCCTTTATCAATCTCTTGATGCATTTCAGCAATTAATTCTGTATTCACTTCAGAAAAATTATTTACAAAGTTCAGCGGGTTTTGTATTTCATGCGCAATGCCTGCAGTAAGCTCGCCAAGCGAAGCCATTTTTTCGGATTGGATAAGTTGAGTTTGGGTGGCTTTTAAATCTTCTAATGATTGTTTTAGTTGTGCAGTTCGGTCAGATACTTTTTCTTCAAGCTTACGATTTTCCCTTCTCAACTTTTGTGAACGATAAAAAATAAATCCCCAGATAATTCCAATAAACAGCAAAGAAAAAATTGTATAAGCCCACCACGTGCGCCACCAGGGAGGAGTAATATTTAATTGAATATCTTTCTCGCTCCACACGCCATTTCCATTGGTCGCTTTCACCTTCAAAATATATTTTCCCGGAGGCACATCAAAATAGTAAGCTCTTTGTCCCACGCCGGATACACGCCATGTTTCATCATAATTTTGCAGCATGTAAATAAGCCGGTTATCTTTGGGATTGCTGTAATGCATAACAACAAAATCAAAAGAAAATACATTTTGATTGTATTTAAGATTGATTTCTTTTGCCATTTGAAAAGGCTGATTTAAAGATCCATCCATAGCTGATTGCATAGTTTGATTGGAAACACGGAAGTCAGTTAAATCAATTTGCGGCGGCTTTGGATTGAATGTAAGTTGATCCGGCTGGAAAGCATAATAACCGGATTGATCACCAAAAAAAATCTCATCTCCTGCGCCACTGCAACCATTATCTCCATAAGCCAAAGTATTCGGATTTATTCCCTGCGTTTTACCAAAATGAATTGTCTCGGTTCGCTTTGGGTTCAACCTTATTAATTCATTGCCTGTTACTATCCATAGATTTTTATTTTTATCTTCTGAAATATGCAGCACAGCATCCATTAATGTTTCTGCATTATCAATAAAAGGCATAAAATTATCAGAGGCAGAATCAAAACGGTAAAGACCATCCTTTGTTCCAACCCAAATTGTACCATCAGAATCCTCGTAAATGCTGCTGGTAATATTTTTGTTTTGCAGATAATGTTTGAATTTTTTTGTTTGCAGATTTAACTGGTATACGCCTTCAAAATAAGCCCCCATCCATAAGCGATGTTGTTCGTCTTCCAATAAACTAATAATATTTTTTGGACTAAGACTGTCTGTACTTTTTGAGTTATGATTATAACGGGTAAACGCTTCTGTTTTTGTATTCAGATAATCCAAACCTGCCTGTGCTCCAACCCATAAATTTGCATTTTTATCAACATATAAAGCCGTGATATTGTTATGACCTTCGTCCTCTGCTTTATGTGTTTCTTCTTGTATGTAATGGTTGAAAGTATGTGTTAGAGGATTAAACAAATCAATACCACCACCATTAGTTCCCAGCCAAAGATTCCCTTCCGCATTTACACGAGCCACAGTAACAGTGTTACTGTTTATACTTTGCTTATTGAGCGAGTCATACATAAATTTTTGTTGAGTTCCGTGTATTCTGTCATCGCGAATTAATCCATTGTTTTGTGTGCCGATCCAAAATATTCCGGGCGCTTCTTCGATCATTTAATTGGCAACTGAATTACAAGTTCCGAACCTTCGCCTTCTTGCGTTGGCGCATACCTTACCAACCATATATTTTATAAAGCAATTTAATATTAGATTACTGATAAAAAGTTATTTCTTTGTACAAAAAATATCTTCGTAATTTTTATTGAGTAAAACAAAAGAATTTAAACATGAATTTTTAAGAAATAAATTCATTTCAATCGTTTACAATTTGCTCAATTTTTTTATCAGGAATAAGCCAGATAATTGCTACGCAAAAAAAAATAATTCCCGATAAAATTGTATTTATATAAGCAAGCGGAATAGCCAGCAGATAAGCGGACACAGATGTAAGTCCCTTTCTTGTTTGGCTTTGCATAATTTGTTTAAGCTGCGCGTCATCTTTATGGCAAGCTTCAATTGCCTTCTGCAAAATTGTGTACGATAAACCGCAAATGTTTAACAACACTGCATACACAGCCACAGGAAATGGCTGAAAATGATTTTCGCCCATCCAGCCTGTGGCAAAAGGCACCAGCGATAACCAAAATAAAAGATTTGCGTTCGCCCACATTATACCAGCACTTATTTTTTTTACCACATGCAACAAATGATGATGATTATTCCAATATATGGCAATAAATAAAAAGCTGAGCAGATAACATAAAAATACGGGCAACAAAGGCTGCAAAGCCTGCCAGTTTGCACCTTCAGGAATTTTTAATTCAAGAACCATAATGGTTATAATAATGGCTATAACACCATCGCTAAAAGCTTCTAATCTGTTTTTACCCATTTACAATAGTAAAAAAAATTGTACCGTAAATTCAAATTTATTTTATCCTGTTTACATTAAAGTTTCAATTAAAAATAATTCACTTAGCACACAAATACGTTAACAGAAAAAAATGATGTATTCAAGTGTTATTATCAAACCACTTTAAAATCTTTAATAGCTTGCTTTACATTTTTATTAAAATCCAAAAAATGTAAAACCAATGAATAAACTAAAAAACAATTCTTCGTTGCAAACTTTAACTCCTGTGCATTTTTTATCTGATTCTAAAAAAATTTCAAAAGATATAAATGAAAAAATGTATCTCTTGTTTTTTGAAATTTACTGCCAACAGTTTATGGAATGTTCTGATAAGGATAGAGCAGTCTGATATTCTTTTCTAATAAACAGTAATAAATTTTTTAATTTAATTTTTAATTATGATTTGGGGATTTATCGGCATTATTATTCTTACACTTCTTGGAGTTGTAATGTTTGACCGGATTGGAAAAATGGAAAGAAAAAAAAGAGATCAGAATTTTTAATAGGTTTATTGATTTTATTTTTCGCATATTGATTTCTTATAATTCCTTTTCAATCTTTAAATGTTTTTTTCATTTATTATTTCTTCCAATTAGGGTATTGTTTTTTAATAATACCCAGTTAATTTATCATTCAAAAAAGTTATTAACGCCTGTGTGTAAATGCATATTTGTTGTTTGGCTTCGTTTATTATTATTGCATTAATTGGTACAAGTAATTTTAATGAAAAAAACAAAACATGGTACAGAAAACTTATTTTAAAACTAAAGATTATTGTAAAGTAAAGTTTGTATTTAACCTGGAAGATGCAGAAACAGTGGAAATATTAGGGTTAAATAGTGATTGGGAAAATTCAATTGTGATGAGTAAGAAAAAAGACGGCAGTTTTACATGCGATGTTTCGTTACCAAAAAATACACAACATGAATTTAAATATTTAGTAAATGAAGCTTTATGGGTTAATGAACCTGAGGCAGACAGCGAAAACCCTAATGTATTTGGAGGCAGTAACAGTGTAATAATTCTTTAATTTTTTTAAAAGAAGTTGGGCTGATAAGTATTATTAAATTACTATTTAAGCGCAGTTTTTATCTCAAGAATTTTTGATGATTTTTTGCTTGTATTTCTTGCAGAAACCTATCATTAAATTTTATTGCTATTAATTAAAGGAATTTTTTTACGGGGTTTAACAATTGATTCTGGCGGAGAGAGCGGGATTCGAACCCGCGATGCAGTTTCCCGCATACACACTTTCCAGGCGTGCTCCTTCAACCACTCGGACACCTCTCCGTTTTTTTATTCAGCATTACAAAAATAACGGTTGCGGTTTAGCTTCCGAATATTTTTTCGGCATTAACTGTTGTTATCTCTGCTATTTCCTGCAATGAAATTTTTTTTATTTCCGCCAATTTTTCTGCAATTATTTTTATGTAGCTGCTTTCATTTCTTTTTCCGCGATAAGGTACAGGAGTTAAATAAGGCGCATCAGTTTCAAGAACTATATTATTTAAATCAATCTTTTCTATAACAGAATTTAGTTCTGAATTTTTATAAGTAAGTACGCCGCCAATTCCCAAATAAAAATTCATATCAATTATTTGTTTTGCCTCGTTATAATCACCGCTGAAACAATGAAAAATGCCTTTCAAACCCTTTGCCGCAAAGGGTTTCACTGTGTTAATAGTTTGCTGCATTGCATTTCTGGTATGAATTACAACAGGTAAATTTTTATTTAATGCCCATTGCATTTGTAGTTCAAAGGCTTCGTACTGTTGAGTAGCAAAAGTTTTGTCCCAATAAAAATCTAAGCCAATTTCGCCAATGGCTGCAAATTTTCTTTTATTCAGCCATATTTCAGCAATTCGCAGTTCATCGGCATAGTTTTGTTTTACTGAACAAGGGTGCAATCCCATCATTAAAAAAACCTGATCCTTGAATTTTTGTTCCATTTCCATCATAGCATCAATTACATCACTGTTAATTGCTGGTAAGTAAAACTTAATTACTCCTTCTTTTTTTGCTTTCTCAATTACTGCCTCAATATCATTTATAAAATCTTTCAGATAGAGATGACAGTGTGTATCAATCAATTTCATTCAACAAAATTCCCGCTTTATTTTTTAAAGAAAAATAGTTACTAATTACTTTGTATTAATTGATTTTAAACATTAATTTTACCTTGTTTTCATAGGGTACGGATTAAAAAGGGCTGGGGTGTCTACCTCGGCCATTCTTTTTTTAATATAAGAATGAATTTTTTGATAGATTTTGTTGCTGATAATTTAATGGAGAAATTCTGCAGTTATTTAAGAGATTTATTTCGTTTCTTCCATCGCTAATTCATGTGTTTATTAAATCGTTTGCAGAAATTTATTTTGCACGATTTTTATATCAGCAATCAAGCTGCATTTGTTCGGAATTTGGCCTTCCGGTAAAATAACATTTCAGTTATAAAAATCAACAACACACTTATGCCGGTTGTAGCTGCAACTTTACCAATAAAGAAAATAAAATTTCCAAACTGCATCCATTCAATAAACACAAGCAATGCATTATGAATAAAGCTTAGCAGCAAAACATAAACGCTGTACGGTGCCAAGCCTAAACTTTTAATACTTGGTTCTGCATAACTAAATTCAGTTTTTTCTTGTGGTAAAAGAATGTTTAAAATAAATGGACGAACATAAGCGATAAGCACGCAGGGTGCGGCATGCAAGCCGGGTGTGCCACTGAAATAATCAATGGTTAATCCGAAAATAAAAGCAATAAGCAACAACCCAAAACGAGGCATGTTAAATGGCAGCCATAAAATAAAAAGAAAATATAAATAAGGTTTAATGAACTGATGCAATGGAGGAACTTTATCTAAGATATATGCCTGCACAAGAATAAACAAAGCAAAACGGATAATATTTTTTACAAAGCTGCTCATTCGCTTTTTGGGGTTTGCGATTCAAGTTTTCGTTGCTCTTCCAGCATCATGTTTTGAACAAGATATGCATACTGTAATGCATAAAAATTGGTTGCTGTTTTTAATTTGAGTGTATAAAAATTTGTTGAAGGATCGGTATCAATTTCTATCACTCTTCCAACCATTAACCCCGGCGGAAAGCTGCCGGATAAATTGCTCGTTAAAACCGTATCACCTTTTTGCACTTTAGCACTTTTAGAAATATTATGCATTAAAATTACCGATGCATCTTTTCCATCCCAATCCACAATACCATCATAATTACCTCGCTTTAGCATAGCGCTTACTTTGCTGTTGTGATTTAATAAACTCATCACGCGGCAATAATTATCACTTACTAAAATTACACGCCCAACAATTCCATCCGGGCCAGTAACTGCCATATCTTTTGTAACACCTTGCTTTGCGCCTCTTTCTAAAGTGATATAATTATTTTCTTCTGAAAAAGAATTATTCACCACTTTGGCTGAGAGAAATCTAAACTTAACCACCTGAACATTGCTATCTATTTGAATAGAATCTGTTTTAATTATTGCGTTACTGTCTTTTTGTTTAAAGCTCGAAGAAAGCATATTTCTTAATCTTGCATTTTCTGCAGCAAGTGCATCGTTTGTTGCCTTCAAACGAAAATAATCTTCAATATAATTGTAGCGCGAATTAATGTTGCCGGTAACTTCATTTGCAGTGTTTGCAAAAACTGCATTATAAGTTTGATTATAATTTGTGAGCATTATAATGCAAATTATTTCCAACGCAAGAAATGCAAAGAAATTAAAAAACCGCCCGATGAAAAGAAAAATGTTACGCATGAGGCAAGCAATTCAAAAGTCAAAAGTCGAAAAATGAATTCATACTTTTCATTGACTTCATTTTTATTGATTTTTTAATTACATCAAAAATTTATGTTTTCTTTTATTTAGAATTTAGATTTTAATTATTCGAATTTTATAACAATTATCTCATAATAAAAGGAAAACGCTGATAATGTTTTAACGCAATACCGGTACCGCGCACAACACTTTTTAAAGGATCATCCGCAATATGAACCGGCAATTTTATTTTTTGGCTCAAACGCTTATCCAGCCCGCGAAGCAGCGCGCCGCCGCCTGTTAAATATAAACCTCTGCGATAAATATCACCCGCTAATTCAGGCGGAGTAGTTTCAAGCGCTTTTAAAATGGCTTCTTCAATTTTAAAAATACTTTTATCCAAGGCTTCAGCAACTTCCTGATAACTCACCATTACTTGTTTTGGAATTCCCGTAACTAAATCACGACCATTTACAGGAACATCATCCGGCGGATTATCCATATCTTTCATTGCAGCGCCCACCTGAATTTTTATTTGCTCTGCAGTTCTTTCACCAATCAATAAACTGTGATAACGGCGCAGCGCTTCCATAATATCCATTGTAAATTCATCGCCCGCAATTCTGATGCTTTGGTCGCAAACAATTCCCGCAAGCGCAATAACAGTGATGCCGGTAGTTCCGCCGCCAATGTCAATGATCATGTTTCCAACAGGTTCCTCAACGTCAATGCCAATGCCAATTGCAGCCGCCATCGGCTCGTGAATTAAATACACTTCTTTTGCGCCGGCTTGTTCAGCGCTGTCGCGCACTGCACGTTTTTCAACTTCTGTAATGCTCGATGGAATGCAAATCATCATTCGCCAGCTTGGCGGAAATAAAGGTTTTTTCGGATAAATCATTTTTATCATTTCCCGAATCATCAATTCCGCAGCATTAAAATCGGCAATCACACCATCTTTCAGCGGGCGCACGGTGCGAATACTTTCATGCGTTTTTTCATGCATAAGCAATGCGCGTTTACCAACCGCAATCACTTCTTTCGGGCTATTGCGGTTCAGCGCAACTATTGAAGGTTCGTTAACAACAATTTCATCGTTATGTATAATTAAAGTATTTGCAGTGCCCAAGTCCATTGCAATTTCCTGAGTAAAAAAATTAAAAATTCCCATTTATATTTTTATTCCGTAGATTATTAAATTTTTTGATGCGGCAAAGTTGAAGTAAATAAAGCGAAAAGTCAAAAAGTGAAAAATAAAAACTAAAAAATTATGCTCACTATATTAACATGCAGTAAAAATTACGTTATAAATTTTTTGAACCAAACGTTAGAATATCTATTAAACTTTCGTTGCGTCGCACTCTTGTACTTTCTGTTCTTTATTCAGCAAACGAAAAAATGAAAAATTTTAATTTTCCATTCTCCATTCACTCAAACTCATATCCAATATCCTTTCTAAAATACATTCCATTGAAATAAATATTTTTCAAAACTTCTTTTGAGCGTTGCACAGCATCTGCAATATTTACGCCAAACGAAGTTACCGCCAGAACTCTTCCTCCATTGGTTACAACGCTGTCGCCAACTTGTTTAGTGCCTGCATGAAAAATGATTGAAGCCTCTCCCTGCCTCTCCAACGGAGAGGAGAAAATATTCATTGTCAAATTGTCGAATTGTTGAATTGCCAAATTCTTCAACCCGCTAATTGGCAACTTTTTTTTGTATTCTTCGGGATAACCGCCGCTTACCGCAACAATTGTTGCACAAGCTCTTTCATCAAATTCAATTTTTTGATTGTTTAATTCGCCGTTATAAATTGATTGAAATAATTCAATCAAATCATTTTTCAATCGCGGCATTACAACTTCAGTTTCAGGGTCGCCCATACGGCAATTATATTCAATTAAAAAAGGTTCATCACCAACTTTTATCAATCCAAAAAAAATAAATCCTTTATAAATTATATTTTCTTTTTGCAAACCATCGATTGTCGGCTGAATAATTTTTTCCTCAAATTTTTTCATGAACAAATCATCCACAAAAGGCAAAGGGCTTACACAGCCCATTCCGCCTGTGTTTGCGCCGGTATCGCCCTCGCCGATTCTTTTATAATCTTTTGCATGACCAATTATCTGATAATTTTTCCCATCGGTTAAAACAAAAACACTGAGCTCAATTCCATCTAAAAATTCTTCAATCACAACTTTGGAAGATGCTTCGCCGAATTGTTTACGCAAAAGCATATCTTCAAAAACTTTTTGTGCTTCATCATACGAATTGCAAATAACCACACCTTTTCCTGCAGCTAAACCATCCGCTTTTAAAACAATTGGAAGTGAATGTTGCTGAATATATTCTTTTCCTACATCAAAATTATTTGCATCAAATTCAGCATAAGCCGCCGTTGGAATATTGTTGCGCTTCATAAATTTTTTTGCGAAACCTTTGCTGCCTTCCAATTGCGCACCGTTTTTTGAGGGTCCAATTATCTTAATGTTTTTTAGTGTTTCTTCATTTTGAAAATAATCGTAAATGCCATTGACCAAAGGTTCTTCAGGACCAACAATTATCATTTCAATTTTTTCATCAAAACAAAATTTTTTAATTGCTTCAAAATCATTCACAGAAATATTTACATTCGTTCCAAGCTGCACTGTGCCTGCGTTTCCTGGTGCATTAAAAAGTTGAGAGCAATGGTTGCTTTGAAAAATTTTCCATGCGAGCGCATGTTCTCTTCCGCCGGAACCTAATAAAAGAATATTCATTTGCGCGAAAGTAAAATGTTTTTACTTGTTATTGAATTGCGTTCGAAAGATTTTAGGTTTTTAAAACTTTTCTGTTTCATGACGATAACTGCGACAATGGGCAATTGAAATTTTTAATTTGCACAAGCTTGTGGATATAAAATTCAATTTGTTTATTTGTTTTTAAATCGTAGTGTTTTTCAAAAACAAATTTAACTATAGAATTAATTTAATTTTGAATATTGGTGCATTCAATCCGTAAACTTATGCAACCGATTAAAGCATTCATGATAGATGATGAATTGCAGGGCAGAAATTTTCTAAGCAAAATGCTGCAACAATATTTTCCTGAAATTTCTATAGTAGTGAAGCAGACCAGTTTGGAAACAGAGAAACAAATAGCATCGGGTCTTAATTTTCCTACGGCAATGACGTTTGGACCTGATGGAAAATTATATGTATCTAACTGGGGAATTGGCTCTCCGGAGAATGGACAAATTTTGCAGATAAGTTTTAAGAGTGAAGAAGTGATGGGTGATACACAGAATTAAAAATATTCTAATTTTTTTATTAAATCTCCGCTTGATATAAGCGGAGATTTTTTTGTTTCTCACATTTTATCTTCAAGAATTAGAACTAACACGTTTTTGCCTTCTGCCTGAAATCAATAAAAATATTTCGCGGCGAAAATAAAAAACTATTCATGCTTTTAAGAATTAGAATTTGTTTATAAAAAATTCTGCTTATTTTCAACAGCAAAATTTTATACCTCTAACGAAAATTAAGTATATGAGTCAGGTTGTTGCATTAAAAACTGAAGCCGTTACAGAAAAAAAAGGTCATCCGCGCGGACTATATGTTTTGTTTTTTACAGAAATGTGGGAACGTTTTGGTTATTATTTAATGGTAGGAATTTTTTTGTTGTATTTAACTGACACTGTTAGTCACGGTGGTCGCGGACTGGATACTGCAGCAGCAGTAAGCATTGTAGGTTCTTATGTAGCATTGATTTATTTAACGCCGTTTATCGGCGGCTTGATTGCTGACAGGTATCTCGGTTATACAAAATCAATTTTTCTTGGCGGAAGTTTACTGGCACTTGGGTATTTTTTAATTGCTCTTAACGGCAGTGATGCAGTAATGTATTTAGGTTTGTTTTCTGCAATTGTTGGAAATGGGTTTTTTAAACCAAACATCAGCACTTTATTAGGTAATATTTATAACAGACCCGATTTAAAACCAAAGAAAGATATTGCTTATAATATTTTTTACATGGGAATTAATATTGGCGCTTTTGTGTGCAATTTTGTTGCCGCCTTTTTAAGAAATAATTATACATGGGGCTGGGCTTTTTCAGCAGCTGGTTTTGGAATGGTGTTAGGTTTAATATGGTTTGCAACAGGCTTAAAATATGTAAAACATGCTGATGTTATTAAACCGGTTCATAAAGATGATATGCCTATTTCAAAAATTGTTTCAAGTGTTTTTTTACCTGCATTGGTTGCAGGTGCTATCGGTTGGTTTATTCCAGGAAATATTTTGGGCTCGGATTCAAATGATGCCTTCATTTTTGCCTGTATTCCTATCATCATTTTTTATTTCGGTTTATGGTATCGTGCCACAGGCTTTGAAAAAAAACGCATCAGCACTTTATTAATCTTATTCGGCGTTTCTATCATCTTTTGGAATATCTATAATCAAAACTCAACTGCATTAACTATCTGGGCGCAAACCTATACTGATCGTGAAGCGCCAAAAGCAATTCAACCCGGATTAAAACCATTTGGTTTTTTAGAAACCGCAAATACAAAACCAACTGAAGTGCCTGTTGTTGATAATCAGTTTCATGCGCAGGCAGATGCGAAAGGAAACGTAATGACAAAGCAAGGCACCAATCTTTATTTTCAAAATTTACAGAAAGAAAAATATCCGCCGCCGGGGCAGGATTTAAAATTAATTTCAACTGAAATATATCAATCAATAAATCCATTCTGGATAATTGTTTTAACGCCGGTCGTCGTCGCATTTTTTAGTTGGATGAAAGCCAGAGGCACAGAACTTTCAACACCCAGTAAATTTGCATGGGGAACCTTAATTGCAGGCTTATCTTCGGTTATAATGGTGGTTGCATGTTTATCAACTAATATTTATATAAACAAAGTTTCAAGCTGGTGGATTTTCACAAGCTACGGTGTATTTACCGTTAGTGAATTATTTGTAAGTCCGGTTGGTTTATCGCTGGTATCGAAAGTTGCGCCGCGAAGATTAACAGCATTAATGATGGGTGGCTGGTTTATAACAACATCGTTAGGCGGAAAAATTTCCGGAATTCTTGCCGGCTTTTGGGACAAGTTTGATAATAAAGCAGTGTTTTTTGCCATCAGCGCGATAGCAGCAATTATAGCATGTTTTTTATTATTGCCATTAACTAAGCGGTTAAATAAGGTAGTGGTAGAAGCTGCTGCTTCGGATGAATAAATTTTGCAAGCCTTTATAAAGAGTAATGATTCATTAAAAGCTACGCGTTGCATAGCGAATTAAGTTGGACATATTATCGTTTATTGATGCAAGTAAAAAATTAAAAGCAGTTTAACTTGTGACTTCATTTTTACATTATTATACAGAAGATGAAAAGGGAATGAAAAATATACTAAGCAAAAATGTAAAGCCAATTGACTTTTAAAAGAAGTCACGTAATTCGTATTCATTTTAATAAAAACTTTTGTTACAATAAAAAAGTAATTGCAGTTTGCGTCTCAAATAAATTTTCAACAGGTGAAGAAGCATATTCGCTGGCAATCTTAGTAAGGGAGCAATTAGACGCTGCACAAAAAAATAATTCCGTAAAAATATTTGCAACAGATATTGACAACGAAGCGCTTCATTTTGCCGGAAAAGGATGTTACAATGAAAGCATAAAAAAAGATATTTCGCTCGAAAGATTGGAGAAGTTTTTTACTTGGGATAATAACGGCTATAAAATAAAACCCTGCATTCGTGAAATGCTCATTTTTGCCCATCATGATCTGGCTAAAAATCCGCCATATTGTAACATGGACTTTATCAGTTGTCGCAACCTGCTAATATATATAAGCCCATCGTTACAGAAAAAAATATTAA
>JBPCKN010000016.1:0-101416 GCA_051004255.1 Chitinophagaceae bacterium | reverse complement strand
CTGACATGAGCGAACCTTATTCATCACAATTAAAAAATTTGTTACAACAAAAAGCAAGTGAATTAAATATTGAATTAAAGAAAGGAATTTATGTTGCAGTTAACGGCCCAAATCTTGAAACAAAAGCCGAATACCGTTACCTGAAAATTATCGGAGCAGACATGGTCGGCATGTCAACCGTGCCTGAAGTGATTGCTGCCAACCACATGCAGCTTTCTTGTGCTGGGGTTTCTGTAATTACAGATGAATGCAATCCTGATAATTTAAAGCATATAAACATTGAAGAAATAATTGAAACAGCAGGAAAGGCAGATGAAAAACTAAGCAGGTTATTTTATGAAACAATAATCTCTCTATGAAAGAAAATGTTTTAATCATCTTCACAAAAAATCTTATTTACGGCAAGGTGAAAACAAGACTTGCAGCTTCAATCGGAAATAGTGAAGCATTAAAAATTTATAAAGGATTAATTGAACATACACATTCTGTAACCGAAAAAATTGAATGCGATAAAATAATTTTTTATTCAAAATATATTGAAAAAAATGATTTGTGGAGTAAAAAATATTTGAAAGAAAAACAACATGGAAATAATTTAGGCGAGCGAATGAACAATGCTTTTAATAATGTTTTTGAAAAGAAATATTCTAAGGCAATAATTATTGGTACAGACTGTCCGGCATTAACTGAAAAAGTAATAAATGATGCATTTGAAAAATTAAATAATTATGATGTTGTTATCGGACCAGCAAATGATGGCGGATATTATTTATTAGGAATGAAAAAACTTCATCAGCAATTATTTAAAAATATTAACTGGAGCACGGAAACTGTTTTCGATGCAACAATAAATATTTGTAATAATTTAAATCTCAGTTATTGCCTGTTGCCGGTTTTGAATGATGTTGATGAAGAAAAAGATTTACAGCATCTCAAACTTTTACAGTAATGAGCACACTTATATTCGTTTATAATGCAGATGCAGACTTGTTTAGCACACTAACAGATTTTGCACATAAAATTTTATCGCCATCAACTTATCAGTGTAAATTATGTGCATTAACTTATGGAAACATTTCCATGAAACAAGAATGGAAATTTTTTTCTTGAAACACTTTCTGTAAAAACTATTTTTTTGCATAAAGACGAATTTATTCATCAGTATAAAATGAATGCAGATTTTCCATCAATTTTTATCAGAGAAAATAACATAGTAAATTCATTTATCAGCAAAGAAGAAATTGAAAGTTGCCAATCGTTACAGCAATTAAAAGATTTAATCTTATCTAAACTTTCAAAGCATGGTCAGCATTATTATTCCAACTTATAATGAAGCTGACCGTATTGAACAAACTATCAGCAACATAAAAAATTTAAGTACTGAGCACGAAACCGAAATTATTGTTGTTGATGGCGGAGGCACGGATAATACAATTTTAATTGCTGAAAATTCTGGAGCGAAAACTTTATTAAGTGACCGAAAAGGGAGAGCCGCACAAATGAATAAAGGTGCATCAATTGCAAAAGGTGAAATTTTATATTTTCTTCATGCAGATAGTATTCCACCTAAAAATTTTATAAACCATATTTCAGAAGCAACTCGCAAAGGCTTTACCAGCGGGTGTTTCAGGCTTTCTTTTGATTGTGAACATTGGTTTTTAAAAGCGAATGCCTGGTTCACAAGATTTAATGTAAATGCTGTTCGCTTTGGTGACCAAAGTTTATTTCTACACAAAAATGTTTTTATAAAATGCGGAGGCTTTAATGAAAATTTATGGATGATGGAAGACCAGGAAATAATTCACCGGATAAAAAAATATGGAAAATTTATTGTGATGAATGCTGCAATAACAACTTCTGCAAGAAAATATTTAGATAATGGAATTTACAGAATGCAGATTATTTTTTATTGGATTTGGATACTTTATTATTTAGGATATTCACAGCAATATTTATTGAAATTGCACAGAAAATTAATAAGGAAGCATAAATTGTAAAGAAATAAATCTCTCACAGATTACACAAATGAACACAGATAAAAAACCATCTGTGCTTTTCTGTGCCATCTGTGAGAAAAAATAAAACACATGAAACCAAATGATGAAAATGCAAAGCTGCCGCCGGAGCAAAGACCTTTCAGAATATTAATTATTTCAGGCTCAGACAGAAGGCAATATAATTGTCCGGGTGTTGACAGCAAATCAAGAACTCTCATGTTAAAAATGGCTGAAATGCTTCCGCAGGAATGGGAAATTGATTACGAAGATTTAGGCAACGTTTATGCAAGAGAACACATTCAAAGCTGCAACGCCTGTGTTTCTACTTCAATGGCGCTTTGTGTTTGGCCCTGCAATTGCTACGAAAAAAACAGCAGCAAAGAACCTGACTTAATGTGGAATCTGGATTTATACGCAAGGCTTGATATGGCTGATGCCTGGGCAATCATCGGTCCTATTAATTGGTACAGTTGCAGCAGCAATTTAAAATTAATGTTCGATAGATTGGTTTGCATGAATGGTGGCAATCCAGACGAAAAAACAATTGACCATAAAAACCCCGAGAAAGCGATGGTGCTGGAACATACAGAGCAATGGAAAGAAATGAGCTTGAATCATTTGGAAGGAAGAACAGCAGCATTTTTTTGTTATGGTGATGATGGCGGCGATGAAATGGATGAAACCGGCAGGCCGAAAATTTTACAACATAAAAACTATTTTGATCCTGAAAAAGAACCTTTCAAAAATGAAAGAGAGGCCTATGCTCCTTTAGTGTGGCAATGCCGTTACGGTGGTGTTGAAGTGCCTGATAATTTATGGAAACATTGCACAAGTGGTAAAGGAAAAAGATATAGCGATAATCAGGCAGAAGATTTAATAAAAGAAAATGAATTTATGCAAACATTTAACGATTGGGTAAATGATTTTGAAAAATTTGTTCAGCAAAAAGGAAAAGTAAAACCAAATAAATACAGGGCTTTTGGTTATAACCCGCCAACTCATTTATGGGCTAATGTGAAAGATGGAATTCGTTATTTTGAAATGATGATAGGCAAACCGCCAAAAAATTCTTCGCCTGAAATGCAGCAAGAGCTGGGATTAAATAAAGATGCAACATGGCATACTAAAAAAGGCGAAGGCGAAAAATTGAGAAGCAATGATTAAATCAATCTTCGATACTTATGGTGCACCAACATTAATATTTATTTTTATTATTCTTTTTATTCTTGAAACAAAATTTCAATTAAGAAAAAGAGTACAAACCAGATGGAAAAGAATTATAATTAATTTTATTGTTTCCCTTCCTGCATTTGCTTTATTAAGATTATTATTTCTTCCTGCAATGATTTGGCTTGCTGTAAAAAATCAGCAATGGTGTTTTGGATTAAATTATTTATTCAATTTTCCTCAATGGATAAAAATCTTGATGATTTTTTTATTGCTCGATTACAGCAATTATCTCTGGCATATTTTATTGCATAAACTACCTTTTATGTGGCGCTTTCATTTGGTGCATCATACCGACCTTGACCTTGATGTAACCACAGCTTTCCGATTTCATTTCGGTGAAATAATTGCATCCGTTTTTTTTCGCGGCGCAGCAGTAATTTTAATAGGAGCGATGCCTGCAATAGTTCTTATTTACGAAATTTTTTTTGAAGCAGCCACGCAATTTCATCACAGCAATACAAAGCTTCCATTCCGGTTTGAAAAATTATTAAATAAATTTATTGTAACACCACGAATGCATGGCATTCATCATTCCATGATAAAAAACGAAACCGACAGCAATTATTCCATCATTTTTTCTTTTTGGGATAGAATACACAAAACTGTAAAATTAAATATTCATCATAATGAAATTGTTACAGGCGTACCTTCTTATGCAAATGAAAAAGAATTAACCATCAGGAATCTTTTAAAATTACCTTTTACAAAAATTCGTGAATGGAAAAAAAGTGAAAGATGAAATCTCTATCCAAATATTAAATACCGACGCTGCAAATAGAAACACTGCTTATAACATCCAATGCAAGAAATTGAAAGCGCAGGCAATTGAAAATATTGGAAGTGCCATGTATTATGAGCACAAAGGCATTGACACGCTGCGGACTGCATTAAAATTATGGGATGAGACAGGAGATAAACAAGGAATGGCTTCTGCATATTTACGCATAGCTGAACTCTTTACTGCACAAGGTAATAATGCGAACGCCTTAAAATATTGTGATACAAGTTTGAATTTATACACGCAAGCAAATGATAAGAATAAGATGGGTTATATATATTACAAGATAGCACTTAATCACCGGTATATGGGTAATTATGGGATGCTTTGGAAAACAATATAAATGCGCTTGCAATTGGCATGGAAACAAAAGATACAAGTTTAATTACGCTCTCACTGCTTTCAAATGGCTTTCTGTATCTATCTGTAAAAAAATTTACAGAGGCCTTAAAAAACCAGCAGGCTGCCTTAAGGATATTCATTGCAACCCATGATTCTGTTGGTATTGCTACTGTTTACAATGATATGGGTGTTGACAATATGATGGAGGGAAACGTAGATGAAGCATTAAGAAACCATTCGATTGCGCTTATGATAAGGAAGCAGATAAATGATTATATAGGTGTGGGAAATTCCTGCAGTTATATTTCCGAAATACTCCAGCAACAAAGAAAATATCAACAGGCACTGGCTAATAGTATTGAAGCATTGAAATATGCAAAGCTCAGTGGCAATGCAGGGTATGCTCTTGACAGTTATAATGACGCAGGCAGTATTTATTTGGAAATGCATGATGATGAAAATGCCTTAAAAACTATGATACAGTATTGCAGATAAGCAGGAAAATTAATGACCGTAAGGACCAGGCGGAAGCATTAGAAAATATATCAGAAATATTTTTATCGCAAGGCAAAACAAAGGAAGCGATAACATACTTGCAGAAAGCTGCTGCCATTGCAGATTCTTATGACTTTAGAAACCTGAAGATTATTTATGAAAACCGGGATTCGTGGTCAATTTTGCAGGAGGACAGCACAGACTTAAAATTGTGCAGCACTTTTATTGATACATTAAAAAGCAATCACGACCCGCGCTTGCCAATTATCTCATGGATTTATGCAACGGGCGATACAGCTTCTGCTGACCAGCTTGGCTTGCCTCCGGGTTACATTATCGGTGGGAATAATCCTGCTTACGATATTACAAAAACGTCAACATGGGATCCTGTTCTTGGCATGGAACGCTATTCAAGATTAAGCGATGTGATGTTAAGTTACACGGCTCCTAATTTGATATTAACTTATGCAGAATCCGAATTTTACTCGCCGATGCAGCTAAACGCTGGGGAGTTGGCGGCGATGCAGCAACACATTATAACAATGGTGTATTGGCAGCAATCACACAATTATCTGCTTATGGAAAAGCCGCCAATATAAGCAATTCACTTGCTCAGGCCTATTTAAATGCGCATCCATATAATAATGCAAACGCGCTAAATCAAATCAATACTCAATTTTGGATTTGCACAATTATGAACGAATATGAAGCGTGGAGTAATTGGCGGCGCACAGGTTACCCGCTTTTAAAGCCAACAAATTATCCTGGCAATATAACCAACGGCACAATACCACGAAGAATGGAATATCCAACCAGTCAAAAAATTACAAATGAAGCAAATTACAACGAGGCTGTGTCGCGTTTGCAAGGTGGCGATGCATTAACAAGCAGAATGTGGTGGGATAAATAATTAAATAAAAAAACATGCAAACTGCGGCTGAATTAAACCAAAATAAAGCAAGCGTATTTCAACCTTTAAAAAGATTTCAATCAATTGATGTTTTTAGAGCCATCACAATGTTCTTTATGATTTTTGTAAACGATGTTGATGGCGTAACAAAAATTCCTGAATGGATTAAACATGTTGATGAAAATACGGATGGTTTAGGTTTTGCTGATACAATTTTTCCTGCATTTCTTTTTATTGTTGGTTTATCGATTCCGTTTGCTTTGTATAAAAGAATGCAAAGCAATGAAAAACATGTAACCATTGGGTTGCATATTTTATTGCGTTCATTTGCTTTAATTGTGATGGGTTTTTTTCATGTGAATTTAGAAAGCTACAGCAATGCAGCTTTGCTGCCCTGATTCCTTATATTTTATATTCTTTGATGGAATTGCTCAACATCAATTATCCGCAATTTTTTAATGAAGGCATCGGCGGCATCATTCGTTCTTTTGCAGTTGCGTTCATAGTAATTTTTATTACAGGATTTTGGAAAAGAAAAAATTACATCTCAAGATTTAATTTGATTTATGAAAGCTTTTTATATGGCGAACCCTAACCAGCATCACAATAACTATAAATACGCGCCCAACCTAAACGGTAAAAAGAGGTAACATTTCTGCAGGATCTGAAAGTGAATTTATTACCTTCCATGTTTATATCATCCGGGAAAGACTGTTAAGTAATGAAAAAAGTTTGTTTAGGGTTTTCAAAACAAATCAATACATCTGTTTAAAAAATTAGCTACATGAAAAACAATTTATTATCATCAGCAATCATCATCTTTTTATTTGCATTTTTTAACCTGCCTGTTGTTGCACAAATTGAAAAGGTTGGCATATTTGATGGACATAGCGATGTTGGTGCAAATGTAAAGCCAGGCGCCGCTACTTACATTCCGCAAACACAGCAATACGTTATTTCTGGGGCAGGATACAATGTGTGGGCAGACCATGATGAGTTTCAGTTCGTATGGAAAAAAATGACTGGTGATTTTATTCTTTATACACGCGCAGAGTTTTTAGGTAACTGGGTTGACTATCATCGCAAGATTGGTTGGATGGTTCGTAAAAATTTGGATGGAAACTCACCGCATGTAAATGCAGTTGAGCATGGCGATGGGCTTACTTCTCTTCAATTTCGCAGAACCACGGGCGCACAAACAGAAGAAATAAAAATGAAGTTGACTAAAGCTAACATTTTGCAGCTTGAAAGAATTGGTAATACTTATATCATGCGCGCTGCGGTTTACGGGCAGCCTTTTACTATTGATTCTATCTCTAACATTGATCTTGGCAATGATGTATATGTTGGTCTCTTTGTTGGTTCGCACAATGCGGATGTGGTTGAAACCGGCGTGTTCAGTAATGTAAGCATTACGGTGCCGTATATGGGAGTAGCTGACAATACAACGCAAATGACACTTGGCAGCAACCTGGAAATTTTGGAAGTGGCTTCCGGTAAACGTGATGTTATTTACAAAGTGCCTTATTCTATTCAGGCACCCAACTGGACGCGCGATGGCAAGAGCCTTATCTTTAATGATTACAAAGGACTGGTTTATAATTTTAATCTTTCTACTAATAAGCCAACGCAGGTAAACACTGGTGCTGTTACCCATAATAACAATGATCATGCTATTTCTTTTGATGGAAAAATGTTGGCTTTAAGCAGTAATGTAAAAGAATTAGGCGGCTCTATCATTTACACAGTACCCATTACGGGCGGTACACCAAAACAAGTAACGCCTAAAGGCCCGTCGTATATGCATGGCTGGTCGCCCGATGGTAAATCATTAGTCTTCTGCGGGCAGCGTGATGGCGAGTTTGATGTCTATAAAGTGCCTGTAAATGGCGGAGCTGAAGTTAAACTTACTGATGCTAAAGGCTTGGACGATGGCCCGGAATATACGCCTGATGGTAAGTATATTTATTTCAATTCTGTTCGTTCCGGTTCTATGCAGATATGGCGTATGAAGCCCGATGGCAGCGACCAGGAGCAGGTTACCAACGATGAATTTAATAACTGGTTTGCGCATATTTCACCTGATGGTAAATGGATTGTTTTTATATCATTTTTAAAAGAAGAAGTACAGCCCGGCATTCACCCTCCGTACAAGCATGTGTACATACGTATGATGCCCTTTGCGGGTGGAGAAGCTAAAGTACTGGCATATGTTTACGGCGGCCAAGGCAGCATGAATACGCCTTCGTGGTCGCCCGACAGCAAACGCATTGCCTTTGTAAGCAATAGCGACATGAGCGAAAAATAAGTGAACGCATTTATTGAAACCAAAACTATAGTGAACTACTAAAATATCAGCTATACAAAGAGTGCAAACTGTGAGCACTGTTAACTGTTATTTTTAATTAATTCAACAACGCAATTTGTTCTTATCAAATTAAAGATCATTCATCAATTGTTGTTTTTGATTTACCCAATAAATTTATGCCGTTTATAACACTCTAATGCAGTTTGCACAATCTTAACTTAATTGCCCGTAACAATTTAACGAGTTTGCCGTTTTAAATCAATTTAATTTTTGCGCAGGGAATGAGAAATTGTTAGAAGAAAAACAAACTAAAAAAATCAACAATTAATTCGTTTGTTCAATTAGCAAAACAAAAATTATGAGATGGATCTGTTTAAGTATCTGCATTTTGTTTTGCCTGCATGGCTTATGCCAAAACGAAAGAAAAAAATGTACTGCAATTAGAATAAGTATTCCAATTAAAATAGATGGAAATTTGAACGAAGAAGCCTGGAAAAACGCGCCAATTTTTACAAATTTTATAGAAAATAAGCCGGTTTCAGGCCGACCGCAAAGAGCTGAATTGAAAACCGAAGTGAAAGTTCTTTACGATAATACTGCACTTTATATTGGCGCTTTTATGCACGATGTATCCAGTGATAGTATCAGAACAGAAATTGCACAGCGTGATGCAGTTGGAAACGCAGATTTTTTTATGGTGTTTATTGATACATACAACACCGGCATTAACGGTTACGGATTTATGGTAACAACTGCAAACTCTCAATATGATGCGCGTTATTCAAATGATAATAACGGTGAAGATGCTTCATGGAATGCAGTTTGGGAAAGCGCCACAAAAATTGTTGGCCATAATTGGATGGCTGAAATAAAAATTCCTTACTCCGCTTTGCGGTTTGCAAAAAAAGATGTTCAAACATGGGGAATAAATTTTTTGCGAAGAAGAATTGCAACGCAGCAAGATTTTTTCTGGAATTTTATTGACCCAATAAAAGCGGGTTTTGTAAATCAATGGGGCGAATTAAATGGCATAAATAATATTAAGCCGCCTTTGCGTTTATCTTTCACGCCTTATTTTTCAACTTATCTCAATCATTATCCTTACAACACGCCCGACATAAAAAATACTTCAGTTCTTGTAAATGGCGGCATGGATGTAAAATATGGCATCAATGAATCTTTCACTTTGGATATGACTTTAATTCCTGATTTTGGCCAGGTGCAATCAGATAACCAAATACTCAATCTTACTCCGTTCGAAGTGAAGTATAATGAAAACAGATCTTTTTTTACAGAAGGAACGGAGCTATTCAATAAAGGCAATTTATTTTATTCGCGGCGCGTTGGCGGAACGCCGATTTTGCATGATTCAGTTCAATATAATTTGCCTGCCGGAGAAACAGTAATTTCAAATCCAACAGAATCAAGATTAATAAATGCCACAAAAATTTCGGGACGAACGAAATCGGGTTTGGGAATTGGTTTTTTTAATGCGCTTACGCAAAGCAGTTATGCAATTGCACAAGATAGTTCGGGCAATAAATTGAATATAAAAACGCAACCGCTCACAAATTATAACATCATTGTTTTAGATCAATCTTTAAAAAATAATTCATCGGTAACGTTTATCAACACGAATGTTTCAAGAGCCAGCATGGCTTATAATGCGGATGTATCTTCAGGATTATTTAATCTTTTTACAAAAAATAATGCCTATAATTTGAACGGGCAACTTGCAGTGAGTCAGCTTTACGGAGCAAATCAAAAAGATGTTGCCGGATATTATTATTTGGTTTCGGGCGGAAAAAGCAGCGGTAAATTTAATGCGATACTTACGCATTCTGTGATGGATGATAAATATAATCCAAACGACCTTGGAATATTATTTAATAATAATGAAATTGATGATATACTCAATTTAAATTATTCAATTGTAAAACCCGGAAGTTGGTACACAAGTTTATTTATGGGTTCGAGCGCGACTTATTCGCAAAGATTTGTTCCAAGAATGTATCAGAATTTAACTACAAATTTTTATATTTCACCCAATCTAAAAAATCTTTGGCGATTAAATTTGAATGTTAACTGGAATCCTTTTACGGCTAACGATTTTTATGAAGCAAGAACGACGGGGAGAATTTATAAATCGCCCGCTAATTATTCTGTTGAACTAAATGGGAATACAAACAGAGCAAAAAAATATACAGTTTATTTTGATTTTGCTTATCGTGAACATTATCCTTTTGGCGGAACTGGAATTGATGCAACTTACGACCACAGTTACCGTTTCAGCGATAAATTTTCAATGGAGCAAAGCATCAGTTTAATGCCGAGGATGAATAATGTAGGATACGCAACCAGCTTGTCTTCTGCAGATTCAATTATTTTTGGAAGAAGAAATATAAATACAATAGAACATATTGTTTCGGGCAAATATAATTTTAGCAGTAATTCAGGATTTACTATTCGCGTGAGGCATTATGTTTCCGACGTTAATTACAAACAATTTTATTTGCTCAACCAGGATGGAACTCTTGGCAACACAACTTATAATGCAAATAATAATATCAATTATAATCTTTTTAATGTTGACTTTATTTATTCGTGGTGGTTTGCACCGGGCAGCGAAGTGAGTATTGCGTGGAAAAATGCAATACAAACCAACAGCAATCAACTTACTACAAGCTATATTAAAAATTTAAATAACACAATAAACGCGCCGCAGCAAAATAGTTTTTCATTAAAAATTTTATATTACATTGATTACATGAAGCTGCGCCCGCATAAAAATATTTTATAGATTGAAGCAATTATAGAAGTGTGTTTATCACTACTCTTTCACTTTCTTCCTTGATTGTTATTCTCACCATTATTGACTTGATAACTTCGTACTATCGCTCACAATTTTTATTGTTGCTCCGTTCTTTAATTTTTGAACACCTTCGGTTACAATTTGCTCATTTTCTTTTAAACCATCTTTCACAATTATTTTGTCATTAATTCTGGTGCCTAAAATTATTTTGCGCTGTTTCGCTTTACTGCTGTCAACTACATAAACAAAATATTCACCCATTTGCTCTGTAATAGCTTTGTAAGGAATTAGCAATTGCGCAGAGTCACCATTATTTTTTATACGAACATTGCAGTTCATTCCGGCACGCAACACATTATTTTCATTATCAAAAACCAATCTTGTTTTTAAAGTTCCGGTTTGCGGATCAATTGCCCGGTCTAACAGCGCAATGCGACCAGGAAAAGGATACAAACTTTGATCGGATAAAACGAGCGTGAAAGTAGAATCTCTGTGATTATTTTTTTGATGTTGTAATTGTACAAAACGCGGAATTTGTTTTTCATCAACATAAAAATCAACAGCCATCGGATCATCACTTGAAATAGTATTTAAAATTGTTTGATCCGGCGCAATCACTGCGCCCAATTTTACATTCGATATTCCTATCGTTCCGCTCAAAGGCGCATAAATGGTAGAGTAGCGCACATTGGTTTGCACATTTTCAACATTCGCTTTTGCAGCCTGCACCTGCATTTTAGCGGCTTGCAGATCTGCCAACGCATGATCAACAACTTGCTTTGCAATTGCATCATGTTTTTCTAATTCTGTGTAACGGTCTGCATCCTGTTGTGCTTTTGCTAAGTTTGCTTCACTCACGTTTAAATTAGCAACAGCCTGCTGATAATTTGCCTGGTATTGCCGCTGATCAATCGAATATAATTTTTGCCCTTTAGTTACGTGCTGGCCATCTCTAAAAAAAATTCCTGTTACATAGCCGGAAACCTGTGCTCTTAATTCTACTTCATTTAAAGCAGTAACGGTGCCCGGATATTCATCAAAATAAGTTGCTTTACCTTCTTCCACTTTGTACACTGCAACCGGCGTTGGCGGCGG
Organism: Chitinophagaceae bacterium; assembly: GCA_051004255.1. Classification (GTDB taxonomy): domain Bacteria; phylum Bacteroidota; class Bacteroidia; order Chitinophagales; family Chitinophagaceae; genus JBPCKN01. The sequence continues at coordinate 89,449 of JBPCKN010000016.1, read as the reverse complement.
CGCTTGTTGCTGTTGCTGCGGTTTGTTTGAGTTACATGCAACAAATAAAATTGCACTTATTATCAAACAATATTTTTTAACTGAATATTTATTCATCATTTAATATTGAATATTTCCCAAAGCTTTTTGTACATCTAACTTACTGCTTAAAAGTTGATACAAAGCATTTGTATAATTTACCTGCGTTGAGCGCAGATCGGTTTGTGCAATAATTACATCGAGATAAGTTTTTACGCCTGCTTTATACTGCAATTCAATTGTGTTATAAACATCGAGCGCCAGATCAAGATTTTCTTTTAAAATATTATAGTTATTTAAATTGCTTGTATAAGTTGCCAAAGCCTGCGTATATTCTGTATTTATTGAATTTATTAAAGAAGCAACATCGTAATCAACACGCTTTAGTTCAAGCTCCGCCTGTCTTATTTGATAAATTCTTTTGTTGCCCTGAAACAGAGGAAAAGTTAATGTTAATCCTGCATAAGAATTTGGAAAAGAAGCCGAATATAATTTAGAAAAACTGTTATTAAAATAATTAAGATTATAATTTCCGTACGCAGATAACGACGGAATAAAACTCCATTTATAATATTTTAAATTTGCCTGCTGCAAACTTTTTTGCGTTTGCAAAAGTTGATATTCAATTCTGTTATTATAATTTAAGTTTTGCGTTGTATCAATAAATGCATCTTTTTCCATTTGTGTTGAATCGTAAATAAGTTGCAGATTATTTACAGCTTCATAACTCATTTGCTGTTTTAAATATGCATATTTTGCTTTTAATAATTCTTCGGTTTGCTTTTTTTCTGCTCTTGCATTATTGAGCGAAATAGTTGCACGCTTATAATCTGTTTTATCTACAATGCCGCCCTGGTATTGATTATACGCATCTTTTAAACTTCTTTCCAAACGAATAATATCTTCATTCAATAATTTAATTTGTTGTTGCGTTAACAGCACATCATAAAAGGCTTTGCTTACGTTTACAACAACATCAATTTTATTGCCTGAAGTAATTTGTTTTATTTGTGTACGTACATCTTTTGCTGTTTGACTTGCTAATAAAACATCACGATTAAAAATATTTTGTGTGAGAGAAAATTCTGCGGCCGAACTATTGATCACACCTTGCTTTACAGGATTGCCCTGAAAATAAATAGTAGGTAATTGAAAATAATGCTGAAGAAAATAATCAAAATTTATTTGTGGATACCAATCTGCCAGCTTGCTTTTGATTGTGTATTCTGTAATTCTTTCATCAATTAGTGACTGCTGAATAATGGGCTGATGTTGTAACGCATATTGAATACAGGTTTGCAAACTTGCCTGTTGTAAAGAATCAGAAATTTTTTGCGACCATAAAAGACTTCCTTTTGTAAAAAAGGTTAGTAGTATTAATACACTTAAACATCTCGTCATAATCATAATTATCCAATCAAAACATCCATATAAAAATCCACGCAAAATTAAAAGCTAAGTTTATAATAAATCAATCGTTTAATTAAATTTTATTTTTAATTGTTAAAAATAAAGGCCACGCTTTTGGCGCAGCCTTATTGTAGGTTTTAAGAAAGATCAGCTTTTATGCAAGACGTTTTACATTCACTGCGTTCAGACCTTTTCTGCCTTCCTGCACATCAAACTCAACTCGGTCGTCCGCCTGAATTTGATCAATCAAGCCATTGGCATGTACGAATGTTTCTTTGCTGGAATTATCATGCTTAATAAAACCAAAACCTTTTTCTTCATTAAAGAACTTTACAGTTCCTTGAATTTTTTTGTCCATTGTAAAATTGTATTGTTTAAATAAAGATGCAAAATTAGTGATTTTATTTGGTGTTTCCTAACTTAAAAATTAAAAGAAAGATTGCGCTGCAAAAAAACATGTATATATTATTAGAATAAATTAAAAGATTTTTTCTCTTGTTTATTTCATTTTATAAATATTATTTTTTTTCTCTATGTCGGGCACATACAAGCTTCCTAACTCCAATTTTTTTATTTTTTTATTTGTATTAAGAGAAAGCATGATGCTGCTATTTCCATTTTGCCAGCACGAAACATCGCGATGTATTTTTTGCGTTGTTTTATCAGAAAAATAAATAGTTAAATTAACCGGTATCGGTTTAGTGCCTTTTGCTGAAACCGTTACCTGATAAGCGTTTCCGTTGTGTGTTATGTTTGAGATAGCAACATCAGGCGCGCCGTCATCAAAATACCAGCGCTTCCAAAACCAGTTTAAATTTTTTCCGGAACCAATATTCATGCAATTAAAAAAATCATAAGGCATCGGATGTTTACCATGCCATTGTTCAATATAATAATGCAGTGCTTTTGTAAACAAAGAATCACCTAACATATCTTTTACATACAAATAACCGAATGCAGGTTTTGGATAAGAATTTAAAAAATATGCGGTGCCGCTTAATTGTGTACTTAATGTTTTTATCGGCAAATCAATTTCTGTATTTGCATTTTTTTCGTAAGGCGCAACGCCGTAATCATCCTTAATGGAAGTATCAATCATTGGCGAAATTAGCCATTCGCCAATTGTAGCCCAGCCTTCATCCATCCATCCGTATTTTGTTTCATTAATTCCCATATAAAATGGAAACATTGTATGAAATATTTCATGATCAGTTAATTCAATTTCATCTGCTTTTTCTTCAAGCGGATTATCATTCACCATCATCGGATATTCCATTTGATCTAATCCGTCAAAAACAGTTTCATGCGGATAAGGATATGGATATGCAGGAAACGTATAACTCATATCTTTCACTGTTTCTCTTGCATAATTAATCACATTAAAATAATCTTTATGAATTGGGTTAAAAACCGCATCCACTCTCGTTCTGCGGCTCGTTGATTTATCAACAATTAAGCTGGAAGATTGCCACAAATAATGATTGCTTACTGCAAAAACAAAATCGGTAACATTGTTTGCTTCAAATTTCCATGTGTTTATTGGATGATGAATTGTGATATTATTTTTTGCCAAATCATTGCTGTTAATGATTGTTGTAATTGCATCATTTTTTTCTGCCTGATTAATTCGCTCGCAATAAGTTTGATTGAAAACTTCACTGCAATTTTTCAAATTTCCCGTTGCCCAAACTTCATAATTATCAGGCACATTTATCGCAACATTAAAATTGCAGAAATCGTTATAAAATTCGTACGAGCCGATGTAGGGATATTTATTCCAGCCATCCATATCATCGTACACTGCGATGCGCGGAAAAAAATAGGCAATAAAAGCAGAACTATCATCAATCATTCCCGTGCGAATGTGCGAACTCTTATTTAAAATATAAGAATACGTAATTGTGAATTGAATGGATTGTTTCGGCATCAGCGCATTACTTTTTACAATCATATTTGTACCATTAATTTGTTGCTTTGTTGAATCAAGTTCATTTCCGTTGATGAATATTTTTTCAATGCGAACTCCATTAGTGAGATCTTCTTTTGAAACAGACATATCTCGCATTGCCCCTCTTTTATATAAATTCGGATAAAGCTTAAACCAAATTTCTTTTAAAGTATCAGGACTGTTATTAAAATATTGAATACTATCCGTTCCGCTTATTTCTCTTGTTGCCGGATTGAAATTAATATTGAGCGAATAATTCGCTGTATTCTGCCAATAATTTTTTCCCGGAGAACCGCTTGCAGAGCGGGTTTCATTGTTGTAAGCATCTTGAATATTTCGTGGCACCGGCAATGTTGCCTGAGAAAACATTTTCAATGAAATGCAACAAAAAATTAAAATATAAATTGATGTGTTCATAAAAAATATAAGATAATTTAATAAAAGTAATAAGATTTATGAATTAAAATAATTGTTGCTTAATTTAGAATACATGAAAAAAATAACTACCCAAGCAACAAAACCTGCTTATACTTTAAAACAACTTATTTTATATTTTTTAAAACTTGGTTTTTCCGGTTTTGGCGGACCTGTTGCTTTGGTTGGTTACATGCATCGCGATTTGGTTGAGCAACGCAAATGGATTACCGAAGAAGAATATAAAGAAGGTTTAACGCTTGCCCAATTAGCGCCTGGCCCGCTTGCAGCCCAGTTAGGAATTTATTTAGGTTTTGTGCATTACCACGTTTTAGGAGCAACACTGGTTGCGCTGGCTTTTGTACTTCCTTCTTTTTTAATGGTTGTTGTGCTGGGTATTTTTTACAAAATGTACAATGGTATTTCGTGGATGCAAGCTGTGTTTTATGGTGTAGGCGCAGCCGTTATAGGAATAATTTTTATAAGCTCTTACAAACTCACTGTAAAATCAGTGGGAAAATTTAATGCAGAATCGTTCACAAAAAATTGGTTGCTTTGGATTTTTTATATTGCCGCGTTTGCCATCACTTTTATTTATCAAACAGAAATGTTGTTACTTTTTATTGCAGCAGGATTAATTTATATGTTTAGTAAAGCGCCACCAAGTTTTTCGAAATCAAATATTACAAGATCAATTTTATTATTTACAGGAATCGGGTTCTGGAATTACAATGCAAAAACACTTAAAGAACTTGCCTGGTTTTTTACAAAAGCAGGTGCTTTTGTTTTTGGAAGCGGTTTAGCCATCATCCCTTTTTTGCATGGTGCTGTTACAAAGTATCACTGGATTAATGAACACGAATTTTTAGATGCAGTTGCAGTTGCTATGATAACACCTGGCCCGGTTGTTATTACAGTTGGCTTTATTGGCTATCTTGTTGCAGGGTTTCCGGGCGCTTGCATTGCAGCCGCAGCAACGTTTTTGCCATGTTATTTGTTCACTGTAATCCCTGCCCCTTATTTTAAAAAGTATGCAAAAAATAGATCCATCAAAGCTTTCGTTGATGGAATAACTTCAGCAGTAATTGGTGCGCTTACAGGTTCAGTAATAATTATTGCCATTAATACATTCACACAAAATCATTCTGTTTTTATAGATATTCCATCGGTATTAGTTGCGCTCGCAACAATGCTTGTACTGCTTTATATAAAAAAAATTCAGGAACCTTATATTATTTTAATTGCAGCAATTGTTGGATTAATTTTGAAATTATTGTTATAAGGTTTATAGCAATTATTATAAAATAATTTTGAAGGTTTTTTGTCTTTCTATGCATACTTCCCGATAATTCTTGCCTTTGCAGAAATAATGAAATATTATTTTATATTTTTCAGATAAGCGCCGTAACCACTTTTTTCATATTGCGCAGCGAGCTTCATTAATTGGGCATGATTAATAAAACCCGTGCGGTAGGCCACTTCTTCAATGCAGCCTATTTTATGTCCTTGTCTTTTTTCAATTACACGAACAAATTCGCAGGCATCGTTTAACGAATCGAAAGTGCCGGTATCGAGCCATGCAACACCACGATTCATCACTCCAACATTTAATTTATTTTTTTGAAGATACACTTTGTTTACATCTGTAATTTCATATTCACCTCTTGCTGAAGGCTGAATGTTTTTTGCAACATTCACCACTTCATTATCGTAAAAATATAAGCCGGGTACAGCATAATTCGATTTTGGTTTTTTGGGTTTCTCTTCAATAGAAAGAGCTTTATAATTTTTGTCAAACTCAACTACGCCATATCTTTCAGGATCGCTTACTTCATACGCAAAAATGGCTGCACCATCAACATTATTAAAAGATCGTATTAAATTGCCGAAGCCGGCGCCGTAAAAAATATTATCACCTAAAATTAATGCAACCTTTTGGTTACCTATAAATTCTTCACCAATTACAAATGCCTGTGCTAACCCGTTAGGTATTTCCTGTTGTGCATAATTAAACGAACAACCTATGCTGGAACCATCGCCCAGTAAGCGTTTGAACTGTATTGCATCTTCCGGTGTTGTGATAATTAAAATTTCTTTTATTCCTGCCAGCATTAAAACTGAAAGCGGATAATATATCATCGGTTTATCATAAATTGGCATCAATTGTTTACTGATTCCTTTTGTGATAGGATATAAGCGTGTGCCCGAACCGCCTGCTAAAATAATTCCTTTCATAATTTCTTAAAGCTTTTTTACAATATCTTCCAGTAAAGGAAGTTTCATATCTTTTTCTGATAAAATGATTTCATTAGCAGATAATTTCCAATCAATATTTAATGCTGGGTCGTTATATAAAATTCCTGCGTCTGCATTTTTATTATAATAATTATCGCATTTATAAAAGAAAACTGCTTTCTCACTCAATACTACAAAACCATGCGCAAACCCGCGCGGAATAAAGAATTGCGTGTGCGAAGCTTCGGATAATTCTATTGCAAAATATTCACCAAAAGTTGAAGAATTTTTTCTTATGTCCACAGCCACATCCAGCACAGTTCCGTGCAATACGCGAACTAATTTTGCCTGTGCAAATTCGCCTTTTTGAAAATGTAATCCGCGCAAAACACCTTTGGTTGATGCTGATTGATTATCCTGAACAAAATCAATATTCAATCCTGTTTCTTCATAAAACCTTTTTTTATTAAAGCTTTCAAAAAAATATCCGCGTTCGTCTTCAAAAACTGTATCGCGGATAATTAAACAATCGTTTAACGGCGTTGATTCAATTCGCATATAAAATAAAATACAATAATGAAGGGGAAAGAAAATTATTTAATAAATAATTTCAAAAAAGCGAAAATAGCACCTAATTGTGTTGCCCAAAAAACAAAAGCCCATAAAATAATTCGCGTTTCTACGCGAGCAATTTTTACTTCTAATTGAGCAAATTTTTCTAAGAATTTTGTTTCAAGATTGTGCAAATCTTCTTTGGTTGCTAAACTTTCTTTTTTCGATTCAAATACATTATTCGCTTCATCTTTCAAAAGCGAAATAAATTCTTCAGCTTCTTTTTCGCCATACTTAGTTTTTAATAAATTATAAAAACGTATGCTTGATATATTAAGCGTTTCAGCCATCATGCAAATATAAAAATATTTTCAAAGTTCTCAGCGGTTACTGTATTGTTCCTGATAATATTTTTGATAATTACCTGAAGTTACATCCTGCAGCCACTCTGTATTTTGCAAATACCAATTTATTGTTTTGCTTAAGCCTTCTTCAAAAGTTACCGATGGCTTCCAACCTAATTTGTTAGTGATTTTTGTTGCATCAATTGCATAGCGTAAATCGTGGCCTGGCCTGTCTTTTACATAAGTTACCAGTTCTTCGCTCTCGTCTTTTTTTCTTCCCAATTTTTCATCCATTAATTTGCAAAGCAGTTTGATAACATCAATATTTTTCCATTCATTAAAGCCGCCGATATTGTAAGTTTCTTTATTTTTTCCTTCGTGAAAAACAACATCTATTGCAATTGCATGGTCAATCACAAATAACCAATCTCTTGTATTTTTTCCTTTGCCATAAACAGGCAAATATTTTTTTTGAATGATGTTATTGATGAAGAGCGGAATCAATTTTTCGGGAAACTGGTTTGGCCCATAATTATTAGAACAATTGGTTATAACAAAAGGAAGCTGATATGTTTCGCCAAACGCTCTAACAAAATGGTCGGAAGAAGCTTTGCTCGCAGAATAGGGCGAGTTGGGAGAGTATGCTGTTGTTTCTGTAAACAACCCTTTATCGCCTAAAGTTCCATACACTTCATCAGTTGAAACATGATAAAAGCGATGATCGCTTAAGTGATCTTTCCAAAATTCTTTTGCAATATTGAGTAAGTTAACTGTGCCGATAATATTGGTATAAATAAAATCCAGCGGCGAAAGAATAGAACGGTCAACGTGCGATTCTGCTGCGAGATGAATAACGTCAGTTATTTTATATTTCTTAAAAATATTTTTCAATGTATCTACATCTAAAATATTTGCTTTTTCAAAAACGTAATTCGGTTTATGCTCAACATCTTTTAAATTTTCAAGATTGCCTGCATACGTTAATGCATCAAGATTAATAATTGTATAATTTTTATATTTATTTACGAACAATCTAACTACATGCGAACCGATAAATCCGGCGCCGCCGGTTATTAAAATTTTTTTACTCATTGAATATTATAATAAGATTTATACCATTTAATAAATTCACGAATACCATATTGAATTGATGTGGAAGGCTTGTAATTAAATTTTTTTACAAGATCATTTACATCAGCAAAAGTTGCTGCAACATCGCCGGGTTGCATTGGCAAATATTCTTTTATTGCTTCAATTCCTAATTCTTTTTCAATAGCTTTTACAAAGTCTAACAATAGAACAGCAGCGTTATTACCGATGTTATAAATTTTATAAGCAGCGCTTGACGAAGAAATTTCAGAATCGCTGTAATGCCAGTTAGCGCTGGGTTCCGGAGCATGATGCATTACACGAACAATTCCTTCAACAACATCATCTACATAAGTAAAATCACGCAGCATATTACCATTATTAAATAATTGTATGGGTTTATTTTCTATAATAGATTTAGTAAAAATAAACAAAGCCATATCTGGTCTTCCCCATGGGCCATAAACAGTAAAAAAACGAAAACCGGTTACAGGCAAATTAAATAAATGACTATATACATGTACCATTAATTCATTGCTTTTTTTACTGGCAGCATATAATGAAACAGGATGATCGGTATTTTGCAAAGTGCTAAAAGGTATTTTGTCATTTAATCCGTACACACTTGAACTACTTGCATAAATAAGATGTTTAATTTGATGATATCTGCAACATTCTAAAATATTCAAAAAGCCAATAATATTGCTGTTTACATATGCCTGCGGATTTACTAAACTATACCTCACACCGGCTTGCGCTGCAAGATTTATAACGATATCAAATTGCTCTGTTTTAAATATATTTTGTAAATTTTCTTTATCTTCCAGCAACAATTGGTAAAAAAAATAATTTTCATTTTTAGTGCTTATTATTTTTTTGTTGTAAGAAATAAATTGCGTTGAAATACCTGCAAAAGAAAGCCTGTTATATTTTAAATTTATATCGTAATAATCGTTGATGCTATCGAGGCCTGTAACAATATGTCCAGCATTTATTAAGCGATTCGCCAAATGAAATCCAATAAAACCTGCAGTTCCGGTAACCAATATTTTCATACTATTTATTCGTTGCGGAAGATAAACAACATTTGTATAAAGTTTTAAAGGCATCTATTTCGCGCTGTTTCGAAAATCTTTGAGTCGCAAAAATATTTCCTTTTTCACCCATTGATATTCTTAAATTCTTGTCGTTTATTAAAAGCTCCAATTTTTCAGCATAATTACCGGCAGCATGACCGTTTATTAAAAAACCAGTTTCATTATCAATAAATGTATCCTTAACGCCACCTACATTTGCGGCCACCACTGGTTTTGCGCAAATTTGCGCTTCTATTAAAGATAGCGGAGTGCCTTCGTTTAAAGAAGTTAATAAAACAATATCAAGCCCGTGCAAAGGTTCTGTAATTTCTGTAAGCCAGGAAGTAAAAATTACCGAAGCATTATTATCAGGCGAAGCCGACCATGAAATATTTTTGTTATTGAGATAAGTTTGTAAAGATGTTTTTAATTCTCCATCGCCTATTATAAAAAAAATTATTTTTCTCTCATTTTTATTTTGAAGCTGCTCTGCAATTTTTAAAAAAAGAAAATGATTTTTTACAGGAACTATTCTGCCGATAATGCCGATTGCAATATCATCATCATTTAAATTATATTTTTTTCTGAAATTTTTTCGTTTGATTTCTTTATCGCTCAAAAAAAAATTTATATCGGCACCGAGCGAAATAACGCAAACTTTTTTTTCAGGAATAACTTTATACAGGTTTACTATTTCAAATTTTTGCTGGGCACTTAATGTAATAATCTTTGTTGAAATTTCGCCAAGCCATTTTTCTGTTTTTTGAATAGCTATGGAAATATATTTATTATAATAAGAATGAAAAACATGACCGTGATAGGTATGAAAAATACAAGGAACGCCTGCTAATTTTGCGCTGAAACGCCCGAGCAGACCGGATTTAGCGCCATGCGTATGAACGATCTGCGGTTTGAAAGTCCGTAATAATTTTAGCAAAACAAAAAAAGCAATAACATCGTAAACTGGATTAACGGTGCGTTTTAAAGAGCTTATTTTTTTTATCTGAAGAGATGGATAACGCTGCAATAAAAAGGTTGCTTCCTGTTCATCTTTTTCTTTTTCGCCGTACAATATCAGCACTTCATAATCATCTCTTAAATAATTAGCAAGCGGAATTGTATCTAATGATTGACCGCCGATAACAAGGCGATTTATAATAAAAAAAAGTTTAGGTTTATTTGGCAAGCTTATAGTAATAAAAAAGATTGACCAATTTATTGTTCTAAAAACGATGCATTTAATTTTTGCATTAATTTTTTATTCAATTCATCTCTTTCTCTGTCAAAAAACCAGCCCCATTTATTAAAATATTTTATTGCCGATGTAATATGATGTTTAAGAATAGTTGGGTTTGCATAAGATGCTTTTTCATATCCATGATAAATACTTACGTAAGGATAAAATAAAGTGTCTGCAATTTTATGTATGCGTCTTGTAAGATCAACATCTTCGAGATACATAAAATAACGTGTATCAAAACCTCCCGTTTTTTTTAAAACTTCAGTTCTTAAAAACATAAAACAGCCGGAAAGGTTTGGTAAGTTGATGCAGTGATCATACTTAAATGATTGCAATTCGTAATTATTATTTAATTTTTTAGACCATGTTGTATTTGGAAAAAATCGTCTTCCGATTAAATTAAAAGGCGTGGGCAAAAGCTTACATAATTTTTGAACAGAACCATCTGTGTATAAAACCTGTGGCAAAAGCTGACCAACCGTTTTATTTTTTATCATGAAGTGATAGAGCTCTTCAAGAACTCCTTGCGCGAATTGAATATCAGGATTTAAAACTAAATGAAAAGTTGATTGATGAATTGCATATTTAATTGCAATATTATGCGCCGCACCAAAACCAATATTTTTGTTATTAAAAATGTAACTAATTCTTTCGTTCTTTAAAATATCTTTTAATTCTGTTTTTAATTTATCCGATGGAGAATTATCAATAAGATATAATTTTAATTTAAGGGAAGAACAAGATAAAAAAGAATGAATTGTTTCTTTAATCAACTGTTTATTTTTATAAAGCACAATAGATGCAGTAATGTCGTATTCCATATTCTTATTTATCATTCAAAAATTAAATCAGTAAGTTCCAATTTATTTTTTCTGAATTAATTTGAGTTATATTATTTTTTATTTTTGTTTTTGTTCAAACTGTTTAATAATTGCAGTGTTTATTTTTTTTCTTTCGCTATCAAAAAACCAACCCCACTTATTAAAATACCTGATTATGTTTTGAATATGAATAAAAAACATTCTCTTATTTTTAAATGAAGATTTCGCGTGTTTGTGAAATACATGCACAAAAGGATAATAAATGGTTTTAAATTTTTTATGCATTCGCCTAGTAATATCAATATCTTCAGGATACATAAAAAATCTTTCATCAAATAATCCTATTTGCTGCAACGCCGCGCATCTAAAAAACATAAAGCAGCCGTGGAGGTACGGCACTTCCATTATTTTATTATAGCCGGTAAATTTCAACTCAAATTTTTCATTGCTTTTTTTAAATATTGCGGCAGGCAATAATCTTGCAATAAGATCAAGCGGAGATGGAATAAGTTTGCAGGCATATTGAATTTCTCCGTTTGGATATAAAGTTTTTGGCATAATATGACCAACGGTAGAATGCTTAGATGCATACTGGTAAAGGGTTTCAACCACGCCTTCTTCAAAATAAACATCCGGGTTTAACACAAGATGATATTCGCTTTGTGTTAAAGATTGCCCTAAAGCAATATTATGCCCGGCACCATAACCCACATTTTTCCCGGTAAAAATATATTGAATGTTATCTTTTGAAAGAAGCTGTGCATTTTGTTTTTCAAAATTATTTGATGGTGAATTATCAATTAAATAAAGAAAAATTTTTAGTGCGTTTATTCGTAAAAATGACTCTATTGTTTTATAAACTGTATCATCGGAATTATATAAAACGATAGATGCAGTTACCTGGTAAGTACACATTAATGAATCAAAATAAATAAAATAAATTTTTATATGCTTTATTTGCAGAATTCAATGAAGAAAAACAGGTTGTTTTATTAATTCTTCATACAAATTTTTTATACCTTTTTCGAGACTGATGTTTGCCTTCCAGCCAAGTGAATTTAATTTTGATACATCCATTAATTTGCGTGGTGTGCCATCAGGCTTTGAATGATCAAATTTTATATCGCCTTTATATCCTGAAATTTTTGCAATGAGATGTGCAAGGTTTAAAATGCTTATATCTTCACCTACTCCTATATTTATCAAACCTGCTTCATTATATTTTTTCATTAAAAAAATACAAGCCTCTGCAACATCATCTACATGTAAAAATTCGCGCATGGGTTTACCGGTTCCCCAAATTTCTACAAAAGGTTTTTGTTCTTTTTTTGCATTGATAAATTTGCGAAGCAATGCAGGTAATACATGCGATTTTTCAGGATCATAATTATCATTTGGTCCGTAAAGATTGGTTGGCATTACTGAAATAAAATTGCATCCGTATTGTGCACGGTAAGCATCGCATAATTCTATGCCTGCAATTTTTGCAACAGCATACGGCTGATTAGTTCGCTCTAACAATCCGGTAAGTAAATATTCTTCTTTTAAAGGTTGCGGCGCAAATTTTGGATAAATACACGATGACCCAAGAAACATTAATTTTTTTACTTTATTCAAATATGTATGATGAATAACATTTGTTTCAATCATCAAATTATCATAAATAAATTCGGCGCGATAATTATTGTTTGCTAATATGCCGCCAACTTTTGCAGCGCAGAGAAAAACAAGATCAGGGTTTTCAGTTTCAAAAAATTCTGCAACTGCATTTTGATTTCGTAAATCTACTTCGGCAGAGGTTCGGGTAATAATATTTGCGTATCCTTTTTTTTGCAAATGACGAACAATTGCAGAACCCACCATTCCGCTGTGCCCTGCTATATATATTTTATCAGATTTTTTCAATCAATTTAAAAGATACTTTTCTATAATAATCATTCACTTTTTTGCTGTCAACGTTTTGCAACATCTATCGAAATATTTTGGTCTTTATTAATCATTACGTTTTGCTCACGGGACAATAGTTGTCCGTTTTTCATTAAGCGAATATTTCTATTTCGTTGAACAGAAGCCACGTTATAAAAAGTTGCTTTGCCATTTATTGTTTTATGCATTTCGCCATCAAAATAAATGGAAACATCGTTTAACGGATTTCCATTTATTGTAATATTAAATGTAACGGTGTAAGGCGTAGTTTCAGCAGGTAAATTATTATAAATCTGCGACCAGTTACTTATACCAATAATGGGAAGTGCGAATGCAAATGCGTCATCTTCGGAAGGCGTGCCGGCTTTTTGATAAACATACCATGAAGGCTTTTTTTTGTCAGGCGATCCTTTTGTGCCTTCTTTTACCGTCCATAAACCAAACATCATTCCATTTTCATAATGATTATCTGTTTGCAGATGATAATCAAAAGCTTCAAGTGTTGGTAACCTGCTACATTTCTTCCACATATAAGCTAAGCCTGCTGCCTGCGTAAGAAGATCTTCTTTACTATATGATTTTGTGTCGACTCCCTGTTCAGTAAACATAAGTGTGCGAACTTTAAGACCTTTGTATAAATGCGCTTTCATGCGCAGCCATTCATCAATTAATCCTATATTTTTTGGAGTGATATATTTTGAGGTATTCAGATCTAAGGTAACATCTTTATCATCCCATGGTTTTGGATCACGGAGATCTTCAGCATAAGGATGGTAGGCAATTCCCCACTCATAATCTCCCTCTTTATTGCTCAATTTATTGATTACAGTAAGCATATCTTTAGGAGCAAAATCTCCTGCTCTTGCTGCACTTGCCCAAAAATGAGTGAAGCACAAAAAAACTTTTGCGGCAGGATTATACTGTCTTACAGTGTAATAAACAGTTCTTGCAGAGCGGTCATACAATTCAGTGTAGTACTCCATTTGGCTTGTACCGGCATTTGCCCAATAACTTGCATTATCAACTTCATTATGAATAACCCAGTTTGAAATTATTCCATATTTTTTATCAGGTCTGCCATATCGTTCAGCTAAAAAACCAACTACAGCCGCATAATAATTAAGACCAGTAAGTGAGGTTATATTTGCCATAGTGTGAACTCCGGCATTTGCTTTTGCATAAACAAAAATTGATTTTAAGGGTCCGGTTATATTTCGGGGAATTAAAACAAGGGCAGTAACAATTATATCATTATCACTGCATAATTTTATTGTTTTTTCAAAATTATTAACTGCCCCGGGATTAAAATAATATGTTTGTCCGTTAAAAGTATAAGAGTATTCAGTAGGTGTTAAACTTATAAAATTTGGAAGCACAACATTTATTGTTATATTTTTAATATTAAGATCAGTTAAATCTTGCTCAATACTTCCGGCAGCAAAACCGGCTAATCCTTTTTTGTTAGCGGGTTTCTCCTCAGGTAAATATTGATTTGCTGCATCATAAACATCGTCTGCGTAGTGTGCAAAGGATTGTAACTGATAATTTTTCCCATTCTTTGATGCAATAACCCATCTTGAATAAAGTCTGTCATATCCTGTGTCATTAACAGTTACGAATCTTTTTATTTCAATTTTGAAAGAAGGTTGCCTTGGATCAATCGGCGTAACGGAGGCAAAAGAATCACTCATCATTTTTGTATCGTCATACATTCTCAGTTCGCATAAATACATTGCAGATTTGTTATTTGAAACGTCTGCCTTTATTATTATGCTATTTTTGTTTACGCTTACATTTCTAATTCTGTTTCCAAAATTGCTGTTTAAATATTGAACTATTTCTCTGTTTTTATTAATTGCATAATCCTGCGCAGAACAATTTGTGCAAAATAAAATTATTAAGGGAAGAACGATAAAATCTCTTACGCTGAAAGAAGTTGTGTTATTTTTTACACTTGAAAAAAAGTACATAAAATTTTTTAAATGAACGTTGCAAAAGTCATGCTGAAAAAATTATTAAGCAGTTAAAAAAAATGATTAAACAAACTATAGTAATAAAAGAATGTTTGCAACAAAGTTGAATTGTGATAACTGGATAATTTATTATGAAAAGAATTTTAGAGATCTAAATTTTATTGCATTCTTAAAAGATGCCATTAAATTGTACACACTAATTAAAATTGATTGAATAATGTTTGATGAAAAAGCTATTTTGTTTGCTTGTTTTATTTGGCTGAATACCTCAGCTTTTTTTTTGAAATCTTTAATGTTGTAAAAATTATAGTCGTGTTCAAAAGAACTATTCATGATATAATATTTTGCTTTTTTTTTGTTTGCAAAATTCATAATATAATTATCAGTTCCATAACTTAAAAGCCTGGAATCGTATTTAAAATTATATCGTTTAATAAATGAAATTGAAATAGCCATTCCGCTATTAATAGCTAATAAATTTCCTTTGTAAAAACCATTTTCAATTGATTTGAAATAATTTCCTTTCACAAAAAAAAGTTTTGCTGGGCTGATAATAACATTATTGTTTTGTGCGATAGGAAGAATAATATCTGCATTATTTGTTGATTGTATTACATCCGAAAGTTCCTGAAAATAACCGGATGATATTTTTGAATCATCATCCAATAAAACAAGATATTTATATTGCTCGTGTGCAGATACTTTTTCAATAATATTATTATAAACATAGGAAAGCGGTTTATTGGCGGGGCAATGATGATACAAAAAAATAAATTTCTGTTTTAAAAAAGCAATATCAGAATTATTTAAACTCGGTGTTGCACTATTATCCCAAACCATTACAGATGCGTTTATGTTTTTAATTATAACAGAAGATTGCAATAACCCTTGTAGCGTGTCTGAAGTTTGCAAAGATTTATTATATAAAACTACCAGAATGTAAATCATTATCTGAAAGTTTTTTTATTGAAAAAATATTTCCTTTTTAATAATAAAGGAATACAGGCTAATAACTGAATTCTGAAATTCATTTTTTGAGAAAAAGAATACTTTGATTTTTGTGTAGCAGTAGATGTATTTGCGTGATGCCTTCTGTGTAAAACAAGCTTTTGCGGTATAAAATAACACGAAAAAAAAAGTTCGCCAACAAATCCTATCCACATATCATGCATGGGAATATTTTTAGGAAATGGCAATGCTAACTTTAATACATCTTTTTTAAATGCCATGCTGCAGCCGTGATACGTGTTACTGATTAAATTTTTTATTAATCCCTTTCCTGCGTTTTTATATGCATAAAACGATTGATGAAAAACGTTTAAGTTTTCATCAACAATTTTACTGTCGCTCATTACTAAATCATATTTTTTTAACTGCTCTTTTACAATTTGCGCTTTGTTTTCCATCCATACATCATCCTGATCTGCAAGAAAAATAATATCGCCTGAAACTTTGCTTAAAGCATTTTCAAAATTGGAAACAACGCCTTTTGCAGAACAATGCGTAAGAAATATTCTTTTATCATGAAAGTTTTTTATTATTTCAATAGTTCTGTCTGAAGAGCCATTATCCGAAATAATTATTTCGGCATTATCATCTACCTGACTTAAGATAGAAGCAATTTGTTGTTTTATAAATTTTTCACCGTTGTAAGTTGCAATTGCTACGGATATTTTACATTTCAATTTAAGCTTGTTTCAACCTTTATTTTAAAATGAAAACGCACATTGGAAAAAACCCCAAATACAATAGGATAAAATAATTGCATTGACAGACCGCTGAACGAAAACATATTGTCGAAAATATTGAATAACATTATACAGTCAAGAATTGCAATTCCTGTAACAAAAAAAGCTGACTTTTTAGAAACGGTTAAAATAATAAACAAATTAAAAAACAAAATATAAAAATACATTAACAGCATACCCCACCAACCTATGTAAGCAAAGCTCGTTCCATACACAGTGCCTACAGTAAATGCCGGAGCAATTTGATTAACATGTTCAACAGGCTGAAGAAAGAAAACATTTCTCTTCCAAATAAAATCAGGAAGAAAATCGCGGTTTAAAAAGGTACCGAATTTTTGAAACGAAAAAGCTGTGATATGATGATCATTAATTGTTTCCTGAACATTGGCTAATGGAGAAGTTATGTATAAATAAGCCCAAAAAAATTCTTTTGGCACCGCGGATTCTCTAAAACTTTCTGTTGCCTGGCCCCAATCTAATATTATATTATTTACACTTTGATTACCAGTGAGCCTTACATTTCCCGCTATGCCAAATAGAAATAAAATTGCAATTACAAATACGGTTACCTTAACTATTAACTTTCTTAAATATTCTGCAGACATAAACAAAACAAAAAAACTGCTGCCTAAATTTAATAACAGCATAGCCCGGTTAAATATTAATATTGCCGGCAAAAGGCATAAAATAAAACAGATTAATAAATGCTTCTTTTTTTGAGAAATATAATTGTGAAATACAAAAACTGCCCAGAACGAATTAAAAGTAACAAGAATAACATGAAACGTAGGTATCCCAAAACTGGTATAATCATAGCCGGTTCTATGTATTATAGCAAGTATTGGAATTACACGCATGTAAGTACATTCAATTACGTAACCAATAAGAATTAATATCGTTACAATCCAAAGTGTATACGAATTATAAGAAACTTTTTTATAAGAAAGATAATTTGTTTTATGCAACAACAAACCAATTAATATACTAAAAATAGAAGTACATGCTATGAATAAAAATAATTGAAGCGATAATTGCGGATATAAAGCAGACCAGTGAAAAGTATATATAATAGCTGTAAAAAGAAATGCCAGCGCATATACTACATAAGGGTTTGCAATTAATTTAGCCTTCATTGTTTAAACAAATAAACTATATAAATTTTTTAAGCAGGTATAAAAATATGCTCTTAAACTTTCTCATTAAACTTCTGCGGTATCTACTTAATCTTTTTTGCAGAAAAGGTTTTTGTTTCAGATTAATAAACTCATTAAGTTGTTTTATATTCTCTTTTTTTAATTTAGATAAATACATTTTTTTGAATTCAGTTGCCTGTTGAATATTTTCTTCGAGATATATTGACTTATTTTTAAAATCGTTTGAAAAAACTTTAAACAAAGAATGTTTTTCTTTACTTGTTACGCTTTGATGATGCATTCTATATAAAACTGTTGGCTCCTGAATATAAAAATACTTTCCAAAGCTGTATGCAATTAATGCTATCCAATGATCATGCATCATAATATTTAAAGGCATTTTCGAAAGCTCGATTGCCATTGCTCTGTTAATAAGTGCAGTGCAACCGGTAATGATATTTCCAAATAATATGTCTGTAAGAGAAAATAAATTTGGTTTAATTGCCATTTGCTTCCAAAAAGAATTTTGAACAAGAGTATCATGCTCATTAATTATGCTTAAATCGCTAAAAACAACTGCGGGAATATTATTGTCAAATTTTTTTATTGCACAAAGAGATAGTTCAAGTTTGGTTGGCAGCCAAATATCATCCTGATCGCAGAAGGCAATAAAATTTCCTTGGCACAAAGCTGCTAACTTTTTAAAAGTGTAAACAGGTCCCATGTTTTTTTCATTTGAAAAATTTTTTTTATCAAATGGAAACTGAAATGCATTTATAATTTCAACGGATCTATCGGTGGAGCAATCGTCCAATACTACAAGTTCACAGGGTTTTAAAGTTTGCGATTGAAGTGAAGCCAACTGTTGCGGCAAATATTTTTCTCCGTTATACACGGCAAGCGCCACGGAAACAGAATTGCAATTTGTATCGGAAGATTGCTCCATTAAAATTAGTGTGATTACATTTTGTTGCTTAGTGTTATGCAGTACAAGAGTGCGACGCAACGATGCTTAATTAAAAATGTAAAAGCCGGGTACATAAATAAACCAATGAAAAATAACTATTTAAAATTGAAGTGAAAATTCTATAAAATTTTAAATGGTTTCATTGAAGCAAGCGCCGGCAGTTGAATGTTTAATGTTTTTTTTGCAAAAACAATGAAGCCGCTTAACAATAATAATTTTATGAGAATGATCACAGCTAAAGGCATATCTGACGGCAATAAAAATTGCGACGCAAAAAAAATGGCAAAGAAAAAAATTTGTTGCGGTAAATATTTATGCAGCATAACTGTTTTGCGGTAATAAAAAACAGATACGGTTAAAAATGAAAGAATAGATGCAATACATGCGCCTAACACACCAAAATATTTTATGAATAAAACATTTACAATAAAACTTACTACCGCTGCTATAAAAGATGAATAAGAAATAATTTTTCTTTTACCGTCGGCAATTAATAAGGTGCCGAGAAAAATATTTATGCCCGAAATAATTGCTGCAACTACCAAATACACAACATACATTCCCGCGGCATAGTACTGACTTGAAGTAAAGAATAGAAGTATTTCTTTCGCAAACAATATCATACCAAAAGCCGGAATATAAAGAGAAGCAATGTAAAATTTATATAATTTATCAGCCCGTTCTAAATAATTTATACTGTTGTGCTCTTTATAAATTTTTTGTTCGAATGATCTGTAAAGCCCCTGAATAACGATGTTGAGCGTTAGAGCTAATGTTGCTGCTACAGAATAAATTCCCAACTCGCTTAAAGAAACAAATCTTTCAAGAATAATTCTGTCCAGCATTGAAATTACAAGATACGATATTGCACCCGGCAATAATGGAAGCGAAAATTTTAATGCATCTTTTATTTGCGAAATATTAATATTAAAAAATCCTTTTTGCTTTACAACTAAAAAATAAATAATTAAAAACGGAAAACAAGCAATCAGGCGACCTAAAAAAGAACCCAGTAAACCCATTTTAAAATAAACAATCAGCAGCAAAATAAAAGTGTATTGCAGCACTGTTCTTCCTACACTCAGCAGCACAAAGCCTTTCGCTTCTTCATTTACACGATAAGCAACAAGCGGTATAATAGAAATTACATCAAAAAAATTGATGATAAGTCCCAGTAAAAAATAGGGATAAAAGGGAACCTGAACAGAAAATGCGCTCAACATAACCGGGAAAAGTAATGCTTCAAGGCAAAGCATAATTAATCCCCATCCGGTTAAAAATAAAAATATGTTGCCAAGCAATTTTTTCTTTTCAAGCTCAGTGTTCACTTTATAAAAAGTACGCAGCGCATAACTGTTAACCGATAAAGTTGTAAGTACATACAAAAAAGTTATAATAGTATTTATGTAGCTTGAAATACCGTAATCGCTTGTTGACAAATATTTGGTAAGCACCGGCAACAGCAAGAAAGATAATACACGCGGAATTATTTCGCCTATGGTATAAAGAGCAACATTTTTTGCTGTTTTAAAACTCGACATTCGACTTTATTCGTTATGTAAAATTTTCTCGAAACTTTTTTGTAATCAGCTGAAACGCTTTGTGCATCTGCTGTTGCCACGCTCGCCTCAAAGTTCCTCTTTTATGGCAGCAGTGTTTTCAATTCGTTTTACTTTGTTCCAGTAAAAATTAAAATCTCTGCTTGCAATAATTTTTGAATATTCTTTTTTCAAAAATTCGTATACAGAAAAAGATTGATGACCCATAATGCTTGCATAATAAAGAAGACTTGAGTAAACGCCAATAAGCATAACATTTTTAGCATCAAAAAGCAAAAGCTCCATTATCACTGAATCCGGAATTACTTCAAAAGAAATTTCATTATCTTCAAAAAGCTTTTGAACTTTTTTTCGTAAATATCCCGGCTCATCTCTGTGAAATTTAATGAAAATATTTCTTTGTTTTTTTTCTTTAATAAAATCGATGCATCCTTTCTTAATGCCTTGCAAATAAAGAGCTTCGCTGAAGCCATGATGAAACACGCCACCATCTCCAATCCAAATAATTTTATTATCCAATATAAAATCATGAGGCTGTTTTATAGATACAAAATCTTTTTTTTCAAAAGAAACAACTATTTTTTTCCGCTCATCAATTAAAGGAAAGGAATTCTGGCTTAAGCCAAAAAATTTTACATTATTAAATGAATTATAACAAGAATAAGAAAAAGGCAACGCCTGCAGTTTAAAATTATAACCCCGCAATACAAGATACATTTCATTAAAAATAGTTTTCATATTTTTAAAAACGGAGCTGCGCCAAGGATCTCTTGAATTAATTGCAGCCAAACTATTAAGCGTTTCTTCTCTGTAATAATTTGCTAAACCTTCTTCAATAAAATTAAATGTACAGCAATTGGGATGTGTTATTAATGCTTTGCTTGCTAAAAGAAGAACAGGAATATATGCAATAAATTTTTCTTGTTTAATTGTTGAATCTACCAACTTATCTATTCGCGTACTGATATTAAAATATCTGAAATAATTATAAAATTTTTTTAAAAATGTTTTATTTGTAAAAAATTCGTTCAGGCTTACGCCTGTGTATTGTTCATTTTTTTGAGTTAATTTTTCAAACTCAATAAAAATTATAACCGCGTCTTCTTTAGATAATCGTTGTTCCTTTATTACTGCAACAGAAGTTAAATAAGTAACCGGAGAATGAACCAAAAATAAATGCTTCACTAAAACTATTTTACTTTATATGTATTGATAAACAAAAGCGATTTAAAATAATGTTTGTAATAAAACATCAATAATTTGTTCGCACAATATAAACGCGGGCGCTGCCTTCGTGAGAAGAATAATAAGATATTAAAGCAGTATTGCCTTCAATAATAACGCCGGGATATCCTGTGTCGCCGCCGGAAGGAAAAGTTTTTATTGCCTGAATTGAAAAATTATTAGCGTTAAGTATTGCGTAATAAGTTTTGTTATAATCAACCATTGATGCTGCACACAAAAAAATTCTGCCATCCTGTAGCATGGTTAATTTTGGGCCACGCACATAATAAGGAAAAAGTTGCCATTGCCAATTAACGAAAGGAAATTTCGATATACCAATATGCGAACTGTTTTGCGGCTCTTCGTCCCGTACAATAGCGATAGCTGTTGAGTCCGGAGTAAAAGCGATTGAAGTTTCGCTGGGACAATTAAAATTATTTGCAATAAAGTTTTGGATTTGAACATTTTTAAAACTTGTAAATGCTGAATCCTGATTTTGAAAAAAAATAATTTTAGGCTTAGCGCTATTGATGAAAGTATTTAAACAGGGCTGAAAAATGTTGTATCCGATTGAGTATAAATTTTCTTTCCATTTTGAAAAGCTCCAAAGCCAATAATTGTTATCAACTGTAATTTTTTTTGATTCAAAAAAACTGTCATTCTCTAATTTAAAAAATATATTTTGATGTGCGCCGCTAATATCCCGGGCGTTTGTACTAATCGTAAGCGAATAATTATTATCAACAAAAAAATGAGGATCGCGCAGGTCTTTAGATGTTACAGATAAAAGCGCGAAATTATTCCAATTTTTTGCATCGGAGGATTTTACTACTCTAAGTTTGCCATCAAAACTAATATGGCTGCTTCCTTCTCTAAATACGCAATAGTAATCGCCATTAAAATTTATAAGGTCAGTAAAAGAATTATTAGGCGCCTCATTAAAAACTGCGAGTGGCGTTACCTGCGCTGCGCCAATAACCGATTTCTCACAAGATTGAAAAAGTATGATTGAAAAAAAGCATATAATTATACTTTTCATACGCTAATAAGTTGCATTTAAGATATAAACTTTACTTTATCATTTTAAAACTTAAAGGCGTTCCAGCCTTTGCATTTTGTGTTGCAGTTTTACCAAGAATATTTTCATAGAATTTGGTGTGCAAGCCGTTTGCAGGGCGGATAGATTTAATATGTTCAGCTGTAATAATTTCTCCGGCCTCAATATCTTTTACAAGATACAAAGAACGTTTAAATTGCAAGCTCTTTTTCTCTTTTTCTGATAATTCATAATTTATTTTGCCTAAAGAAAGAAAAGCACGTTCTGTTTCTATTACTAAATTTTTAAATTCCGTCGACTCCAATGAAAAAGCAGAATCAACACCGCCGTCTGCTCTGCTAAGTGTAAAATGTTTTTCAATAACACAAGCACCTAAAGCAACTGCTGCAATGGAAACACCAATTCCCATTGTATGATCGGACAAACCGATATTGCAATCGTATAATTCACGCATGTGCGGAATGGTTACAACATTTGTATTTTCAGGCGAAGCCGGATACGTGCTGGTGCATTTCAACAAAATCAATTCTTTACAACCTTCTCCACGCAATACTTTTATTGACTCCTGCATATCTGTAATCGTTGCAACGCCGGTTGACATTATAATTGGCTTACCGGTTTTTGCAGCTTTTTTTAGTAAAATATGATCTGTATTTTCGAACGAAGCAATTTTATATAACGGAACATTTAATGTTTCTAAAAAATCAACGGCGCTTTCATCGAACGGGGAACTGAATGCAATTAAACCAAGCTTTTTTGCATAATCAAAAATTGGCTGATGCCATTCCCATGGCGTGTAAGCTTGTTTGTATAAATCATAGAGTTTTTGATTTTTCCATAACGAATTTTCATCCCTGATAAAAAATTCTTCTCGCGAACCATTGAATGTAATTGTGTCGGCAGTATAAGTTTGCAATTTTATTGCATCTGCTTTTGCATCGGCTGCAGCTTTTACAATTTGCAAAGCTCTTTCTAAAGATTGATTGTGATTGCCACTCATCTCGGCAATGATGAATGGCTTTTGTTCAGTGCCAATTATCCTATCTTTTATTTTGATGCTGTTAATCATGAAATAAATTTTTTGAATCGAATTGAATTTGCTGCTGCCTTTGTTGGTGTTGTCACCAACAAAGATTTAGCCACGATAATGCGATAAAAATCCAAATTCATCCATTCCGGTTTCATAAAACTTTGCTGATGAATATTTATATTCTTCTTGTCGCCTTTGTTGGTGTTGTCACCAACAAAGATTTAGCAACGATAATGCGATAAAAATCCAAATTCATCCATTCCTGTTTCATAAAACTTTGCTGATGAATATTTATATTCTTCCGGAAGTTTCGCAAGATACCAAGGATGTTTTATGGGATTGCTATGTATATAGTCCAATTTCTGAACAAATACTTTTTCACTCCATAAATCAATGCTTAATGAATTTCTTTCCCAAATCTGATATTTTCTATCTTTTGCGTTTACAAAGAATTCATTCAACATTTTATCTTTGGTATCGATCAATTTAAATTTCATTTGCTGCGCAGTAAACTTTAAAAATCGCATTTGTATTTTTTCTTTTACATATTCATCTTGTATTTGCCATATTATGTGGATATGATTAGGCATTATAACAAATCCATAGATAACAATGCTTTCTTCATTATGTAAAAATCGAAGGCTGTTAATTATAATTTCTTTATAAACATCTTCTTTCAATAAATGTTTCCATTCAAGTATGGTTGCGGTTGTAAAATGAGAATGATAGGTAAAATTATTATTCTTCATCCATACATGCAGTTATCGCCTTGTTGGTGACAACACCAACAAAGGCATAGATTGCCGCTCATTTCTGCAATAATGAAAGGCTTTTGACCAGCGCCAATTATTCTATCTTTTATTTGGATGCTATTAATCATTAAATGTGCAGCAGTTTAGTCAAACTAATTTTTTATAATTTTTTCCGTAGTGATTTCTTTTCCATTTATAACTTGTATAAAATATATACCATTTGAAAGATTACTCATATCTATTTCAAAATGTTGTTTGCTTATTGTCTTATCAGTATTTTGTTGAATGTGTTTAACAACGACACCAACATTGTTTAAAATATTTATATTAATAGTTCCTGATTGAACTTGATATAAATCTATGTTAGCTTTTGTATGCGCAGGGTTAGGGTAAACATCAAAGCTAAAAAAGTTCTTTTCAAGTTTTAAGGCGGAGGTATCATACATATTTTCATTGATTTCTGTATTCGCAATTTGTGCTTTGTTCGGAAGCATTCCTCCGCAACCATCTATATATGCAGAAAAATATCCGCTTGTAATGTCGGTGCTGAATCCTGGATTTAGTTGAATAAATTGCCCGGCATCAAATTCTACAAAGCCGTTTGGTGGATTAACAATTGATGATGCAATAATGCTATTTGATACTTCATATTTAATGTTCGGAGTAGATATTGGCAAAGTGAATGTATAATTTGCGGGGCAGTCTGCTGGACATACCTCTGCCCACCAGGTTCCTGCACCAGTAAAAGTAAAACCTGAAGGCATGTATTCTTGTAACGTCCATAAATTAATGTTATTAGGCGATATGGTTGTGCTACTATAATCTCCCCATCTTTCAAAATATGGATACAGCGATGTATTACATTCCATTCTTGCGCTGTTTTGATAATCAAAGTTTGATTGTAAGGTGTTAAGCGGATCAGTTCCTGCTCTAAAAGAATAGCTTGCTCTTGGATATTGAGAATTCGAAAAATGAGAATAACCAATTAAAACATCCCGATTAATATTCACTGCTAATGATGGATTAAAATACATGTTAGCACCTGTAGCATCGTCAATCCTTCCAAATTGGGCAACACCTCCATTAGTAGGATTTATTTCCCACCATTGAGTAGATGCTCTTGTTGGTGAGTTTGTTGGTAATCCTATTTTTTGAACAGCCCATAAGCTACCCCCTTGTAAAATTAATGAACATGTTCTGGAATTAGCAGCATCTACTGACGAACAACCGAATGTACTTATAATTTGACGGTCAGAATACCAAGTTGTATTTACGGTTGGAAGCAGATTGGGAGTATTTAATATTGGAGCATTGGGCGTGCCTGTGATTGTGTAAAGCCTCAATGAACCGTTGCCTCCATTATTTCCGTTCCAGTCATTTATGAGCCATTCTGTATTTTCACTATTATCATAAGTTACGCACGGCTGAATGAATGCGCCAAATGTTGACCAATTGAGAGAAAATCTTGTAACATTTAATATTCCTGAATACGCTGTCTGTTTATTTATTGCAAATACAGCCATATTTGTAGGATTTGGTGCGTTTGCTGCATACATATTTCCACTAATTACAATCCAGTTTCTATTAAAACCAACGCTTGGATAATCAAACCAAGTGGTGTTTGAAGGATCAGCATCTATAGCATAAAAGTACCACGAGCCTAAAGGGTTATCTGTTTGAGAAACCGCCAATAACAATCTTGATTGTGTTATATCTTGAGGATGATCCGGACAAGTAACTATCCATCTGTTATTAAATGGGTCGTACAAGGTTTTGGGATCAAATGGATTTGATGGATTTAATGAAGAAAAGAAACCTGAAAGAGTATTTATTAGTTGAGCCGCACCAGTAGCTAAATCTTGTATCTTTACTCCATTATTTGTTGTTACCATTACATTTGTAATACCAACTGAACCTCCTACATCGGGAGGTGTAGCAATATAAGCTATTTCAGCATCATTTAAGCCCTGATAATTTAAGCAAGACGCAGGAGAATTAATGTTTGTAAATTTTTCAACTTTTGCATTTTCACCTCCAACATTGAATACAGGAATTCCCTTTGGAACAGATCCATGAAAATCGGGAACATGATGCGATGGAATTTTATTGTAAGGAAGTGCTGGCATGATCTTGCCAGATTTTGGCACTACTAAAATACCTTTTAATTGCGGATATCTATATGTTTTAATATTTTGAGAAAATACGTTGCTACAAATTAAAACTACAAACTGTATTATTATAATTTTTTTCATAACGAAGAGTTTATTCATTAATAGAATTAATTCAAATGCTATTTATGCGATAGCTTTTTCAACTCTTCTTTTATTTCATCGTTTTCTTTTTGCAATTGAATAACATACAATGTAAGCTCTTCTACTTTTTGTAAAAGTTTTGTATTCATCTCACCTACATTAAGACCGTCGTTTTGCATTTGCTTTGCCGAAGCTATGCCCGGAAGATGCTTATATTTGTCAATGAATAATTCAACTGACTGCAATGATGATAATTTATAACCCGATTCAAATACAAAATCGGCTCCGGTAGTATTTACTACAATCTTATTCGCTCTCACACTTCCGTTAACATCAAGTTTGTAAGTAGTATTTACTTGAGAGGTTTTACCGATAAGCACGTTGCCGCTTTTTATTACTAAATCACTTTGATTATATCCAATATAAATTGGATAAGATGAAGAGTAAGTTCTTAACCACAATAATTGTCCGCTATTATTTAATGCATATCCTAATAATCCTCCAATTAACCCAGTTGCGCCCGGGATTGAAACATTTCCGCTTCTCATCAAAATTGCCGAATATGCGTCGCCAGATGTATTCGGATTATTTACTTCTATCGAAGGATAAGAACCATAAGAAGTTGCTGAAGTAGATTTGTAAATACTCAACTTTGTTGATGGGCTTGTAGTTCCAATTCCTACGTTTCCTCCTGTTTCATTGAGGTAAGTATTTCCTCCAAGTGTTTGAATTCTTAAATTCTTTGTCACACCATTAACTCTGTCATAAGCTTGAACATAACCGTCTCCATTTTGACCAAACAATTCCAATCCGGAGCCAGTTGTGAGAATTCCTGATGAACCAGTAATCTGTATCCATTGGTTAGTAGTTCTACCATTTTGCGTTACTGTTTGTAATGTTTGTGCATTCGCTGTATAAATTATTAAAAAAGATGTGAAAAGAATTGCAATATTGCGCGTGTCAAATTTTTTCATAACAAAAGTTTTAATTTAAAGAAATGAGGTAACAATATAAGAAGAAATTTTAAGAGTTATAAGAAATATTTCAAATAAAATAATTTCTTCCAAAAGTATATTATGATATGCTTCGTATTAAACAGAAAGCCTCTGCGTAAGTTTTCCCAACTGCAATTCCCCAGCGTTGGGCAAGAATTTTTAAAGCTTGCGGTGAACGAGGATGAGGATATTTACGTTTTTCGAACTCGTAACTTTCCATTGCTTTAATCTTTGCGTTAAGATTACCCTCATTTACTTCAATAAAAAAATTAGGTATAAAATGTTTTGGGTCAGACGAAGCTCTCCATTCAGTGCCAGATGGCGTTTCAAATGTAAAAATTGTGGTTACCTTCTCTTGCTCCATTGGACGGCATGCAGTCATCACAGCTTCGAATGTTCTTTGATGATCAATATTTAAATCGCCCCCATGATGAGTAAAAATAACTTCAGCACCACTATCTTGTTTCTCCCTTTCTATTACTTTAATAATGTCAAGCAAGGAAACTGAATCAAATCTGTTGTCAGGATAATCATAAATGCTTACACTATTATATCCAATAATGTTTTGTGCGTTTTTGATATTCGACCGATGTATAACTAATTCATTTTGCCATGCTGTTACATCTCGTTGTTGAGAGCGGGAAGTAATTCCTTCACCCAATATTACAACGTGTACATTCACACTATACTCATTTATTAATTTATGCATTGTAGCTCCAAGGCCTAATATTTCATCATCCGGATGAGCTACAATAACAAGAATTTTTTTGTTATTAAAAATCATTAGCCAATGTATAAGGAGTATTCTGAAACAATAGAGAATACCTTGTATCCTTGATTTTGAAACATCATTAAACTAGGTATATTTTTTAAAGCAGTGTTTGCATAAGAAATATTAAAGTCCTGCTTTTTAAGATTTGCATTCAAGTCATTTAAAAGATATTTACCGAATCCTTTAAAATTTTTATCAACTGCTATCAAACCCACAAAGCCTGCTTTTAAGTCTTGAAAGTTTATGTGTTTGTTTTCTTCATTAATATTAGAAAATAAATAAAAGCCAATGATTTGATTTTTACAACAAGCAACTTTAAGATTCTCTGGGCTATTTTTTATAAATGATGACACCCATCCGGAATAAACATCAGGAACAAATTGTTTAGGAATAATTGGGTCTAAATAAAATCTATTAATCTTAATTACATCTGCGGCAAGATTGAGTAATCTTTCTTCATACTTGCTTTCAAAGATTTCAAAAGATAAATCATTGCTAATTGAAGTAGTAGAAATCTTTTTCAGGTCACATCTCAACATTGTTTTATGAAGTAAAAACTTGAACTTTTGTAAGCATAGATAATTATGCACTTCGTCATGGTTAACAGGCAAGCGATAAACTACATATTCATATCCTTTTTTTGAAAGTTCTCCGACATATTTGAATAGTAATTTATCATAGGCTTCTTTAGCGTCAGCTATTAAAGTGTTTATTCTGTGAGTCTTTAATTTAAAATGTTGAGTATCCCAGGATAATGGGTGTGATAGTAATGCACCTTTTACAACATTAGATTCTATTAAGATTAGGTTTATAAATTCTTCATTATCCAGTTTTAATTGGCTAATTAAACCTCTCGCTAATTCACTTTGATTTATATCAAAATCGAACTGTCCGTCGAATAGGCCTTTGAATTTGGAAAGATACTCCTGAAGCAGATTTATATCTTTAGAAGTTACCTTGAATATCATTCTTGAAGTTCTTAGAGCTAAGTATTTTTAAAGAATCATCGCCATAATTAAATAGTAGATCAATTACTGACATATAAGGCTCGAAACCCTTGTATGTTTGATCATATACTGGATGCTGATAATCGTGATATATTACCTCAGTTCCTTGGTCTCTAAATTTTTTTTCGTCTAAATATTCTCTTCCTAATGGCCCCGAAATGTAAGTTTTTCCTTCAATTGCTTTACATAGGTTTAATATTAAATCATCTTTGTTTCCTTCAACACCCAACAATGAACTTTTCAATATCTTTTTTTCAAGATTTAGTTCTTTAATTATGAAATAAAATATTTCATCAATAATATCAACTAAAAGTATCCAATTTTTATTATATAAATCTTCAAAGAAAGAGATGTATTTCTTAAAATATTTTGACTTACTGTAATTCATTTTTATAGCATTAAAATGCTTTAATTGCCAATTTGAATCATGAACGATTTTTAATTCGTTGATAAGGGTGCTATGATTTGATTTTGTGTTTACAGGTATTGTAAGCCAGACCCAGCCATCAGGCGTACGTAATTTGTTTCTATTATTAAATCTTGTTTTACTGCTCATATCCATACTTACATTATCTAACAGGATGAATACGTCGGATAGATTTATTCTATCAAAAAATCCAAGCCATGGAAGATAGGCCGGCTGCATGATAGTTACTGTCATTGCATTATATCTTTAGGATTAAGTGAATTCCATGATTTTTTTTCAATCAAAAGCTTTTTCCCTATATAAAAATCATAATCAGACGGGGTTGCACCTGTAGCTGGTCTTAAAACAGAAATATCATCATGAGTTAATATATGTCCTGCTGATAAATCTTTATTTACGTGTAAGCTTCTTCTGTATTTTAATTTATTTACTTTTTCATTTGAGCTGCGCACCAAATCATAGCTTCCAAGAGCTGCTTCAACGTTTCTTATTCCATTTACTAATAATTTAAATTCACTCGGTTCAAGGGAAAAATGATGTTCTGCCTTTTTCTCTGCTGCTCTGGAATAGGTAATATGCTTTTCAATTACTCTTGCACCAAGGAGTATAGAAGCAATTGTAACATCTATTCCGAGAGAATGATCGGAAAAGCCAACCTCAACATTGAACTTCTCTTTTATATATTTAATAGAAAGAAGATTTACATTTTTATATTCAGTAGGGTAATCACTGATGCAATGCATAACTACTACTTGATTTTCCCTTAATATTAAAAGTGCCGTTTCAATATCTTTTCTTTCTGCCATTCCTGAAGAAATTATTATTGGTTTTTTTGTCTGAGCAAGCCTTCGTAGCAGTTGGATGTTATTTATATCCATAGAAGCCACTTTGTAAAGCTGAACATTCAAGTGCTCTAAAAAATCAACCATTCGCGGCGATTCAGGTGTTGAAAAACAAATCAGTCCTTTATTTTTTGCATAATTGAATACTTCCTCATGATCTTCTAATGGAAGTGCTATTGAGTTCAAAAAATCACTCCAATATTCGAATCCTTTAGTATCCCATCCCTCATATTCATTGGCTTTTACTAAAGGAGTAACAATATCAATTCCTCTAAAGGTTTGAAACTTAACTGCATCAACTCCCGCATCATAAGCAATATCAATAAGCTTTTTAGCTGCTTCTTTATCACCGTTATGATTGTTTCCGATCTCTGCAATGATGAAAACTTCCTCTTTTATTCGTTTCAATAGGTCGAACATATACTAAATGATTTCTAATTTAAACTGTTCATTTAAACGATTTAATAAAGCATGGTGACTTGCATTATTGCTAATGTACTCTGCTGCTTTGCGGTCTCGTATTTTAATATAAGCCTCTAATTCTAACCCTGTTAGAATTTTAAAATTGTAGCTGTTGTAAAGCTTTATAGCTGCATAATTATTTTTTTGAGTATCAACAGTAATGGCATCTGGTAATTGCTTAACCATTTCATTGATTTGTACCTGTAATATGTTCTTAGCTATTCCCCTGCCTCGAAAATCAGGATGCAAGGCTAAACGAGATATATGACACCAATTTGGCAGGAATGAATAACCAACGGAAAAGCCGATGATAGATTTACTATGAAAACATACAAAACTAAGAGTATCTTTTTTTGGTAAATTGAATCTGAACTGTTGTTCTGTCCAAGATTCATTGTCGTATAATGAACCACTGGTAGCAAGTACTATATTATCTAAAAGGTGTAATTCTGAAAAAAAACCTTTCTTATTTCTACATTTTGAAAAAGGAATAATTTCTAACAATTTACTGAAAAATAATTTAACAAGATTGTAGTGAACTTTCGACCAAATCAACAAAAAACTTTAAAATGCGTTCACTGGATTTTCCATCAATTAATTTTAATTGATTTTCTATAAATACATTTGAATTATATTTTTCATGCAATAATTTAAACGGATAAGCACAATGTTTTTCAATAAGTGATTTATATAAATGTGTTTGATTATTTGCGGTTTGAATTAAAAATAAATTTCCTTTTACACAAACATATTCCAGCGCAATTGTGCTTGCAGATGTAATTGCAATATGTGCGCTTTCCATCAAGTTGATTAATTTTTGCGAACTGATATTTATAAATACAGATATATTCTTCTCTGATTCACAAAGTTGCTGTAATTCATCTTTAAACTGATAACCTGCGCCTGCAACCATGAAAATTTTTTTCTCCGGAAAAATGTTTTTTACTTCCTGCAAAATTTTCATGGTTATATTTTGCGGGTCGGCGCCACCCAAACAAATTAAAATTGGTGATGTATTAAAATTGAATTTTCTTTTTTGCAAAGTTGCCTGTTGCAAAAAACATTTTTTTAAAAGCACATAATCTGTTCCTAAAAATAGCTTTGTGTAAGGCTCAACAGAATATTGTTCGCCTAAAATATCCGGAGCATGATTTATTACAACATCTGCAACAAAATGATACGCAAAAATATCATCAACACAAACGAGCTTGCAACCTTTTGATTTTATTGCTGATTGATATTTTGTATCGAAATTATATCCATCTAATACAACTATTTCATTTCCATTTAAATTACTAATCCATGTTGCAGCTTCTTCATCGTAAGAAATATTATCAGTTAATTGAGTTACGGAAATAAAATATTTTTGAATGTCATCAATAATTTGTTTTGAAGTTTTTCGCGTATAAAAATAACAATCTAAATTATTTTTAAGCATCTCAGCCAACGCACAACATCTTGTAACATGACCTAACCCAATTTCACTACTTCCGTCTGCTCTGAATACAACTTTTTTTCTTTCAATATTCAATTACTTATTTCTTTAAGGAATAATTTATATTTTATTTCCGCAAGCTCCCAATCCTGCACTGTATCTATATCCTGCGCATTTAATTCATCCACAATTAATGCACCTGTATTTTTAGAAAACAAAGATTTTTCACTTATTATTCGCTCAATATTCAACCAATAAAATTGACCGGCATCATGATATGCTGGTGGCAAATCCTGCGAACGTTTATTTTTATTTTCAGGCCACCACATGGCCACTTTATTATTCTCTATTTTTAAACTGCGCCAAATAGGTGATGAATATTGAACAACAGGAAATAAACTATCAAAATTATTATCAACAAACTTTTTGAATGCTTCATTCAATAGCAAACTTGTTACAAAAGGCGCTGCCGGATAAATGCAACATCCATATTTAAATGAGCAATTTATTTTTTGATAACACTCAATCACTTCTTTTATCACATTATGCGTAGTTGCAAAATCGTCTGCATTTTTTTCAGAGCGCATGAAAGGAATTTTTGCGCCAAATTGTTTTGCTATTTCAGCAATTTCTTCATCGTCGGTAGAAACCATTATTTCATCAAATAAATTACTGTTTATTGCAGCTTCAATTGAATACGCGATAATCGGTTTACCGCAAAATAAACGTATGTTTTTTCGGGGAATTCTTTTACTGCCGCCGCGCGCAGGTATAATGGCTATTGTGCTTATAAAAATTAATTTATTTTTTCGAGCAGGTACATACAATCCACATTTCCTTTTTCACTGTCAGATACGTACGGATAAAATTCTTTTTTCAATAATTTCAAATCAGGAAAACGTTCCAGAAAAATTTGCGCGTAATCTGCCTTCCATAAAAAGCCTTCATTGCCGCGATAATTAACAGACATAACTTTTTCAGAAAAATATTCAAAACCCCAAATATATTTTTTTGAACACCGGTGCATTTCATCCATAAATTTTTCAAGATTATCAGGGGAGATATGTATTAACACTCCGTGTGTGCATACGATATCAAAATAATTATTTTTAAAAGGAATGTCGAAGCCTGAACCTTGAATAATATTTATTTCTGAAGTAAGCGCTTTTGCTTTTTCTACGGCAAATGGCTGCAACTCTATTCCATATAATTGATTAAAACCCATTCTCTGCAAGCCGCGCAATTGCAAACCATAATTACAGCCAGCCTCAAGTATTTTATAATCTCTTTCAAAATCGCCAATAAATAATTCATTCATTTCAAGCTTTGTTAATCCATAATTTTTTCTATAAAAATCATCCCACTCATTGTCATTTTTTGAGTTACGCTCGGTGTATTGTTTTCCAAATTCTCCTAACCAAAATTCTTCCTGCTTTGTATGAATTTGCATAATTATTTATTGAACAAATGAGAGTAAAGTTTCGATCACAAAATTTTGTTCTTTTTCGGTTAACGTTGGGTACATCGGCAAGCTTAAACATTTTTCGTAATAAGCATTTGCATTAGGAAAACATTCTGCTTTAAAACCAAGTTCTTTATAATAAGGTTGCATATAAACAGGAATATAATGCACCTGTGAAAAGATCTGATATTTTTTTAAATGATCGTACAAATTTTTTCTGTTATTTATTTGGATAACATATAAATGATACGCATGTTTAATGCAGGCAGGTGGTTTTATTAACTGAATATTTTTATTTAAAAAAGCTTCGTCATATTTTTTTGCGATAGCAATTCTTTTTTTAAGATTTTCATCTGCGCGCTTTAGCTGCGATATTCCAAGCGCCGCATTCATATCGGGCAAGCGATAATTGTAACCGAGCATTTGCATTTCGTAATACCAGCCGCCATGATTTTCGTGCATTAATTCAGGATTTTTTGTAATGCCATGTGTGCGCAGCATTAAAAGTTTTTCATACAAATTTTTGTTGTTGGTTGTTATCATTCCGCCTTCGCCGGTGGTAATATGTTTTACCGGATGAAATGAAAAAATAGATAAATCAGCATACACGCCGTTTCCGCATTTTTGTTTCGTTCCTTTGCTGTCTGTAAAATATCCGCCCGGTGCATGACAGGCATCTTCAATGATCCATAAATTATATTCATCTGCAAGTTCACGAAGCGTTTCAAGATTTACAGGATAACCTGCAAGATCAACCGGAATAATTCCCTGAAATGTTTCTTTGGGAGAAGAAACTAATAGTTGTTTTATTTTTTCAATATCAATCAATGCGGTTGCAGGATCAATATCTGCAAATGCGACTTCGCCGCCGCAATATCTTATACAATTTGCAGAAGCTGCAAAAGTTATTGGTGTTGTAATAACATTTGATTTTTCATTTACATTTAAAGCCAATGCGCTGAGATGCAGCGCTGCCGTGCCATTCGCCACTGCCACTGCATATTTCGCATCAACATATTCGGCAAATTTTTTTTCAAACTCATTAATCTTTGGACCCTGCGTAAGAAAATCACTCTTTAATGTTTTTGTAACTTCTGCAATGTCTTCTTCGGTAATATGTTGTTTTCCGTAAGGGATCACTTAAAATTTTTTATGGTTAATTGCTCAATTTATTTTCAGGTGATGAACGGATTGCGACGCAACGAAGATGCTATGAAATACAAAAGCCGGTATCATAAAATTTTAAATTTCAAAAGCAGCATCTACATGTTGTTTTATTAAACACCTTATTTCTTCCACACCAAGCCATTGTTTATTTTCACCTGAATTATAATAAAAACCCTGCGGCACTTTTACTGCATTAAAGTGTGCAATAAAATCATCCAATTTCCAATTATGCAATTGCGGAAGAATGGCAAAATATTTTCCAAGATCATAAGTAGAAAATGAATCAGAAGAAGTTATCATTTCTTCATGAATTTTTTCGCCTGGTCTTATTCCGACAATTTCATGTTTACAATTTGGCCCGATTGCTTTTGCCACATCCATAATTTTGTAAGAAGGAATTTTTGGCACAAATAATTCGCTGCCCCAGGCAGTTTCAAGTGCATGCAAAACCATATCCACACCTTCATCTAAAGAAATATTAAAACGCGTCATTGATGCATCGGTAATGGGCAAAATTCCTTCCTTTCTTTTTTGCAAAAAAAATGGAATTACAGAACCGTTTGAGCCCATCACATTTCCATATCTCACTACAGAAAATTTTATTGGATTAGAACCTTTGATGTTATTTGCTGCAATAAATAATTTATCAGAAGCAAGTTTCGTTGCGCCGTATAAATTAATTGGAGCTGCGGCTTTATCGGTAGAAAGTGCAACCACTTTTTGAACAGTAGTTTCAAGACATGCATTAATTACATTTTCTGCGCCGAGAATATTTGTTTTCACGCATTCCATTGGGTTGTATTCCGCAATAGGCACGTGTTTCATGGCGGCTGCGTGAATAACATAATCAATTCCTTTTAATGCTGTTTTTAAACGCTCATAGTCTCTTACATCACCAATAAAAAAGCGTATCTGCGGATATTTTTGCAGCGGATAATCCATCGCCATCTGATATTGTTTTTGCTCATCTCTGGAGTATATAACCAGCCTTTTTATTTGCGGCCAATTATTCAATACTTTTTTTACAAAGGCTTTACCGAAAGAGCCAGTTCCGCCGGTAATGAGAATACTTTTATTGTTTAAATCTAACATTAAAAAAATTTGATTATTAAACTAATCAGCAATATTTTTTTGTTGTGTTTCATTGCGTTTAAAATTGGAGACCAGCTTTCTTATTATCAAAATACAAACTATTATAAAACCACTTAAAAAACCACCAATAATTAGGGACGTTAATTTGCCTGGTTTCTCCGCAATCAGCGGCAATTGCGGCTCATCAATTATTTGATATAATGGCGTTTCTTTTTGCAAAGTGATTTTTGCTATTTCCAAATTTTTCACAACTTCTCCGTAAGCCGTTCCTACAACTGTGGCGCGCGCCTGGCTTTCCTGCGCACCTGAGCGCTGTACCTGGTAAGCCGGATTAAGATTAAAAGTTCTATCTGTTTCAGCAGCAGATGAAGCAATTGCACCGCCTAAAAGAACCAGCAAACTATCTGCTTCGTGCTGTAGCATTTTTAAGTTTTGTCTGGCTAACTTTGTCTTAGTATCTATATAAAATGCCGATGTTGTGCTAACGAGATAATTAGTTAGATAATAAGAAAAAGTTTCATTTTTTGAAGTGGTGATAACAACATAAATATTTTCATTCTTATCCGGCTTTGATACATCCAAATTACTTTTAGTTATATCATCATAAACAGACCTGAACAAACTATCCTGCACCAAAGTCATTTTTGCTGTATCGTCAGGAAAAGGAAATGCGCCTTTTGTTCTTTCCAATTTTTGCCAACCTTCATTTAATTTGGAATCAGTTGCAAATAAATTAAGCAGTGTTTGGTTTGTTCCTTCCGGCTTTTTTAATAAGGCTGTTTGAACCATGCGCCTTGAGGACATTAATGAAATGATATTATCGCCTGTAAAAACATCGTCGCTGCTTCCGCCAACATCAATTCCAAACTGGCTTGCCAAACCGTATAAGCCGGATGACTGCGTGTTGCCGGATAAAATAAAACTTAAAGATGCACTGTATTTTGGTGTTGATGTATAAGCATATAAAAAACCTACGCTGCCGCCAATAATACCAACGATGCAAATTATCAGCCATTTTGAAATTAAATATTTAATCCATTTATTTAATTTTGAAACCAATTCTCTTAAAGAAATTTCATCTTTATTTTCTGTCATCTTTTTCTAAATATTACTATACATTTTTTTTTGCATAAACAAACACTCAATTAACCATTGTTTTTTATAAACGTAAAATTGCAATTACCACACCTGCAAGTGATGCCAATGCGCTTGCAATGCCAATAGTTTCTCCGGACGTTAAACGATTTTTTCTTTCTGCTTTTTCGGGCACAATTATTTCAGTGCCGGGTTTTATGGAAGGATAACTTCTGAAAAATAAAAACCTTTTTGTACTTCTTGCTTTGCCATTGGCATACAATACATAAAGCTTACCTTTTTTTGCATTGTCTGCAAAACCGCCTGCTGCAGATATATAATCTTTAGCGTTATAATTATTATTGTAGGGAATTTGCGTAGGAAATAAAACACTTCCGTTTATGGTAACTTCCGCAGTAAACTTTGGAACGTATAATTCATCTCTTGGCTGCAGCACTACATCTTCGGCTGAGCCAGGATTTTTTAATAGTTTTTCTGCATTAAGCGGTATTTGATCGTATTCTCTTTCAACATTCTGCACTATTTGTTTTGTAGAATCGTTTAATTGGTTTTGTATGTTTTCAATTTTTTGCTTCTGTAATTGCTTTTGTTCTTCGTTATCATTATATCTTTTTATGTAAGCGCCTTGTATGTAGGCTTCGGGTGTAAAGCCGCCGGCTCGCTTTATTAGATCGCTTACTCGTTCTTCTCTTTGGGATATTACGTATGGGCCGGGATATTGTAATTCACCTCGTACAGTTACGGATTGTAATTCTAAATAACCCGGCTTTCTTCTTACCGTAACTACATCAAATGGGCGCAGCTCTATATTTTTTTGTTGTAATGATAGATCAGAAATTCCGTTTATATCTATTATTTCACTTGCCCTTACATCCTGGCCGGTTAAAGTATCTCTGTTAATTACTCTGGCAACTTCTATTCTTTGCGGATAAGCTGCATCAGTTAAACCGCCGGCCTGTAATATTACATCCTTCACGCCTAAATTTTCTGAGTATTCATAATAACCCGGGCTTCGTATTTCGCCCTGAATGGATACATAATATTCATCTCTTAAATCAAAAATTGATTTTATAATAATTGAGTCTTCGCGCTTTAGCTTTAAAGAATTATTGTTATTTAATTCCTGCTGCACATTAAAGGAAACAATTTCTTTTGTAAGGTCTTCTTTCAATCTTATTATTTGCCCTCGCGCGGTGTAGGCATCTTCTCTAAGTCCATCTGCTTTTTGAATGAGATCTTTTAGTGTCATATTTGAATCTAACTCATAAATACCCGGTCTAAATACAGCGCCTGTTATATTTACCCTGTTTGTATAACGGATGAGGATTTTATCAACAATAAACTGATCTCCCTGCTGCGGTTTATAATTCGCGTATTCTGCAGAGTTGATATCTTTTACGCGAAATTCTTTATCAGTAAATTGAATTATTTTAACTGACGCTTTATATGCGCTATCCGAAAAACCAGAACTGTATTTTAGCAAATCGCTGAATGTTTCGTTGGGAAGCAATTCAAAAATACCGGGTCTTTTTACATAACCATCAACTTCAACATGCATTTTATATGTGGGTATGCGGATAACATCATTTTCCTGTAAGCTAACATTATCCGACTGATCTCCATTTACTAAAAATCTATACAAATCAATCGTGCGAATTAATGTACCATTTCTTATAAGTTGAATTTCTCTAAAGCTGCCATTATTTGTTGGGCCGCCTGCTGCAAATAATGCATTAAAAACTGTTGAGAGAGATGAAAGTGTGTAATTGCCGGGCCGGTTTGCGCCAATAATGGTTACTTTAATGCTGCGTATATTTCCCAAGTTTACAGTAAGCCGTGAAGTGCCTGCGCGCAAAGTAGGATAAGCAGAACGGCTCATATAATCTTTAATACGTGCTGTTGCAGCTTCTATGGTCAAACCCGCCACTTTTACCTGCCCAACTTGCGGAATATAAATGCTTCCTTCGGGCGAAACGGTAACATCCTGCGTAATTTCCTGAACGCCAAATACTGTAATTTCAAGTTGATCATCCGGGCCTACTGTGTAATTCATAGGTGTGGCTATGCGCAAATTGGGTTCAAAATTTAGCGTGGTATTATTGAATAATTCTGAACCAAAAATTCTGGGATCAATTAATGGCTTTATTTGTTTTGCAGTATCTGTTGAATCTATATTATTTTGAAGCCTGCCATTTTGTAAATTATTAATTGAATCTCTTGAGTTTTTCGAAGATGATGAAGAAACGCCATTATTCAAATCTACAAGGCGCTGTTTTAGTTTGGCAATTTCGGTAGCAGGCATTCCTCTGGCTAATGCAATTTGTTCGGCCTGGCTTTCTGTTAAGCCCATGGCTTTTATTTGTTGCTGATATTTTAAAATGTCTGCATCGCTCAATTTATCTATGTTTATTTGAGTGATAGTGTTACTTCTTAATAAATCCTGTGCAGAAACGCCGATACAGATAAAAGAAAAAAGGATAATAAAAAAGAGAAATTTTTTAAAAAACTGCATATATAATTATTTCGTTTTATTCAAAGCTCCGCTTTCTGAGTTACAGCAAAAAAAGTATGCATTTTATTAAAAAAATACTTTAAATGCAACTGCAGCCCATTTATAAAAACAGGCGCAAATATAGGGCATTTCATTACCTGAAAAGAACGGAGTTGCGCTTATCAATCTTAGAATTTTCATAAACTTATTTATTTTGAGAAGCAGCAAAATAAATGCGTTCAATAATATCAACCACTTTCATTCCTTCCAAAACATTGGCTGAAATACTGCTTCCGTTTTGCAAAACATTTATTACATTTTCAAAAATAAATTGATGATTTGCGGCCGAACCCTGATAAGCGCCGTAATTATTTGCTGCATTTATTTCAGCGAACTGTGGTGGTTGAAAATTTTTGATGTGGCAATATTCTAATATATTTATGTATTGACCGCCGATTTTTAAACTTCCGTTTTCTGTAATTACGGTTATGCTGCTTTCCATATTTTTATCCCAAACAGCAGTTGAAAAATTTATGCTTCCAAGTCCGCCATTCAAAAATTCAAATTGCGCAATGCCGCAATCTTCAAATTCAACATTTTTTATTTGTTTATAATTATGAATTTTTGCTTCAATATTTTTTATGTCGCCAAAAATCCAAAACATAATATCTATGAAATGAGAGAACTGCGTAAACAAAGTTCCTCCGTCCATTTTTTTTGAACCGTGCCAGCTTTCGTCAGTGTAATATCGTTCGTCTCTGTTCCAATAACAATTTAATTGAACCAGGTAAATTTTTCCTAAAATATTTTCAGTAACAATTTTTTTTAACCACTGCGACGGCGGTGAATAACGATTTTGCTTTACAACAAAAACATGGCGATGAACATCAAGAGATTTAAAAATAATTTGCTCAGCTTCGGCGCGGGTTAACGTCATCGGCTTTTCTAAAACAATATGTTTTTTTGCATTCAAACATTGCAAAGCAATTTGCGCATGAGAACCATTTGGAGTGGCAATGCTTATTACATCGATGTTTTTTGAAATTTTATCATTCAATAAATCATTTAAAGAATTAAATTTTTTTGCAGCATTTAAATTTTGTTGATTAAAAGAAGATAAATTTTCATCAACTACTGCAATCAATTCTGCCGAAGGATTTTTTTGGATAACATTCACATGTCGCTTTCCAATATGCCCACAACCAATTACTGCAAACTTTATTTTTTGTTTTCCCTCCGTCATAATTTTTTTACAGAATTATTTCTGAGTTGATATTGCTCGTTTGTTTCAATGCAAACCGCAATTCCTTTTTCATTAAAAATTAACCGGTGTCCATTTTTGCTAACCCAGCCAATTTGTTTTGCCGGATTACCGATCACCAATGCATAAGGTAAAACGTTTTTTGTAACAACAGCGCCTGCGCCGATAAATGCATATTCGCCAATTTCGTTTCCGCAAATAATAGTTGCGTTCGCGCCAATACTCGCACCTTTTTTTACACAAGTTTTTTTTATTTCATGCTTGCGCGGAATGGCGCTGCGTGGATTGATAACATTTGTAAAAACCATTGACGGACCGAGAAAAACATCATCTCCGCAAACAACGCCTTCGTAAATAGAAACATTGTTTTGCACTTTTACATTTCGTCCTAAAATTACATTTGAACTAATCACTACATTTTGGCCGATGTTGCAATCATCTCCAATTACACTGTTTGCCATTACATGCGAAAAATGCCAGATTTTTACGTGCTTCCCAATTTTGCAAGGTTCATCAATAAAAGAAGACGGATGCACAAAATAATCGCTCATGCAAATATTGTTTATAATAATTGTTCAAATTTAATAGTTAATATCTTTATTGAAATATAATTACAATGCATTGTTGCTGCGGATTGTGTTGCAGTACAAGAGTGCGACGCAACGAAAACATCATAGTAGCAATGTAGCTAAGCATAAAATATTTTAAAAATAGAATTGAAAAATAGATTGATTAATAGCATGAAAATTTTACATCTATTAAATAAAATTGCATGAAAGAAAGATATTTATCGCTCGATGTTTTTCGCGGCGCCACAGTTGCATTTATGATTATGGTAAACAACCAGGCCGGACCACCCTACACACCTTTGGATCACGCGCCCTGGCATGGATGCACGCCAACCGATTTAGTTTTTCCTTTCTTTTTATTTGCAGTTGGCAACGCAATGAGTTTTGTAATGCCGCGATTACAACAAGCCGGAACCGCAGCGTTTTTGGGCAAAGTAATTAAAAGAACTTTATTAATTTTTTTGATAGGATTGTTTTTAAACTGGTGCCCGTTTTTTATGTGGCAACATAATGCAATTGTTTTTAAACCCTGGCAATGGATTGGTGATGCTAACGTTTTACACGGCGTTCGCGTGATGGGCGTTTTACAGCGCATTGCGCTTTGCTATTTTTTTGCTTCAATTATCATATATTTTTTTAAACCGCGCGGCGCATTTTTTATCAGCGTTGTTTTATTATTACTATATTGGATTTTATGTGCAACACTTGGCAAAACCGGCGATCCGTATAGTTTACAGGGATATTTTGGATTGAATGTAGATATGAATGTTTTCGGCGCTGCACACATGTATCATGGCGAAGGTGTTGCGTTTGATCCTGAAGGATTGGCAAGCACAATTTCTGCAATTACACAAGTAATTTTTGGATATTTTGTTGGTCAGTATATTCAATTAAAAGGTAAAAATTTTGAAATGCTTTCCAACCTTTTTGTTGCGGGCGTAATTTTAATTTTTGCAGGTTATTGCTGGGATATGCTTTTCCCTATCAACAAAAAAATATGGACGAGCAGTTATGTAATTTATACAACAGGATTGGCGATTTTAACTTTATCAATCTTAATTTTTATAATTGAATTTAAAAATGCAAGAGGCGCATGGAGCCGCTTTTTTGATGTGTTTGGAAAAAACCCGCTTTTCATTTTTGTGTTGAGTGGATTTTTACCAAGAGTGTTAGGATTGATAAGAATTGCCAACGGCGCAAATGCAGATGGAACGCCAGCTTACACTTCGCCATTCGGTTGGTTTTATGAACATATTTGCAAACCCGCTTCGAGCGATTTGCGAAATGGTTCCTTATTATACTCTGTATGCTTAATAATTTTTTATTGGTTAATTGTGTATGTTCTGGATAAAAGAAAAATTTATATAAGAG
This sequence comes from Chitinophagaceae bacterium, assembly GCA_051004255.1. Classification (GTDB taxonomy): domain Bacteria; phylum Bacteroidota; class Bacteroidia; order Chitinophagales; family Chitinophagaceae; genus JBPCKN01. Next base: position 46,233 of record JBPCKN010000016.1, on the reverse strand, counting down.
TATAAATTCAATCTTAATAAAAAGTCAATTTATTTCAATATAAAATTTATAAAAAAATTTAAAAAATAATTGGCGGTTTTAAAATGATTTGTAAATTGACCAATAATAAAACACTTGCAACATGATAAACTTTAATGAAGTAAAAATTGGCGATTATTTAATGGGTGAATACGAAGGTAAAATGTGGGAAGGTGAAGTAACCCGTTTAAATGGTGATGAAAAACAAGTTTGTGTAGAAACAGAGGTTCAGCCATTTTGGTTTGAGCCGCTGCATTTATATCCTATACCAATTAACGATGAAAATTTATTAAAATTAAATTTCACAAAAGAAGAAATGCCGGACGGATCGGTAAAATATAAAAAAGGCGCATTTAGAATTGTTATTGCAAAAAAAGATGATTTTTCAAATATAGAAATTTGGTACAGAGAAGACATCCGTTTTTACTCTGACCTTCGCTATATTCATCAGTTGCAAAATCATTATTTGCAGATGACTAAAATACATTTAACCAAAGATGTAATGGTGTAGTTCAATTTGGAAATGAGGCAATTTGAAAATTTGAAAATGAAAAATCCAATTTGAAAATGGAAGCTTAATTTATGCTTTTAAAAAAGTTTTACATTTTTAAATCATTATCAAAATTATAATATCATCAAATCTCCAATCTTCAAATCATCTCATTTCCAAATCTCCAAATCTCCAAATTTTTTTTTCTTTTTAATTTTGATTTTTCACTTTGCAAACGCACAACAATTTGGCGGAAATCCATCTTCAGTAAAATGGAAACAAATTAATACAGATACAGTTCGCATTATTTTTCCGCAAGGCTTAGATTCAATGGCAGAGCGCATTGCAGCGCTTACACACTTCCAACAAAAATATTATGCATCAACTATCGGAGATAAAATAAGAAAGATAAGCATCGTGTTACAAAAAGATGTTACTTATTCAAACGGAGAGGTTGAACTTGGTCCTTATCGCAGCGAATTTTTTTTAATGCCTTCCATAAATGCTTTTGAATTGGGCGCTCAAAGTTGGGCAGATAATCTTTCCATTCATGAGTTTCGCCATGTGCAGCAATACAGTAATTTCAGAGAAGGCTTGTCAAAAACAATATATTATTTGTTTGGTGAAAACGGTCAGGCTGTTGCAAATGCGGCATCAATTCCGGATTGGTTTTTTGAAGGTGATGCTGTGTATAATGAAACAAAATTAAGTGAGCAGGGAAGAGGAAGATTGCCGTTTTTTTTTGCCGGTTATCGTTCATTATATGATGCAGAAAAAAATTATAGTTACATCAAATTGCGCAATGGTTCTTTTAAAAATTATGTGCCCGACCATTACCAATTAGGATATTTACTGGTTGCTTATGGAAGAGAAGAATATGGCGAAGATTTTTGGCGAAAAGTAACAAGCGATGCAGTTCGGTTTAAACCATTATTTTATCCTTTACAAAATGCAGTGAAAAAATATGGTGAAATTGCTTATGATGAATTTGTAAAAAATGCTTTTAATTTTTATCAGCAACAATGGAACAATGATTCTGCAATAAACAACATTCAATGGTTTACTTCAATACAAAAAAATAATGTGATTAATTATAAATATCCGTATGCAACTGAAGATAGCTCGCTGATTGTTTTAAAAAACAGTTACAAAACTATTTCTGCTTTTTATAAAATAAATGCAACTAATTCGCAGAAAGAAATTGCTGTTGAAGATATCACGAATGATGATTATTTTTCTTACAATAATGGCAAGATTATTTACAGCGCCTTACAACCGGATGTTCGCTGGGGAAACCGCGAATACAGCGTTATAAAATTGTTGGATGTAAATTCCGGAGCAGAAAAGACATTATCATCTCACACAAAATATTTTACTCCGGATATTTCGCACAATGGAAAATTAATTGTTGCAACTGCAATTAAACCGGATCAGCATTGCGATGTTGATATTTTAAATTCAGATGGAATAAAAATAAAATCACTTATCACGAACAGTAATTTTATTTACACTTATCCTAAATTTTCGGCAGACGATCAATCTATTTTTGTTGTGGTAAGAAATGCACATGGTGAAATGGATTTGCAACAAATAAATATTTCCGACAGCAGCATAACAAGGCTTCTTCCTTTCTCAAACCGTATTGTTGGTTTTCCTGTTGTGCAAGGTGATACTTTATTGTACAGTTGTTCTAATAATGGTTATGATGAAGTGTGGGCTTACATTTCAGGTGAAGGCAGAAATTATCGTTTGGCAAATTATTCAACAGGGTTATATCAGGCAGCATTTAAAAACAATCAATTAATTGCTGCTGCATTTACTGCGGATGGCTATAGATTAACTTCTTTAAAGCCATACTGGCAACCTGTTTTTGAAAAAGATACATTGAAAAATTTGTATGTAACAAAGCCTTTTAATAATTATTACAACACTACTTTACTAAATGTATCAACTGCAAATTTTTCAATCTCAAAATATTCTAAGTTTTTTCATCCGTTTAATTTCCATAGCTGGCAACCCAATTATGCTGACCCCGATTTTTCTTTCACTCTTTATGGAGAAAATGTTTTAAGCACTCTTCAAACGCAACTGTATTACACTTATAACAGAAATGAAGAATATAGTAAGATTGGCTACAGTACTGTGTTTGGCGGTTTTTATGTTCAGCCGGTTTTAAATGTTAGTGAAACTTTTCAGCGCAATGCACAATTAAATGATACAAGTTTTTACTGGAATGAATTTACTGCATCAGCAGGTTTGCAATTACCATTAAATTTATCCGGCGGAAAGCAATATCGCAATTTATTTTTATCGTCAACCTATAATATTGATAATGTACGCTGGACAGGTTTTGCAAAACAGCGTTTAAATAATATTAACTTTAATTATGTTGAATCGCGTTTGCAATACACTGCGCAAATTCAAAAAGCAGTTCAGCAAATTTATCCGCATTGGGCGCAAAGTTTTTTGTTTCAATACCGCAATATCATCAATAAATATTCTGCTCATCAGTTTTTAGCAAGCGCAAATTTTTATTTGCCGGGTTTTTTAAAAACGCACAGCATTGTGCTCAGTGCTGCATATCAATCCAGAGATACAATGAATGAATATTCGTTCAGCAACGATTTTCCTTTTTCGCGCGGTTATGTAAAAGTTGATTTTCCGCAAATGTGGAAGCTTGGCGCCAACTATCATTTCACTTTATTTTATCCTGATTGGGGTTTTGGAAACATTGTTTATTTTCAGCGAATTCGCGCAAATGCTTTTTACGATTTTACAAATGCAAAAAGTTTGCGAACCGGAAATCAATTTCAATTCAGAACGGTTGGTGTAGAAATTTATTTTGATACGAAGTGGTGGAACCAGCAGCCAGTCTCATTTGGCGTGCGTTATAACCGTTTACTCGATTATAAATTATTAAGCGAGCAACCAAATCAATGGGAAATTATTTTACCGGTTAATTTATTTTATTGATGTCAGCCGCAGTTCTTCGTGGCATCTTCGTTGTGTCACTCACTTGTACTTTCTGTTCAATTTTCAACAAAAATCTTAAACTATTTTGTACAATTTTTCAATGTATTTTATTAATGTTTCATTCAAATTATCAATCGCTTCTTTCATTTTCCAATTTGCTTTATTTCTTTCACCCACATAATTCGAAATTGCTCTTATTTGCAAAAAAGGAACATTCATTTCTCTTGCAACATAGTGCAGCGCCGCACCTTCCATCGTTTCAATTATCGGATCATATTTTTTGATGAGTTGCTGAATTCTTTCTTCGTTCGTAGAAATTTCATTTATCGTTAAACCCGCTACGGCAGGCAATTTCAGCAAGTTATATTGTTCAATCCAGAAATTTGGCAATCTTCTTTTTTCATATGGCGGATAGTTTGATTTTTCTAATTTTAAATCAAAAATATCTTTCCATTTTCCTTCTTCTTCAACACCGGAATCGCCCAAAATTTCTTCCTTAATAACAACTATTTTTCCTAAAGAGATTGTTTTATCAAACGTTCCTGCAATGCCTGCCTGAATAATTAAATCGGGTTTTTCTTCCACAATTAATTTAGTTAAAGAATAAGCGCTTGCTAATAATCCAACACCAGTTTGATAAAAGCAAACTTTTATCCGCTTGCTTTTACTCGTGTATAAATTATCAAGTTGCAAAAAGCAAGGCATCCATTCTTCAACAGTGGCAGCAGTTATTATTACGCGCATAATTACTCAAATATCCGAAGTTAAATTTGAGTTTACAAACGCTTTGCTTTTGTTAGTAGCTTTGCAAAAATTTTTTCCGCAGCATGATCTATCTTACAAGAAAAGAACATTTTAATGCAGCGCATAAATTATATAATCCGCGTTGGAGTAAAGAAAAAAATGATGAGGTATTTGGCGCTTGCGCAAATGAAAACTGGCATGGACATAACTATGATTTATTTGTTACTATAAAAGGTGAAATACTTGCCGACACTGGTTTTTTAATGGATGCAAAACAATTAAAAAATTTAATGAAAAAATTTATAATTGAAAAATTAGATCATAAAAATTTGAATTTAGATGTTGATTTTTTAAAAGATAAAATGTGCAGCACCGAAAATTTAGCAGCCTGCATTTGGCAACAACTGCAAGCACATTTGCCGCAAAATGTACAATTACATTGCATTAAATTATATGAAACACCAAGAATTTATGTTGAGTATTTTGGTGAATAAAGATTGCGCAGTACAAGCGTCCGCCGCGGCGCAACAAAAGTTTAATTCTTGTACAAAAGCATAGTACAAAAAAATGTTATGAATAAAAAAGTATCAGTTTATAGAAAAGAACATTTTAACGCAGCGCATCGTTTGCATGTTGCAGACTGGAGCGATGCAATGAACGAAAAAATTTTTGGCAAGTGCAACAACCCAAATTTTCATGGGCATAATTATGAATTAATTGTAAAAATTACCGGAATACCAAATGAAAAAACCGGATACGTAATTGATTTAAAAATGTTAAGCGATATTATCAAAGAAAATGTGCTGAAAAAGTTTGATCATAAAAATTTAAACTTGGATACACAGGAATTTAAGCAACTAAACCCAACTGCCGAAAACATTTCAATAGTAATTTATAATTTGCTGAAACCAAAGCTGGATGCGGCTTTTGAGCTAAAAATATTTTTGTATGAAACCGAAAGAAATTTTGTAGAATATCCCGCTGATTAAATTTTACGTATTATCATAACAAAAATATTCTATCATTTAAATCTTTTAAACCACCATTAAATGGCATATAAAAAAATAGAACAGTTTGATGAAAAAGCAACTTCAATATTAGCGGAAAACTATAAATCAATTTTAAATTTAATAGGCGAAAACCCGGCGCGCGAAGGTTTATTAAAAACTCCCGAGCGCATTGCAAAAGCAATGCAATATCTTACGCAGGGTTATCAGTTAGATGCAAAAGCAATTTTAAATTCTGCAAAATTTCATGAAGAAATCAGTGAAATGATTATTGTAAAAGACATTGAATTATACAGCATGTGCGAGCATCACATGGTTCCATTTTTTGGCAGAGCGCACATCGCCTATATTCCAAACGGCTGGATAACCGGTTTAAGCAAATTAGCCAGAGTTGTTGATGTGTACAGCCGCCGCCTGCAAGTGCAGGAACGATTAACCACACAAATTTTGGATGCAATTGTTGAGACGCTACAACCTTTAGGCGCAGCAGTTGTAATCGAAGCTTCGCATCTCTGCATGATGATGCGCGGCGTGCAAAAACAAAATTCAGTAACAACAACTTCTGCATTTTTTGGCGAGTTTGAAAAAAATGAAACACGCAGCGAATTTTTAAGGCTCATCACTGCAAAACTTAGCTGACATAATTTTTTTTTGATACCAGCTTTTGTTTTTCATAGCATCTTCGTTGCGTCGCAATCCTTTCATCGTTCTCATCTTTATGGAGCGTTTAAAATGTTCAGTTAACTTAACTTGCACAAAATTTTTTTCTTGACAATTGAAGAATTATATTCTATTTATGCGCAGTATCCATCTATTCAAACAGATACGCGCAAGCTGCAAAAAAATGACCTTTTTTTTGCGTTGAAAGGTCCCAATTTTAATGCAAATAAATTTGCGCTGCAAGCCTTGCAGCAAGGCGCAGCTTATGCAATAATTGATGAACCAACCGAAGCCAATAATGCAAAATTAATTTTGGTTGATGATGTATTAAATGTTTTACAGCAATTAGCAAAACATCACCGCGGGCAATTTAATATACCTTTTATTGCAATCACCGGCAGCAACGGAAAAACTACAACTAAAGAATTAGTACATGCAGTTCTCTCTTCAAAATATAAAACTTACACAACACAAGGCAATTTGAATAATTATATCGGCGTTCCGCTAACTATTTTAAAAATAAAAAAAGATGCAGAAATTGCAGTTATTGAAATGGGCGCCAATCATCAAAGAGAAATTGAAGGTTATTGCAAAATTGCACAGCCAACGCACGGCATTATTACCAATTGCGGCAAAGCGCATTTAGAAGGTTTTGGCGGAGTTGAAGGCGTTCGTAAAGCAAAGGGAGAATTGTACGATTATCTTAAAACCCATTCTGGCAGCGCGTTTGCGTTTGATGATTATAATTATTTGCATGAAATGAGCAAAGGAATAAAAAATATTTTTTGGTACGGAACAAAAAAAGGTGAGTTAATTGGAGATGTAAAACAAAGCGAGCCTTTTCTGGAAGTAGCTTTTACAAAAGGCGTTTCATTTTCTTTTGCGCAAACACAATTAGTGGGTGATTATAATTTGCCAAATATTTTGTGTGCAGTTGCAGTTGCGAAACATTTTGATGTTGCAGATGAAAAAATAAAATCTGCTGTTGAAAATTATATTCCATCCAACAGCCGTTCGCAGTTGATTGAAATTGGAACGAATAAAATTATCCTGGATGCTTATAATGCAAACCCATCGAGCATGAAAGCAGCTATTGAAAACTTTGCGCATCTTCATGCGAAAAATAAAATTTTAATGCTGGGCGCTATGATGGAATTGGGAAAGGAAAGTATTGCCGAACACCAGGCGCTTATTCATCTCATCAATCAATATCAATGGAAAAATGTAGTGTTAGTTGGCGGCGATTTTAATAAAATAAAACATCAGTTTATTTATTTCGATAATTCGCTTGAAGCAAAAAAATGGCTGCAGCAACAACATTTTGAAAACACTTATTTTCTTATAAAAGGTTCGCGCAGTTTGATGATGGAAAAAGTTATTGAAATTGCAGAATAAAAATTTTAATTAAAAAAAACATTGTTTAATTTAAATGCTTATCCGTTCGGTTTCTCATTTTAATCTTTCATTCGCTTAATTCTTATCTTAATTCTTTGTAACTTTGCCGCTCAAAAAAATAACCTTGGTTTATTGTTGAATATTGATATGGCGTACAAGAGTGCGACGCCACAAAAGCAAAATAGAAATGAAAAGCCGGGTTCATAAATATTTCAATCTTAAATTAAATTTAGAAATTAGTTATGGCTGATTTGAAATTACAACGAAATTTTGGTATCGCCGCTCACATTGATGCCGGTAAAACCACGACTACAGAGCGCATTTTGCGCTATACCGGTATGATTCACCGCATCGGCGAAGTGCACGAAGGCGCAGCCACTACCGATTGGATGGAGCAGGAAAAAGAACGCGGAATTACGATTACTTCTGCCGCGGTAAGCTGCCAATGGAATTTTCCCACAGATAAAGGCAAGGTAACCGATGAAACAAAAAAATATTATTTTAATATTATTGATACACCAGGTCACGTAGATTTTACTGTGGAAGTGGAACGCAGTATGCGGGTGCTGGATGGATTAATTGCACTATTTTCTGCCGTTGATGGCGTAGAACCGCAGAGCGAAACGGTGTGGCGACAGGCAAACCGTTATCGTGTGCCGCGTATTGGTTTTGTAAATAAAATGGATCGTGCGGGCGCAGATTTTTTAATGGTTTGTACGCAGGTAAAAGAAATGCTGGGTGCAAAAGCGGTGCCTTTACAATTACCTATCGGCGCTGAAGATAATTTTAAAGGTGTGGTTGACCTTATTCGGCACAAAGGAATTGTGTGGGACGACAGCACCGAAGGAATGACTTATTCTGAAATTCCTATTCCGGATGATATGAAAGAAGATGTAGATTATTGGCGGGCGCAGTTAATTGAATCGGTTGCAGAATATGATGATCATTTGATGCAAAAATTTTTTGATGATCCTTCTACAATTACAGAAGATGAATTACATGAAGCCATCCGCAAAGCAACTATTGATCTTAGCATTGTACCGATGATGTGTGGCTCTTCATTTAAAAATAAAGGTGTACAAACCGCGCTGGATGCAGTTTGCCGTTACCTGCCATCGCCGGTTGATATTGAAGCGGTAACCGGAATAAATCCTGACACCGGTGAAGAAGTTAGCAGAAAACCTGATCCTAAAGAACCATTTGCTGCTTTGGCTTTTAAAATTATGACCGATCCTTTTGTTGGTAGATTGGCATTTTTCCGTTGTTACAGCGGTCGTTTACAAGCAGGAAGTTATGTGAAAAATATGCGCAGCGGAAAAAATGAACGCATCAGCCGTATCATGAAAATGTTTGCCAACAAACAAAATCCGATTGATTTTATTGAAGCCGGTGATATTGCTGCCGCTGTTGGCTTTAAAGAAATAAAAACAGGTGATACTTTGTGCGATGAAGATTTTCCGATAGTGCTGGAAAACATGTTTATTCCTGAGCCGGTTATCTCCGTTGCCATCGAACCTAAAACACAAGCTGACGTTGATAAAATGGGAATGGCAATTGCAAAGCTGGTGGAAGAAGATCCAACCTTGCGCGTAAAAACAGATGAAGATACCGGGCAAACAATTTTGAGCGGCATGGGCGAACTGCATTTGGAAATTATTGTAGACAGAATGCGTCGTGAATTTAAAGTTGAGATAAACCAGGGAAATCCGCAGGTAGCTTATAAAGAAGCGTTTCAAAATACAATTCAGCATCGTGAAATATTAAAAAAGCAAACCGGTGGTCGCGGTAAGTTTGCTGATATTCAATTTGAATTTGGACCTGCTGATAAAGAATGGCTGGATGAGAATAAAGGCAAACATTTTCAGTTTATCAATGATCTTTTTGGTGGTTCTATTCCGCGTGAATTTGTTCCGGCAATTCAAAAAGGTTTTGAAACTTCAATGACTACGGGTGTGCTTGCAGGTTATCCGGTAGATAACATGAAAGTGCGTGTGTATGATGGAAGCTTCCACCAGGTTGACTCTGATTCTATGAGCTTTGAACTCTGTGCCAAAGGCGGTTTCCGCGAAGCGGGAAGAAAAGCAAAGCCTGTTTTATTAGAGCCAATTATGCGTGTTGAAGTTGTTACACCTGACCAATATATGGGTGATGTAACCGGCGATTTAAACCGTCGTCGCGGAATGCTGGAAGGTATGGACAGCCGTGCAAATTTACAGGTTATAAAAGCAAAAGTTCCGTTGAGTGAAATGTTTGGTTATGTAACGCAACTTCGTTCGATGAGTTCCGGTCGAGCAACATCTACGATGGAATTTTCACATTATGCGCCGGCTCCTAATAATATTGCCGAAGAAGTAATTGCAAAAAGCAAAGGCAAGGTAAAAGTGGAAGATTGAGATAAATAAAAGTTTGAAAGTATATCTAAAAGTTGCAAAAACCCTGTTCATTTTTTTGAGCAGGGTTTTTGTTTATTTATTATTGAAATTATTAAACCTTTTATTTTATAAAAGGTCAACACTGGTTCATTAAATATAAAACACAAAATTTTTAACCATGAAAAAAATTATTTTTTATTTAGTGATTGCTTTATCTCTTGGTTCAGCTTCATCAGTTTTGGCGCAAAATGAAAATCAGCAATCTAAAATGAAGCAAATGCTAAAAGATTCATTGCAGTTATCTGATGCAATGGCAGATTCTGTAATATCAATCCACACTCAATTTCAGCCACAGCAAAAACAAATTTTTACTGATCAAACCTTAAGTGCTGAGCAGAAAAAAACAAAAATGAATGACTTAAGAACTCAAATAGAAGCAAGATATAAGAGCGCCGGACTTAGCGATACCCAAATTACTCAATTAGAAGCAATGATGCGGAAAATGAGAGAACAAATGCGTAATAAACCAAATAACAGCGGCCAATAAATGGCATAAATTTCATAAAAATAAAAAATGCAGTTTAATTTGAACTGCATTTTTTTATGGATAATTGAAGACTGATTTTATAAAATGTAAAAGCGAAATAAAACTTAGTTTCATCTCGCTTTTATTTTAAAAAGAAACCATCCTGATTAGCGGGAAGAACCACTTTTGCCGCCACCTGAACCGCTTCCACTGTGTGAGCCGCTTCCGCTGTGAGAACCGCCTTCACTGCCTTTTTTAGAAGTATCCTTGTCTTTAGAACCATGGTTACCACCCTGGTTATCTTTTGTGTTTGGCATAACTTTTATTTTTTAAATGATTAAAAAATTAAAAATGTAATGCTAAAAATTTTATGCCAAAAATTCGCAATGATTTTATTTTTATAATCAATACATTTATGTAGAATTTTCTACACGTAATAAATGCTTTAAAATAAATTACATAGCTGCTAATTGTACTTTTTGAGTAAGCTCCATTACGTTTTCCCGAAATAAGCTATCGGTATCCATCAAATCTTTTACGGTTTGGCAACTATGAATTACAGTGGTATGATCTCTTCCTCCAAAATGTTCACCAATTGTTTTTAAAGAATTTTTAGTGAACGCTTTTGCGAGATACATTGTAATTTGACGTGCCTGCACAATTTCGCGCTTTCTTGTTTTTTGTAAAAGTTTATCATAAGGCACTGCATAATATTCGCAAACCATTTTTTGAATGGCATCAATCGTAATTTCCTTACTACTTGTTTTTATAAAATTACGCAATACTTTTTTGGCGAGTTCTAAATCTATTTCTCTTTTATTAAGTGATGATTGGGCTAACAAAGAAATTAATGCGCCTTCCAGCTCGCGCACATTTGTGCTGATGTTGTAAGCCACATATTTCACCACTTCTTTTGGCATATCCAATCCGTCATTTTTCATTTTTCTTTCCAGTATTTCTATTCTTGTTTCATAATCGGGTATTTGTATGTCTGCGCTTAAGCCCCACCGAAAACGGCTTAATAATCTTTCCTGCATTCCGTCCAAATCTTTGGGTGGTTTATCTGAAGTTAGCACCAGTTGTTTGCCGCTTTGATGTAAATGATTAAATATCGCAAAAAAAGCATCCTGGCTTCTTTCTGCGCGGTTAAAAAATTGCACATCATCAATTATCAACACATCAATTAACTGATAAAAATGTATAAAATCATTTATGGCATTATTGCGGCTGTGATCCTGAAACTGGTTGATGAATTTTTCGCTGCTTACATACAAAACTATTTTGTGAGGAAGACAATGTTTAACATCGTTACCAATTGCCTGTGCAAGATGCGTTTTGCCCAAACCAACGCCGCCATAAATTACCAAAGGATTAAATGAATTAGCGCCTGGTTTTTCAGACACTGTTTTTCCCGCGCGGCGTGCCACACGATTGCAATCGCCTTCTATAAAAGTATCAAACAAATAAATAGGGTTTAATTGCGGATCAATATGCATTTTTTTCAACCCCGGAATAACAAATGGATTTTTTACCGGGTTATTAATTATTAAAGGAAATTCAGTTTCATTATTACTGTATATTTTTGCATTGCCTGCAGGCACATCCATCATTCCGTTGCGGCCGTTATTTCCGCTATCAACCATTATGCGGTATTCTAAGCGCGCCTCTTTGCCTAATTCGCGCTTTAAAGTTTTTGCAAGCAGGTTTACATAATGCTCTTCCAGGTATTCGAAAAAAAATTGGCTTGGCACTTGTATTAATAAAATATTCTCTTTTATTTCTATCGGTTTTATTGGTTCAAACCAGGTTTTAAAATGCTGCCACTCTACAATATCTTTTATAATTTTCAAACAGTCGTTCCAAATTGTGTCAGCGGTTTTGGTCATAGTTAATGGCATAAAATAAATTAAAGAAATTATCTAAAAAAACTCTTAAAAAATTATTTAGCAAAACAAATAATATTTTTAAGACGGGGAAACGAATATCAAATTTTTATGTTGAAAAAAAAACTTTTTATCACTTGTTTTTTTATAAAAAATTACTGTGTTGATACTCAATAAATTTTATTTTTTGCTTCTTCTCATTTTTATAATTTTTCTCATTAAAAAGGATTATATGCGAACGGATTTTTTTTCTTGATTATAATAAATTTTATTTATCAACTTTATACTTATATATATTTACAACATAAAATTTATAAATTATGTTATTTGAAATAGTAGGAAAATTGGTTGCAAAATTTACTATGGTGCAACGCACCGAAACTTTTAAAACAAGAGAATTTGTAATTGAAAAATCAGAAGATATAAACGGGCGCATTATTACCAATTATATAAAATTTCAATGCGTACAGGATAAAACCGCAATGCCTGACAGATTTAATTTAGGTGATGAAATAAAAGTATATTTTAATATAAAAGGAACTAAGTGGATGAAAGATGGAAAAGAAAATTACATTACTAATTTAGATGCATGGAAAATGGAATCTATAAATTTATCACAGGCAAATAAAGCCGATAAAAATAAATCTGAGTTTATTGCAGATGCAGCGCCGGCCGATGTTACAGACGATTTACCTTTTTAAATTTTGCCACATTAAATTTATCCACTACTTTTGCGCCCTGAAACCAAAAAATAATTTATGAAAAAAGCTATTTTAATTGTATTAATTGTAAGTGCATCCGCAACTGTGTTTGCACAAAACGAAAAGAAGATGACAACAGGTGCAAGGTTTGGAATTCATGCCGGCGCTAACTTTGCAAATGTTAAAGAAAAAGTTCAGGGCTCATCATCCACAACTGAAAATTCTCTTACGAGATTGAATGCAGGTGTATTTGTAGAACTGCCTATCGTACCAAGTTTTGCAATTCAACCGGAAGTAAATTATTCAGGAATGGGCGCTAAAGTAAAAAATGTAGATGGAGCAGGAACCGACATAAATTTTTTAGAAGATTACATTTCAATTCCTGTATTATTAAAATTTAAAGTTCCAACTTCTGGTTTTGGTATTTACATAGCACCGCAATACAGCTTTTTAATGAGTGCAAAATCAAAGGTGAGTGGTGGCTCAAGCACAGATGTAAAATCAGATTACAAATCAGGGGAATTTTCCGGTTTAGTTGGTGCAGAATATTTCTTACCAGTTGGTGTAGGTATTTCTGCTCGTTACCAGGCTGGATTTTCAAATGTTTTAAAACAGGCTGGTTCAGGCTCTGTAAAAAATCATGCATTTACTGTAACTATTGGTTATCGTTTTTAATAAATAATTATTTATTTAAAAAAGGGATCAAAATTTTGATCCCTTTTTTTGTACTTTGTTTATTAGTTATGCAAAAAATAATTTCATTAAAATTACTCCCTGCTGAAGCAGAAAATCATGCTATAATTTGTTCTCACATTTCAGCAGCAATTTCAAAAAATATTAATGAAATAACTGGTTTTTTTATTCTTAAAAAATCAATTGATGCACGTAGTAAAAAAGTATATGTTAATATAACCGTAAATGCTTTTATCAACGAACCTTTTCATCAAAGGCAAATACAAAAATTTTTTTTTAAAGATGTTGCGCACGCAAAAAATAAAGTACTGATAATTGGCGCCGGCCCTGCCGGATTATTTGCTGCATTAAAATTAATTGAACAAGGCATTCAACCAATTATTTTGGAGAGAGGAAAAAATGTGCGCGAAAGAAGAAGAGATTTAGCTATATTAAATAAAGAAGGAATTATAAATACTGAAAGCAACTATTGTTTTGGCGAAGGCGGCGCCGGCACTTACAGCGATGGCAAATTGTACACGCGCAGCTCAAAGCGTGGTGATGTAAGCAGAATTTTAAATTTATTTGTTCAATTTGGTGCCGATGAAAAAATATTATACGAATCGCATCCGCATATTGGCACAAATAAATTACCCCAAATTATTACTGCAATGCGGGAAAAAATAATTGAATGCGGCGGCAATATATTTTTTGAAAAAAAAGCTATTGATTTTGTTATTGAAAATGGTTTTATTAAAACAATTGTTACTGCAGACGGAAATAAATTTTCAGCAGATTATATAATTCTTGCTACGGGACATTCTGCGAGAGATATCTTTCAATTATTGCATGAAAAAAAAATTTTTATTGGAGCAAAACCTTTTGCCTTAGGCGTTCGGGTTGAGCATCCGCAAAGCTTAATAGATGCAATTCAATATCATTATTCAAATAAAATTTCAGAAAAAAATTATTTGCATTTACCTGCTGCTTCTTACAGTTTAGTTCAACAAATAAATGGGAGAGGGGTATTTAGTTTTTGTATGTGTCCCGGCGGAATTATTGCACCTGCTTCAACAAACGCAAACGAATTAGTTATAAACGGATGGAGCCCGAGCAAAAGAAATAATTTTTATGCAAACAGCGGAATAGTTGTGCCGGTTGAAACAAAAGATGCTTTTAATTATTTAAAAAAATTTAAAATTGAAAATGAGAAATTAAGAATGGATAATCCTTTATTGTTAATGCATTTTCAAAAAGTCGTAGAAAAAAATGCATTTATTGCAGGCGGCGGAAGATTTGTTGCACCTGCTCAAAGAATGGTAGATTTTTGTAATAACAAAATATCATCTTCGTTACCGGGTTGCAGCTATGTGCCAGGAATAAAATCTGCACAGATGCAAAAGATTTTGCCATCATTTATTTATAAGAATTTGCAACAGGCTTTTCAGTCCTTCAACAAAAAAATGCAAGGTTATTTTACAAATGAAGCCGTTGTTGTTGCTACAGAAAGTCGCACATCTTCGCCGGTGCGAATTCCAAGAGATGAACAAAAGTTGTATCATCCGCAAATAAAAAATTTATATCCCTGCAGTGAAGGTGCAGGTTATGCCGGTGGAATTATTAGCGCAGCAATGGACGGCGAAAAAGTAGCCACTATTATTTGTGTGCAAGTAAACGGATAAAGATATTTATAAAATTAATTATTAATTTTTGCAGAATGTTATTAGAATTGCATTACTAAAATAAATTATTGAATAATGTTTTCTTTAAAAAATCTATTTCAATGCTTACTTTCGCACTCTTTTTAATAGTACTAAAAAGACATTGGTTTATTTACGGGAAGTAGCGCAGGCCGGTAGCGCACCTGGTTTGGGACCAGGGGGTCGCAGGTTCGAATCCTGTCTTCCCGACATTTACTCTTAATTTTCAATTAGTTATAGATGATTCGGACACATTTCGGACAATTTCTGTTTTTTTAGTCCGCAGAAAAATTATGTATGCCATCTATTAATAAGCTATAGCTATCTGCTTTAATTCCACCAACGGCTTAACTAAAAATATTGATGTTTTTATTGGAGTTGCAATTGCAAGTGCTTTTTTACGAGTGACCTAAGAGCATCAATTTAATTTAAAATTACACTATCTCTTGTTGCTATAGGTAACAATAAACGCAGAAAACTTTTTAGTAAAATAATTTTAAGAAAGCTACCGAGTTTATAAACAGCAGCTTAAATTTTATAGATTAATCTTTCAAATTAAAAATTAAGAGGGAAATCAATTTTAAAAGAAATATTTCTTCCCATATTATAAATTCCACTATATGGTCTTGGATCGTCTGGAAATGGCTCAAAATATTTTAATCTGCTCAAATGATTCTGGTAAGCAACATCAAAAAAATTATTGCCGAGAACATATAAATTAAAAATGATTTTACCTTTTTTATTTGTTACTCCACCGGCGATTCCAGCAAGTGTTGCATTTCGAAAATAATATTTCTGAATTGTATGGCATGAATAAAGATATAGACCAAAGCTGCAATCAGACAGTATAAATATGTTTCATTTATTCCGCCCTTACTCGGAACTTCAGAATTGAAGTATGATTTTGAAAGGCAAGACAGAGTTTATTTAACTGATAATACTGAAACACCAACCATGGTTATACTCTTTTTAATGAGTAAATCACATAATATCGTCAACGGATTTGTAAATCCATTTGCGCTTAATAATCTTTATTAAAAATATAATTTGAAATTAAATTATTGAATACACTAAAACTTATTGCTACCAAAATTTAATTTTATTTAATTTATGAATAGCCTTTATAAATGAAAGTGATTGAATTAAGAATGTTTTATTATAACTAATACATTTACAGTGGTAATTATTTCGTCAACACCATTTTCTTTGTATGAATTAATTTTCCATCAATCCATAAAGAATATTGATACATGCCACTTATTAATTCATTTCCATAAATAATTTGTTTGCCATTGCCTGATGAAGAAATAGTATAAGTTTTTAAAGTATGGCCAGATGCATCTGTTATCATTAATTGAGCATTATGAAAACCAGAAGGAATATAATAACTGATGGATGAACTGCTATTAAAAGGATTTGGAATGTTTTGTTCGAGTTTTGGTGCATCTGATATTTTGGTTGATGGTTGATTGTTGATATTTGATTGCATTGACGATGAAAAGCTGCTGCAGCATTGGCTCATAGCGTTTTCCATTTTTTGCAGCTGAAGTGTTACAACTTCCATTTGCGATTTTAAGTTTTCAACTTCTGATTTTAAATCATCATTGTTCTGTTTAAGTGAATCATTTTTTCCGCTTAATTCCTGCACTGCTTTTACCAGCGGCACCACAAATTCAGCATATCTTAATCCATACAAATCTTTACTGTTCTTTGCCGCATCCACACCACTGAAATCATAATTCAAATCTTTGGCTGATTTTTCTACATCCTGTGCTACAAATCCTGTATATATAATTTGTTCTTTTGCTTTTCTTGCCGATGTTTCTATATTTGATAACGGAATAATTTTTCCTGTTGAATCTTTTCTCTGCGCCTGTACAATATTATCAGCAGCAGTCAAATCAAGATTATAAGTAATTGGCTGAAGCTTATTAATGAATGCTAATCCCGGAACATTTTGTTTGATGTTTCTTTTCACTCTTCCATCTGAAATGTTACTCCAGTTAGTATAACCGCCAATTGAAACTGTTGCTGGGTTACCAATGCGTGTCTCACTAGATGCAGTGCATACAGCACCTTGTCCGATGGCAATATCATTATAATAATTACCTCCATTTACATCAGCAAAGGCACCCACAAATATGTTATTATCTCCGTTGTTATAAAGAGAACCTGCATAATAACCTACAGACGTATTATATTCTGAGACAGTGGTGCTTGTAAGCGCACTATAACCTACAGACGTATTATAATTTCCTGTGGTGTTGAAATCTAAAGATTCTACTCCATTTGCTGTGTTATAATTTCCTGTGGTGTTTGAACTTAGAGCGGCAAATCCATTTGCCGTGTTATAATTTCCTGTGATGTTGCCAGATAGAGCGAATACCCCGTTTGCTGTATTAGCAGCTCCTGTGGTGTTGTAACGTAAAGCATATGACCCGTTTGCTGTGTTTTCAGCTCCCGTAGTGTTATAATATAAAGCGTATGCCCCATTTGTTGTATTTTGAAATCCTGTGGTGTTGTTATACAAAGCGTATGCTCCATTTGTTGCATTATAAAATCCTGTGGTGTTGTTATATAAAGCGTTTGCTCCATTTGCAGTGTTATAAATTCCTGTGGTGTTGTTATATAAAGCGTTTGCTCCATTTGTTGTGTTATAAATTCCTGTGGTGTTTGAACTTCCTGCATTACTTCCAATAAAAGTATTGCCGATACCTGAATTATTAATGAACTTGTCTCCATCTAAATAATATGCTCCTTTTACATAAATGTTCTTCCATGAATTACTTGCCGAACCAAGATTGCGCACATGTGTACTATCTGGCAAGAGACTGGAATTAATTTTAGTTACAGTAGTAAGATTAGATAACCTTCTGTTGGCTCCATTTTGAGCATAACTTGTATTACTGGTAGCAAGCGCCAATAGAATGAGTGAATAAAGAAAATTTGTTTTCATGATATAAATTTTTAAAATAATAAAATTGTTTTTTTGTTCAGGATTATTTAGTCAGTATCATCTTCCTCGTGGCAATTAATTTTCCATCTACCATCAGTGAATAATTATACATGCCTGCGCTCAGTGAGGCTGCATCAACAGTCAATACTCCTTTTCCTGAACCGGAAAGACTTACTTGCTTTAAAGTTTTACCTGAATTATCTGTGATAATAATTTGTGCTGATGAGAATTTATCAGGCAAAATATAACTTATGGTAGTGCTGTTATTATACGGATTCGGAACATTTTGCTGCAATGATGCTCCCGCAATGTTTGTAGTTTGTTGTTTGTAATTTGTTGTTGATTGCGTTATATTCATCATTTGTTTTAATTCATCAATTTCTTTTTGCTGTGCTGCAAATTTTGCATTGTATTCATTTTTTAATGAATCATTTTGCTTTGATAATTCCTGCACAGCCTTTACCAGCGGCACCACAAACTCCGCATACCTCAATCCATATAAATCTTTACTATTTTTTGCAGCATCAACACCACTGAAATCATAGTTCAAACTTTTGGCTGCCTTCTCAACATCCTGCGCAACAAAACCTGTGTAAATAATTTTTTCTTTCTCTGTTCTTGCTTTTGTTTCTATGGTTGAAAAAGGAATAATTTTTCCTGTTGAATCTTTTCTTTGTGCCTGAATAATATTGTCAGCAGCATTCAAATCAAGATTATAAGTTATTGGTTGAAGCATATTGATGAACTGCAAACCGGGCACATTTTGTTTAATGTTTCTTTTTACCCTTCCGTCAGAAATATTTGTCCAGTTGGCATAACCGCCGATTGAAACAGTAGCGGAATTCCCAATACGAGCCTGGCTTACATCAGTACATGCAACTCCCTGCCCAATGGCAATATCATTATAATAACCATTAGCGTTTGGATTTGTATAAGCACCGAGAAATACATTATTCCATCCGACAGTGTAATAACCACCGGCATCATAGCCAACGGCTGTATTGTTAGATGCTTCAGAAGTATACCCAAGCGCACTATAACCTACAGCTGTATTATGTGATCCATAAGTGTTTCCCTGCAATGCATAATTGCCATCAGCTGTATTATAATACCCGGTAGTATTATAATACAGCGCTTCCTGACCTGTGGCTGTGTTGTGAAATCCGGTTGTATTGGCGTAAAGCGCATAAGCTCCGACTGCAGTATTTGAAACCCCGACGACCCTTGTGGTCACATTTGCCTGGTTTGAATAAAGGGCATTGTAACCAACGGCTACATTATAGGTGTAATATTGTGAATTATCATTTGGATCGGATGGAGAGTAAAGCGCTCCTGTTCCAATTGCTACATTACGGGATGCAGATGTATTAAAATTGAGCGCCTGAAATCCCAAAGCGGTATTCTCATTTCCAACAGTATTGGCATAAAGTGATCCGAAGCCAACGGCTGTATTGTTGTTGCCATTGTTTGTGTAAAGCGATTGTGCGCCAACAGCAGTATTATAATTAGCCGATGAATTATTAACCAAAGACAAATTTCCCAGGGCTGTATTATAACTTCCTGATGTATTATTATTCATGGCTTGTACGCCAGACACAGTATTATAGCTACCATTGATATTATTGAACATTGCAAAACTTCCTGACGCAATGTTTTGAACACCGGTGGTGTTTGCCTGTAACGCATAATATCCGGTTGCAGTATTATCAGAGCCAGTGTTTAAAATTCCTGCATTGCTTCCAATTAAAGTATTGGCGGCTCCTTTGTTACTTATAAACTTATTTCCATCTAAAAATAAGCCTCCCTTCAGATAAATATTTTTCCATGATTTGGCGGGCGAACCCAGATTGAACGTATTTCCACTAATCGGTAACAGATCTGCATTTATTTTAGTAGGAGCGGTAAGATTTGAAAGATCCGTATTTACTTGTGCATCGCTTTTATTGAAAATTGCAAAGCAAATGGTAAGAATGCTGAAACTATAGAATTTTGTTTCCATTTTTTAGAATTTTAATTGGTTATTTTGAAGAGATCATTTGTTTTGAATCAACAATTTTTCCATCAACATATAATGAATACTGATAAGCGCCTGATGAAAGTGTTGATCCGTCTATGTTCAAGTTTCCTTTGCCCGAACCGGAAAGATTTATTTGTTTCAATATTTTGCCTGAATTATCTGTAACAATAATGTATGCTGATGAAAATTTATCAGGCAGCGTATAACTTATGGTAGTGCTGCTCTTATATGGATTCGGAATATTTTGTTGAAGTGATGCAGAGGAAAGAGTTGCATTTGAAGATGGAAGTATCATACCGCTTTTATTTGCTAATGCTTGAACCATGCTCTTTAACTCATCAATTTGCATTTGCTGTGAAGCATTATTTTGCTTCAACAAATCATTTTGTACACTTAATTCCTGCACAGCTTTTACAAGTGGCACAACAAATTCTGAATAACGCAATCCATACAAATCTTTACTATTTTTTGCAGCATCAACGCCACTAAAATCGTAGTTCATACTTTTTGCTGCTTTTTCAACATCCTGCGCAACAAAGCCGGTATAAACAATTTGTTCTTTTGCTTTTCTTGCCGTTATTTCTATATTTGATAATGGAATAATTTTTCCTGCTGAATCTTTTCTTTGCGCCTGGACAATATTATCGGCAGCAGTTAAATCAAGATTATAAGTTATTGGTTGAAGCATATTGATGAACTGCAAACCGGGCACATTTTGTTTAATGTTTCTTTTTACCCTTCCATCAGAAATATTTGTCCAGTTGGCATAACCGCCAATTGAATTGGTAGCTGCATTTCCTATTCTTGCCTGGCTTGAAGCAGTGCATGTAACATCCTGCCCTATTGCAATTACATTGTAAAATCCCGCACTATTTACATTTGTATTGGCACCAAGAAATACATTGTTCCATCCATTGTTATGAATAGAACCAGCATTGTATCCAACTGATGTGTTAAAGTCTGAAGCAGTAGTAGCATCAAGCGCAAAGCTACCAACAGCTGTGTTATAATATCCTGTGGTGTTGGCTGATAAAGCGTATGTTCCGTTTGCTGTGTTATTACCTCCTGTGGTGTTATTAACTAAAGCTCCTGCTCCATTTGCTGTATTAGAATATCCGGTGCTGTTGCCGTATAAAGCGTCTTTTCCATTTGCAGTGTTTCCACATCCTGTGGTGTTGGCATATAAAGAATTAGCTCCGGTTGCTGTGTTATCATATCCTGTAGTGTTATTATACATGGCATTTACTCCATTTGCTGTATTATAAATTCCATAGGTGTTGCTATATAAAGCATCTACTCCGTTTGCTGTATTATAATTTCCGCTGCTGTTGCTGTATAAAGCGAATGCTCCGGTTGCTGTGTTATCATATCCTGCAGTGTTTGAGTTTCCTGTATTACTTCCAATAAAAGTGTTATATGTTCCCGGATTACTTATAAACTTGTCTCCGCCTAAATAATAAGAACCTTTTGCAAAAACATTCTTCCATGATTTACTCTTCGAACCAAGATTGCGTGCATTGGTACTGTCTGGCAAAAGATCAACATTTACTTTAGTAGGCGTGTTAAGGTTTGACAGAGGTTCTGTTAGCGTTTTGCGCAAATGTTTTATTGGTTGCGTTAAAAACTGCCAGCGCAATAAAAGCATAGTAGAATAACTTTTTCATGATTTAAAATTTTAATGTTATAAAATGTGATATTAAATGCAAGTACTTGAGGGAATAAAAATATACTCTCTCCAGGCGCATATCAATCGCTAAAGATTAAACGGAGAGGAATATTTATTTTCTGGCTGGTATATCGTGAAATATGGTAAGGCAATTTCTGCTTACGGTCTTCGGCCTTTGCTATAACGCTTCAAGACGTTTTAAAAATTCTTCTTTTTTTCTGCGCGATACGTCTACTTCAGTTCCATCGCTCATGGTAACTGTTCCGCCTTCACCTCGTGAGTAATTTTTTACATGATGAAGATTGATTAAATGAGAATTATGAACACGAATAAAATCATAATCATTCAATAGTTCTTCGTATTCTTTCAGCGTTTTTGTAACAAGCATTTTATTTTTTGCAGTAAGAAAAAATGTAGTATAATTTACTTCTGCCTGGCAGCGAATAATATCTTTTACAGGAATAATTGTTAAGCCATTTGATGCAGGCAGCGCAATTTTTTTTGCATCATTCTGAAAATGTTTCAGGTTATGAAAAAGTGTATCGAATTGTTGCGCCGATTGTTGCTTGTTTTGTTTTTGCTGGTAATGATTTATCGCTTCAGCTAAATCTTCTTTGCTGAAAGGTTTTAATAAATAATCCAATGCAGAAAACTTAATTGCCTGGATTGCATATTTTTCAAAAGCAGTTGTAAAAATCACTTCAAAATTTATTGTGTTTAATTGCTGCAGCATATTAAATGCTGAATCGCCATCCAGTTCAATATCACTAAACACAAGTTCAGGATGCAGTTGTTCTATGGAAGCTTTACCTTCTTCAACGTTTTTACAAACAGCCATTACTTCAATATTCCTGAAGTGCTGTGTGAGCATATCATACAGAATTTTTCTGCTGTTTTCCTCATCCTCAATAATAATTGCTTTAATCATACCTCACCCTTAATCCCTCTCCACACAGTGGAGAGGGAGAATTTAAAATGCAAGTTCAAAAGGTAATAATAATTCAATGCGTAAACCCCGTGGTTTATTGTCTGCATCTTTTAAATCAAAAATATTTACAGAACTTTTTGCTTTCTTTATTTGATTAATAATATTTAAACGTTCGCTGATAATTTTTCTTCCAAGCGATTTGTTCATTTCGCTTTCTAAACCTTTTGATATAAGCCGGCTTTGCTCGCCATTTCCATTATCTTCAATCACGCAACAAATCATTTCATTTTCTTTATTCACTTTTATTTTTATCATTCCATCTTCTTTGTTGTGTACACCATGTATAATCGCATTTTCTACAAAAGGTTGTAACAACATAGGTGGGATTAATGTATTTTCTTTATCAATGTCGGCGCTTGTTTCTATACTATATTTAAACTTATTGTTCATGCGCAATGCTTCTAACTGCATGTATAATTCAAGTGCATGCAAATCTTTTTCCAAAGGAACTTCCTGTTCGCGGGAATTTTCCAATATCAAACGCATAAGGTTGGCAAATTTTGAAAGATAGGCTGATGCATTGTCTTTATCATTCTCAACAACATACTTATTGATTGAATGCAATGAATTGAAAATAAAATGAGGGTTCATCTGTGCACGCAATGCTTTCGTTTCTACTTCCATTACCTGTTTATCAAACTTTGCTTTTTTTCTGCGGTTGTATAAAAATACAAATGTAAAAGTCAATGACGCAATCGCAATAACTGAAAAAATAATTATATTTCTAATCAGCGTTTGCCTTTTAATTTCTGATGCCGCTAATGCTTTTTGCTGATTAAGCAACAGTATCTCTTTATTCTTTACTTCTGTAAGCCGCTCCATTTCCATGGCAGCTATTTTTTTCTTATTCGCATCATTAAAAATGGAATCTTTGTACAACGTATAATCTTTGTGAAATGCAAGTGCTGTATGATAATTGCCAAGACGCTCTTCTGTTTCAGATGCAAGCAGCGAAGTATTCATTAAAAAATTTATATCACCTGAATTTTTAATTAAAGGAAGCGCTTTTGCAAAATTTAATTCAGCTTTTTTAAGCAAAGCATTTTTATCTGTTTTCAACTCAGATAATGCAATAAATTTTCCTGATGAATCTTTTGCAAGCTCAAGAAAAAGACTGCCTACACTTGTATAATCACTACCGAGGCCGTCATCAATACCCAGTCTTTTATTAATTTCTATGGCGCGGTTATAAAACGTAAAAGCAGATTTTGCATCATGTAAGCGTGATAATATATCTCCGCGGTTTGCATATATTCTGCCTAATGCCGGCTGATGATTGATAGCTTCAAAAATTTTTA
Source organism: Chitinophagaceae bacterium (assembly GCA_051004255.1). GTDB lineage: Bacteria > Bacteroidota > Bacteroidia > Chitinophagales > Chitinophagaceae > JBPCKN01. The sequence continues at coordinate 22,167 of JBPCKN010000016.1, read as the reverse complement.
AGGCCTGCAGATCATAAACGTTAGCACTATCAAGTTTATCTTCATCCAAAAAAGCAATGGCAATATTATCCAGCGCTGAGGCAATACCATATTTATCATTTAATTGCCTGCACATGGGAAGCGCTTTTTTATAATTATCAATTGCTTTAGTATAATCTAAAAGATAATAATAAGCCACGCCAATATTAGAGTACATTATTTCTACTCCTCTGTTATCGTTGATTTCTTCATACATTTTCAAAGCTGCAAAATTGTTTTCGATAGCTTTGGTATAATATCCTAATCCAATATAATCAACCGCAATTGTTCCAAGTGCAGCTGCCATGTTCTTTTTGTCATTGGCCTTTTTAAAGATTTCAAAAGCTGTTTGGCAATTCTGCAGTGAAGCAGTAAAGTTGGTGATTTCTTTATAAATTTTCCCCACAGCAAGATAGGATAGCCCGGTTCCCTTCGGCCACTTAACCTGTTTTGAGATATTCATGCATTGATTTGCATAATTGAATGCTTTAGCACTATCGATGGGTGCGAGCGTTATGGCAAGGCTGTAAAGGATTTTTATTTTAGCTGTATCTGATTTTGTTTTTGGTAATTCCTGTAATAACGAATCTGCCAAAGCTTGTCCCAGCAAAGATTGTGCGTGGAGTGTATCAGCAAGTATGCAGTTTATAAATATTATAATTAACAGCGGAAACTTTTTGAAAGCGATCATAGTAATACAGCATTATTTGGTATGCAAAAATAGATTGAATTAAACTACAAAGAAGGTAAGCAGTTAAACTTTACTCTTAAAAGTGAAACCTGTGTTTAATAAAAAAAGTCTCTGCAATGCAAAGACTTTTTTTAAATGAAATGATTTTTTTATTTTGATAATATCATCTTTTTTGTATCGATTAATTTTCCATCAATTAATAAAGAATATTGATAAGTGCCTGAAGCAAGCAAGCCGGCAGTAATATTTACCACGCCTTTACCCGAGCCTGAAAGATTTATTTGCTTAATTGTTTTCCCTGAATTATTTGTAACAATTATTTGGGCTGATGAAAAAATACCAGGCAAATTGTAACCGATAGTTGTTGACTGATTGTAAGGATTTGGAATATTTTGTTCAAGCGATGCCGAAGAAATTGAAGCAGTGGCAGAAGAAAGTGTAACACTGCATTTATCTGCTAAAGTTTGCATCATTTTCTTTAATTCATTTATTTGTGTTTGCAATGAATCTATTTTATTTTGCTGTTGTTTAATTACTTCGGTTCTTTTTTCCAAAGCCTGAATAGCAATAAAACTCACACCTAAAAAATCCTGCTGATTAATAAGCGTGTCATTACCTATTGTACCTAAAGCATCATGCCCAAATGCATTATGAAAGTCCTGCGCCATAGGTCCGTAATGCCTGAACACTTTTGAATCTTGCCCTTTATAATTCCATGTTTCAAGCTTAAATTTTGAAATCTTATTAAGAATATCTTCTCCATTTACAGGCAGTCTTTTTTCTTTTTTTGTACTGTCACTAATTGAACTCAAGCTATTATCTCCTCCGTTCATACTAACACCGGCAGCGCTTGTACCGGTATATAAACGATATCCACCTGCAAATACCATTTGCATTTGATTATAATATCATTATAGTATGTGTTATAGCCTCGGGCGCTTGCATCATCTCCAATAATAAAAGCTCCTGACATTCCATTGGTAGTAACCAATGTACCCATTGCAGTTGAAAAATCGCCGCTGGCTATTGCTTGGTCTCCTATAGCTGTTGAAAGAAAACCACTTGCAGTTGTTAGATATCCCAATGCTGTTGAGGCATATCCGCTTGCTTTAGTTTGGTAGCCGCTCGCAAAAGAATAAAGACCTATATTGTTTGCATCCCATTCGTTGTCATAAGCATATCCAACCCTGAAAGCAGCTTTATCCGCATACCACATCATGCGCCTTCCCGTACCTGAAACAGGAGGATCACCAGGTTGCCTTAAAGGTGAACCTGCGGCACTAAACACAACACTACTATCGGCTACCTGCAATTTTGCTGAAGGATTATTTATTCCGATACCGACATTTCCTGAATTATAATAAAGAGATGTTCCTTTCTTTTTCCAGTATTCTGTTGATGATGCACCTGATGATATTGGTTGCCATGCAGAACCATCGTAATAATAAAATCCGGGTGTAACATTGGTTTGATAAATTAATAAGCCTGTTGCCGGAGAGTTAATTGCATCTCTTTGATTTTTTGTCATTCTTGGAATTAATAATCCTTTTTTTGTTGATTGAATTTCTAACAATGAAGTTGCATTAGGTGTTGTTGTGCCGATGCCAGCAGCACCAGTAGATGGGAAAGTATTTGTTTGCGCTTTTGCATTTTGGTAAGTGATTAAACCAATCATCATAATTGAAATGGTAAATATTTTTTTCATGGTTTAAATTTTTAGATGAGGAAGGCTTAAAAAAAATTTGATTGTTTAAATAATCAGAAACTTTTCTGATTTCCATTAGTCAAAGTTCTTTCGGCACTAATTGTTTTCCGCTACCCAATGATGTAGTTTTTAAAATAAAAGAGCCGAAAATATTTCCGGCTTTAATGATCTATTTTAACTTCTGCATATTTTTTTAATAAATCATCCAATAATTTTACTGGTTATTATTTCTTTACTCTTTTTAATCCACCACCATTTACATCCTGCGCTCTTCTGCTGCACGTATCGTCAATCACCGCAAAAGAAACAGAGTCTTCGCCAATAAAAGTTAATTTGTATTTAGCCCAATAGCCTGTTCCACATCCATTATCATTCATAGAAAAAATGTCATCACTGTTTAATTTATATTTCCCATGATGAAGTGGTTTTCCATTGGCGTCTACATAATTAAATAGTCCATTTTTTGTAAAATCAACATGAGATACCGAACCATCCGATTCTTTAAGTGACCAGCTTCCAACTAAGCTATGCACTTGTGGAATAAATGCAAAAGCTGCTGTAAAAAAAACTGATAATAAAATTGATTTAATTGTTGTTTTCATAATTTAATTTTTTAATGATGATTGAAATAATTTTTCACAAAACTCTACATCAGAAATCAGAAACACACTACCCGATGATGTAGTTTTTTGGATAAGTTTTTGAAGAAGATTATTTATTGCACTTTATTCAGCGGCTCTATGCGCGGCCAGAGATAGGAACGCTGAATGCAATCATCATGAATGAGTGTGATGTACAGCTTATCGTCTTTTATTTCAATTTTATATTTTCCGATGGAAGCGGTATCGCAAGGGCCTTCCCCTTTTACTTTATGAATGGTCAGCTCATTATTTTCATACTTGTATTGCATAATTCCAATTACTGTACTATCCTTGCCTGAAACATACACAGTCTCACCCGAAATATCTCTCAGTTGCACAACATCAGTTCCTGCATAAATCACATTCACTGTATCATTTTTAAAATACAACAAACATTCAAGGGGATCAGGCAAATTTAGATTGCCTTTCCATTTTGTACTCTGCAATTGTGCGTTTGCATTTAAAAATGAACATATAAATGCGGCAATAAAAATTGTTTTTATTAATTTTTTCATAGAAAAAATTTTTTAATGATTAAGAATTTCATTTGCTCACAAATTTCCGCAATACATATACTCTATTAAATTACCCGATGATGTAGTTTTTTATTCAATTTACTTTTGGAATTATTATATCGCTTCCCGCTCTTCTGCTGATTAACTGCGTTACTTTACCTTTTTCATCATGAACAAAAATGAACCTAAGAAGTGGATTGTTTTCCTGAAAAAAAACATAATCGCTTTCGCACTTTAATTCTTCTTCCTTTCCGCCAATGCGCTGCCTGTAAAGCTTTCCTTCTTTTTCAAATATTTTAAAGCCGTAATCCTTTGACAAATCGTATTCTCCAATAACTGCGTTAATTATATTCTGTGAAATTTTTTGCGTTGATGGCGCGTTAGGCTTGTCTAATGCTTCAGTAGCAATAAGCTTCCAGCCGTTATTAATTTTTATCCAGGTATCTGTCTGGCAAATTTCATTGCGTCTTTGCTGCCCATATATTTCCACCGAAAGATTAGCGGTGTAACAAAAAACTATCGTGTTTTCATTAAATCTGAAAATTGGTTTTGAAATTATTTCTTTCACTTTCATAAATGAAGGTGGCTTAGGAAGCGCTTTTACAAATTCCTGTTTTGTTTTCACCGAGCATCTTCACTTGTTATTATACAACTATCATCAAGGTATTTTGCCCATGCAGTAGTGTCTCCGTCAGCAATACCATTTACCAGTTGCTGAGTATATGAAAGAATTGAATCTTTTTCACTATCGCTTTGGGATGTGGCAGAATTACTGAACAACAAAAACGCTGATAATAGTTCAACTATAAAAATTTTTTTCATAATAATTTTTTAAAGAAATTTTTTTTATTTCATCTGAAAATCCGGATGCCCGCATTGCCATAATAAAAATCCCCACTCATCAGCAAACTCTTTATACGTTACCATTTTATCGCTTGTAAAATGACCATTATCATAATCAACACGCAGCAGAACAGGTTTGCCTGATGATGAAGCATTTTGCAATGCAGCAGCAAATTTGCCCGGCTGCCAGGGCGCTACTCTCGGGTCATTAATGCCCGTAGTACACAACACCGCCGGATATTTTACACCCTTTTTTACATGAGAAAGTGCATCCATTTCCATTAATGCCATTGCCTCTGTGGAATCGGTGGACATTCCAAATTCCGGTGTATTACCTGGTCCATTCGATGTTTTTTCAATTCGAAGCGCATTCGCCACACCCACCTCACAACTGGCAGCAGCAAATAAATCAGGGCGTTCGGTAATGGCTCTTCCTATTAAAATACCGCCTGCACTTCCTCCTTCACAACCTAATTTTTCCGGAGAGGTGTAACCTTCTTTTTCCAGGTATTCAGCACATGCAATAAAATCTTTCCAGGTGTTAGGCTTTGTTGTTTTATAGCCACCAACATGCCATGCTTCACCTTTTTCACCACCACCTCTTATGTGTGCAATGGCAAACACCACACCTTTATTTACTAAAGTATAAAGGAATACCTTTCCTTCTATTTGAAAATGAGGTGTTATGCTGAATCCATAAGCGCCGTATCCATAAAGTATGCAGGGAGTGCTTCCATCTAATTTCAAATCTTTGCGATAGATTAAAGACAAAGGAATCATTGTTCCATCATAGCCGGGCACTTCCACTTCTTTCACTGCAATATTTTCTAAGCCGGGGTATTTTACATCATTTTGAAAAACACTTTTGCTGAGTTGTTTGGTATCGCCATTATAATCATAAAAAGTATTGGGCAAATTCCAGTTGGTGCTTGAAATAAGCGCCTCATTGCTTTGAGAATTATATACCGTGATTCCCGAATTTGCACGTTGCGGAAGAGCAATAGTATTTGTTGTGCCGCTCTTCAAATCATACTGCAATAAATCAGAAGTAATTCCATTGGTCATTTTAAGAAATAGATAATCTTTTGATTGATATGCCTGCGCTATCTTTTCTGCACCTTCGGGAATAACCACTTTTGCATTAGCAATATCGGGATGATTCAAATCGGTTACCAGCAATTTATAGTTTGATGCATTTTTATGGCTGAGCAGATATAACTTATCATTATAAATAAAGCATTTGGTTACTTCATCATTTGCATTTAAAAGTCTTTTCCACTGGATCTTATCATTGCTCAATTCCGAAGCAGGTGCATAAAACATATTCAGTTCATTTTGCACTGTAGCTAATTGACCATTGATATATTTTTGGTCTTCAAAAAAACCTGCTAATGCAAGGTCTTCAGGCTTTATACCAAGCTCAGGATATTTTTCACGGCTGAATATTTCTTTATCAGTTTTTGAGTCTGTGCCTGCTTTGTGCAACAGGGTTTTTGTATCCAAAAGAAAATCAGGAGAATTCTGATCTCCTGTTTTTTGAAGATTATATAAAAAGGAATTACCATCAGGCGTCCAGTTGGTTATACCAAACCAACTCGGATAAATGCTTTCAGGATAAAACTTTTTTGTATCAACATTCAAAACACGAATTGTTGCTACTTCGGCGCCACCCTGCGAAATACCGATAGCTACTTTATTGCCTTGGTTATTTACAACAAAATACGGGATGCTGTATGTCTTTCCTTTTTCTCCGGGATAAGTGGCAGGGTCAAACAACAAAATATCTTTTCCGGTTTTGCCCTGCCGGTAATATAATTTCCCAACTTTTTCTTCCGGCTTTTCCAATAAATAAAAATAACGGTTGTTATGCATTTGAAAGTTAGAACGTTCTTCAGGTTTAAGTTTATCCAATGCCTGCCAATCATTGATGAGTTCGGCACGACCGGAAATCCTGTTCATGATTGAATCAGTATAACTTCCCTGCGCTTTGAACCATTGCTGCACCTGCGGATCATTCATGTTTTCCATCCAGCGATAATTATCAGTTACCTGTTTTCCGAAGTAAGTATCGGTAACAGGAATTTGTTTTGTAGCAGGAGGTTGTGCATTTAAATGCTGAGGCTGGCAGAAAACTTTTAGCGCAATTAGGATTGTGAGCAATAAGATTTTTTTCATAATGATGTTTTTAAAGTTTAAAATTTTTAATGCTATCATTTTATTTGCTTAAGCCACTTGCTTGTTGTTTCAGGAGCAAGGTTTATGTCCCGATGGTCTTAAAACAAATGTGTTGCAATTTTATCTGCTATCCATTGCCAAGCAACCGATGTATCTACTGTAAACATTAAAATATGCTCGAATATAAATAAGCCTAAAATGAGCAAATAAGGGCTTTTGAAAATACTTCGATTGAATCTTCTTTTTTCAATAATCATCAAAGCAATAAGTATTAAATACATTGAACCAAATGTTACAACAACCGTTACAGCAAATGAATGAAACAGTTCAGCTATTAGTCTTCCTAATCCTAATCCTAAAAGCACAAGGGAACTTGCTATTATATAACTCACATGAAGTGAAAGATTTTTTTTGTTTATCATAGCAATTATATAATAACCAACAAAAAAACTTAAATCCAAATAGGATTGTAACATCCCGGAAAGAACATCTTCTCTTGTGTTAGTTTTAATATCACGATAATATTCAAACCTCGTCATGCCAATGATTGTAAAGACTATTATTGGAACAAGAAAGTAGGAAAGCTTCCCTAACAACCTATGGATTTTATACTTCTTTTTTTTGATTAATACAGGTTGTGCAATAAGCAATGCAAACCACAATAAGAAAGCAGTTGCATGTAAATGTGCCATTGCCGGCAATCCATTAAACGAAGGGAAAAGTCCAAAGTATGTTTTGTAAAAGCCCAAAAAAATCAGTGCTAATAAGGCAATAAATAAATAGCTGATATTTTTATAAAGCTTTAGCATAAAAACAATATGTGTTCTTTAGTAATTAAAAATTTAGTTTAATGTTTTATCCATCAAATCTCTACGACTATGCTTTATCCTACACTACCCAATAATGTAGTTTTTAAAAAATTGGTCTTAAAACAAATATTCTTTAAAGAACTTTAAACTATAATTGTTTTAAAACTTAGTTTGGCTTACTTATCTACTGGCAGTCAGACAAGTCCTAACCTTAGTAGAAAAATATTTATAGAATCCTCACAACCTTATTACCTTATTTTACATGATGCTTTTCAAACGGTTGCAAAGTTTTTTGATAAAATTTTATAAATTCCTCATATTCTTCTGCGAAACTTACTTTACGATGATGCTCTCGTTGATTAAGTATGTATTTACAAACTTTATCAACATCCGACTTTGATACTGAAAAGGCAGAGGCAGATTCTTGCCAGGCAAATTGACTATCACATAGTTTATTTTGGCTTATAAAATGTTGAGAACTTTCGGCGACTATAGAAGCCAGCGTTTCTTCTGCTAATCGAGGAGAACGTGACACAAGAAAATGAACATGTTCGGGATTAGCATAAATAGAATATAAATGAGAATCGTTATTGTTCACTATGCCGGTAATGTATTTTTCAATTCGTTCCCGGTGTTTTTCAGAAATTAATGGTAAGCGATGCAGCGTGGTAAATATAAAGTGAGTGTATAAATTGTTATATTCTATTTTCATGCAATAAGGTAATAAGGTTAAGCCGCTAATATAATTTATCTTCTACTAAGGTTCGTCTAAAAAAACAAATTGAAAACTGTCTTAAAATATTTTTCGGTGTGGATATCCAAAACTAATACCATTCCAGCACATCAAAATAATAATTAGCCAATAATAACCGGCAATGATTAAAATTTAGTTATTAATTATTGCATTTCTTTAAGCCACTTGTTCATTGTTTCAGAAGCTATACTTTTCATCAATGTAAGTGCATCAATATTTTTTCCGCCGGAAGCATAGTTTTCAACAATATCTGTTATAAGTTTTGTTTTAAACTGAGGATATAACAAAAAGCACAGCTTCATAAATTTTTTCTGATACCAATCATAATTTGGCGGACCTACCTGGTCATAAAATTTTTCGAAATCTTCTAATGTTCTATGTTCGGGAATGTCCTTATCATTATCCTCAATCATCTTGTTCCATTCTATTGTAACATCTGGTTTTTTTTCAATCATAAATGCTACAAGAAAATAATTTGCAACAAATTCATCAAACCATTTTTGATGTGTTCGGGTGTTGTTAAGCGTAATGAAAAAATAATGCCCTAACTCATGCACAGCAACATAATCATATCCTGAAACTATGCTTTCAGATGTAGTTGTTTGGGGCTGACCGGATAATTTAGCAAGAGCATTTTTTTCAGCACCGATTATAATAATATTATTCTCAGGCAGATAATCAGGCAGTGCATACGGAACAGCAAATAATTGTTCTTTCCAATCATTGCTATCCAACACATACAGCGGAACATTAAATTGATGTGCAGAAAATTTGGATTGATAAAAATCTATGCATACTTTAATAAGCTTTTGTAAAGCAGTTGCTCTTATTCTATATCCATCAGTATAAAATGTTTTAGGTAAACCATTTAAAGAATCAAGATGTTCATTTATGAGTGTTGAATCTATTGCTTTTTTATTTTGCGTAATGCTATCCTGATATTGTGCTTTTACAGGTAAAGAAATTATAAATAGTATTAATATAGAAAAAAAATTTTTATTTAGGAAAGCATTGCGTCTTTTCATAAAATAATTTTTCACAAAATTTATTCTTTACTTTCTTTATATCCTGCAGGAAGTTCAAACATGCTGGCAGGAATATCTTTATGTTCCACTTTAGTAAGCTGCATTGTCATTGAAGTATTTGTATCTTTCATTGCCATTTTAACCATAAAACCATCACAGCCCATTTGTTTTAATTGCGCAGCAGTTGCCGGAGAATACATACCGCTCCCGCTTCTTGATTCAAACCTGTTCATCAGTTTTTGAACTGCAGACTGCACAGGCACATCATTACTTCTCCATAAATCAAATGTTTCCGCAGGTAAAGCAATACTTCCCATTCCCTGGTCAGAAGTAACTCTTGCATGAACACAATTAAAGCCCATGATTTTTTCTTCATCAATTTTTACAGCGTTTGATTTTACTTTTAAATCAGTGTTCATATCATTGCTATCTATATTGTTTATTGTATAGGTTTTTGCTGCATCATCAATTGTAAAAGTTTGCTCAGGTTTATCTGCATGACCTATCACCACCATTACAACGGAATTTGTTTTACCACCCGTGATTTGAGTAAGATTTTGTTCCATGCGCATGTCGCCTTTTGATGAGATATATAATCTCATTACACCATTCATAGTAAGCTCTTTTGAACCGGATGTAATTGTGTATTCATAGTAAGTATCTTTTCCTGAACCGAAAGAAGAAGATGATGAAACACCTGAACTACCTGTGCTTTCATTTGATGTTGTGTTGCCTGAACATGCCAGTAACAGCAAGGCTGAAAGAGTTATAGAAAAAATTCTTTTTGTGTGTTGCATATTTTTTTATTTTAAAATGAATGAATAAGAATTGATATAATAAGTTAATAAGGATTTTAATTTTTAGCCATTGGTATATCAAACTTGCCATCGGTTACTTCTATTGCTTTTTTATTAGCCGGGTTTTGCTCACCATCTCTTATTTTAAATTTTCCAGAAAAAGTTCCGGCCGTACGTGTTGACGAAAGCGTAGTAACATCTATTGTAAAAGAATCAGTAAAATAAGTAGCTTCGCTGCCATCTCCTTTTTTTATGTCAACTTCAATGCCCCAGCCTTCTTCCTCAGGGCCGTAAGACATGTTACCCGTTTTATCAGGAACCGCAAAACGCAACGAATAAGTGTAGTCGCTGCTTGACTGTCCACTTTTAATATTACGTAAGTAAAAAAGAAGTTCTTTTCCCTGATCCACATCTACAATGCTCCCGGTATTAGATTGCTGCCATGAGTCTATTGCACCGCCGGAAACTGCCTGTCCATCAACAATACAGGAGAAATGCGCATCGCCGCCAGCAGGTGCGGCAGCGGATGAATTAATGTCATCGTTGTTTTTAGCCGTGCCTGCGCTGCTATTGTTTCCGGAGCAGGAAATTAAAAAAACAGTTGGCAAAGTAATTAGTAATAATAATTTTAAGTGCTTCATAATTTTATTTTTTTGTTTGAAAATAATTTTAGTTTAAGATGAATTCTTAATTGAATTTTTCTTCCTTTTTTTTCTTCTACAGATTATCCAAACCGCAGCCATAATAATTACAATAATTATCAAAAGCCAAATCCACCAGCGAGTTGCAGCCTTCGGAGTTTGCAGTACAAAATCAGTTCCCGGAAATATTTTTTCGGGCGACCCGTTCAGGCTCCAGTAAAGCTGCAGGCAAAGCTGATACCTCGGACCCTGAAAATAGCGGAGCTTAATGGAGTGCTGTGAATCTGACAAGTAAATCTTTCCTTCTACCGGCCATGTGCTGTGAATGCCATCATTGTTGATGAATAACGAATCATCTATAAAAATATATATGTATTAGATATTTCAGAAAAAGCCATAGAAAGAGCAGAAAAAAGATTAGGTAAAAAAGCAGAAAAAGTTAATTGGATAGTCGCTGATGTTATGGATTTTAAAACTAATATTCAATTGATTTTTGGCATGACAGGGCTGCTTTTCATTTTCTTACAACAAAAAAAGCGATTGACAAATATGTTCAAAACGCAGAGCGAAACATAGCATCACATGGATTTTTAGTGTTAGGAATTTTTTCAGAGAAAGGACCTGAAAGTTGCAGCGGTTTGCAAATAAAGCAATATTCAGAAACATCTATGTCAAAAATTTTTGAAAGGAGCTTTGAAAGAATTAATTATGTTGAAGATAATAATATCACCCCTTCAAATACAATACAGAATTTCTTGTTTTGCGGCTTTCAGAAAAAATAATTGAATAGAGCTATCATTTGTAAATCATATAAGTTTTTAATCAAAGTTCTATTGAGTTATAAAATGATTAATTGAGAGTATAAAGAATATGCTAATAAATTTTTTTCTTCAAATAAACTGGAATATAAATCCTGAAATTTTTCGAATAGGAGGATTTGCTCTTAGGTACTATTCAATAATGTTTGCATTGGCATTCGTTTGCAGCTATTGGGTGCTTTCTAAAATTTACACAAAGGAAAATGTTTCACTGCATCTTTTAAATAAGCTTTTTATTTATGTTTTTATTGGAACACTGGTTGGTGCAAGGTTAGGACATACTTTTTTTTATGAATTTGATTATTACAAACATCATTTGTTGGAAATTATTTTACCATTTAAAATCAATTCCAATGGAAGTTTTGAGTGGACAGGTTATCAGGGGCTGGCAAGTCATGGAGGAGCTATCGGCATTCTTATAGCTTTAGCTCTTTATTGTAAAAAATATAAGCAATCCTTTCTTTTGATAACAGACAGATTGGTAATTGGTGTAGCACTTGCTGGTTTTTTTATTCGAATAGGAAATTTATTTAACTCTGAAATTATTGGCAAGCCAACCAATGTTTCATGGGCATTTATTTTTGCAAGGGTTGACAATGTACCTCGACATCCTGCCCAATTATATGAGGCAATTTCCTATCTTGCAATTTTTTCCTTACTCTGGATTATCTATATTAATGCATATCAAAATTTAAATGCAGGATTTCTGTTTGGTTTGTTTCTCTTTCTTGTTTTTTCAGCTCGTTTTCTAATTGAATTTGTAAAAGAAAATCAGGAAAGTTTCGAATATTCATTACCGATAAATCTGGGTCAGATTTTAAGTATTCCTTTCATTTTAATTGGATTGTATTTTATTTTCAGAAAATCACCTTTCAAAGCCACATAAATATGCAAATCTTTCTCATTATCTGGTTTTCTCTTACAGGTTTATCGGTTGCTTATGTAGCTTATGATCTTTTTACAAGCACACCGGAAATGAATGTAATGAAATGGGAATGGATATTAGTAACACTTTATATCGGAATATTTGGATTGATAGTTTATATTTTTTCCTGCCGTGAACCTTCACCTGGTACACATGAAAAATTTGTTGCGCCACTTTGGAAGCAAACCGTTGGCTCTACCATTCATTGTATGGCAGGCGATGCTACAGGAGTAATAGTTGTTGCTTTTATAACCACCATGCTTAATTTACCGATGGGCATAGATAGTGTATTGGAATACATAGCTGGCTTTGCTTTTGGTCTTTTTATTTTTCAGGCTCTTTTCATGAAAGGTATGCTTGGTGGAAGTTACAGTAATGCAGTGCGCAAAACATGGTATCCTGAGTGGATGTCTATGAATTTTGTAATGGCAGGAATGATACCAGTAATGATTATTTTAATGACCCGTGATATGCGAAATATGGAGGTGAATTCTTTACGCTTTTGGGGCATTATGTCGCTGGCATCATTAGTGGGAGGAATTCTTGCCATGCCTATTAATTGGTGGATGGTAAAAAATAAATTGAAGCACGGCATGGGCACTGAAAGAGCATTGGGAAAAGGAGGTGTAAAAGTTAATAACAGTATGAAAATGGAAGGAATGAATACGACTGCAAGCCACGAGACGACAATGGAAAAAACACCAGCTAATAGCATGAATGGAATGAACATGGGAAATGATGTGTCGATAAGAAAAAAAATATTTGTAGCAGCAGTTTCATTAATTATTCTGGGCATTGGCTTAAGCATAGCATTTTATTGGGGAAACTTTTTTATGCGACCTAAAGGCGAAATGAACAGTATGCAAAACATGGAAATGAAAAAATAAAATTGATTTTGCATTTAAGGTTTTGGTTTCTTTATTTACTACCCGATAAAAATTATTATGTTATTAGAATGTATAGAATCTTTAACATTCAACTAACTGGTACTGCAAATTATTTTATAACTTTACTAGGTAAATGAAAAAAATCTTAGTCATATTATTAATCACAGTATATGCAATTTCTTCTTCCGGAGCAACACTGCATTTTCATTACTGCTGTGGCAAGTTTGATAAGATTGATTTCAATGCGAATAAAAAAGATAATTGTCCTTTCGCAAATAAAATATCTCAAAAGGGTTGTTGTGATAACAGGCAAGTAGAGCTTAAAATAAAAAGCGATTATCAGCCTGAAACAATTGCTAAAACATTTTATAAGGTTTGTGAAATATATAATAATTACGCCACTACCTATTGTTCAAATATCTTCATTAACAATAATCTTAAGTATTTCTCCGGTGTGTCTCCTCCTTTATCGAAATCGGTACCGCTTTATATTTTACAATGTGTTTATCGTATTTGATTAATCATCCCATTCTTTAATACCTGCATTCTGCAGGTTTTGTATTTCAGTTACTTAATTATTTTGATTGCATAAATATTCCATTTTAATTTTTGATTCCTTGTTGATTTGACAACTTACAATATAGTTTTTAAAAAGGATAGTCATAAAATAATATTCAAGATTATGGCTTTGATAACGGTAATAATCTCGTTTCATTGATGCCATCAAATATTAATCACACATGTATTAAATTCTATGGTTAATAAATTAATTGAGCTCTCACTACGCAACAGACTTATCGTGGTAACACTTGCAATAGGCTTGTTGGTGTGGGGCATCTTCAATATTCAGCGTAATCCCGTTGATGCGATTCCTGACCTGAGCGAAAACCAGGTTATTGTTTTTACTGAATGGATGGGTCAAAGCCCGCAGATTATGGAAGACCAGATTACTTATCCTTTAGTAAGTAATCTGCAGGGCATACCCAAAATAAAAAACATTCGCGGCACTTCTATGTTCGGGATGAGTTTTGTTTATGTGGTGTTTGATGATGATGTTGATATTTATTGGGCTAGAACAAGAGTGCTTGAAAGATTGAGCTATGCTCAGCGTTTATTGCCACAGGGTGTAACACCAACACTTGGTCCTGATGGCACAGGTGTGGGACATATTTTTTGGTATCATCTTGATGCACCAAAGATGGACCTTGGTGAGCAGCGTGCGTTGCAGGACTGGTACATAAAATTTGGGTTGCAAACAGTGCCTGGTGTTGCAGAAGTGGCTTCATTCGGTGGCTTTGAAAAGCAATATCAGTTGATGATTGATCCTGTAAAGCTGCAGTTCTATAATCTTTCGATGGTGGATGTAATGAACAAAGTAAAAGCCAATAACAACGATGTGGGCGGAAGAAAATTTGAGATGAGCGACATGGCTTATATCATTCGCGGATTGGGATACATCAAAAATAAAGAGGACATCGAAAATATTGCACTCAGTAATAACAACGGAATACCTGTGCGTGTGAAAGATATAGGCACCGTGCAAATGGGTGGTGCTCAGCGTTTGGGCATTTTTGATGCAAATGGTGAAGGAGAAGTTGTGGGCGGTATTGTGGTAATGCGTTATGGTGAAAATGCAGATAAAGTAATTAATGACATTAAGAAAAAAATGGGAAATATTCAGAAAGGATTACCGGATGGAGTTGGTTTTAAAGTTGATTACGACCGCAGTGAATTAATTGAAGCGGCTATTGCTAATATTAAAGATAAATTGATAGAAGAAATAAGTATCGTTTGCATTATCGTAATAATTTTTTTGTTACACTGGCGCAGCGCTTTAAGCATTATTATTCAGATACCTATTACCATCGCCATAAGTTTTATTCTGCTCAATGCATTTGGTTTATCATCCAACATTATGTCGTTAACAGGTATTGCATTAGCCATCGGTATTATTGTTGATAACGGCATCATCATGAGTGAGAACGCATACCGTAATTTATCAGAATATCAAAACAGTCATCCACCTAATCAATCTTCATGAGCAAAGAAAAAAATATAAAACAAAAATGGTGGAAACGGAATTATTACAAAATTCCTGAACAAGAACGCATGAATATTATCGAGCGTTCCTGTAAACAGGTTTCGCGTGGTGTATTCTTTTCAACTGTTATTATCATAACATCTTTTTTGCCGGTGTTTTTATTAACAGAACAAGAAGGCAAATTGTTTCATCCGCTGGCATACACCAAAACATTTATCATGGTGATTGATGCAATACTGGTTGTAACACTTGCACCTGTTTTGATTTCATTTTTTATGCGGGGAAGGTTCCGACCTGAAAATGCAAATCCTGTTAATCGTTTTCTTGAAAGAATGTATGAACCACTAATACGCACCTGCATTAAATGGCGCAAAACAACAATTGCTGTTATGCTCATAGCTTTAACCGTAAGCGTGCCAATGGTTATGAGTTTGGGAACCGAGTTTATGCCACCGCTTGATGAAGGCACAATATTATTTATGCCTGTTACACTGCCGGATGTTTCCAACAGTGAAGTAAAACGCATCTTACAGGTGCAGGATAAAATTCTTGCATCCGTGCCTGAAATAAAATCAGTGCTGGGCAAAGCAGGAAGAGCAAATACAGCAACAGATAATTCTCCTATCAGCATGATTGAAACAATTGTAATGCTTAAGCCCAAAGACGAGTGGCGAAAAGGAATCACAAAAGATAGTATCATCAATGAATTGAACAGCAAACTGCAAATACCTGGTGTAACTAATGGATGGACACAGCCAATCATTAACCGCATCAATATGCTTTCAACTGGCATTAGGACTGATGTTGGCGTGAAAGTATATGGGCAAAATCTCGACAGTATTTATGCTTTTTCTCAGTTAATAAAAAAAGAATTAAGCGGCATCAACGGCGTAAAAGATCTGTATGTAGAACCCATCACAGGAGGCAAGTATATTGATGTAAATATTAAGCGCGAAGAAATTGCGCGTTACAATTTAAGTGTAGATGATGTGAATGCCGTAATTGAAACTGCACTTGGCGGTGCAAAGATCACCACCACTGTTGAAGGTCGCCAACGCTTTTCTGTGAATGCAAGATTTGGACAGGATTTTCGCAACAACATAGAGGCATTAAAAAGTTTGCAAGTACAAACAATGGGATTTGGTCCTATTCCATTGCAGACTGTTGCAGATATTAAGATTACGGAAGGACCGCCGATGATCAATTCTGAAAACGCTTTATTACGTGGCACTGTACTCTTCAATGTTCGTGAAAGAGATTTAGGCAGTACAGTTGAAGATGCGCAAAAAAGATTGAATAATGCGATTGGTAAAATGCCCAAAGGTTATTTTATTGAGTGGAGCGGGCAATATGAAAATCTTATCAGCAGTGAAAAAACTTTAAAGCTAATAATGCCTGTTGTGCTTATTGTGATTTTCATCAGCATGTATTTTGCATTTCATTCAGCGCGTGAAGCATTGCTTAGTTTGATCACTCTCCCTTTTGCACTCATTGGCGGCGCTTACATCATCTGGTTCTGGGGAGTTAATTTGTCAGTAGCGGTTGCTGTAGGTTTCATTGCTTTGTTTGGTCTTGCAGTTGAAACAAATATTGTAATGATTATTTATCTCAATGATGCCATGCAGCAACTGATTGATAAAAAAGGCAATTCAAAAGATACTATCACAAAAGATGATCTGCGGGAATACACAATACAGGGTGCAGCAAAAAGATTGCGCCCAAAAATAATGACAGTAAGTGTTTCACTCTTTGCACTCGTTCCCATTTTATGGAGCAGCGGTGTGGGCAGTGATGTAATGAAGCCGATTGTACTTCCAATGGTGGGCGGTGTGATCACTTCAGCGATTTATATTTTGCTGGTAACACCACTAATTTTTTTAATGAATAAAGAATATGAGTTGAAGAAATACGGAAAAATAGAGGTGCCCGAAATAAAACATTAATGAAATGAAAAAAATAATTAGTGCTGGGTTATTGACTGCTGCTGCTGCTTCACTTTGTTGTATTGCACCAGTGGTGGCATTGATAGCGGGCACCAGCAGTGCAGCTTCAGCTTTTTCCTGGCTCGAACCCTTTAGACCTTATTTTATTAGCCTTACTATTTTGTTATTAGGGTTTAGCTGGCATCAAAAATTTAAACCGCAAAAAACAGATGAATGTGATTGCGATACAATTACAAAACAAAAGTTCAGCCAAACAAAATTATTTCTTGGATTGATAACCATTTTTGCAGTCCTGATGATAACATTCCCCTATTATTCAAAAGTTTTTTATCAGGCAAATGAAAATCCAATCATCATTTCAAATAAAGAAACAATTCAGGAAGTAGAATTAAAAATTCAGGGAATGACCTGCGCAGCCTGGGAAGAGCATATAAAACACGAAGTCGTCAAATTACGAGGAATTATTTCTGCTGACATATCTTATGCAAACAGTAATGCTATCATAAAATTTGATACATCGAAAACAAAGTTAAAAGTCATTGAAAAAATAGTAGATACAACTGGTTATAAAGTAACTGAAACAAAATTAAAATAAAGTGGAAATAACTACAAAATCTACAATCCTCTGCCCACAATGCGGTCACAGGAAAGAAGAAGAAATGCCGATAGATGCTTGTCAGTATTTCTATGAATGTGTACAATGTAAAACTATCCTAAAATCTAAGGCTGGGGATTGTTGTGTTTTTTGCTCTTATGGAACTACGTGCTGTCCACCTGTTCAAAGAAGGAAAAACTGTTGTTGATCAAAATTTATAATTATACAATGGAAAAAAAAATTACAGTTATATTATCAGTGTGTTTGTTGTACCATACATTATCAGCGCAAACTTTAAAGTTGCAGGATATTTTAGATAGCATTCAAAGGTCATATCCTTCGCTAAAAATGTATGATGCTAAAATTCAGTCTTTAGATGCGGCAGCAAAAGGTGCAAGAAACTGGATGGCACCTCAAGTTTCAACAGGTTTGTGGATGACGCCCTATAACACAAGCCTCTGGAAAGCAGATGGAGCAGGCAATACAGGCATGGGGCAATATATGATAAGTGCTGAACAAATGTTTCCCAACAAAAAATACAACGACGCAAATGAAGTTTACATGAATGCAATTTCATCAGTAGAAAAAGAAAATAAACAAGCTACACTCAATGAACTTTTTGCTGCCGCAAAAAAAAATTATTATGAGTGGATAATTATTCAAAAAAAATTACCAGTGCTTTCTGAAAGTGAGAAATTGCTACAATTTATGATTACCAATGCTGAAACGAGATATAAAAATGGTTTAGGAAAGATCAGTGCATACTACAAGGCAAAGGCATCACTCGGCAACATTGAAAATATGCGTGTAGAATTAGAGAATGAAATTTTGCAAAAACGCATTGCATTAAATGCTCTCATGAATCGTGATAAATTCATGGATTTTTCTGTTGATACCGATTATGCAATAAAAGATTATTCAACATACAGTTTCGACAGTAGTTTGTTTTACACCAATCGCAGCGATATAAAAGCAATTGACAAAAATATTCAGCTTGCTTATCTGCAGCAAAACGTGGAGCGTGCAAGTTTAAAACCGCAGTTTGGAGTAAGGTATGATCACATGTTTGGCTTTGGCGGTTTTCCAATGCAATACACTTTAATGGCTATGATGAAAGTTCCTTTAAACTGGTCAACGAGAGCGAATAAAGCTAACATTGAAAATTTGAAATGGAAAGCTGTTGCATTGCAAAATCAAAAAGAGGCAATGGCAAATGAATATTCAGGAATGGCTTATGAAATGCAGCAAAATATTATTGCAAAGCAGAAGCAGGTTGAGTTGTTTGATAAAAATATTATTCCTGCCTTAAGAAAGAATTATGAAAGCATGCTGCTAGGTTATGAACAAAATACCGAAGAATTATTTGAACTCTATGACGCGTGGGAAACACTAAACAGCACAAGACTTGAATATCTCAATCAGTTACAACAATTATTAACCATGCAGGTTGATCTTGAAAAATTATTGGAAATAAAATAGTAATAGTGATGAAAAATTTTTTGATATATGTGCTTGTGTTATTTATTACAGCAGCATTTCTGCAATCTTGCAGTAACAAACAAAATAATAAAGCCGAAAATACAGCTTCTTCAGAAGATATATATACGTGCTCGATGCATCCGCAGGTATTAGAGCATCATCCGGGTAATTGTCCCATTTGCGGCATGAAACTGATTAAAAAAAATGCAACGCCTGCCGCGATCAACAACATTCAGCTTGAAACATTACTTAAACCTGCGAACGAATTTGTAATTGCATCCTTGCCTGTTACAACGCCTCAGCAAAAAAGTATAACCGTGCCAGTCAAAGTTTACGGCACTGTTGAATACGATACAAGAGCCGCAGGCTCAATATCTGCGCGTGTTTCAGGTCGCATAGAGAAATTGTATTTGCGTTATCGTTATCAACAGGTTGAAAAAGGGCAAAAGGTAATGGACATATATAGTCCTGAATTAGTTACGGCTCAGCAAAATTTATTATTTATTTTAAAAAATGATGCAGAAAATACATCTTTTATCAATGCCGCAAAACAAAAATTGTTATTGCTTGGCATGAGTAAAAATGAATTGAATGAAGTTATAAAAAAGGGTCAGCCATCGTACAGTGTAAGTGTATATAGCAATTACAGCGGGCATGTACACGATGCTGGTATGAGCAATGATATTGCCTCAAACGATATGAATAATAATTCGTTACTAACACAAGAGTTACTACTTAAAGAAGGCATATATGTGCAAAAAGGACAAACATTATTTATGATTATGGATCATCATAAGGTTTGGGCGGCATTACAAATTTTTCCAAATGAGCAAACACTTGTAAAAAAAGGTGATGTTGTACATATCATTCCTGAAACAGATACAACAGCAGTAATCAATGGAAACATTGATTTCATTGAACCTTTTTTTCGTGCCAACAGCAAAACGCTTACTGCACGTGTATATTTTAATAACATGGCAATGTTGCCTATCGGCAGTAAGGTAACTGCTGATATTTATTCCGGCAACACACACGGTTTATGGTTGCCCGCCTCGTCAGTGCTTTCGCTTGGCGCAAATGAAGTTGCATTTATAAAAGAAGATGGCGGATTTATAGCACATAAAATAACAACAGGCATCCGCTCAAATAATGATGCTCAGATAGTTTCAGGACTTAGTGCAACAGACACTGTTGCAGTTAATGCACAATATTTGGTGGATAGTGAAAGCTTTATTAAAATATCCTCAAAATAAATAACATGAATAATCTTAAAAAATATAAAAATTTTACGCCAGGCAATAATACTACTATTCGGCTTAGTCTGTATCACACTCTTGTACGTTTATTTATCTATACAATATTCATCATACTTAGTGCAATTATCTTCACTTCATGCAAACAAAAAAAGCAAGCAACAGCAGCAATTAATAAAGATGTTTATTACACCTGCAGCATGCATCCGCAGGTGATGGAAGATCATCCGGGTAACTGCCCTATCTGCGGAATGAAATTAATTGCAGTTCCAAAAACAAGCGTAAATACAAACAATGAAATACATCTCAGCGCTCAACAAATCATGCTTGGCAACATTCAGGTTGATACCATAAAAAGTGGTAGCATTGGTAATAAAATCACACTTTCAGGAACATTGAATTTCAACCAGGATAAACATTCATCTGTAAGTGCAAGAGTGGAGGGAAGAATTGAAAAATTATATACAAAAAATATTGGCGATTATGTTCACAAAGGAGATAAGCTCTACGATTTGTACAGTGAACAACTCAATAATGCCAAACAGGAATACATCACAGCTTTGCAACAACAAAATACAATTGGTAATACATTGATCAATTACAGTGCACTTGTAGAAAGCGCAAAAAATAAATTGCTCTTGTGGGGAATGACTAATGAACAAATCAAGCTACTTGCGGAAAGCAAACAAACCTCAACACTTACTTCATTCTATAGCACGGAAGAAGGATATATTACAACGCTAAATGTAAAGGAAGGAGATTATGTAACGGAAGGCGGCACTATGGTGCAGCTTGCAAGCCTTTCAACACTTTGGGCAGAAGCACAAGTATATACAACACAAATGTCATCACTTGATAATAAGGAAAATGTTACTGTGCAAATTCCTGATTTAAATAATCAAACCATCAATGGCAAAATTGATTTTGTCAATCCTGAAATAAACCCTGACACACGAATAAATCTTGTACGTGTTACTATTCAAAATACAAATAATGAATTACATCCTGGAATGCCCGTTTATATTATTGCCAGCCGAAGCGCACATAATTCCATCACCCTTCCAGTTGATGCGGTATTAACGGATAGCAAAGGTTCAACCGTTTGGATACAAATAAAACCTGGTGTTTATGGAGCCCGCATGGTGCAAACCGGTATTACTGATGATAATATTGTTGAGATAAAATCAGGACTTAAAGTTTCCGATGTTGTCGTAACGAGTGGTGCTTATTTGCTTAACAGTGAATACATTTTTGAACACGGTGCTAATCCTATAGCTGGCATGGATATGAGCAATATGAAGATGTAACTAAAAATTGAAACAATTTTGTTACAATCAATTTTAGATTAATTTTTCCCAATACTGAAAATGTTACGTGTCATTATTTTTTACATTTGCACTTGATCATGAAATGTTTTGCTTTAATAATGGCTTTCATAGTTTTCGCATTAAGCTGTATGCCTTGCATGAATAGAATGAAATGGAATTAAGTGAAATAGTCAAGATTTAATCTGACAGTTGGGATTAACTTTAAAGTAACAACAACTATTAATTAATCCCAAAAATGTCAGATCATGAAAGTCGAATCTAAGTTAATCAAAACAAAATTAGGA
>JBPCKN010000015.1:0-205584 GCA_051004255.1 Chitinophagaceae bacterium | reverse complement strand
TGGGAGCATTAGTAGGCTTAGTTGGAGCAGTTAAAGTTTTTAATCATTGGAATCATGGCGAACACGATACAGGCAAAGTAGCGGCAGCATGGTTTGGAAGTTGTGTATTTCTCGTTGTTGTAGCAACAGTAATTAAATCATTTTTTGGAATGTAAAATCTTATTAATCCTCACTATTGAGGCTTAAAAATTCAAAGTAAATGCAGGAAATAGTTATTAAAAAACTTCATGAGTATATCAGTCAAAATAATCCTGATCTATTTATCACTTTAACCGAGGAAGGTAACTTAACTAAATACCTCTCTGCTAAAGTAGATGCAATACAAGATTTTGTAGAACACTTAAAACAAACAAACACTCCTGCATACATTATTGAAGAAGAATGCATGCAAGCATTGACAAAAGATTTAAAGCCCTCAAAGTTCAATTACATCTGCGCAATTCTTGAAGAAGATTTCGAAAAGACGCACCAACAGTTACAACAATCAGGAACGCTTGTTTATGAGGCTATCAATATGATAAATTATTGTAAGCCGGTTTTTGAATCATTAGGATTTTCTCAAGAAAATGAAGATGACAGACAATTAAGATATGCTGTTACAGGCGCCATCAGTGAATATTTAGAAATGAATCAGTGAGAAAAGAAAATGTGAAGTATGGGATATAACATTTATCAAAAATTAATTGACAACATTGAAGCCATACGCATTGCTTTACACTGGAAGCAAGGCGATAAAGTTTCCGGTGCAAAAGCTGAAATCTTAAAAAAATACTCAGGCTTTGGCGGTATAAAAGCGGTATTATATCCCAATACAACAAAAGAAGAATGGATAAAACTTAATGCGACAGAAAGTGATTTGCGACTTTATCCTGAAATCATAAAGCTGCATAAACTTTTGCAAGACCATTTCAATGAAAAACAGTATAAGCAAGTAATTGATTCAATTAAAAACAGTTCACTTACTGCATTCTATACACCATTAGTTGTTCCGCAAACTTTATACAATGTTTTAAAAGAACAAGGTATTGAACCAAAAAATATTTATGAGCCAAGCAGTGGTGCAGGTATATTTATTACTGAGGCAGTCAATAATTTTTCTTCCCTTCAGAATATAACAGCAGTTGAAAAAGACATTTTAACCGGACATGTGTTGCAGGCTCTGTGTAGTTCTCTCGAAGTGCCTGCAAAAGTTCACATCATTGCTTTTGAAAACACACCTATTGAAGATAATAACAACTTTGATTTGATTGTAAGCAATATTCCGTTTGGGAATTTCAGGGTTTTTGATAAGAATATTCCAGAGCCGGCTTTAACAAGTAAAATCCATAATTACTTTTTTGCAAAAGGGCTTGATAAAATTAGAGACGGTAAAATTTTAGCTTATATCACTACCGATGCTTTTTTGAATAATTCATCTAATGAAACAGCTAGAAATTACTTGTTTGCGCATTCAGATTTTGTAAGTGTTTCTGTAATGCCTGATAATTTAATGAAGGATACCGGTAACACCGAAGCACCAAGCCATCTATTAATTGTTCAAAAAAATAATACTAAAAAAGATTTTTCACAAGAAGAACAATTATTACTTAAAACGATTGAGCAGGAAAATGAGTTTGGGAAATACAGTATCAATCAATACATCCATCAACATGCTGAAATAATTACCGGTGATGAAATAAAAGCCGGTAAAAATCAATATGGCGATGCTCATCAAACGGTATGGCAGAAAGCAGATATAAATGCTATTAGTGAAAAATTAGCAGCAACACTTAGAGAAGCTATTGCTCACCGTTTCAATAAAAAATCTTTTGCATTATCACCAGTTAAAGAAGAATCAATCTCAGAGGGAAAGAAACTGACTTTTCTTCCTATTCCTCAAAGCAAAGCAGACAATAGTTCTGTGCAATTGGGACTCTTTGATATTGAACCGGCTGAAAACATAAGCCGAGCTATGGCTTATGTCAATGACCTTGATTCAAAGGTTGTTCAAAAGCAAACAGCGAGGATAGTAAACAGTATAAAAGCTGCAGACAAACCAGATCATGAAGCTTTTGTTTTAATAACGGCAAAGTCGCATTCTTCCAAACAGTATGTGTATAAATTTTATTCAAATATAGAAGAAATTGATTTCCCTGCAGACTGGATGAATGCTTCAGCGATTATGGCTGAACTGAATAATCTATCAAAAAAACTTCTTGAATATAAACACGATTTTTTTAATGAAGGCGATACTGCATTTCATCTGAAACTTAACAATAAAGAAAAAAAATCAGAAGAATTAAAAACGATTAATCCCTATCATAAAGAAGGAACACTAATAGTTCATAACGGCAGTGTTGGATTTGTTTCTTATGCCGCAAACAAAGGCGAGAACCCAGTTTTCCTTCCAAGCTTGCAAGAAAAAAAAGATGTTGAATTCTATAACCAATATACAGTTTTGAGGGATGCGTTCTTAGAATTAAGCGATAAAGAATCAAAAGAAAATATAGAATATCCTCAATTAAGGAATAATCTCAATCATTCCTATGATAAACTCGTTTTGCAGTATGGTATTTTAAATTCAACAGGCAATCGGAATCGCATATTAAAAGATGAAGCATTCGGCTCTGTAATGCTTGCTTCGCTGGAAAGAAAGGAAGGTGAGCAATTCATAAAAGCGGATATTCTTACACAATCACTTATTCAAAAACAAGAAGTATTTCATACAGATAATCCTGTAGAAGCGTTAGCAAAAAGTTTGAATGAAAAAGGAAGAGTCGACATCGACTTTATTTCTGCAGCTACAGAACAAACAGAAGCTGAAACAATTCAATCTTTAGGCAATCATATTTATATCAATCCCATCAATAACAAATGGGAAACTGCGGATCAGTTTTTAAGCGGCAATGTAGTTAGCAAGCTCAACATCGCAAAAGAAGAATTAAAGAAAAGGCCCAATGAAATACAATTGAATCGTAGTGCCGAAGCACTTGAAAAAATACAACCTGAAAAAATTCCGTTTGAAATTTTGGATTTTAATCTTGGTGAACGATGGATACCCCAGATTTATTACAACCGTTTTGCATGTATGTTTATTCGCAAGGAGTTTATTTGGACGTTACCTTGAAATGCTTGAAGAATTAGATGAGCTAAAGAGCAACAGACTTATAAAACAATAATTATTTCAAATTTAAAATCAACGATTATAGAATTATTAGAATAGGAAATGCCATGCTAAATAATATCGACTTTAGACTGTACTTATAATAGAAAGTTCAAATTTCAATTTGCCAATAAACTAATTATGTAACATATATGTTATGGATTTATGAAATGATTATTAAGTATAAGTCATCTTATTATTAAGTTCTTAAAATTAGATTTTTAAATTCCTACTTGCTTTCACATTTGCACAAATAATGTGAAGCAACATGAACAAAAAACTTTTACTTACTGTAACCGGCTTAATATTCTCTTTATTTGTATATTCTCAATCTGTTTTAAAAGGTACAGTTTTTAACACAAATCACGAGCCACTAAACAGCGCATCTGTAACTTGTAAAAATAATACTACAGGTGAAAGCCGCTCTATCACTACATCCTTGGATGGCGAATTTAAATTTAAAGAACTTACTGCGGGCACTTACGAGGTCAAAATTCAATTCGTAGGATTTCTTTTATATGATAAGCAAATTAAATTAGACGATGACGATAAAAAAGAAATTTCTGTTCAATTAACTGAAATTTCTGGTGCGCTGCAAAATGTAAATGTATTCAGTAAAATAAACGGAGAGAACGAATCTTCTTCAAGGCTTTCTGAAAAAAATGCGAACAATATTACCAATGTAATTTCTGCAAGAGCAATGGAAAGATCGCCGGATATTAATGCTGCCAATGTTTTACAGCGAATGAGCGGCGTAACGCTTCAAAAAAACAGCGGCGCAGATGAAGCTTATGCAATCATCCGCGGAATGGAACCTCGTTACAACAACACGTTAATTAATGGAGTAAAAATTACAAGTCCGGATGAAAAATCAAGATTTGTTTCTTTAAATATTGTTCCTTCAGATCTTTTGCAAAAAATTGAAGTAAGTAAGTCACTTACTCCGGAAATGGAAGGCGATGCAATTGGCGGCACAGTAAATCTTGTGATGAAGGATGCGCCTGATTCTGCTGAATTTAAAGTTACCGGCTCGATTGGTTACAGTAATATTTTTTTCAACAGAAAATATACTACGTTTTCAAAATCAGATATTCAGCAGCAAAGTATTTATCAAAAATTTGGTGCAAATTATACTGCGCAACCAAACGATTTCAGCAGATCAAATCTTGACTTTAATTCAATATCTGCTCCTACAACCGCATTAGCCGGATTCAGTTATGGCAAAAGATTTTTAAAAAATAAGTTGGGAATATTGATAGCTGATAATTTACAAAATCAATATTATGGCGCAAATTCTCAATTCAATATAGTTTCTCCTGATCCTAATAATCATTTCCAACCTTACATCACCGATGTTGCTAACAGAACTTCTTCAACACAACAATTAAACAACGGTTTATCGCTTCATGTAGATTATAATTTTAATGACAAAAACAAAATAATCATTAATAATATTTTTCTCTACAGTTACTTAGCTCAGGCACGTTTGAGCATTGACACCGCAATTGTTGGAGGAAACGGCGGAAGAACTATTGCAGGCACAGGACCAATTGGCGGCGATGACCGCTCATTAACTAATCACGAATATTTAGAAAATTTAAAAGTTGAAGGCAAGCATATTCTTACACCTCATTTATTTTTTGATTGGGCAGGTGTTTTTTCAAGCGCCGTAAAAAAATCTCCGGATGAAGCAACTATCAGCACGAATAAAAAAATATACATTGATTCTGCAGGTCATTTCGTTACAACGCCTGTTTATTTTGATGGTATCTCAAGGATTTGGCAACACAATTCCGACAAAGATTATAATATCATTGGCAATCTTACTTACAAACAGAAATTTAACACTGTCTTATTAGAGCTAAAAGCCGGAGGTTTATATCGTCATAAAGATAGAAGTAACGAGCAAAACGAATATGATCTTCGTCCAATTCCTGCAGATACAATCACAGGAATTAAACAAGTGTTTATGGATATAAATTCTGCGCAATGGACGGTGTATAATCCGCATGGTACGTTTAATTATGATGTCAATAATTATCAGGCGCATGAAGATATTTCTGTAGGTTTTGCTGAAGCAAAAATATCTTTGAAAGCATTGGATATTGTTGGCGGAGTTCGTTATGAAAATACTTCGCAGGGTTACAGCATCAACACTTTTGATCCTAATCCTGAAAGCAGTTTAAAGAAAACTTATGCTGATCTTTTGCCAAGCGCAATGATAAAGTTTAAATTGAATGCAAAAACAAATCTCCGTGCATCTTACTACAAATCTATTTCACGTCCGAATTATTATGAGTTGGTTCCTTACACAATAAGAGGAATAAATTATGATGAAGTTGGAAACCCTTATCTGCAGCACACTGTAGCAGATAATTTTGATTTGCGTTATGAATATTTTCCAAGAGATGAAGAGCAATTATTTGTAAGCGGCTTTTATAAGAGATTAAAAAACCCTATTGAAAATACATTGATTGATTTGAGCGGTGGTCAATTAGTTTTTACTCCGCAAAATTTTGCTGATGCCACAATTATTGGTGCTGAATTAGTGGTTACAAAATACTTTGGCAACTTTGGTGTTACAGGAAATTATACGTTCATTCATTCAAATGTAAATTCTCCTAAAATCGTTCCTGACTCTGCATCTTTAACTGGGGGAACAATTTTTAAAACGCAAACAAGACCGTTGCAGGGTCAATCAAATAATGTGGTCAATCTTTCTTTATTATATAAGAATGATAAAAGAAAAATCTTTGCACAATTAGCGTATGAATTTATCGGCAAAACGTTGTCTGAAGTTTATCCGAATTATGGATATGATTATTATCAGCAGCCGCAATCATTTCTTTCATTATCTGCGGAAAAATCGTTCAGCAATCATTTTACTTTATTCGGAAAACTTAATAATATTTTAAATACGCCTACACTCATCGAGATCAATGGCATCACCGTTGGGAAGGATATTTACAAAGCCAACTTCAACATCGGCATTCGTTACTCACATTAATAAAAGTTATTCAATATGAAAAAATCTTTAGCTTTATTTATTACGTGCATTGCTTTCGCAGTTGTGATTACATCCTGTTCAAAAAAAGAAGTTACAACTTTTACAACAGTTGCATTACCCGAATCGCATCCAATAAATTCTGATACAATTCCTGCTTTTGCAAAGGGCACTTTGTTAGCAGGGAAAACCTATTACATAACGGAGGATGTTACCGTAAAAAAAGACGATACTTTATATGCGCAACCCGGCGCAATTGTAATCGTATTAAATAATTCGCAGGTTAATATTCAGGGCGTTTTAGAATTAGTGGGAACACAGGCGCAGCCTGTTTGGTTTGATTCAGATACCAAACAGCCAGGCACCTGGGGAGGTTTTCAGTGCGACAGCGCTCAGGCAGTAACAATAATTTGGACACACGTGAACAATACCGGCGGCCCTGATCCCACAGGCAGCTCAAGAAAATCCGTTTTTATTAATGCACCCATAAATGTTGATATAGAAAATTCGTGGTTCACAAACGGTCAGGATGATTTAATACGAATACAAAGTGGAGCTAAAGTAAACATTATCGGCAACACAATTTCTTCATCAGGCAGCACTGATGGTGAAGCAATCAATATTAAATCCGGTGTAACGGGTACAGTTGCTTACAATGTGATTTGGAGTCAGGCAGGCACAGGCGTTAAGTTAGAAACCAGTGATGTCGCTCCTTTCCCGCAAACGGAGGTTGAAGTTTATAACAACACTTTTGTTTCAAACGGATGGAGAAGAGGCGCAGCAGAACCGGGCAGAGGCGTATCAATTGGTGTGAATGCAATCGGTCACGTATTCAATAATATCATGGTGAATAATTACCAGGGATTAGAAATATTTTCCGATGCAGATATAACGCATACAACTTATGGAAACAATCTTTTTTATGCGTCTGTTGACAACTATACTGACAGCACTGTTACTCCTCCAATTGCAATCAATTTAAGGGCAAATTTTTATCCGACTGATGGTGTTGGAGTACCGCAGCCTTCTGATCTGATTTCAAAAAACATCAATGATTTAAATCCTTTGTTTGTAAATTATGACGGAAGAATTGCTGCACCAAATGGCGCTCCTTTTGCTTACGATTTTCATTTACAACCAGGCTCTCCAGCAATTAATGCCGGAAATTCAAAATACAATAATGACATTGGCGCTTATCCTTCAAATAAAAACGCCGGCAATCTTCACTAACGAATTAATGTATACATTGAGAGAAAATTACTCATGATTAAACAAACTTTTATCTTCATTTTTTTTCTTGCTTTAATTGCAAAATCTTTTGCGCAGCAAGACAGCATTTATGCATTCGATAAAAAAATATCAGTGCCTGGAAACGGCGGCTACGACTATCTTTCAATTGATACAATCAATCATAGATTATATATTTCTCACGGCACTTCTGTAAACGTAATTGATTTAAATACGGAAAAAGTTATCGGTTCAGTTGATAACATGCAGGGCGTTCACGGAATTGCAATTGTGAATGATGTTAACAAAGGTTTTATCAGTGATGGAAAGGGAAATGCAGTGGTTGCATTTGATTTAAAAACTTTGAAAACCATTGCAACAATTCCGGTAAGTAAGCCGGATGTTGACGGAATCATTTATGATCCTTTCTCCAAAAAAGTATTCGCTTTTTGCGGAGATGGAAATGCTGCATGTGTAATTGATGTAAATGATTTAAAAGAAATAAAAACCATTGATCTTGGCGGCGCACCTGAATTTGCAGTGTCGGACGGGAACGGATTAATCTATAATAATCTTGAAGATAAAAGCAGCTTAAATGTAATTGATGTAAAACAAATGAAAGTTATTCAGAATTATCCTTTGTCGCCATGCGGAGGTCCAACAGGCATAGCGATGGATAAAAATAATAAGCGGTTATTTACTGTGTGCCGCCAAAATAAAGGTATGAGCGTGGTTGATATTAATTCTGGAAAAGTGATTACAACAGTTCCCATCGGCGCAGGTGTTGATGCAGTTGCTTACGATGCTGTAAACAAACTTGTTATCGTTTCAAATGCTGATGCAACTGTTACAATTATCAAACAAAATTCGGCAGATGATTATTCTGTTGCGCAAACGCTTCATACAACATATCGTGCAAAAACTATGGCGCTCGATCCGCTCACACATAAAATTTATTTAAGCGCTCCGCAGTTTCAACCCGGAACACGAAATATTATTCCGGAAACATTTGCAGTTTACGTGTATAAATTAAATCAATAAAATCTGCTAACAAATTATCATAGCATGACAAAAATTTTGTTCGTTTTATTATTGCTTATTTTCTTTTCTTTTCATTCATTTTCTCAAAATAATTATGATAAAGAAATTGCTGCAGGCTATAAAGGCGGCGTAATTAAAAATATTCAAAGATTAGATTCGTCTTTAAATTTTTGCGTGATTGGTGACTGGGGAAGACATGGTGAATTTTATCAGAAAGCAGTTGCTGATAAATTAGCCGATGCAATTGCAGGTATTGGCGCTTCATTCATTATTTCAACCGGAGATAATCTTTATCCGAACGGTGTTGTGAGCGAGTATGACCCAAGCTGGCAATCTTCTTTTGAAAATGTTTATGCGCGTCATGAAACGCATGTGAATTGGTATGTTGCTTTAGGCAATCACGATTATAAAAGCAATCCTGATGCGGAAGTTGCATACAGTAAAATCAGTCAGCGATGGAATATGCCTGCAAGATATTTCAGCATTAAAAAAAGAATTGGAAAAGACACAACTAAAACAGCAGAATTCTTCTTTATTGATACCAGTCCGTTTGAAAAAGATTATTATTCAGACGAAGATTATGAAAAGGAAGTGCGCACAGCAGACACAACTGCACAAAAAAAATGGCTGATAAATGCGTTGAAGAAAAGCACTGCAACATGGAAGTTTATGGTTGGTCATCATCCGTTATATTCTGCGGGAATGCGCAAAGGAAAGCTGCAGGATTTTATTAATTCGTTTCAGAACATTTTTGAAAAATATAAAGTAGATGCATATTTCTGCGGGCATGAACATCAGTTAGAATATGATGAACCAAATGGCTTGCATTTTAAACAATTTATTTCTGGCGCAGGCTCTGAAGCAAGACCGGTTACATCAGCGCCATACACAAAATTTACAGCGCAGGATTATGGATTTCTTACAGTTAGTCTCACCGAAAAAGAGTTGCTTTTTCAGTTTATAGATTTTGATGGAAAGATTTTGTACACGAATAAACTTAAGAAATAATTGCTGCTCTTACACAAATAGACACCAATTTAATTCTTCAATAACCCTATTTTTCTTAAATGAAATTTATCATTGAAATTTTCTGGTATTAAAATGTTTATTACTCACAAAAAGTTTACAATTCCTTCATCATTCCTTTACAATTGCATCATTATTTAATAACAGCCTTTTGCAGCGATTTGGCTTTGCGTAAACATAGTTTTGCGGCATCAATTAAACTAATACTTTATTTATGACGCCACAAATTACCCAACTATTTAGAAAATATGTTTCATTATGTATTTTCTTTTTTTTATTTATTTCAGTTGATGCACAGGATTTTGAAGTAAGAGGAAAAGTGATTGAAGATTCAGCGCAAACGCCCGTTGCAGGCGCAACAGTTTCAATCAAAAATTCCGGTAAAGCAACTTCCACAAACAACACTGGAGAATTTACTATTCATGCAAATAAAAATGATGAATTAATTGTAAGTTCTGTTGGCTATGAAAATAAATCATTCAAAATTATGAATGATGAATTTATTACTATTCCAATTTCCGTTTCATCAAACCAATTAAACGAAGTTGTAGTAACAGCGCTTGGCGTAAGAAAAGAAGTGAAGCGAATTGGCTATGCTGTTCAGCAGGTAAATGGTGAAGATTTGGTGAAAGCAAGAGACCAAAATCCTATTACCGGTTTGCAGGGAAAAGTTGCAGGTTTATCCATCGGACCTTCTGCAGAATTGCTTCGCAAACCAACTGTTATTTTGCGAGGGAATGAAATTACTTTATATGTTGTAGATGGCATTCCAATAAATTCAGACACCTGGAACATTAGCCCTGATGATATAGAAACTTACACAGTGCTGAAAGGACCCACTGCTGCTGCATTGTATGGCAGCCGCGCACAGTATGGCGCCATTTTAATTACTACTAAAAAAGGTTTAAAGAAAAAGGGATTTACTGTTGAATTAAATTCGACTAACTCAATTGATAAAGGTTTTCTTGCTTTTCCGCGTTTGCAAAATGAATATGGACCTGGTGAAAATGAATTGTATGCTTTTGGTGATGGTAAAGGCGGCGGTTTGAATGATAATGATTATGATGTATGGGGTCCCAAATTTCAGGGTCAGTTAATTCCTCAATACAATGGAACTTACGATCCTAATCAAACTTTTACTACAACTTTTCCCGGCGGTTTAGTTTATACGGGGCATATTCAGCCAACTCCATGGCTGGCAAGAGGTGTAAATAATTTGCAGAATTTTTTACGTCCGGGTTTTCAAACCACCGATAACATTGCGTTAAATGCAAGCGGTGATAATTACAATTTGCGTTTTTCATTCTCACAATCTTATCAGCAAAGCATTTGTCGCGGAACTTTGAAATTTTACTGGCAATTTTACTTCCCATTACTTATCTTTCCTATGCTTATTCAAAATTATTAATTTTTCTGTTTCAGAAATATTCAAAAAGGATATCATAAAAAGTTATTGATTTAGTCGAATAGAAATGGCAAAGAAGAAATTATTAGAGAAGACAGCGCTTTATGGAAGATAGTTACAACAGGAAATGAAGCAGTGCTTAAGTATCGGATTATAAATTCTCCTTTTTTAAAACGATAAAATTTTCCTTTGTTTTATTGTTTTCAACATTTGCTTTTTTAGCAATGTAGTGTTTGCGCCCAATTTGCCGTGTATAAATTCTGCACCTGCTTCAATTGGCTGAGTAAAAAAATTATTGTTTATTGTATGAATTCTTCCGCCTAAACGATTGCGCGCTTCCAGTACAATAACTTTTTTTCCGGCAGCAGATAATTCGCTTGCAGCCATCGATCCAGCTGCGCCGGCATCAATAAATTATTATTGATGAATCAGGCATGAAAAATTATTGAGAAATTAAATATTATAAGAAGATTTTTATGCTTTTAATTGAAGAATCATTTCTTTAAATGCTTCTAATTTTTTCTTTACAATATCGCGTGTGGTTTGATCAATCAGTTTACCGCTTTCATCAAATTTTGTATTTGCTTTTGCCACCAGCACTTCTGGTTTGTACAAAGGTTTCATGTCAAGAAAAATAAATACCGATTGAAAAGCAAGTTGCATGCGAACTGTGCCCCACATGCCGGGCGTAGCGCCCATTATAGCAACAGGCTTGCGAAGTAGAGGAGCATCTTCGCCGCGCGATGCCCAATCAATTGCATTTTTTAAACCTCCGGGGATTGAGTAATTATATTCGGGCGAAACAATAACAAGCCCATCTGCTTTTGCTAAGATATTTCTGAAAATTGTAACTGTTTGCGGACGTGTTGTCGCCGCAGGCAAATCGAAATCGGCATTGTATAAAGGAATTTCTGCAATGGAAGCAGTTTCCATTGTAACATTTTCGGGCAATAATTCTAATGCAGCATTTAATAAACTTGTATTGAAGGAGCCTTTGCGTAAACTTCCTGAAATGCCAACAAAATGAAGGTTTGTATTCATGTTAGGTCTTTAAATTTGAATTTTTTAAATTTTTTGAAGATCATTAAATATTACCGCTTAAATAAGCGAGATTAAATTTACCGCAAAGAACACAAAGAAAACGCAAAACATCGCAAAGTTTATTTGCGAATTTTAATCGGTTTTAAATGCAGTTTGCGACTGATCAATTGTTGAATAAAGAACAGAAAGTACAAGAGTGCGACGCAACGAAGTTTGATAGTAGTAAAAATGCTAAGTACAAAAGATTATCTTGAATCCCCTTTGGGAAACATTACTTTATCCGGTTGTTGTAATAAAGCAGCAATAACTTTTTTTATTAATGATGAGCGCAAAGCCGCTGCCTGCTTAGGTTCTACAAGATAAATTAAAAGAACTTCGACCCAGGTATTATCGTTGATACGAAAATTTACAAAAGGATATTCTTTTATTTCCAATTCATCAACAGGTGTTTGTTTAATAATGTTTCGCATTTGGTTTACTTTTTCTTCCATCTCTTGTCCCATTTCTGCTTTAGCGGTTGTGCGAATAGTTTGTTCAACATATTGAAAGTCGCTCGAGTAGGCAATATGAAAAGGAATTTCATTCCATATATAGGGAAATTTACTCCATGAATAATTGTAAACACCCGATTGCCAAACCATGCTGTTAGGAAAACGAATTAAACGACCGCTGGGTAAATCGTTGGTTAAATATTGGCCGCCAAATTCCCAAAGTGTGGTATCGAAATAATTTATTTCTACCACATCGCCGGTAAAGTTTTCCATTGCAATTCTGTCGCCAACTTTATATGGAACGCGAATTACAATATAAAACCATCCTATTAAAGATGAGATGGGAGATTGTAAAGCAAAGCCTAAAAGCAAAGAAATTAATCCTAACGAAACTGCAGCTGTGTACCAGTTAGAATTAAGAAAAGAAATAATTATAAATGTAATAATTACTATGCTTAATAATCTTATTAACCGAACCATATTATACTGAATGGCTCTTGTATGGGAACGTTTTACAACTATACCTTCGATTATTTTTGTGATGATGAGAACGATAAAAGCGAAAAAACCAGCTAGCAATAATTTTACAATTAGTGGCCGGTAAGAACCAAATATTTTAAATATTTCTAAGCGTAATAAAAAATATGCAGTAATACAGATGAGCGCTAAAACGATATAAGTTCCTATCCATACTTTTTGTTTTTTCTTGTGTGCAATTTGCTGCACTTCTTTTTTTTCAAATTCTGAAGGGTGCGCATTTTTAATATCCATAAAATTTTTTCTATGAATTATTTTAGGAAAAAAATTTATTTTTTTAACCTTAAATATCTAAATAATTTACTTCAATCTTTCTTCCAAATCCAATCCAAATTTTCTTGCATTATCTTTTGCGATTTCATAACCAGCATCTGCATGACGAATTACTCCAATGCCAGGATCGTTGCGCAGCACACGTTTCAAGCGGTTGGCTGCTTCTTCTGTTCCATCGGCAACAATCACCATTCCTGCATGAATGCTGTAACCCATCCCAACGCCACCACCATGATGCAAGCTTACCCAGCTTGCTCCGCTTGCAGTGTTTAGCAAGGCATTTAAAATAGGCCAATCTGCAACAGCATCACTGCCATCGAGCATTGATTCTGTTTCGCGGTTTGGACTTGCAACACTTCCCGTATCAAGATGATCTCTACCAATAACGATAGGCGCTTTTACTTTTTTTGTGCGCACTAATTCATTAAATGCAAGTCCTGCTTTTTCTCTTTCACCTTGCCCGAGCCAGCAAATTCTTGCAGGTAAACCCTGAAATGCAATTTTTTCTTTTGCTAATTTTAGCCAGCGTTGTAACGATTTATTTTCAGGAAACATTGATGAAATTATTTTATCTGTTTCTGCAATATCGTTTGCATCGCCGCTTAAAGCAGCCCAGCGAAACGGACCTTTTCCTTCACAAAAAAGCGGGCGAATATAGGCAGGCACAAATCCAGGAAAATCAAATGCGTTCTGTAATCCGCGTTCTTTTGCACGAGCACGAATGTTATTACCATAATCGAAAGTAATTGCACCGCGTTGTTGTAACTGCAACATTAATTCTACATGCCGGTACATGCTGTTGTAAGCATATTCCAGATATTGCTGTGGATTTTTTTCTCTTAAAATTTTTGCCTGCTCATAAGAAATTTCGTGCGGCCAATAACCAATCAAAGGATCGTGTGCGGATGTTTGATCAGTTAATGTATCAGGAACAATGTTTCTTTCAATTAATCTTTCTAAAAGATTTACAGCATTGCATTTTACTCCGATCGATAAAGTTTCTTTATTTTTTTTTGCAAGTAAACTGCGATCAATTGCTTCATCAATATCAATATATTTTTCGTCAAGATATTTTGTTTCAATTCGTTTATCGATGCGCCATTCTTCCACCTCGGCAATAAGTGCAACACCTTCATTCATTGTAATTGCTAAAGGCTGTGCGCCGCCCATGCCGCCGAGGCCTGCGGTAACATTTAATGTTCCTTTTAAACTGCCGTTAAAATGTTTATTAGCAATGGCAGAATATGTTTCATAAGTGCCCTGCACAATGCCCTGCGAGCCAATGTAGATCCAGCTTCCGGCAGTCATTTGTCCGTACATCATCAACTCTTTTTTTTCCAATTCATCAAAATGTTCCCATGTTGCCCATTTAGGAACGAGTTGTGAATTGGATATTAAAATACGCGGTGCCTCAAGATGTGTTTTTAAAATACCAACCGGTTTACCGCTTTGAATTAATAAGCTTTCATCATTCTCCAAAATTTTTAATGATGCAATAATATTATCGAGCGCTTCAAAATTTCGTGCAGCTTTTCCGCGTCCGCCGTACACAATTAATTCATCCGGTTTTTCAGCAACTTCAGGGTTTAAATTATTCAGCAACATGCGCAAAGCTGCTTCCTGAATCCAACCTTTACAGTTAAGTTGTGTGCCGGTTGGTGTTTTGTATTTTATTGCATCATATGTTTGAACCATGATTTGGGAAGATTTGTAGAATTAATATGATTTTATTATGTACTTAGCTTTTGAATAAAAATTAAACTTTTGTTGCGTCGCACTCTTGTACATCATAACTTTATTGAAATCTCAATTTCCTTATTATCTTTTAAATCCTTCACAATCCATGTTCTTACAAAATCAATCGCCTTTATTATATCATCATGCAACACTCTGTCTTCTTCATTAAACGAAACTTTTTTTCTAAATAAAAAAAATAAATTTTCAATTGTTGAAGAGCTTTTCAGTGGTCTTCTGAAATCCAGTGCCTGTGCGGCTGTCAGCAATTCAATGGCTAAAACTTTTTCAACATTATTTACAACGCGTAAGCATTTTGTTGCCGCATTTGCGCCCATACTTACATGATCTTCCTGGTTGTTGGATGATGGAATTGAGTCTACACTTGCTGGTGTACACAGTTGCTTATTTTCACTCACGATACTTGCGGCTGTGTATTGCGGAATCATAAAACCGGAATTTAATCCCGGATTTTTTACTAAGAATAAAGGCAAGTTTCTTTGCCCGCTAATTAACTGATATATTCTTCTTTCGCTAATGCTTGCTAATTCGCTCATTGCAATTGCAAGAAAATCTAAATGCAATGCCAAAGACTGGCCATGAAAATTTCCTCCGCTTAAAATCAGATCTTCATCGGGAAAAATATTAGGATTATCAGTTACCGAATTTATTTCGGTAAGAAAAATATTCAACACATTTTCAAAAACATCTTTTGTCGCACCATGTACTTGCGGCACACAACGAAAAGAATATGGATCTTGTACCTGCGATTTTTTTTGTGAGATAATTTCACTTCCTTTCAAATATTTTCTTAGTGTTGCTGCTGTTTCTATCTGTCCTTTGTATGGACGAATTTTATGGATTAATTCATTCAAAGGTTCGCTTAAACAATCAAATGCATCAAATGATAAAGCAGTAATTAAATCAGCTATTTTTATTAACTGTTCGCATTTTTTTAAACAATATATTCCATAAGCGCTCATAAATTGTGTGCCGTTTATTAATGCCAAACCTTCTTTGCTTTGCAGCTGAATTGGTTGCCAGTTAAATTTTTTCAAAGCTTCATCAGCACTCATTTTTATCCATTCACTTTCATTCGGATTATTTGATGTAATTCGTGCGCCTCGTGTATAAACTTCTCCGAAACCAATTAATGGTAAACTTAAATGACTGAGTGGCGCCAAATCACCTGAAGCACCTAACGAACCTTGTGTATAAATAACAGGCAGCACATCGTTATTATACATATCCAGCAAGCGTTTCACGGTTTCTAATTGTACGCCGCTATAACCATAACTGAGTGATTTTATTTTCAGAACCAGCATCAGCTTTACCATTTCTTTTGGTACTTCTTCACCAACTCCGCAGGCATGGGATTTTAATAAGTTATATTGTAATTTTTCAATTTGATCTTTATCAATTCTTACATTTTGCAGAAACCCAAAACCCGTATTAATACCATAAAAAACTGCGTTGGAATTGGTTAATTTTTTATCAAGATATTCACGGCATTTGATAATACTCTGTTGCGCATCAGCACTAATTAAAATTTGCAAATTTTCATTCAGCAGCATTTTAATTTGTTCAAAACTTAACCAGTTATTATCTAAACACAAATTTTTATCCATATATAAAACCAATTCATTTTTACTTCATAATAGTTCTTACTCTTTCGAATAAAGTTATTTTTTGAATATTTTTTTCTATCTCGGTTAAGGCTTTCAATATTTTTTTACTGTTGGGTGCTTCTGCGGCAAGCGTTTCCATTGCTTCTTGCAAGGCAGTCCAAACCGGCTCAATTCTCTGCAATAATTTTTCTCCCTTTGCAGTAAAAGAAACTGCTTTTTTTCTTGCATCTTTTTTTGATTGAACTGATTTTAATAATCCTTTTTTTTGAAGGCTACTTATTAGCTGGCTTGCTGCTGAATGAGAAATATTTAATTCGTTTGAAATTTCGCGAATGGTGATTTCATTTTTTTCAGACAGAAGGTAAAATACCGGAAACCAGGATGCCTCGAAAGGAATTTTATGCGTTTTGTAAATTTGATTTACATCATTCAAAAATGCTTCGCTTAATCTTTTTAAGCGGCTGCCAAAAACAAGATAACCAAGTGTTTGATAAAAATTCATAAAATATATAAGTACTTATACAATTTCAAAGATAATAAAGTTTTGAAACAAAAAAAGATTGCATTAATTGCAATCTTTTTAAAACATTATTTCATTTCGATTTATTGATCCCACCAAAGATGATCGGTCAATTGCACAGAAGGAACATTGTCTCCATTCGTAGAAATTTCAACTGTAGGATAATTCATTCTGCGAATAAAAGTTGTTATTACTGCATTTACAGGAAGCGTAAAATTTTTATAATTATAATCGAAACGGCGCATATCATCCCAGGTTAAAGGGCTTAAAAAGCAGGC
This sequence comes from Chitinophagaceae bacterium, assembly GCA_051004255.1. Lineage (GTDB taxonomy): Bacteria > Bacteroidota > Bacteroidia > Chitinophagales > Chitinophagaceae > JBPCKN01. Next base: position 188,237 of record JBPCKN010000015.1, on the reverse strand, counting down.
AACATATTTTTCTTTCATAATAAGGGCAAGCGATAAATTAGCTGAGCCAACATTTACAACAGAACTGGTTGTATAACGTAGAATTGCTGAATCTGAAACGCCCATTTTTTGCATGTTGGCTAAAATGCCAGCCATGTAAGCGCTATATGCAGTTACTTTATCACCCTTTCTAAATGCTGCTTCTGCTTCAATAAATTTACATTCGGAATAAGTAATTATTTGCAAAGGAGAGTTTGTACTTGAATACCATTTATCTACAGAAATATAACATTCTTTTTGTTCTGTTCCTGTGCCGGTGCGGCCTTGTCCATTTGGCGTACCGCGATAATCGCCGTATTGTGTTGTATCAGTTATCAATGGCAGGCGCGGATCAAAAACACCATAGGTAACGCCATCAGTTGCATTTACAAAATAAGTAGAAAGCCATCCATCCAAATTCAAGCCTGCATTATTAATTGCAACCTGTGCCCAGGGATTGCGCACTGCAAAACTTGTTACCTGTGCATCATCAGTATTGCTTGCATAGGCAGATGATAATTCGGCTAAAATATTATCGGCGTTATAATTAGAAGTTTTACTTAATTGATTTAGCATTCTTGCTTTTATTGCATGTGCCGTTTTTATCCATGCGTCTGCATTGCCCGCATGAATAAAATCGCTTGGCGCATCCAATTCGCCAGAAGCATCGGGTTGTTGAAGCGCTGTAATTCCAGCATCTAAAAGTGTAAGGCAAGTATCAAAAAGCGCCTGTTGATTATCAAACTTCGGAGTAAGATTACTCACGCCCAAAAATGCATTTGAATAAGGAACATCTCCCCATAAATTTGTTGACATATTTATGTGCAGCGCAAGTAAAATATCTGCAACACCAATGTATGCATTCAAACTTTTTTCTGCAGAAAATCTTCGCATATCATACAAGTCAGTTAACGTATTATAAATTCCATCCCAGGTGCCACTGGCATCTACAATATCATAAATATCCACAGCACTTGCCGGGTTGGGCGATGAAAGATATTGCACATAATAAGAAGTATAATTACTTATATTAAAAACATTGTAAGCGGTATTATAAGTATTGTTTGCCAGCAATCCGTTGATAGGCGGTTCTTCGGCTGCATTGGGGTTTTGATTTATATCAAGATATTTTTTACAACTGCTTGCAACAAAAATAATGGCAATAAATAGCGACGTATATAAAATATTTCTTTTCATATTGGTTGATTTTAAAATCCAGCATTTAATGTGAAAATATAACTGCGAAGCGCAGGATAAGTAAAGCCTGCAAAACCGTTTACATTACTTCCGGAAGGAGTGGAGCTTGATTCAGGATCGAAGCCTCTGTATTTTGTAAATAACAGTAAATTATTTCCGGTAAATGCAAGATTTATATTTTTTATAAATGAATGATCAAATAATTTTTGTGGCAACGAATAAGATAAAGTTGCAGTGCGCAATCTTATCCACGACGCATCTTCAACAAAATTTTCTGAGATTCCTCTAAAAACATTTCGATAATATCCGGCGCCATAATCTACTCCATCCGGACCGACGCCCTGACCAAGCCAAACAGCTTTTGTATTTTGAGTTCCATCCGCTAAAACACCATTAAAAACAACTGTTTGATCGCGGTTAAGCGTAAGCGGTGTTTCGCCAAACGATGACATGAAATTATAGAATTGGTCATACTTTTCTAAACCCTGACGAGTATCCCAAAGAAAATATACACTCCAGTTTTTGTAAGTAAAAGAATTACCAATGCTGCCCATCCATTTAGGATATGAATTACCTAATATTTTTTGATCGGAAGTTGGTGTGAGCATTGGAAAACCATTATCACCAATTAATAAAGGCAAATTTTTATCAGGATACATTGGGTTTTTATCATCGCCATATCTTATCCAGGGTGTTCCATAAATATCACCAACAGATTGGCCCGGCACATATTTCATTGTTACTGACGAATTAGAATAACCATATTGGCTTCCAATTACTATTTCCTGCAGACCGGGATAAATGGATAATATTTTATTTTTGTTTGAAGAAAAGTTTACAGTTACATCCCAATTAAAATTTTTAGATTTTACCGGTGTGCCTTTCAACGTTACTTCAACACCTTTATTTTCAATTTCACCTGCATTTAAAAACACAGAAGTAAAGCCCGAAGTTGGCGCAGTTGCAACCGGTATAATCTGATCTTTACTATTTGATTTATACCAGGTAAAATTTAAACCTAAACGGCTATTAAAAAAATTTAAATCGGTGCCAACTTCAAAACTTGTTGTTTTTTCCGGCTTCAAATCTGCAATGCCGGCGCTGTTATCTCTTGTCCATCCGATAACACCATTCACGGGTGCAGAAAACGCGGGAGAATAAGTAATACTTGTGCTGTAAGGCGGCGCATCTTTTCCTATTTCCGCAAGCGAGGCTCTTATTTTCCCATAGTTAATCCACGATGGTAATTTAAGATTTTCAGAAAAAATATAACTCAAATTTGCTGATGGATAAAAAAAGGATCGGTTATTTGCTTCCAGTGAAGAAGTCCAGTCGTTTCTTCCGGTAACATTTAAATACAGAAAATTATTATAGGCAAATGTAAGATCGCCATAAGCACCAATTATCCTATAATTTTGTTTGAACTGAGAAATGCCAACCACTTTTGCATTGCTTAAATTAAATAAATTATATACATCTAACTCATCGCCTTCCGCGCTTACTCTGTCTAAAGTTCTGTCGAGCACATCATTTCCTAAGCGTAAAGTAGTCTGAAATTTATTTGCCCATGTATGATCGAACGTTACAATTAAATTAGAATTTATTTGCCGATAGTTGAGCCGGTATTCATGCACAAAACCAAGTCCGTTATCCGATGCTATTATTTCGCCGGGCACACCTTCTGGTCCGGGCGCTGTTGCTGTGCGCGCATCGCCATATTCATCCATACCAAGCAAATAAGAAGCATTAAACCATGAAACAGGTGTGTAAGCAAAATTCACACTTCCTATAACATGATCTACATTCGATTTAAATTTATTTGTTGCGGCATAGTAAATTGGGTTTCCATTTCCATAAGTTTTTTCGGTGCCGTCGGGTTTAATATAATCACGAATATCCCAGCGTGGCGCCCAATAAATTAGTTCTTCATTATAACGATCTGCATCATAAAAATTTCCATTGGTATTTGAATAATATAATGATGTTCCCATCTTAAATTTATCGCTGAATTTCAATTGACCGTTTACTCTTGCAGTGATATCCTGATAATAAGTAAAAGGAATTAATCCATCTTGTCTGAAATATGAAAGTGACGAAGAAAAAGTTGCCTTATCTGTGCCGCCTGCAAAGCTGATTGAATTGTTGTATTGATGACCGGTATTGTATGCGCGCTTCCAGGTATTTTCAAGTGTTGCAGGATGAGTTGGATCTTCCTGTTTTGCCTCCGCAACCGTTGGTCCCCATGCAGGCCAAAAGCTTGTTGAATCATAAACACCATCATAACCTTGCGTATAAGTTAATTGCTGACCAGGATATCTGTCAACATTATCTATGCTGTAAGATGATGTGAGATTTACACGCAGCTTACCTGCTTGCCCGGATTTTGTTGTTATCACCACAACTCCGTTGGCTCCGCGCAACCCATACAATGCAGTAGCTGAGCCGCCTCTTAAAATATTTACACTTTCAATATCCTGCGGATTAATATCAGAGATACGGTTTGGCATTTGTGTGCCGCGGTTACCATCTGTTCCTGTTGTAAAAGTGCTGTTATCAATCGGCAATCCATCAATCACAAATAATGGCTGATTATTTTGATCAGGATTTAATGAATTTATTCCTCTTATTAAAATGCTGGAGCCTTGTCCCGGTCCGCCGCCCGCACTTGAAATAGTTACACCGGCAACTTTCCCTTGTAAGGCATTTAGTAAATTAGATTGTTTGGATTGAGTAATTTCTGTCGCAGTTACCTGTTGCGATGCGTAACCTAATGAGCGCACTTCGCGTTTAATGCCTAATGCTGTAACAACAACTGCATTTAAATTGGATACTTCTGTGGTAAGCGAAACATTAATGTTTGTATTATTATCAACTGCTTTTTGCTGCGACGCATAGCCGATAAAAGAAAAAATTAATGTTGCATTATTCGTTCTTAAAGTAATTGAATAATGGCCGGCGGCATCAGAAAGCACACCATTTTTTGTTCCTTTTTCGCTAACCGTAACATTTTCGAGCGGCTGATTGGTTTCGTTTAAAATTGTACCGGTAATTGTTGTTCCTTTTTGTGCAAAAAGAAATGAAGAAAAAAATACTGCCGTAAATAAAAGAATAAAATATTTCATAAGCTATAATTTTAGAAGAAGGATTAATGAATAATAAAATTATAAAAAATGAATATTGGATGAAAAATAAATTATGAACGGAAATAAACTGAATAATTTAAAGACAGTTTCTAATGCGAAACAGTTGCTTTAAAAAAAAATAATTATAGATAACAGAACATAAATAAACTAATATTTTTTTTTCTTTAATTAATGCCTTTTTTTTGGCTGAAATAAATTCGGCATAACAACAAGTTTACTCAATCAAACAAACCTTTGCTCACGGCTTTATCTTCGTTGCGTTTTGATTTTTTGAAAGTTTCATTTTCTGCGCCGCCGGGCAACATGGGTTGTTTGTTTTGTAACAGATCTTCAATAGTGAGTATCTGAATTTTATCAATTGCAAATTCGTGCTCGGCGATTTTTATTTGTCCGGCATCTTTTGCAGCTTTAGTCATTTCTCTTGTTACATTTTCAGCGAAGCAAACAAAAATTCCTGCTGCAGCTTTTTGATGTTCTATCACATCTTTAAATTCCCGCATATTTTTAACGGTAAGTTTTCCGCTTTTGCATTCAATTAAAGCAAACTTTTTTCCGGCATGTGTTGCAAAAGTAATATAACCGTCAAACCCGCCGTCAGCAACCTTCTTCACGTTTACAACGCCGTTTAATAAAACTTCAATCACCCAATCCTGAAAACCAATTCTTCCACCTTCAGTTTCCTGTGCAAGCATTTTTGCGCTGCCAATATCTTTGGGCATTCCATGCAATTGTATGTTGTGTTTTATGCCAATGCCATAAGTTTCTGAAAGACGTTTTATAATTAATCGAATTGCCAAATGACTAATATCTGCACCCAGCCATTTACGATTTAATTTTTGTGCAACTGCAATGGTTGTGCCGCAGCCGCAAAAGAAATCTGCAACAACATCTCCTTCGTTGCTTGATGCTTTTATAATGCGCTCTAATAATGCTTCGGGTTTTTGGGTTGGGTAACCGAGACGTTCTTTTTGACTTCCTTGTAATGGTGGAATATCTGCCCAAATATTTATTATTTCAACTCCTTTCGAATCGTCTAAATATCTTTTAAACGCAGGAACATTTCCTTCTTTTGTTTGAATGATTTTTCCTTCTTTATATAATTGATTCATTTTTTCTTTTGAGTATCGCCAATGACGAGAGATTCCTAAAAATTCATAATATGGATTTCCTTTTGCTGCACCGCCAGGTCCAGTTAAATTATCAAGTCTATATTTTCTTCCATTTTCATCAACATGCCGATAAGTTTTTTCAATATATTCTTGACTTAATGGAATATGCTGATAATTAAATTTGACTTTATCAGATTTGCTATAAAAAAGAATTATATCGGAAACATCTCCAAAACCAACTCTTCCTTGTTTTGCATCACTATGCGCTCCCGTTCTCTGCCAAGTAATTTGATTGATAAAATTTCTTTCCCCGAAAATCATATCACAAATCAATTTCAAATAAGCACTCATGTTTGTATCACAATGCAAATAAAAACTTCCGGTATCTTTCAACAATTTATGCATGTACCATAAGCGAATTGCCATTGTGGTTAAATAAGCAACGGCGCTGTCGCTAATGCTTTTTAGCTTATGAAACAAATAAAGCACATCATAAATTTCTTTATCAATTTCCGCAATTTCGTTTAGTGTATCCATGTAACTGTAGTTGCTCCATGTATCGGCAAAAGCCTGCTTTTGAGCATTTGCATCGTGCATGTCCATACTTTCAAAAAGCACATTATAATTGCGTTTGCTGTTAAACGGCGGATCAATATAAATCAGATCAATAAAAGGCTGCGGGTTTTGGTCTTTTAGTTTTTTTAAAACATCGAGACAATCGCCGAAATAGAGATGGTTCATGAATAAATTGATAATTTATAATGGAGAGCAGAGAATTTTAATTTTAAAAGTAATAAGAAAAATTAAAAGCCTGAACATAATCAATGTTAGAGTTAAGCGTGTTGATATACGTCATTCCTGCGAAGGCAGGCACCTCATAAAATTTATGCAGACTGATGTTACTAAGGTTCCCGCCTTTGTGGGAATGACGGCAGCAATTAATCTATTCTTTTTTTTCTTTTTTATCTGCAAGTAAAAAAGGTTTCAATAAATCAATCGGAACAGGAAAAATTGTGGTGGAATTTTTTTCTGTTGCAATTTCTCTTAGTGTTTGCAGATAACGTAATGTAATGGCGCTGGGCTGTTCAGCTAAAACCTGCGCTGCATCTGCTAAGCGTTGCGATGCCTGAAATTCGCCTTCAGCCGAAATAACTTTGCTGCGGCGCTCGCGTTCTGCTTCTGCCTGTTTTGCCATGGCGCGCTGCATTTCCTGAGGAAGATCAATTTGCTTTACTTCAACATTTGAAACTTTTATTCCCCAGGATTCGGTGCTCGCATCAATTATCTGCTGCAATTTTTGATTGATTTTATCGCGCTGCGAAAGAAGATCATCCAACTCTGATTGGCCGAGCACACTTCTTAAAGTTGTTTGCGAAAGTTGCGAAGTTGCCATCAAAAAATTTTCCACTTCTACAATTGCTTTTTGCGGCTGAATTACGCGAAAATAAATTACCGCATTTACTTTTATTGAAACATTATCCTGCGTAATTACATCTTGCGGCGGAACATCCATTACAACAGTGCGCAAACTTACTTTTACCATTTTATCAATGAATGGAATAAGAAGAATAAGTCCGGGTCCTTTTATTGCAATTAATCTTCCCAATCTAAAGATTACGCCGCGTTCATATTCGCGCAAAATGCGGATGGCATTGGCAAAAATGATGAGAACGAAAATGATAATGACTATTAAAAATATCGGAACTTGTGGTTGCATAATTTTTTTTATTAGGTATTAATTTGTTACTGATTGATATTAATGCTTTTTCAATTAACTGATGTTTTTTTAAAGATTACTTTGTAAATTTTGATTGAAGTTAATGCTTGCTAATTAACTTATGTTTATTTCTGATTGATAATATTAATGTTGCCAATTAACTTATGTTTTATTTTATTCTGCTGATTATTTTGATGCAGTACAAGAGTGCGACGCAAGGAACGATGCCATTTGCACAAATGCCGGAAACAAAATTTTCTTTATTCAATTAATTTTTCAACATACAATTTTAAATCTTTTATTGCTTTTACGCGAACCTTTTCTCCTTTGCTGATATTTCCTGAAACAGATTCTGCATTCCATATTTCGCCATGCAGTTTTACAGTTCCTTCAGGATTGAGCGCATTAAGCGATTCGCATTCTTCGCCAATCATTCCGCTTATGCCGGTTACCGGTTTTAAGCGTTGCGCTTTTAAACCTAATCCAATTATAAATACAAAAAAAAGCGCTGTAATAATTGTTGAAGAAATGATAACTGCTTTTGAAATACTTACAAATTCTAAAGAAGAATTTGCATGTATTAGCATCATTGAACCAAATAAAACCGAAACCGTGCCGCCAATTGCAAGCAAGCCGTGACTTACTATTTTTATTTCGAGTAAATAAAGAATAATGCCGAAGATTATTAGTGCTAAGCCTGCATAATTTATGGGTAAAGTTTGCATAGTATAAAACGCGAGAATTAAAGAAATAACGCCAACAATGCCGGGAAAAATTGCGCCGGGATTGTAGAGTTCAAAGATAATTCCAAAGATACCTAACAGCATTAAAATGTATGCAATATTTGGATCGCTGATTACGTCGAGCATTTTTTCGAAAGCGCTCATTTCAACTAATTCAATGCGCGCTCCTTTTGTATGCAGTGTGATGGTTCGTGAATTAACTGCAATATTTTTTCCATCAACTTCATTTAATAATTCTTGTTCATTCGGTGCAATTAAATCTATTACATTTAATTTAAGCGCTTCATTTTCTGTGATGGCAACGCTTTTGCGCACAGCTTCTTCTGCCCATTGCAAATTGCGGTTTCTTTTTTCAGCAATTGTTCTTATAAATGCGGCGGCATCGTTGGTTGCTTTTTCATTCATAATGGTATCCATCTGCCCTTGCAGCTCCACAGGATGTGCGGCGCCTAAATTTGTTTCCGGCGCCATTGCAGCGATATGTGCAGCTAATGTAATAAATAAGCCTGCAGAGCCTGCATGAGCACCCGACGGTGAAACATAAACAATTACCGGCACAGGCGATTGCAAAATGTCGCTTACAATTTGCCTTGTTGATTGCAATAAACCGCCGGGAGTATTTAATTGAATGATGAGACATTGCGCGTTTTCGCTTTTTGCTTTTTGAATGCTATTATGAATAAAATCAGCAGATGTTGGGTTGATAGTGCCGTTTACATTTATAGAAACAACCGTTTGCGCAATTAAAGACAAAGGCATTAAAAGAAAAATGAAATATAAAAAACTGCGCTTCATAAAAAAATGATATGTTTATTGCAAGATGTTTTTATTGCGTTAGATGTTTATGTAAGATACTAATTTATCAGAAAACATTATGTTTATTGGTTGAGAATAATTGAAAATTGTTTTGATGAAACTTTTTTTAAAGATTAAAAAGTTATAAGAATTTATTTTATTAATAATCTAATAAAAAAAATTTACTCAACGCATGGCACGATTATTATATATTTATAAAAAAAATTTACAATGAATAATTTTTTGAGAACAATAATAGCCGGCTACGGCGCAAAAAAATTAGGTGGTGGTTGTTTTAGCACCATTCTCATTTTTGTTATTCTTTATTGGGCACTCGGCACCTGCAACTCACATCCTGTACCGCAACGCAATACAAGTGTGCAAACATCTACACATACTATTGCACAAAATAATGTAAAGAATAAATAAAATAATTTGAAAATTAAAAATCGAAATCGCAAACTGAAAAGTTAAGCAGCCTTTTGTTTTTACTTTTTCAAAACTTCAGCCATTGTTTTACCAATATCTGCAGGGCTGGCAACTACATGCACGCCGCATTCAGCAAGTATTTTCATTTTAGCGGCTGCGGTATCATCAGCGCCGCCAATAATTGCGCCTGCATGACCCATTCTTCTTCCTGCAGGTGCAGTTTGTCCCGCAATAAAACCAACCACAGGTTTTTTTGAATTTTCTTTTATCCATCGTGCGGCTTCAGCTTCCATGCCGCCGCCAATTTCACCAATCATTACAATGCCATCGGTTGCATCATCATTCATAAATAATTCAACAGCTTCTTTTGTCGTTGTGCCAATTATTGGATCGCCGCCAATGCCAATAGCAGTGCTAATTCCAAGCCCTGCTTTTACAACCTGGTCGGCTGCTTCATAAGTTAGCGTTCCCGATTTTGAAACAATACCAATTCTTCCTTCCTTAAAAATAAATCCCGGCATAATGCCAACTTTTGCTTCAGCGGCAGTAATTATTCCCGGGCAATTCGGGCCAATTAATCTAACATTTTTTCCTGTCAAATAATTTTTTACTTTCACCATATCCTGCACCGGAATTCCTTCTGTAATGCATACTATCAATGCAATTCCGGCATCGGCTGCTTCCATAATTGCATCGGCTGCAAAAGCAGGCGGCACAAAAATAATACTCACATTGGCGCCTGTTTTTTTTACTGCATCGGCAACCGTATTAAACACAGGTTTATCTAAATGTGTGCTGCCGCCTTTGCCCGGCGTAACGCCGCCAACAACATCTGTTCCATACTCCATCATTTGCGATGCATGAAAACTGCCTTCCGTGCCAGTAAAACCCTGAACAATTATTTTTGAATTTTTATTTACTAAAACTGCCATGAATTTTTTTTAATGATGAACAAAAATAATATTATTAATGTGTAATTGGTAATGCGAAATCAGTAATGTGCGATTAGTAATTTTTTTGTTACCAACTTTTGTTTTTCATAGCAACTTCGTTGCGTCGCACTTTTGTACGTTGTGTTCAATTTTGAACAATAATTTATTTCTTTCCAACATTTTTCAGCACAATAAATGGCGGTCCCTGCTTCCAATTAACCGACGATTTTATTTTGGAAGGTCCTGCAGAAAAATTACCTAAAATTAAATCTGTTTTTCCATCACCATCAATATCGGAAGCATCCATTGTAAGCCATCTTCCCAATCTTGCTGCGGGCAAACTGTAAGGTTGAAAATCAAAATTCCCTTTGTTTTCAAAGTAAACAAAACTTTCTTCCGGCTGATGCTGATAATCCGCAAAAAAAGCAATTGTGGCAATATCTAAATCACCATCATTATCAAAGTCTTTAGCAATAGCCTTATAACATCCGTTGATCGGATAAAAATATTTTTGTTTGAAATTATTTTTTCCATCATTTAAAAAAATATACACACCATGATATGGTTTTAAAATTGTTGAATAATCTGCATTATCGCCGCTGGTGTATAAAATATCAGCATAACCATCGTTATTAAAATCAACCAAACTAAAAGAGGAAGAACCATACATCGGCGGAAAACGCAGCACTTGCTTTTGATCAAAATTTCCGTTGCCTTTATTTGTAAACAACATAATGCATTCATCACCTTGTGCAAACAATGCCCAAATATCCGGCAATCCATCATGGTTATAATCATTAATATATGCTTTAATTGCGCCTGGCATTGCACGCAAAATATGACGTGTAAATTTTCCGTTTCCTACATTTTCCATCCAGCACAAATCGCCTTGCAGGTTTCCAAATTCACAAATTAAATAATCCGGTTTGCCATCGTTGTTAAGGTCTGTTTCTGTTACCTGCACCGGTCTGCGAAGGCTGTCAAATAAAGGCTTTGCGTCAGTTTGCATTTTGCCGTTTGCAATATTTATATATTCTACAGTTCCATGTTTACCATCGTTCGGATTAATTATCCCCATATTACAAGCTAATATTTTATTGTGCTGAATGTGCATATCAACAACAGGTCCGCCGGTATTTGCAGAATCAATTATCTGCAGATTTTTATTAAAGCGAAAAATTTTTTTAGAAATTGCATCGCCTACAAAAAGCTGATGCAGGGTTGAATCAAAATTCACTAAACACGTTGCAGGATTTGCATATTTAAATTTTGGAATTTCTGTTTTAAAAAGAGAAAGATTATTTTGAATAGAATAATTGCGTTGTTGGTTTGGCAAAGAATCTGGCGCAGTTGCAGTATAATAATCAATTATATTTTGCCATTGCCCGAGCGTTATTACCGGACTTGAAGGATAATAATTTTTGTCATTATCAGGATCATTTTTTCTTGAAGGATAGGTATCCCAATTATATTGAAATATTCCGAGGCTCGGACCCATTGCAGGCAACACACCTGTTTGCCATGTTTTTTTATCGAGCAAAGAAGGATTGGGAAATAAATGGCAACTGCTGCAATACACTGCTGCTAAGGCTTTGCCATGCACAATGCTTGAATCTTTATTATAAATAGCAGTTTTATTTTTTGATTGATTACAGAAAGAAAAAATGTTTGTAACAAATAAACACAATAAAATAATGAAACATAAAAAAGCAAAATATTTTAATAACTGCATTTGAAAATTTTACAATGAAAATAAGATGGAATGAATTATAAAATGTTTTTTAATAGTGCAATTGTTGCCACAGGATCTGGAGATTTAAAAATGCTGCTGCCAACCACTAACACATCAGCACCGGCTTCAACAATTAATGATGCATTTTCTAAAGTTATTCCACCATCCACTTCAATTAACGCATGATAATTTTTTTCATCAATTAATTGGCGAAGCTGTTTTATTTTTTCAATCGAATGAGGAATAAATTTTTGTCCGCCAAAACCCGGGTTTACACTCATTATTAAAACAAGATCAACATCAAATAAAATATCTTTTAAAAAATCAACCGGCGTTGCGGGATTGATAACAACACCTGCTTTTATTCCTAAGTTTTTTATTTGTTCAATATTTCTGTGAAGATGTTTGCAAGCTTCAAAATGAACCGATAAAAAATCAGCGCCTGCATTTTTAAAAGCTTCTGCATATTTTTCCGGCTCAACAATCATTAAATGCACATCCAAAATTTTTTTTGTTGTTTTACGAACGCTTTCAACAATCGGAATTCCAAAACTAATATTCGGCACAAATCTTCCATCCATAATATCTAAATGAAACCATTCGGCTTCGCTTTTATTTATCATGTTACCTTCTTCTCCTAATCTCAAAAGATCAGAAGCTAAAAATGAGGGAGCAATGATGGGCATTTTGATTTACGATTTTATGATTTACGATTTTGTTTTATGTTGAAATTCTTTATTCATCATTTATAATTTATAATTCATTATTCTGATTGAAGTCTTTTCAATCCTTCCTGCGCTTCAACTAAAGTTTTATCCAAGCTAAGCGATTGCCTGAAACGCAGGTCAGCACTGTCTTTCACGTTCAGCATTTCATAGCACCTTGCCATATAATAATACGCATCAGCGTACAAATTATTTACTGTTGATGCAAATTGAAAAACCTGCAAAGCTTGCCGATATTGTTTACTATTAAAATAAATTAATCCTTTTTCAATGTAAGCTTCCATGTAAGTATAATTGTTTGCAATGCAAGTGTCAAATAATTTTAGTGCCTGATTTTTATTGCCGGTTCTTGCATTATAAACGCCGGCAATAAAAGCGCAATGTGCATCATAATCTTTACCCTGACCAAGGTCTTTTACCCGACTGCAAATAAGCAAACTTTCAGGATTTTTTTGCTCTGCATATAAATTTGCCAAACTTAACAATGCATCGGGCGAAGGATAAATTTTTATTGCTTTTATTAGTGTTCTTTCCGCCTGTAAAGTATCTTTTGCATCTTGCAAAATTTGCGCTTTTGCAAAATACAAACCATAATTTGTTGAATCTTTTTTTATTAAAGTATCCATTTGCAAAATTGCATTTTTATAATCACTAATACTGTCCAAAATAGTTGCAAGTTGTAAACGCAAACCTGTGCTATCAGGATATTTGTTCACTTGTTGCATTAAATTTATTATTGTTTCGGAATATGCATTTGAATTATTATTTAAGTTGTTTAATGAATCTTTTTTTCCGATATTATTTTTTGATGAATTACTATTGCACGCTATTAAAGAATAAATTATTAATGCATATAAAAAATGCTTCAGCTTCATTTTACAAAAATAGTTGCTGAATTTTTGTTTCGCGGTTTTTTCTAACATTCAATATTATTTACAACTTTATTTTTGCAAAAAATTAATAATGAAAAAATTGCTTTCTGTTTCAATATTGATTTGCGCGGTTATCTTTTCTTCCTTTAAAAAAAATCATGCATTAATTGTAAAAGAAAATAATTTGGATACTCTGCTTTATCCTGATGAAAAACATTTTAAAAACATTCACCAGTTAACTTTTGGTGGCGATAACGCTGAAGCCTACTGGAGTTACGATGGAAAATATATCATCTTTCAACATAAAAATGAAAATGAAGGTGTAATGTGCGATCAAATGTACATTGGAAAATTGCCTGAAAATTTAACTGATAGTTTTACTTATAAAATGATAAGCAATGGCAAAGGCCGATGCACTTGCGGATATTTTTTGCCTGATGGAAAACATGTAATTTATGCATCTACCTTTTTGGGCGGCGATAGTTGCCCACCGGTGCCGGATAGAAAAAAATATGGTAATCGTTATATTTGGCCGATTTATAAAACCTATGATATTTTTTTGGCGGATACAAGTGGAAAAATTATCAGGCAATTAACGAATACAAAAGGCTACGATGCAGAAGGGACGCTATCTACCGACGGAACAAAAATGATTTTTACTTCAATGCGCAATGGCGATTTGGATTTATATGAAATGAATTTAAAAACTTATAAAGTAACAAGAATTACAAACAGGCTTGGCTACGATGGCGGCGCATGGTTTAGCCCTGACGGAAAAAAGATTGTGTGGCGTGCAAGCCGCCCTAAAACAGATTCTGCAATTAAAGAATATAAAAATTTGTTGGCGCAAAATTTAGTTATGCCAACACAAATGGAAGTGTTTGTTGCCAATGCTGATGGAAGCAATGCAAAACAAATTACAAACTACGGTCAGGCGAATTGGGCGCCGAATTTTTTGCCTGATAATAAACACATAATTTTTTGCAGCAATCACGAATATAAATATGGTTTTCCTTTCAACATGTATCTCACCGATATTAATGGAAATGGATTAGAGAAAATTAGTCACGATAAAAGTTTTGATGCATTTCCTATGTTCAGCCCTGATGGGAAAAAAATTTTATTTTCGTCTACCAGAAATAATCACGGAACAAGAGATATAAATTTATTTGTTGCTGATTGGGTGCCGTAATTAAAAAATGAATATTGATGATTCAATATTCAAACTTTATAATTATTGTTTACAAATTGCAGATTGTAAATTTGTTTTAAATATTAAATATGTTTTACAATATTTTGTTAGTGCTTCATAGTTTATTGCGCTGGATAATATTGATTTTATTGTTGATAAATATTATCCGCCATTTTTCTGCAGTAAATAAACCATTTACTGTTCGGGATAAAAAATTAGGATTATGGCTGATGATTGCTGCGCATACAACTTTATTAATTGGGTTATATCAATGGTTTGTAGGCCCCTGGGGTTACCAGTTAATTAAGAGTGTTGGAATGAGCGAAGTAATGAAAAATAATGTATATCGTTTTTGGGCTGTTGAACATATTACGGGAATGCTAATTGCAATTATTTTAATAACTATTGGAAAAGCTGTTGCCCGAAAAAATTTTACTGATACTGCAAAACATAAACGCACCGCATGGCTGTTTACTATTGCGTTAATCATTATTTTGATAACTATTCCCTGGCCTTTTCGAGAAGGAATTGGAAGGCCATTACTACCAGGAATGAGTTCTTTAAATATTTAAGCGTTAAATAAAAGTATTAATAATTCTTATAAATTTTTGTATTCCCAAAACTTCAATTTCAACATAAATGTCCTATTAAGACAATAAATGTCTTATTAGTATATTTTTAAATTCAAATAATTCTTTAAAGGGAGTTAATTGATTTAAATTTGCCGCCCAATATTCGCCACGAAAAATCAATGTTTTATGAAAAAGAAACTCTTCTTTTTTCTATTAAGTACAACAATTTATATATATGCTTATTCGCAATTAGAAAATCAACAAGTAATTCAAGTGCCAACTACCGCACAAGGCAACTTAACAAATGCCGCACTTTATTTACCACCCGATTACGATAGCATAAAAAAATTTCCACTAATTATTTATTTGCATGGAACAGGAGGCGCAGGTACTGATATAACGAAACTAATTGAGGGAGGCGTTTCGTTGTGCGGACGAATTAACGATGGAACCTGGATACCACAAGCCACAAACCCCAAAGATGGTAAACAATATGAGTTTATTGTATTTTGCCCGCAAGCGCCTGAATGGTCTTATCAATATATTCATCTTAAATACATGCTTCCGGTTTTGCTTAAAAAATATAATATTGATACAACACGCATTTATATTACAGGTATTTCTGCCGGCGGTTATGGTGCATGGACCTGTGTAAGCGATGATACTTCTTTTGTAAAAAAAATAGCCGCAATTGTGCCGGTAAGTGCTGTAACGGTAGAAACATACAGAGAACCAAAAATTAAACAAAATGTAAAGCAATTTAGTTTACCTATATGGGACATTTGCGGAACTGCTGATGCTTGGTACACACAAGCTTTGCGGTACGATACTTTAATAAATAATGCTAACCCGCCGATACCCGAAAAACTTACCGGCATATTAAACGGTGGTCATACCGTTGCAGGATCTGCATACGATACAACCTGGAAAATAAATAATATGAATGTTTTTGAATGGATGTTACAATATAGCAGAGGAAATTCAGCGCAAGTAAATCCTGTAGCAATTATTGATGGAAATGCAAATGAAATAATTTCTTTACCACAAAATAGTACGCAATTAAATGGCAAAAATTCTTACGATGTAAATGGCTATTTAATAAAATATAAATGGAGTAAGCTTAGTGGCCCTAATCAATTTACTTTAACCAATACTGATAACGCCATAGCATTATTTTCTAATCTTACTAAAGGCAAGTATATAGTAAAATTAACAGTAACCGATAATAAAGGCGCTTCAGCATCTGATATAAAAACTGTTACTGTAGATTCGTTTGCACAAGGTTCTTGTAATGGCGGAAAAATTTATATTGTAAAAGGAAGCGATAATGGCAAATATATAAATGGCGCATCTTTTAGTTACTCGCCCGGCGATACTTTAGTACTTAAGTCAAGCGATAATCCGTTCTCCTATTTTTCGCTCGAATCAATACATGGTACTGCAACCTGTCCTGTTACAATTATAAATGAAGGTGGCCAGGTGAATTTACAAAGTGGAATGGCATTTAATAATTGCACCTATTTAAAATTAACCGGAATGGGAAGCCGGGATCAATATGGATTTCATATTGAAGACCCTGCTTCGCAAGGTGTTGCAATTGATGTTTACGGTCGTTCAAAAAATATTGAAATAAACAATGTTTATATTCACAATAAAACCTATGGTTTTTGGATAAAGCAAGAAGCATCTTGTGATGATAGTTTGCAATATCCAAACTGGATTATCGATAGCATTTTTATTCATGATAATTTACTGAGAAAAACCAATCAGGAAGGAATGTATCTTGGCTCTACCGATCCAAACGGAACAAGAGTTATTTCTTGCAACGGTAAAAACATTTATCCAAAACCTTTCCGTCTTGGCGATATACATGTATATAATAATATAATTGACAGCACTAACCGCTCAGGTATTCAATTATCCTGTGCTTCATTTGGTAATAATGTAATTAATAATAATAAGGTAAGTAATTGCGGATACGAGTTTAATTCCTGGCAAGGCAATGGCATTAGTTTGGGTGGTTACACACATGCACACGTTCGGTATAATGATATTAATAATACTTACGCAATGGGTATTTTTGTTTTAGGCAGCGGCGAAATTCACATACGCCATAACAAAATTAATAACAGTGGGCATTTAGGAGATCACACCGCAAATGGCATGGCTTCTATAATGGTTGATACAAGACCAACTTCGCCTGCGGACAGTTCTTTACTTATTGTAGAAGGTAATGTGCTTGGAACAAATACTGATTCCAACATTAGGTTTTACAAAACATACGACACTTATGCTAAAGGCAATCTTATTTGCGATAACACAAATCAATCGGGTAATACTGCATCCATTAGTGTTGCATCGGGAATTAACTGGAGCGATTGCAGCGGTAAAATGAAAAATAATATTGAACAAAAACCTCTTCTTGCAAAAGATCAACCAAAAAATCAGTTTAAAAATGAATCAATAATTTTATATCCAAATCCTGCATCAGATGTTTTAAATGTCCAGTTAAATAACACGATGGCCGGAAAACTTGCATTAAATATTTATGACGCGCAGCAACGCCTTATACAATCGAAAAACATTTATAATAGTTCATCATCAACAGAAGCAATAAATGTTAGTAATCTTCGCCCAGGTTTTTATTTCTTACAAATTATTAGTGCACACGAAAAAAGCATGTTGAAATTTATAAAAGAAAAATAGGGGGTTTATTTTTAAATAAAGGGACTGTTGAAAGACGGTCTCTTTTTATTTTATTTTTTACCCAATTCAATTACCTCGCAATTTTTTATTTCTTTTCCATCAATTGCAAAACGTACAATTGTTCTAACCCTTTGCCAGCCTTGTTTTCCGGCTGCGCCGGGATTTATATGCAAACATTGCAACTGTTCATCAAACATAATTTTTAAAATATGCGAATGGCCGCTGATAAATAATTGCACATTATTTTGAGCAATCATTTCTTTTACACCTTTCGCATATTTTTTTGGATAGCCGCCGATGTGTTTCATAAAAACTTTTATCTCTTCACAATTAAACAATATTTTTTCCGGATAAATGGCGCGAATATCTTGCCCGTCAATATTTCCATAAACGCCGCGCAACGGTTTAAAAGAATTTAATTTTTCTGCAATTGCGATGTTTCCAAAATCACCGGCATGCCAAATTTCATCGCAGTTTTCAAAATGTTTAAAAACAGATTCATCCAAGAAATTATGCGTGTCTGATATTAATCCGATTCGTGTCATGCGTAAAAATAAATGTAAATTTGAGGCATTAAATCGTACATCTAACATCATAAATCGTACATTGCTTTATGCCATTTCACCGAAACTTTATTTATTGGATTGATAAGCGCAAATGGAAATATGTTTTTTTGCTTACGATGCTCGAATTATCTATATTTTTTTTGATGCCATAATTGTTGCAGTACAAGAGTGCGACGCAACGAAAGCTCAATTAATAATTAAAAGTTGGGTTCATAATTTCTCTTCTAAATAATCAATTAACAATACTAAATATTCGAATAAAAAAATGCCACATTATTATAAACTCGGCGACATTCCGCACAAACGCCACACACAGTTTCGAAAACCAAACGGCGAATTATATTCCGAACAATTATTTTCAACCGAAGGTTTCAGCAGCGATTCATCTTTGCTATATCACAATCATCCGCCAACTGTAATTATTCATACAGAAGAACCTTACGATGTTGCGCCAAAAATTGCCGAAGAAAAAATGCTGAAACACCGCAGCTTTGAAGGTTTTAAAATCAATCCTGAAAAAGATTATTTGCAAAGTCGCAAAGCGTTTTTGG
This sequence comes from Chitinophagaceae bacterium, assembly GCA_051004255.1. Taxonomy (GTDB): domain Bacteria; phylum Bacteroidota; class Bacteroidia; order Chitinophagales; family Chitinophagaceae; genus JBPCKN01. Next base: position 169,238 of record JBPCKN010000015.1, on the reverse strand, counting down.
TGAACAATGATTGTCACATTGTTTTAGCTGCGCCGCAGGAAAGTATGAAAGATTATTTTTATAAAAATGCCGACGCTGATGAAATGATTTTTATTCACGAAGGCAGCGGAAAAATTCTTACGCAATATGGCGAATTGCCTTTTGGTTACGGCGATTATTTAATGATTCCGCGCGGAACAATTTATCAAATACATTTCGATAATGATAAAAACCGTTTGTTTATTGTAGAGAGTTTTTCGCCTATCCGTTTTCCAAAAAAATACTTAAGTAAATACGGACAATTATTAGAGCATTCTCCTTATTGCGAACGCGATATTCATCCGCCGCAAAACCTTGCTACCATTGATGAAAAAGGCGATTTTCTTATCAAAACAAAAAAGAAAGGAAGAATGTATCATATTCATTATGGTCATCATCCGTTCGATGTTGTGGGGTGGGATGGTTGCTGTTATCCTTACAGTTTCAGTATTCACGATTTTGAGCCGATCACAGGTCGCGTGCATCAGCCGCCGCCCGTGCATCAAACTTTTGAAGCGCACAATTTTGTGGTGTGCAGTTTTGTGCCGCGTTTGTTCGATTATCATCCGCAAAGCATTCCTGCGCCTTACAACCACAGCAATATTGACAGCGATGAAGTTATTTATTATGTTGACGGCGATTTTATGAGCCGCAAAAATGTAACGCGTGGCATGATAACGCTGCATCCCAGCGGCATTCCGCACGGGCCGCATCCCGGCGCTGTTAATAAAAGTATCGGCGCAAAAGAAACCAAAGAATTAGCCGTGATGGTTGATACTTTTCATCCTTTGCAATTAACGGTTGACGCTTTGCAAATTGAAAACCCGCATTACATTATGAGCTGGGCGGAATGATGCAATGTACGATTTTAGATGTACGATTTATTTTTTGTAACGAGCTTTTGTTTTTTATGGCATCTTCGTTGTGTCACTCACTTGTACGGTTAGAGCTTTTGGGGGCATTGTGATTTATGATTTATATTTGAAACTGTAAATGAATTTATATGACTGAAATTCTTATTGATAAAAAGAAATACATTTTGATTGCTGAAAAAGAGTATGCAGCACTCCAAAAAAAAGCAGCCTTGAAAACAAAACCTGAAAAATTATTTACTGTTGAAGATGCACGTGCTTACAGTAAAAAGATGATACATAAATGGGCAGTAGAAAAGTAACTGTAAAGCAATCCGCTGCAGAAGTATTGCTGCGATTGCTTGGTATATTGAATCGCAGGGATTAGTAGCTACAGCCGAAAAATTTACCGATGATGTTTATGATTATTTCATAAAGCTTGCTAATACAATAAAGTCATATCCAGTTTGCCGAGAACCAAAATGGTCAGCCTTAGGTTATAAATGCGTTTCGTATAAAAAGAAATACACTATTGTATTTATTGAAACAAATATCGAACTGATTATTTGTGAATTTATTTCGTCAAAACTAATTTATTGGTAGAAAGTTAATGAATGTTGAGTTATTTAAATGCTGTTGGTCAGGAAGACCAACAGCGGCGGAGCTTTAATAAACAATTTGTTAGATGTCGGCTTTATTATCTCGTTTGTCGATTGCTTTAAGTTGTTCTGTTGGTAATGAATTATATAAAGATTCAATATCCTGAGGTTGAGTTATCATCACATCTGCTATAATATTAATAAGTTTAAACAGATTTTGGGCAGTGTCTACATCGTCAGCCAAATCAATTTGTCCAGGGTGAACCGCATTATTACCAATAACACGAACATAGTCCAACGATTGCTGTACTTTTTTCGGTAAGCCTTTTTTCACTAATCCCGAAATATCATCATTAATATTTTTACCTTTTTCGCCAAGCTCTTTACAAAGCTTTTGAATTGCTAGTCGTAACAATGCCGCTGCACCTCTTGGAGACTTGTTTAAAATATCTCTTGCTTCAATATAATCTTCTACAATGTCTTCTGCTAAATCTTGATTCGGCAAAGGAACTCCCCCTATAGAAGGTTCTATCATATCACTATCTAACCATATTGTTTTTTTGCCACAATGAGTACAAGTTCCAAATCTAATACCTTCGACGATTTGTACATTGCCACCATTGTACCGCTCCCAAGCATCAGTCCAAATTTGCCGTGCATAAACTCCACAAAAAGGACAATGGAATGATTGTTCTGCAAATGCTGGAGGATAATATTGAGGTTGTGTCATAAACTTAAAATTTATAAATCTTCACAAATTAAATGAACTATCTGCAAATTTGTGCCTATATAATAATTTCTTTTCTCTATGTATTTTGATATCGTTTATTTAATAAAGAGAATTAAATTGCAGCGTAAACACAATTCATAAATTTTAAACAACAATCATGAAAACCTTACATTGCTCCGATGCCGGCTTTAACTGTAAAGCAGTTGTACAAGCGTCCACAGAAGAAGAAGTATTACAGCAGGCCGCTGTACATGCACAGCAAGTGCATGGCGTAACCGTAACACCTGAAATGGCCCAGCAGCTAAAAACTTTAATAAAGGATGAAAAGCATGCGGGTTAATACTTCAAATTCGCGCTTATCAAAAATAAAAAATCCCCAAACTGGCGCAAGAGTGAGGCATAGCAATGTGCGTAGCTTCTTGTGCCATCCTTGTTAAGGGAACTTTTTATAAATATCTTTTCTGTGTAAAAAAGCAGCGAATGTTACAACATCATTTTGTATTTGAAGACCTATTCGATAATTACCAACTCTTATTCTGTAATATTCTTTATAACCTTTTAATTTCTTAAGATTACCAATAAAGTTTATTGTGTTTGCTTGTTCTACTTCAGCAATAACGTCTTCAATAGAAGATTTCAAATTTGAATTTTGCAGTTTTTCAACTTATTTTAAAAACTTTTCTTTAAAAATTACTTTCAACCTCTTAAAGCTTTTAAAACTTTTGCTTTTGATATAGTTTTTGTTTTCATTCCTTCGTCAATTTCCTTGGCTAATTGTATATCTTCTAACTGCAATGTGGAAATTTTTTTTGCACTGATGCCCATTTCTTTACTCAACTGAAGAATCAATTTGGTTTTTTTAGCATCACCTTGTAATAAAACTGTTTCCATAAAATTTTTTTCAAAAATAGTTAATTAATTCTCCGCCTTTGTTAATGTTCCTTCACCAACAAACAATAAAATTAAAAAATAGAAATTAGCTTTATAAAAAACAATATAAAATGTCATTCAATAAATTTGAAATAATGCATTTTAATGCACAAGAAAAACGCGGGCTTGCATTATAAAAGTTTTACCAAATGTTGATATGCATTAAACTTCTCATCAGAAGTCATAATGCTCATGTTTTCCGAAATAGCTGTTGAAATAATAAAACGATCAAATGGGTCGCGATGATTTTCAATTGAAGGCAATTGCTGATAATAGTAAATATGTTTTTCTGTAACAGGTAAAATATTATAGCCATCTTTTCACCATTGTTCAGCAAGAAATTCAAGGCTAACTTTAACATCAGGTAATTTGCCGATTTTAAGTTTAATGGCAATTTCCATCAAACTAAAATAGCTAATCAAAATATTATTTGAAGAATTCAGTATTAAATTTTTTCGTTCCTCAGAAAGCTTAGGATTATCTTCTAAAATCCAAATAAAAATGTGAGTATCTGCAAGAATATTCATTAATACATATATTCATTAAAATCATCTAAAGGTTCATTAAAATCATTCGGAATAGCAATTTTCCCTTTAAGACTTCCTATTATTTTTTGAGATTTTATAGGAGTAGGCTCATTCTTTTTGTCTAAAAAAGTAACAACCACGGGTACAGTTTCATTTGTTGGTGCAGGTTCTTCGAGTATTACTTGCCCGTTTTGATATGTTCCTTTTATAGTTGTGAGCATGAAAATAAATTATATGCAAATTATAAAAATGTAATCGAAAAATTGTTTAATCTTAAAAGCTTATAGATATTTCACCTAGTTGGTTTCTTCAAAAACATCTAAAATAAATGGCATTTATTTTATCACTTTTCATCAAGCGGCTTAACCATAATATTTTTGAAATAAACCGTGCTTCCAGGGTCGTGACCCTGCAAAGCAAAAGTTCCGCTCGATAAAACACGTTCTTTCATATCATCAGGCCGTTGAAGATTTGCAGGTTCAGTATAATCAACAACAGTTGAGTCATTTATTTTAATAATTATTTCTTTGCCAACCACTTTTATATACATCGTAAACCAAACATTATCCGGAACAATCACAGCTTTTACATCTTGTATTGCATATAAACTTCCGGTTCTGCGCCAGTCGGTATGCGAATTATTAACCTGAACTTCATAACCTTTTGCCGGCCATCCGCCCTGTTGAAATTGCGTGTGAATATATATACCTGAATTTGAATGTGGCCTCGTCATAACATCTGCTTTAAATTCAAAATTTTTGAAGTTGTGATTTTCAACCGGCCCATCATAAAACAAATGTGCAGTGTTTCCGTTCACTTTAATCATGCCGCTGTCAACACTAAATGTTGATGCATTGTCGCCAACTTTCCAGCCGTTCAATGTTTTGCCATCGAACAAAGAAATCCATCGGTTTGATTGTGAAAAATTTTTCGAGTTAAATAAAATCATCATTAAAACAAGAATGCAAAATTGTTTTCTTAAATTGAAATGCATGGCAAACTATTTTTGTGGTAATAAAATAATATTGTGTTTTATTGAATTGAAGTTACAATTATAAATATCATTTTGCACGAGTAATATGAAAACATTTCAGCAAATAATACAATTAAAGGAACGAAGGCGCGGCTTTCATGTCATTACATCCGAAGTTGTAAACGCTTTGCCTACAATAAAACAAATAGAAAAAGGAATTTGTCATGTTTTTATTCAGCATACATCTGCATCGCTAACAATAAATGAAAATGTTTCGCCTGATGTGCGGAAAGGTTTTGAAACTTATTTTAATAAAGCCGTTCCTGAAAACGAAAAAATGTATGCGCATAATGATGAAGGCACGGACGATATGCCAGCGCATTTAAAAGCTTCTTTGCTGGGAAGCTCAGTTACCATTCCCATCATAAAAGGCAAACTTGCATTAGGAATTTGGCAGGGAATTTATTTATGTGAGCACAGAAATGATGGCGGCGAAAGAACAATCGTTATTACTGCCTGGGGAGAATAAATGTTAGAAAGTGAAATCAGCGTTATAAAAATTTAAAAATGTGATTCGACCAGCCTCAATTAAAGCATGTTTTTTTTTGGTTTTCCCGGAAAACCCTGTAATAATTTTTTTCATAATAGTTTGTTTTGGCTTGCTGATTTTTCACCAAACTAAGAAATCTTATTAAACAATTTCTTTATTAAACAAACTATCTGCAATTCGCTCATCTTATTTCTTGCATTAATTAATTTTTATACGTGCTTAAATTTCTTTCGAACTTTTTTATATCCGTTATTCATAGTTTGCAAAGTGCATCTCATCAAAATACGGTGCAAGTAATTGAAGCATATCTTTATGAAAAATCGCTTTCTGTCGTTTTTGTCCGTTGTACCAAACACATTCATAATTATCTCTCACTAAAACTGTTCCTTGCAAAGTATATTTCTCTTCTATGCACTTTATAGTCATATATTGATTGCTTAATTTTAATTTTACCAGGTCACCGGTTTTAAATTCGTTTGCCATGATGAGTAAGAATATTGTTTTCGTATAAACTAAACGTAATAAAGATATTTTATAAAGATTTTACGGTGTTCAGGAACTTATATGAAGTTTAATATAACGTAACTATTACTGTAAAAAATAACCAACGTGTTTAAGATATATTAAAAACGATATGTTCATCAATAAAACCGCAAGTATTATTAACGATAAAGAATTTTGGATTTTTTTTATTCTTTTACGTTTATCATTCGATGATAACAAAATTTTATTATAATTGAAATAAAACCAATAGGTAGTTTTCCAGTTATGATTTTTTTTGAAATAAAAATCAATTGTTTTAATTATTATCAGAACAAATAATAAAATATTTAAAAAATAACTGTAATTAATAAGTTCCATGTTTTAAGATTTTTATAAGATTAATAATGTTTGGTTGCAAAATGTTTGTTTAAATTTTCGGTTCAACATTACTTAATTTCAAAAAGCTGTTGATAAATCCGCAATAAAAAAGATGTGCTTTTTCATTTGCCTTAGGTTTTGACAACGGTAGAAAAAATGCACTTGAACAGGAAAATTTGCAAAAAAGAATTGTTTTTATTTCATTCATAAAATTTTGGATATTGGATTTTAATTTCAAAAATGTTAAGCAATTTATGTGGAGATTTTTTATGCCTTAGCTTAAGTATTTAAACGCTTATTTTTTTTCTGTTAACGTATTTGTTTCTTAGGTGAATTTAAAAAGTTTCAAAATTTTTTGACGCAAAAAAAATAATTTATGAAAGCTGTTGCACATTAACCATTCAATAAAATGTGCATTAATAGTGGTAGTACCGTTTACAACTTTCTTGCTTATAAAATTACAATTGAATTTATTGGTTATCGTTCTTAACAATCAACAATGTTTCAATAATTACTATAAGCGAAATCATTGATCTTAAAAAAATTATTTTTTAATTTTAAACAGTTTTATATCAATATCTAAATTCTTGTCCATTGCCATATCGCACAATAATTTTCCAATAGCGCTTGAAAATTTAAAGCCATGACCCGAACATGGACTTGCTATAATAATATTTTTATTTTGCGGATGATAATCAATGATAAAATTTTCATCGGGCGTATTTGTGTACATGCACACAGCAGAATAATTAAATGTTGCATCAACATTAAAACACTGTTTCATTACTTTTTCAATTGCATTAATTTCTTGCTGCGTTACATTTCTGTTTAAATTATCAGGAGTTGTAAAATTACCGGAATGATGAAATGCAATTTTAATTCCATCACCTAAATCAGGAAATCCGTAAACCATTTTATTTTTTTTATATTCCCAGATATAAATCGGAAAATTTTCCGGTAAAAATTTTTTATTGCTTTTATTTAGGTTGAACCAATACAAAACAGTTCGTTCAATTTGCAGCGGCAAATTGAGTTCAGGTAATAATTCTTTCATCCATGCGCCCGCGCTTGCGATTGCTTTATTTGCGGTATAATTATTTTTATCAGTTACAATTTTTATCGCATCTGCATTACCTGAAATACTTATAACGTTTTCATTAAATCTAAAATCAACATTACCATTTTTTGCAAGCGCAATATTACACGGTTTTGCCAATTATCTATATTATTTTAGCTGCCGCATTTTGCATATCACTTATTATTTACAAACCTGTTTTTACAGTTCGCGGACTTATAATTGTACTTATTGGAATTCCAATTTATTACATTGTTTTAGCAAATAAAGAAAAAAATAAAAAACACATTATGTAATTTATGGAAATTAATTTATCAAATAAGATGATACATTATTATGATATAAAATTTTATTAGGTAATTTATAAATTTGAATAAGTCAACTGCTTCTTACTGATCTTGAAGAAATAATTCAACCACCTTTGTGAATATTAAATGCGCCACCGGCATCGGCGGCTACAGCTTTATTTGTGCCTTTTATTTTAACTGTTGCATAAGGCACAGGCGCGCCTTTGTTGTTGGTAATTTTGCCCGCAATTAATTTTGATTGTGCTGTTGCAATTAAAGCACTAAAAATAAATATCAGTAAAAATAAATTTTTCATACGCTTAATTTTATTATGAAATTTTTGATGAAATGATTGAATAATTTGTTTGAAACGAAACTTAATTTTTTAGTTGACAAACTAAATTCTGTTATTGCTGTTTTAGAAAGAAGCATTAAATACTGAAGTTGAATTTTTAGTTACTGAAGTGCGCAAATCAGATACTAAAAAAAATTTCATTAGTTTTTTGTAATCATTGCCTGCATTGTGTTTCAGAGCATAAAATAAAAAGGCAAGTAGTAGAAACCACCTGCGATTTGCGACTATTGGTCACATGAGAAATTGCAATAAATTTCAGTAGATTATTTGTTAACAAAAAAGCTAAAAATACTTAAGCAAGATAATTTGTAACTGAAGTTGATGTAAAGAATTCTGAAGTAAATTAATTGCGGTTTCCCATGCATATTTATATTTCAATCACATCCCAGCAGGTTGTTATAAAAAATATCATCAGGCAAAAACAAATTCTGCCTAATTCAACAAAAACCGGATTAAAAAATTTAAACAACCGGTATCAATATCTTACTAAAAGAAATATTATTATTCAAACAGTAAATGATTTTTTTATAGCACGATTACCCATTTTAAAATTCTGATATGAAAATTGTAATTATTGAAGATGAAAAACCGGCAGTTGAAAATTTAATTCTTGAACTTAAACAAGTTGATTTTACAATAAATGTACTTGCAACATTAAGTTCTGTAAGTGAAAGTGTAGAATGGTTTATTAAAAATAAACAGCCGGATATTATTTTTATGGACATACAATTAACGGATGGTTTATCTTTTGAAATATTTAATCGCTGCACAATTACTTGCCCGGTAATTTTTGTTTCTGCTTATGATAAATATTTGATTGACGCGTTTAAATATAACAGTATCGATTATTTATTGAAGCCAATAAATAATGCGGACTTAATAAAAGCGCTTGAAAAATATAAAAATCTGCAAAATCATTTTTCAAAAAATTATGGTTCTTTTTTAGATTATTTAACATCGCAAGAAAAAAAGAAATCGCGCATTCTTGTAAAAAAAGGAATAGAATTTCAGATGATAAAAATGGAAGATGTAGCTTATTTTTTTACGGAGCATAAACTTACTTTTTTGGTTGATAAAGACAATAAAAAATTTCTTACCGAAAAAAATAATCTTGCAGAATTGGAAGATGAATTAAACAGAAAATATTTTTATCGTGCTAACAGAAAATATATTATCAATGCAAACTTTATAAAACGGTTTAAACCGCTTGAACGAAGTAAAATTATTGTAGAACTAACTTTGCCTTTAAATGAAGAAATTATTATTAGCCAGGAAAATGCATCGGTATTTAAAAAATGGATTAATGAAATTTAATTGAAATTTTTTAAAAATACTACTGCCAAAAAAGCAAAAACCGATTTAATATAAATAGAGTATTTGGTGTAATTATAATTTTATAAACCGGCAAAAGTTAAACCAATAAATATTTTACAAAAAACAGAAACCTTATTAGTTTTTAAAAGCCTCGAAGTTTTCTTATTATTTTTGCTTTTTATGAACCGCATTTATTTTGATAACGCAGCCACAACTCCGCTCGATTCGCAGGTGCTTGATGCAATGATGCCTTATTTAACTTTGCACTTTGGCAATCCGTCTTCAATTTATAGTTACGGAAGAGAGAGCCGCCTCGCTATAGAAAATGCAAGAAAAACAGTTGCTAAAATTTTAAATGCACATCCCGCAGAAATATTTTTTACCAGCGGTGGAACTGAAAGCAGCAATACTGCAATTATAGCTGCGGTAAGAGATTTAGGTTGCACCCATATTATCACTTCTCCAATCGAACATCATGCAACTTTACATACTGTTGAACATTTGCATTGCACAGATGAAGCAAGTTTGAGCTACGTAAATATTCTTCCAAATGGTCATATTGATATAGAAGATTTAGAAAGATTGCTTGCCGAAACTGAAGAAAAATGTTTAGTTAGTTTAATGCACGCAAATAATGAAGTCGGGAACATGCTCGATATATATGCAGTTGGTGAATTATGCAAAAAGTACAACGCCATTTTTCACAGCGATACGGTGCAAACGGTTGGGCATTTTCCTTTCGATCTTCGCAACACGCCTGTTCATTTTATTACCGGCGCTGCACATAAATTTCATGGGCCAAAAGGTGTTGGACTTTTATACATTAATGAAAATGTGAAAATAAAACCTTTTGTTTATGGCGGTTCCCAGGAACGTAATATGCGGGCAGGAACGGAAAATGTTTATGGAATAGTTGGCTTTGCAAAAGCGCTGGAACTCGCTACAGCAGCGCATGAGCAAGACAGTGCCTACATAAAAAATTTGAAGATTTATATGATGGAACAATTAAAAAAATATATTAAAAAAATAACTTTTAACGGAGATCCATCAGGCAGAAGTTTATACACGGTTTTAAATGTAAGTTTTCCAAAAACAGAAAAATCGGAGATGATTTTATTCAATCTCGACATCAACCACATTTGTGCATCAGGCGGCAGCGCATGCACAAGCGGCGCAGATGCAGGCAGCCACGTTATTCGCTCTATTAACAATAATCCAAATCAGGTTGCAGTTCGTTTTTCTTTCAGCAAACACAACACAAAAGAAGAGGTAGATTGCGTTGTTGAAAAATTGAAAGAGATGATTTAAAAAAAGTAATCCAGTCAAAAAAGGTTATTAAATTATTCAGTCATTAAGTCAAAGAAATAATTAAGATAATTTATGTGATAATATGAAGCTTGCATCAAATTAAATCATAATAATTTTTTTCACCCATCAAAATTTCGTCTATCTTAATAACAAAAATTAAAAATAATGTTATTAAAAAAATTTTATTTTTTGCTGATTTTAATTTTTTGCAATCAACCTACATTTTCTCAGCAAATAAAAACGGATACATTTTATCTTTTAAAACCCGATCGCGTTTTTGATGGCGAACAAATGCACGAAGGCTGGCAGGTGCTTATAAAAAATAATAAAATAGAATCTGTTGGAAATATTAATCAGCAAATAAAAAATGTACAGATAATTGAACTGAAAAGTTGTACGCTTTTGCCTGGATTAATCGAAGGTCATAGTCATTTATTTTTACATCCTTACAACGAAACAAGTTGGGCAGATCAAGTGTTGAAAGAATCAAGAGCAGAGCGTGTGGCAAGAGCCGTTACTCACGCAAAAGCCACGCTGTACGCAGGTTTTACAACGGTTCGTGATTTGGGAACTGAAGGTTCGATGTACGATGATGTTGGCTTAAAACAGGCGATTGAAAAAGGAATTATTCCAGGACCAAGAATGTTATGTGCAACCAGAGCAATTGTTGCAACGGGAAGTTATCAGCCAAAATTAAGTGTGGATGAAAATGTACCGCAAGGCGCTGCGGAAGCCGATGGAACGGATGCATTAATTAAAGAAGTTCGCACACAAATTGGTAAAGGCGCCGATGTGGTAAAATTATATGCCGATTATTATTGGGGAGAAAACAAAGAAGCAGAACCCACTTTTACTGTTGATGAATTAAAAAAAGCCGTTGAAGTTGCAAACAGCAGCGGAAGAATTGTTGCTGTACATGCAACAACCGCTGAAGGTATGCGCAGAGCAATACTTGCAGGCGTTACAACTATTGAACACGGCGATAACGGCACACCTGAAATTTTTGCGATAATGAAACAAAAAAATATTGCACTTTGTCCAACGCTTGCTGCAGGCGATGCGGTTGATCAATATCATGGCTGGCGTAAAGGAGTTGATCCTGAGCCGGAAAATAGAATTATAAAACGCAAAAGTTTTAGCGATGCATTAAACGCCGGTGTAACAATTTGTATGGGCGGCGATGTGGGCGTTTTTCCGCATGGCGATAATGCACGTGAAATGGAAATGATGGTTGAGTATGGAATGAAACCGATTGATGTGCTTCGCTCGGCAACTTCAATAAATGCAACTGTTTTTAAAATTGATAAGATTGTTGGCAGAATAAAACCAGGTTTATTTGCAGATATAATTGCTGTGCAAGGCGATCCATCAAAAAATATACATGATATTAGGAATATAAAATTTGTGATGAAAGATGGGATTATTTATATATCTGAACAATGATTGATAGATTTTCGGGATTATAGTGATTGAATGATTTGAACGATTACACAGGCTTGTGATATTTAAAATAATACGTCGATTTTCTGATTGCTTATTTCTGACAGTTATTTATTTCTGTTTCTAAAAAATCCTCTCAATAAAAAATTGTGTTGCAAAGCTTCTAAATCCTCATCTAATTTTTTACTGCTACTTTCCAAATTTTTTACTGTGTTTTTTAGTGATGCCGCAACATCTTCATCATTCAACAAAACACCAACTGCATTATTTTTTTTATTTAAACCTTCGCTTGCTGTTTTTAAATTATCGGTAAATTGAGTTGCGGTTGTTGCTGCATTATGCAATTCATTTACAGTATTTTTTAAGCTGTTAAAAATTGTTGTATCGGTTATAAGTTCATTTGCCAGCGTGCCTTTATCATTTAAGCCAGAAGAAAAATGTTCGAGATTTGCAATTACATTTTCACTTTTTGCCGAAGCTGCTTCAAAATTTGTAACCATCGATCGCAAACGAATTACAGTAGTTCTTAAACTCAACGCTAAAGAAGAATCATTTAATAAAGTTCCAATCGTTCCATTTCCGTCAACTAAACTTTTACTTATTAACTTAAAGTTGTTTGTTATATCTAATAAATTTTTGTTATTCGCTTGTAAAGTAACCAGCATATCTTCTGTGCTGAGCGCTTTTTCAACAGTTAAATAATCGCCGCTTTTTACCTGCGGCGTTGTTGTTGCGCCACCATAAATAACAACAATTTTGTTTCCAATTAAACCATCAGAACTTATTTTTGCATGAGCATCTTTTCGGATATGCGATTGAGATGTTACCTCAAGATGCATCTCCACAAGCACCTGCGATGTTCCATAAAAACTTAACTTTTTTATTGTGCCGATCTTCACGCCGGAAAACCAAACATTGTTACCCGGCTGCAATCCGTTTACATCATTAAAAATAGCGTTTATAGTAAATGTTTTTACAAATGTTTTTTTCTGTCCGCCTAAAGTAAAAACAGCTATAATTAATATCACTATCCCTAATAAAATAAAAATGCCAACAACAACCGGACGTTTATTTTTGATTGATTTCATATTGTTATCTTTTTGTATTTGAGCATAAAAAACCTGCTTAATTTTTATTTTCTATTTTATTTTTTAAGCTTCAATAAAATTATAATTATAAAAACTTTTTACGGCCGCATCGTTAGTATCAAACACTTCTTCAAAACTTCCCTGCCGCAAAAATTGTCCGTCTAACAACATTGCAATGCGGTCTCCTGTTGACTTTGCGCAAGTTAAATCATGTGTAATAATGATAGAACTTGTATGATATTGCGCCTGAACTTCGTTAATTAAATTATTTATTTCAACGCTGGTTGTGGGATCGAGCCCGGCAGTTGGTTCGTCGTACAACATAATTTCAGGCTGAAGAATTAGCGTTCGCGCAATACCGATTCTTTTTCTTTGTCCGCCCGAAAGTTCAGACGGCATTTGGTTAATTGTTTGTGATAATCCTACATCATTCAAAACTTTTTCAACCGATTTATTTACTTCATCTGCGCTCAAATTTCTTTTATTTCGTACTAAAGGAAATTCAAGATTTTCACGCACTGTCATACTATCGTACAATGCACTGTTTTGAAAAGAAAATCCTATTTTCAAACGCAGTTCTAATAATTCTTTATCGTTTAATTTATCAACTTCTACACCCAGCACTTTTATGGTGCCACTATCCGGTTTTAAAAGTCCTGCAATAATTTTTATTAGAACCGATTTGCCCGTTCCGGAGCGACCGAGCACTACAACATTTTCGCCTTTATAAACATCAAGGTCAATGCCACGCAGCACTTCAAGTTCACCAAAAGATTTTTTAAGATCCCGCATCGAAATCACAATCTCATTTTTATCAATCTTTACATGTGGTTTTTCCATTAAATTTTTTCTTCTAATTATTCAATGTTTTTTTATGAACCAATCGCCATTGCTGCTATTAAACTTTTGTTGCGTCGCACACTTGTACTTTCTGTCTTTATTCCGCAATAAACCTATTCTTTTTTATTTTCAATTTTCCATTCTCCATTCTCAATTCTCCATTCTCAATTTATCTAATTGCATTTACAAACTGCACAATTACCATTTCTTCCATAAATATTAAAAACATAGAAAGTACAACTGCGGTGTTTGCTGCTCTGCCTACGCCTTGTGTTCCTTTTTGTGCATTATAACCCTGGTAGCAACCGGCAACACCAATTGTAAAACCAAACACAATTGATTTTAAAACCGACGACCAAATATCTAAAAATGAAATGGAACTAAATGCGCTTTTAAAAAATGCCTGAAAACTTGTAAGCTCGTTGTGATGCACGTTTAAATAAGAACCTATCATACCAATAAAACCAGTGTACATAACTAATATCGGCAACATAAAACTGGTAGCTAATATGCGCGTTACCACTAAAAATTTAAATGGGTTTGCTGCAGATACTTCCATTGCATCAATTTGTTCTGTAACCTTCATGGAGCCTAACTCTGCGCCAATGTTTGAGCCTACTTTTCCTGCAGCAATTAATGCAGTAACCAAAGGTGCAAGTGCACGAATAATTGCAATAGCAATTAACGAAGGCAACCACGAAGTTGCACCAAATGTTGATAGCGAAGGACGCGATTGTTTTGTAAAAACGATGCCCGTAATAAAACCGGTTAAAGAAATTAATGGTAAAGATTTGTACCCAACTTCATAACATTGTCGCACTGTTTCCTGAAACTCGAAAGGGCGCGAAAATGCTTCTTTAAAAAAACGTGCAATAAATTTATAAACATCATAAATATCAATAAAGAATTGATCTATCGCTTTTGAAATAACATATTTTTTTTCAGGAGAAACGTTTACGTTTTCAGAATTTGATTCCATTAATTATTTAGGTTATCTTTTAATTAAATTTATAAATAAAGCTTTAAAACTTAATTTATAATAGTAAGAGTTTTTTTGAATTGAAATTTTGAAGAATATTTAAGCAGTGAAATTAACGAAATCAAATTATACAGTCAAGTAAATCTTATCGTATAAATTTTACATGTTCAATTTTCTAACAAAAAACTTTTCTTTATTTAACAATCGTTTCAATCGTAAAAAATCCTGATTTTATTTTTCCATCTGTTCAATTACAGCCTGTGTAACGCCTGTAAAACTGAAGCCACCATCGTGAAAAAGATTTTGCATCGTAACATATTTTGTAAGATCGCTGAAAAGAGCTACGCAATAATTGGCGCAATCTTCTCCGGTTGCATTACCAAGCGGACTCATTTTTTCTGCATAAGAAATAAAACCTTCAAAACCTTTCACACCGCTGCCGGCAGTGGTTCGGGTAGGCGATTGAGAAACCGTATTTACACGAACTTTTTTTCTAACTCCATACTGATAACCGAAACTGCGTGCAACACTTTCAAGCAAAGCTTTTGCATCTGCCATTTCGTTGTAATCAGGAAAAACACGCTGCGCTGCAATGTAGGTGAGCGCAACAACGCTGCCCCACTCATTCAGCGCGTCCATATCCCATGCAGTGCGCAACACGCGATGCAAACTCATTGCTGAAATATCTAATGTTTTTTGGTTAAATCCATAATCAATTTCAGTGTAACTTTTTCCTTTTCGTACATTTAAACTCATGCCGATGGAATGCAGAATAAAATCAATTCCACTATTAAAATATTTTTGTGATTCTTCAAATAATTTTTTTAAATCATCCATATTTGTAACGTCGGCGCCAATTACGGGAGCCTGTGTTTTTTCAGCAAGCTTATTTATTTCGCCCATGCGCAAGGCAACAGGTGCATTGCTTAAAACAATTTGCGCACCTTCTTCATGGCAACGCAATGCAGTTTTCCATGCGATTGATTTTTCATCGAGCGCACCGAAAATAATTCCCTTTTTTCCGTTTAATAAATTGTAAAACATTTTAATTTGATAATTTGATGATTTGGAAATTTGGTAATGAAGAAACAAAGAAAAACATAATTTTCAAATTAACACATTTTCAAATCTTCAAATTAATTCATCACCATCTCTCTTGCATTCTGTAATGCAGCCGCGGTGGGCTTTTCACCGCTTAACATTTGTGCGATTGCAATTATTCGTTCATCTTTTGTAAGCATGCGGATGTTTGTTTTAATTGCATTTGCTTTTATTTCTTTGTACACAAAAAAATGTGCATCCGCTCTTCCTGCAATTTGCGGCTGATGTGTGATTGAAATTACTTGTCGCTTTGCTGATAATTCTTTCATAATTATTCCTACCTGTTTTGCAGCTTCGCCTGAAATTCCTGTATCAATTTCATCAAAAATCATAGTTGATAAATTGATTGAATCTGCAACGAGTGATTTTATGCATAACATTAATCTGCTTAACTCACCGCCGCTGGCTACTTTTCGCAAAGGCTCAAATTTATTTGTGTTATTTGCATCAAATAAAAACTCGATGGCATCGTTTCCAAATTGATTGAATGCAATTTCATTTATTTCAATTTTTAATTTTGCATTCGGCATCCCAACTTGTGCAAGTAATTTATTTACATTTTTTGTAAAAGGCTCAATTTGTTTTTTACGTGTAATTGAAATTTCCTCAGCAATTTTCCCGATTTGTTCAAGCAAAATATTTGTTTCTTTTTCTTTTGCAATAATTGCTTCATCAATATTTAAAACGCCTTGTAATTTTTTTTCTAAGTCTGATTTAATTTGCAATAATTCGTTTGTTGTTTTTACACCGTGTTTCTTTAATAATTTATATCCAAGAAAAAGTTTTTCATTGATAAATTCAATTCTTTTCTCGTCAAAATATACTGAATTATTAATGTTATCAATTTCATCAGCGATATCCTGTAATTCAATCCGGGCGCTATTTATACGATTTAATAAAGAAGGAATTTCTGCATGATAAGAAGATAAATTATTTAGTTGATTGTATTGTTGTTTTAGTATTTGAATAACAGGTTGCTCATTCTCTTTCAGTTCAAAAAAAACCTTTGATAAAGTTGATTTTATTTCTTCCGCATTGCTTAATAGTTTTAGTTCAGCTTCCAAATTTTCCAGTTCATTTTCTTTAAAATTTACTTCATTTAATTCATCAAATAAAAATTGATGATAATCGGATTCTTTATTAAAATTTGTTTTTTGCAGTTGTAAATTCAATAATTCTTTTTTTGCTGATTGCCAATTAACATATGTTTTTTGATATTCACTTAATCTGTTTTCGTTTTTTGCAAGCGCATCTAAAACTTCGCGCTGAAAATCTTCATCACCTAATTCCAAAGTATCAAATTGCTGATGCAGGTCAACAAGTAAAGAGGCAAGCTCTTTCATCTGAAATAAATTTGCAGGTGAATCATTTATAAATGCACGCGATTTTCCGTTGGCAGCAATTTCGCGGCGCAGCACAAGTTCATTTTCATTTTCCAATTCATTGTTTTGTAAAAATTGCTTTACAGCTTGCTTATTATCAACAAAAAAACTTCCCTCAATAAAACATTTATTTTCTTTTGAAAGCAAAACAGAAGTATCAGCGCGTTCTCCCAAAATCAGGCTGAGAGCGCCGATTACAATACTTTTTCCTGCGCCGGTTTCACCTGTAATAATGTTTAGTTTATTTGAAAAATTAATTTCAATTTCATCAATTATAGCATAGTTTTTTATGTGCAGTTTTTGAAGCATACAATTAATAAGCAAATATGCAAATTAGCTGATTAGCAAATAAAGGTTTGAAAGATTGTTAGAATTTTGTTGAAAAAAATTGTTACAGTACAAGAGTGCGACGCAACGGAAGCTAAATAAATATTCAAAAGCCGGGTTCAAAAAAAATATTCTTATTCTCCTTTACATCTCGCAATTCCTGCCTTCGCTTTTTGATCAATTGAATTTTTATATTCGTGATCACCCATATCTAAACATTTTTGGTAAAATGCAATTGCCAGCGCTTTTTTTCCTTCGCGTTCGTAAATACCGCCGATTTGCAAAGCAGCGCGGGAAGCATAATATTCGTTTCTGTGTTCGCCCAATTTTATTGCAGTTAAATAGGCGCTTACTGCATTGGAATCTTTTCCCAAATCGTCGTAAATTCTACCAATGCGATAGGCGAATTCTAATTTTTCTTCTGGCTTGCTAAAATCGTCTGTGCCTTTGCCATACAGCATTTCAAGCGCTTCACGATTGTAACCACCATCGCTCAATAATCTTGCTTTTAATAAAATTACATTTGGCCAGGTGCCGGCTTTTGCATCGTCATTTGCCTGTTTGTCGGCATCAGTATCTGTGTTTCCTTTTTTTAAAACTAATTGTCGCGCATTTTGTGCAGCAGCCATATTTCCCTGCAAATAATAACACCAGCTTAATTTTTCGTAACTGTCTTTTACATAAAATTTCCCTTTAAAATTTTGCAGAAAACGTTGAAAATATTTTGTGGCTTCCGCAATTTCTAAATGATGCAGTTTTACAAAAGCCATCTCATAATCCCAAACCGGTGTAGGCATATATTCGGGCGAAGGATTTTTATTTAAGATGATATTTTTTGCGTACTCAGTTTGCTTATTATTGATGCTGAGATTTGCTGCGAGATATGCAAACAAATGATTATTTACAACATCTAATTTTTTTTGATTGATGAAACGAAAAACTTCATCCGGTTTATTGCCGATATAAAAAAGCAGATAACAATAATAAAATGCCGCTTCATTAAAAAAAATTTTTGCAGTTGCGTCGTTGCTGTTTACAAAATTCTGCATCAAATTTATTCCGTCTTTTACCGAACCCTTTAATCCTAAAATTGCCGCCATCCATTTATAACCGTCGGGAATAACACCAACAACAGTTTCCATTGGTCCATAGATCATGTTGTTCGGTAAAAAATTTGGGAATTTTTTTCTATTCTCTTTTATTAAGCTAAATGCTTTTCTAAAATCCCATCCCGAAGCCCAGCGCTCACCGAATTTTATTTCAGCAGTTGCTTTTTGCATGTAACAAACCGAGCGGCAATAATTATAATAAGGTGAGTTTTGCGGACCATCATCGAGCCTTTGCAAACGCTCATCAAACTGTAGTTTACGTGCTTTAAACTCTGCGGGATCTTCATTAAAAAACAACACAAAAAAATCAATATATCCGGCTAAAAGATCAGGAATTAAATTGTTTGGATTTTGCTTTCTTGCATCATTTATTAATTTCTCTCCCTCATTTATTTTTAAACTTAAAATCGCTTGATAAGCTTGCTGACAAGTTGCATTAAAATCATATATTTTTTGTGCCGAAACTTTATTGTAACATACAATTGCAGTTAATAAAAAACAAATAAAAACCGATTTTTTCATAATTGGATTTAAAATAAAAAAGGCAACTTATTAAGTGCCCTTTTCTAAAATTTTTATGAATGCATTATTTAATTTCAATCGCATTATTCAAATCATCGTCCACCAAAATTCGTCCGCAATTTTCACAAACCATTACTTTTTTTCTTTGTTTTATTTCACTTTGTTTTTGCGGAGGAATGGCGTTGAAACACCCGCCGCAGGCGTCTCTTTCTACAGGTACAACGGCCAATCCATTACGATAACTTTTGCGAATTCTGTCGTACGAATATAATAAACGATCATCCATGCCTTTTCGCGCTTCTTCGGCAAGTTTATTGAAATGTTTTTCTTCTTTTTCTGTATCGGCAATAATTTTTTCTAATTCAGATTTTTTATTGGTAAGCACCATTTCTTTAGTTGCAATTTGTTTTTTTGCAAGCTCCAAAGCCTTTGCTTTTTCTCCAAGTTCTTCATTCGCATCACGAATATGTTTTTCTGCAAGTTTACCTTCGAGTTGCTGCATTTCAATTTCTTTATTTATTGCTTCAAACTCGCGGTTATTTTTTACAGCTTCGCTTTGTTTTTCATATTTTTTTACTAAAGCATCCGCTTCTTTTATTGCATTTTTTTTCTGTTCAATAAATTCGGTAATACCGTTAATTTCTTCTTCAATTCGGTTTTTGCGGCTGTTCAAACCCTGAATTTCATCTTCCAGATCGCTTACTTCAATAGGAAGTTCACCTTTTAAAATTTGTATTTGATCAAGCTTAGAATCAATTTTCTGCAATTTAACTAATGCAGAAAGTTTTTCTTCAACCGAGTAATCTTTTACTGCTGCCATAATTTATTTAAGATTTTAGATGTACGATTTTTTATGAACCCGGCTTTTTATTTTTGTAGCATCTTCGTTGCATCGCACTCTTGTACGTTCTGTTCTTTGCGCAACAATCAAAATAAAATTTAATTTTGTTATTCTCCATTTTCAATTCTCAATTCACAAAATAATTCACCGGATTTGTTTTTATTTCCGTTTTTCGGACTGCAAAATTAGGGAATTTTTCGCTAATAATTTCAACCAATAAATCAATAGTAAATTGTTCGCTCTCCCAATGACCAATATCAGCAATTACAATGCGATCATTTGCATCAAAAAACTCGTGATATTTTACATCTGCAGTAATAAAAAAATCAGCGTTTGCAGCAATTGCGTTTTTAATTAAAAAACTTCCTGCACCGCCGCAAAGCGCAATTCTCTTAACATTTTTATTTAGTAAATTGGTAAAGCGAATAACCGATAAATTAAATGCCGTTTTAATTTTTAGTAAAAATTCAGTTTCGGAAATTTCTTCCTTTAATTCACCAATTAATCCGCTGCCAACATTTTGAAATTTGTTTAACAGCGTAATTAAATCATAAGCCGGTTCTTCGTACGGATGCGATTTCACCAGGGCATCAACAATTTTATTTTGCAAATAAGCAGGAAAAATTATTTCTATTTTTATTTCTGTTTCTTCATGCCGTTTTCCAATTTCACCAACAAAAGGGTTTGTTTTTTCGCCTGCTTTAAACGTTCCAATTCCTATAACATTAAAACTGCATTCGCTGTAATTGCCAATATTTCCACCGCCAATTTCAAAAATTGCAGCTCTTAATTTTTCTGCATATTCAACAGGAACAAACGTAAAAAGTTTCATTAATTCATTTTGTTTTGGCGCAAGAATTTTTCTGTATATCAATCCTAATTTATCAGCTATTTTATTATTTACGCCGTGTATCACATTATCTAAATTTGTATGAATTGCATAAATTGCAATATCATTTTTTATTGCAGCGATTACCGCTTTTTCAACATAATTTTTTCCGGTAATTTTTTTCAATCCGCTAAAAATAATCGGATGATGCGCCACCAATAAATTGCAATTATTTTTTTTTGCTTCAAGCACAACTTCTTCGGTTGCATCTAATGTGCAAATGATTCCGGTGCAGCGCCAGCTTGCATTTCCGATTATCAATCCTGCATTATCATAACTTTCCTGATAAAATAAAGGAGCAATGTTTTCTAATGTTTCAATTATCTCATAAATCTTCATCATAAAAATTTAATTTATTAGTAAGTTGAACTTTATTTATATTTGTACCTAATTAAGTACTTAAAATTGCATGTATGGAAATTTTAAATTATACTGAATTTAGAAAAAATCTCGCAAAATCGCTGGACAAAGTAAATGATGATGCAGAGACTGTAGTTGTTAGCAGGAATAAGGGGAAAAATGTTGTGGTAATTTCTTTAGAAGAATATAATTCGATGAATGAAACACTTTATTTAATGAAATCGGAAAAAAACCGTAAAAGATTGCAGCAGGCAATTAATGAAATGAAAAAAGGAAAATTTTTAAATCATTCATTAATTGAATTATAACTATGGAATTGGTTTGGCAAACACATGCATGGGAAGATTATGTAACATGGCAAAAAACGGATAAAAAAATTTTGGAACGTATTAATGATTTAATAAAAGATTGTTTACGTTCTCCGTTTAAAGGCATTGGTAAGCCAGAGCCTTTAAAAGGAAATTTTTCGGGTTGTTGGAGTCGCAGGATCTCGGATGAACATAGGCTGGTATATCAGGTAAGAGATAAGAGACTTCATATTTTGCAATGCCGGTTTCACTATTAATTTCCATTCTCCATGCTTTCAATTTTCTCATTCCACGATTCTGTTTTTTACAGCATACATCACTAAACCGGCAGTATTTTTTACGCCAATTTTTTCAAGCAGTTTTGTGCGGATACCTTCTACAGTTCGCGGACTTAAAAAAATTATTTGAGATATTTCGTTGGCTGTTTGTTCTTCGCAAATTAATTTAAGCACTTCAATTTCGCGGTTAGTAAGTTCAATGTCTTTATTAAAAATGGGTTTAATAGTTTTGTGCACGAGTTTTTTTAATAAAGCTTTATTTACAAAATCGTTGAAATAATAACCGTTTTCAAATGCTGTAAAAATTGCTGTTTTAATTTCTTCGGGATAAGCATCTTTTAATAAATATCCGTTTGCGCCAATTTCCATTAAGTGAATTACGTGTTTATCATCATCATACATCGAAATAATAATGATCTTTATTTCGGCGTCGGTTTTGCGAATTTCTTTTGTGGTTTCAATTCCATCTAAAACCGGCATTTTGATATCAAGTAAAATCACGTCTGGCTTATATTTGGGCAAACCTTTCAATAATTCTTCGCCGTTTTCTGCTTCCATTACTAATTTAAGTTCGGGCGTTTCGGGCTAAGGCAGCGATGATGCCTTGCCTGAAAATTTTATGATCATCAGCAATTGCATATTTAATTTTGTTCATAAGGGTTGGTATTTGATTTGATAAATGGAAACTGCAAAAAAATAGTATAAATATTAGTATCGCTTTTTTCAAAATGAATATTGCCTTTTAAAATATTGAGCCTGTTTTGAATATTTTTTAAACCTAATCCTTCTTCCTTGTATAATTTTTTTTGAAACGTTTGCTGGTTAAGTCCGTCGCCATTATGCTCTATAAAAATTTGCAATGCATCTTCTTTTTGAATTATAGAATAATTTATTTTTTTAGCATTGGCATGTTTTATAATATTATTTGTGAGTTCCTGCAAAATGCGAAATATAGCAAGCTCTGTTTCAACATCCAACCTGTGTAAACCCTGAAGAGTTAACGATGCATTTATAGCAGATGATTTATTCAGTTTATCGCAAAAAATCTGCATCGTTCCTTCCAATCCAAAATCTTTAATTGTTGCGGGTTGCAGATTAACTGAAATATTTCTGATAGTAGATATTGTTTCATCCAATAATTCTTTGCAATTAATAAGTGTTGTTATTTTGCCGGCATCCTTGAAATTCTCCGGTTGTACTTGGTTTAAATATAATTTTATTGTAGATAGTAAAGCGCCCACTTCATCGTGCAATTCTGATGAAATGCGTTTGCGCTCCATTTCTTCTGACTGAACAGCAGCCTGAATAAGCTGGCTTTGTTGTTCGCGATTAATTTTTTGTAATTCTAACTGATATTTTATTACTCTGTTTTGATGAAACACAACAAAAAAAATAATGCCTATTGCAAGCATCAGTACACTTATACAAGTACCGATGATAAACCACATATCCGTACTGTTTATTGTTTCGAGTAACATAGCATGCCCTTTGCAAAAAGTATATTTGATAAGATATTTGTAAAAAGATTTATCATCCAAAAATTTCTAAAAAGTTCATCATTATTTACCCATAAAAAATTGCCTATTACTGAAAAAATAAAATATCCTGAAGCTCCTAACAAAATGCCGGTAGTAACCCAAAACATTGGTGCTCTATAGAGAAATAAAATTACCGGTCTTAATAATAATTCCCTGAAAAAAGCAATGCAATAAATAATAAGTGTAATGCAAATTAAAAATATTCCAAACTCATTATAAAAATTATCATTAGATTCAGTTACATTCAATTTATAACCCAAACAAATTAAATAAACAGCAATTACAAGCAAACTGCAAATAAGGATTCTTCTTTTAAATCTTTTGTGTAATGTTGCGAAATAAAAGACAAGAGAATAGGTTGAAAAATCTATAATGTCTGTTAACCCGTCTAATATCTGAAAAATTTCTTTGTGATAATTTAAAAGAACACTTATCGTAAAATCTAAAATAAAATGAGCTGTAATTCCTATAAACAAAAGATGGCGTTGAAACCACAGTTGGTTACGACAAAAAAGGAAACTGGAATTATGAAATTTTGCGCTACGATGAAACCAAATTACCACACGATGTAAGGGCACAAGTAAAAAGTACTTATTACGATTATGCAATTACAACTGTTGATGAAGTGCATTACCAGGGTCAAATTGTTTACCTCGTGCACATGCAGGATGCAAACACCTGGAAAATAATACGAGTAAACAGTGATGGAGAAATGGATGTATATCAGGCTTTCGACAAAGCGAAATAATAATTCTTATAAAAAAAATCCGTAACCCTTGATTCTTCAAGGGTTTTTTTTATTTACAAATGAAATAAAATAAGTTTTTTTGTTGTTTAATTGCAATGCAAAAAGTAAATATATTTTGGTTTCGCAGAGATTTAAGATTGAATGATAATGCCGGGTTATATCATGCATTAAAAGGTGATTATCCGGTTGTGCCTGTTTTTATTTTTGATAAAAATATTTTAAATGATCTGGAAGATAAGGCAGACAGGCGCGTTGAGTTTATTCATGCTGCAATAAATGAAATTCAACATAAACTTCCGGAATTTAAAAGTACGCTTGAAGTTTTTTATGATAATCCTGTAAACGCTTTTAAAAAGCTTTTAAAAAAATATACAATAATTGCAATTTATACAAATGAAGATTATGAGCAATATGCAATTGACCGCGATAAAGAAGTTGAAAATTTATTAAAAAATTATGGAGCAAATTTTTATTCGTATAAAGACCAGGTAATTTTTTCGAAAGATGAAATAGTAAAAGACAACGGCGAACCTTATACCATTTTTACTCCATACAGCAAAAAGTGGAAAGCGAAGTTGAATGATTTTTATTTAAAATTTTATTCAACGGAAAATTTTTTTAATAATTTTTATAAACAAGTTCCGCAAGAAATTCCTTCATTAAATTCAATGGGTTTTGAGAAAGTGAATAAACCGTTTCCATCAAAAGGGTTGGAAAAAGAACTAATAAAAAAATACGATAAATCAAGAAATTTTCCGGGTATTGAAGGAACCAGCAAACTTAGTGTGCATCTGCGTTTCGGCACTATCAGCATTCGCAATCTTGCGGTAAAAGCGAAGCAATTAAATGATGTTTTTTTAAACGAATTAATTTGGAGAGATTTTTATCAAATGATTTTTTGGCAATTTCCGCATGTACGAAAAGGTGGATCGTTTAGAAAAGAATTTGATCGTATTCAATGGCGCAACAATGAGAATGAATTTCAACTTTGGTGTGAAGGAAAAACCGGTTACCCGATTGTTGACGCAGGCATGAGAGAATTAAATGAAACCGGTTATATGCACAACCGCGTTCGAATGATTGTTGCTTCTTTTCTTACAAAGCATTTATTAATCGACTGGCGCTGGGGCGAAACTTATTTTGCAAAAAAATTATTGGATTACGATTATGCATCAAATAATGGCGGCTGGCAATGGGCTGCAGGAAGCGGCTGCGATGCGGTGCCTTATTTTCGCATATTTAATCCAACATTGCAGACAAAAAAGTTTGATAAAGATTTAAATTATATTAAAAAATGGGTGCCGGAATTAAATAATTTCAATTATGCGCAACCAATTATTCAACATGAAGAAGCAAGAAAAAGAGCATTGGAAGTTTTTGGAAAAGCAGTGAAAATGTAATTAAAAAAGTTTTATAATAGCTACTGCTATTCCAATAATTGCAGTAATGAAAGTTATAACCCAAACAATTACTTCTCTAAAGCCTTTTTCAATTTTTACTTCAAGGTCTTTAATATCTTTTTTAGTAGCGAAAACTCCGTTTTTTATTTCTTTTGCGATGGTATCTTTTATTTCTGAATGAAGGTTGTCTTCTGCAAACGCTAATTCTCTTGCATATTTTTTTGCATCTGCATCCGTGAGCTTAATTTTCTCTTTTAAAAATTCATACACGCTAATTTCCGAAATAAGCATCTTATTCGTTTAATTCGTCAACAAAAATACTGCTTTTACGCAAATTATTTTCGGGATGCAGTTGCTGATAAATTTCAATCAATTTCATAACTGCTTTTTTGCCGTCTTCACCTAAATCAAAAGAATAATTATTCACATATAAATCAATGTGTCGGCGCATTATAGCTTCGCTCATTTCCTGCGAATTTACTTTTACAAAATCACACAAATTTGTATGATGATTTTCAAAAGCATATTCAACACTTTTTCTTATTAACACATTAATTTTGTCAAGCATTTCAAAAGGTAAATTTTTTTTTGCAACAATGCCGCCCAACGGAATTGGCAAACCGGTTTTTTGTTGCCAATATTCGCCAAGATCTATTAATTTAATCAAGCCTTTTTGCTGATAAGTAAAACGATTTTCATGAATAATAACGCCGGCATTAACTTCATTATTCAGCACTGCATCTTCAATTTCATTAAATTTTTTAAACAATTTATTTTTCGCTTTAGGAAAAGCCAGCGAGAAAAGTAAATTTGCTGTTGTATTTTCTCCGGGAATGGCAATTTTATAATTTTCAATTTCCAATTTCCAACTTTCAATTTTCAATTTGGAAATAAGCAACGGTCCAACACCTTTTCCCAAAGCGCCGCCGCTGTTTAAAACAGTATAATCATTTACAATTAAAGGTAAAACTCCGTAACTTATTTTTGAAATATCCAGCTTCGTCTGCAATGCTTGCTGGTTCAGCGTTTCAACGTCATCCATTATAATAGTGAAATCAAAATCTTCAGTGTCAATTTTTTTATTTACAAGTGCATCAAAAATAAATGTATCGTTTGGACAGGGAGAAAATCCAAGTGTAAGTTTCATGTTTACGTATTATTTTTTAATACCAACTTTTGTTTTTTATAGCATCTTCGTTGCGTCGCAATCCTTTCATCAACATCACATTTGGCAGCAATGAAGAGCCAAAAAAATTATATTTTCGCAAGGTGTTTTGCGTTCGAATGGATTTTTTTCTACAAAAAAACCTTAAAATTTTCATTATTCACTTGAAATTTTCTATCTTCGCGCCCCGAAATTATGTCGAAACAGCCGCTAATTAAACAAGATGGTGTAATTATAGAAGCCTTAAGCAACGCAATGTTTAGAGTAAAATTAGAAAACGGTCATGAAATACTGGCAACAATTTCAGGAAAAATGCGGATGAATTACATAAGAATTTTACCCGGAGATAAAGTGGGAGTGGAGATGAGCCCTTACGATTTAAGCAGAGGTAGAATTATTTTCAGATATAAATAAAGTTATCAGCAGCGCTGTTAGCTATGAATAAAATATAAATTATAAAAGTTGAAAGCAAAAAGTTATGAAAGTTAGAGCATCTGTAAAAAAACGTAGTGTAGATTGTAAAATTGTACGCAGAAAAGGAAAATTATACATCATCAATAAAAAAAATCCACGCTTTAAACAAAGACAAGGATAAATATTTTCAATTGAGTTATTGTTAATCGTCGATTGAATATTAAAAATTAAAAATTAAAAATAAATATGGCTCGTATTGCCGGAGTTGATTTACCAAAAAATAAAAGAGGCGAAATAGGATTAACCTATATTTTCGGTATTGGGCGCTCTACTGCTCAATATATTTTGGACAAAGCAAATGTGGAATGGAATAAAAAAGTGAATGACTGGAATGATGAAGAACAAAATGCAATTCGTAATATAATTACAAATGAATTTAAAGTAGAAGGCCAGTTGCGCAGCGAAGTGCAAATGAGCATTAAACGCTTATTGGATATTGCCTGTTATCGTGGATTGCGGCATCGCAAAGGATTGCCTGTTCGTGGTCAGCGTACACGTACAAACAGCCGTACAAGAAAAGGAAAACGTAAAACAGTTGCGGGTAAAAAGAAAGCACCTAAAAAGTAATGCTTAAAATATTAAATTCTAAATTCTAAAATTTAGAATTTAGAATTCGATTATAAGAATTTAAATAAAATCATGGCAAAAGCACAACAACAAACCAGCGCAAAAGCGGCAGCAAAAAAAAGAATTGTAAAAGTAGATGCTTATGGCGATGCACATATCAGCGCTACTTTTAATAATGTGATTGTTTCACTTACCAATAAAAATGGTCAGGTAATTAGTTGGTCATCGGCTGGCAAAATGGGTTTTAAAGGTTCTAAAAAAAATACACCTTATGCTGCGCAAACTGCCTCGCAGGATGCTGCAAAAGTTGCATTAGAAGCCGGATTAAAAAAAGTGGATGTTTATGTAAAAGGACCTGGTTCTGGTCGTGAAGGTGCTATCCGTGCTTTAGCGCAAAGTGGAATTGAAGTAGCAATGATAAAAGATGTTACGCCTTTACCGCATAACGGTTGCAGACCGCCAAAGAAAAGAAGAGTTTAAATATTGTCAATTAACAATTGTCAATTTTCAATTAACAATAAAGGGTGCATTATTTATTTTAGATTTTTACCGATGATGCGTCGTAAAATAAAAAATCAAAACAAAAATTATGGCAAGATATACTGGTCCTAAAACCAAGATTTCAAGAATGTTTGGCGAACCGATTTTAGGAAACGGCAAATGGTTGAGCAAAAACAGCAATCCTCCCGGTCAGCATGGCGCTACACGCAAACGAAAAACATTAGGCGAATACGCAACACAGTTAAAAGAAAAACAAAAAGCAAAATATACTTACGGCGTTTTAGAACGTCAGTTTCGTAATACTTTTGAAGAAGCTTCGCGCTGGAAAGGTGTTACAGGCGAAAATCTTATAAAAATTTTGGAAGCTCGTTTGGATAATACAGTTTATCGTTTAGGGATTGCGCCAAGCCGTCCTGCGGCTCGTCAATTAGTGAGTCACAAACATGTTACGGTTAATGATCAGGTTGTAAATATTCCTTCATTTCATTTAACGCCGGGCGACATTGTTGGGCTGAAAGAAAAAACATTAGGTAATACTGCTTTAACCAGTAATATCCGCGGCAGAAATCCGAAATTTAGTTGGCTCGATTGGAATGATGCGGAAAAAAAAGGCACGTTCATTGCATACCCTGAAAGAGAAAATGTTCCGGAAAATATTCGTGAACAATTAATTGTGGAATTGTATTCTAAGTAATGATGGATTATGAATAATGAGTGATGAATAAAGAACTGAATGTATAAGTGAGTGACACAACGAAGATGCCATGAAAAACAAGAGTTGGCTACTTAAAAATAAACATAAAAGATTTTCAAATTTTCAAATCATCAAATTTTCAAATTAAATAAATGGCAATATTAAATTTTCAAAAGCCGGACAAAATAGTTTTACAAAAAGCAACTGATTTTGAAGGCCAGTTCGAGTTTCGCCCTTTAGAGCCGGGCTTTGGCTTAACCATTGGTAATGCTTTGCGCCGTGTGTTGCTTAGCAGCCTTGAAGGTTATGCAATTGTAGGCATAAAAATAGATGGCGTGGATCATGAATTTGCAACAGTGAAAGGTGTAACCGAAGATGTTACTGAAATGATCCTGAACTTAAAACAAGTGCGTTTTAAGAAAAGTGTTGATCATGAAGTGAACAACGAAAAAATAAGTTTATCAGTAAAAAATAAAACAGAATTTATTGCCGGAATGATTGGTGAAGCTCTTCAAAGTTTTGAAGTGATGAACCCCGATTTGCTTATTTGCACAATGGATAATTCTGCTAAACTTGATATTGAATTAACCATTGCAAAAGGTCGTGGTTATGTGCCTGCCGAAGAAAATAAATTGAAAGATGCAATTTTCGGTTATATTCCTATTGATTCAATTCATACGCCAATAAAAAATGTAAAGTATGCAGTGGAAAATTATCGTGTTGAACAAAGAACGGATTATGAAAAACTGATTTTAGAAGTTGCGACAGACGGAACTATCCATCCCGAAGATGCAGTAAAACAGGCTTCAAGAATTTTGATTCAGCACTTGATGATCATCACTGATGAAAATATCACTTTCGATAATAAAGAAGATAAAAAAGAAGATGTTGTTGATGAACAGGTTTTACAATTAAGAAAAGTTTTAAAAACGCCGTTAGAAGATCTTGATCTTTCTGTGCGCGCATTTAATTGTTTGAAAGCTGCAAAAATAAATTCATTAAGCGAACTGGTTACTTACGAACAGGAAGATCTAATGAAATTCAGAAATTTCGGTCAAAAATCTTTAAGTGAAATTGAACAGGTTTTGCATGAACGCGGTTTACATTTTGGAATGGATTTAGCCAAACTTGGTTTAGATGATTTGGACAGATAAAACCGTTTAAACGTTAATCTGTTAATTCATTTAAACGGACTAACGGATTAACATTCTTAATCAACACTGCAATTCTTGACACGGTGCGGTGTTACAAAAATAAAACGTCATGCGTCACGGAGATAAAATAAATAATCTTGGCAGAAAAAAAGCGCACAGAGATGCGTTGCTTTCAAATTTGGCAAGCCAGTTAATTGTACATAAACGTATTGTTACAACAATAGCAAAAGCAAAAGCATTGCGCACTTATATTGAGCCGCTAATTACCAAAACAAAAAAAACAGAAAACCAAACGCAAATCATGCATCAGCATAGAATTGTATTTAGTTATTTGGAAGATAAGCAAGCAGTAAAAGAATTATTTACAGTAGTTGCTCCTAAAATAGCAAGCCGCCCCGGCGGTTATACAAGAATTTTAAAGCTTGGAATTCGCCCCGGGGATAATGCAGAAAAAGCCATGATTGAATTAGTTGATTTTAATGACGTATATGGTAAAACCGCTGCAAAAGCCGCTGAACCTGCAAGAAGAACACGACGTGGACGCAGTGGTGCTGCAAAGAAAACCGACGAAAAAGAACCGATTGCTAATGCAAATGAAAAAACTGAAAACACAGCTGCTGAACCTGAAAAAGAAATGCCTTCAACAACCGAAGGCTCAAATATTCCGCCTGTTTTAAGTGAACAAAAAACTGAAGAATAAAAAATACATATAATTATTGCAGAGGCAAAATCGTTTTTCGGTTTTGCCTTTTTATTTAAAATAAATTGTGCGAAACTTTATATCAAAATATAAAAATGAAATTCTTTTTTTTGCAAAACGAAACTGATATTTTAAATGCCTCAACTACAAAAACCTGCCATTTTATTATTAGCTGATGGAAATATTTTTTATGGAAACGCTTTCGGAAAAATTGGAACGGCTTCCGGTGAAATTTGTTTTAATACCGGAATGACGGGTTATCAGGAAGTTTTTACCGACCCGAGCTATTACGGACAAATTTTGATAATGAACAATGTTCACACAGGAAATTATGGTGTAAAAAAAACAGATACAGAAAGTGATACAATAAAAATTCGTGGTTTAATTGGCCGTAATTTGGAAGAGAAATTTTCGCGTTACCAGGCAGAAAATTCTTTAGAAGACTATCTTGTAAAAAATGAAATTGTTGCTATTGAAAATATTGATACAAGAGCATTGGTAGAACATATTCGTACTAAAGGAGCAATGAATTGTATTATTTCGTCAGAGATTTTAGATGTTGAAAAATTAAAAGAAAAATTAGCTGAAGTACCTGATATGACTGGTTTAGAGCTTGCAAGCGCCGTAACTACAGAACAGGAATATGAGTTAGGAAATCCGGAATCAAAATTAAAAGTTGCAGTAATTGATTATGGCATTAAAAAAAATATTTTACATTGTTTAATTGAACGAGGTGCATATGTAAAAGTGCATCCTGCGCACACTTCTTTTGAACGATTAAAAGAATTTAATGCAGATGGATATTTTATTTCCAATGGTCCCGGCGATCCTGCTGCAATGAATTATGCAGTGGATCTTTTGAAAGATATTTTAAAAGAAAATAAACCTTTATTCGGCATTTGTCTTGGTCATCAGTTGCTGGCTTTGGCAAATGATATTCCCACTTTCAAAATGCATCACGGGCACAGAGGATTAAATCATCCTGTGAAAAATATTATTACCGGGCAATGCGAGATCACTACACAAAATCATGGATTCGGCGTTGACGCAAATGCTGTGCGCGCAAATGCAGACATCGAAATAACACATGTAAATTTGAATGATGAAAGTATTGAAGGCATTCGCTTAAAAAATAAACTTGCATTCAGCGTTCAATATCATCCCGAAAGCACACCCGGACCTTTTGATTCAAGATATTTGTTTGATGAATTTGTGAAGATGATGCAAGCTTAATGCAATTGTGAAAATTCTGAAAACTTTTTTTCTTTCCAATTTTTTAATACACAGTCATTAGAGCAAACGCATTTCCCCTTCACCCCAAAATTGCTTTAATTCGCATTATGAAAATTGCTATCATCAACGGACCAAACTTAAACTTGCTCGGTAAACGCGAAACAGATATTTACGGCAATCAGCCATTTGAAGAATATTATCAGCAACTGCAAAATAAATTCGCTGCAATTAACTTTAGTTTTTTTCAAAGCAATGTGGAAGGTGAATTAATTAATGAAATTCAACGAACAGGTTTTGAATTTGATGGCATTATTTTTAATCCCGGTGGTTACACGCATACTTCGGTTGCCATTGGCGATGCAATTGCAGCTATTACAACGCCGGTTGTGGAAGTGCACATCAGTAATATTTTCGCAAGAGAAGAGTTTAGAAAATTATCGCATGTTTCTGCAAAATGCGCAGGAACCATAACAGGCCTGGGTTTGAAAGGTTATGAATTAGCTGTACAATATTTTAGTTTAAAAGTTTAAATGTTCAAGAGTTAGACTTTCAAACTCGTGAACAATTGAACTCGTGAACAATTGAATCCGTGAACTCAATAACCTTGTGCGGTTGGGTCTTCTTCCAAATTTTCGTTTTCATCGCCGCCCAAACTATAGTAATTATTTTCTTCATCTTCCTCACCAATTTCTTCGTTAGCATCATCCAATTCTTCGCCGGGAACATCGAGATCATCGCCGGTGCGTTTTAATTCATTTGCCAAATCTTTTTCATCCAAATCAGCAACTGTTTCTTCAGTTGCAGAAAAAGCGCTTGCGGATGCATCCGATTCGCTTTCATCCACATCCTCACCTTGCATTTGTTTATCTATCGTTTCCAAGCCAACCAAATCATCCTGCGTAACATCTGCTTCCGTGCCGGGTACGATTTCTAAATTTTCTACGTCTTCATTTCGCGCTGCATCTTTTGGTGTTTCCTTAGATTCTAATGATTGCATGCTTAGTGTTTGACGAGTAAAATTTTCTACGTTTGCATCAACACGTTTTGTATGATTTTGCGGATTTAAAATATCTTCTTTTGCAGGATAATGCGGATAACCCGGAAATTTTTCTGAAGAATCATTGTTTTTTTCTTCATTTAATTCAGTTGATTTTTTTGCGTCTTCTTTCATAATAAATTATTTATTGATTTTATGAAAATTATGTGCCAATAAATTTATTGCATTTTATTAGCATACGAATTTCTTAAATTTGTACGTTTTAAAAACATATTTATTCGGATTATGAAAAGGTTTTTCTTATTAATATTATTGATGCAATTTTTATTTGTTACTGCATTTGCACAATGCAAAACTTATAAGATCGGTGTTAAAGGTGATACTTTGAATTGTACCGATATGCAAAATAAAAAACAGGGCAAATGGGTTTTGCATGTGGAAAGTTTACGCGGCGAACCTGGCTATGAAGAAGAAGGCATTTTTAAAGATGATAAAAAAGATGGTGTTTGGAGAAGATATAGTTTGCAAGGTGATATTCTTGCCATTGAAAATTATCGGTGGGGAAATAAAGATGGCAAATGTTCTTATTACGATTTAACAGGATTGATACGCGAAGAAAGCTGGAAGGCGATTGATCCAAAAAATCCTTACGATACAATAAAAGTTTACGATCTTAAAGAACCGGATAAATATAGCTGGCAAGTGGTAAAAGTAGAAGCAAGTTCTGTTAAGCAAGGCACCTGGAATTATTATGATCCGCAAATTGGCGCTATCAATAAAACCGAAGAATATGTTTTAGATCAGTTGGTTAGTCCTTTAAATTTTAAGCCGCTTGCAACAGCCAGTGTAACTGTTGTTTCCGATTCAACTAAAGCTCCGGTAAAAAAACCTGCAGAAGTTTTGCAATATGAAAAGAAAAACTCAAAGAAAAAGAAAATTCAGGTAAGGGATGGTGAAACGGGCGTTCAATAAACTGACATATTTTTCTTTAAAAAAAATTTCAAAAATCAAATTCTTTCACATCATTATCAGTCAATAATTCCTGTATAAATTTTTCATGGTTATTTACAGAACCCTGCACCAGCCAATGTCCGGTAATAGTTTCATTTAATTTAGTTTGCTTGCCACGTAAGGCTCTAAGATGATATTTTTTAAAAAGCTGCTCGTATTTTTCAAGCGTTTCCTGTTGATAGGCACAAACAATTTTATAATTGCGCAACTGGTTAACACGTTCAATAACATCCTGAATATAGATCAGCGCAATTAACACAAGTAAAATAATAATTGTTGCTATAAATGCAGTTAAAAAATAACCTGCGCCCGTTGCCATGCCTAAAGCGGCTGCCATCCAAATTGTTGTGGCAGTAGTAATTCCGGTTACTCTGTTTTCATCTTTAAAAATTACACCTGCGCCTAAAAAACCAATACCGGTAATAATGTTAGCTGCAATCCGGTCGGGATTATTTTCGCCGATATGAATTGAAAGAATAGTAAATAAACAAGAGCCAACACAAACTAATATCATGGTTCGCAAGCCCGCAGATTTTGAACGATATTCTCTTTCGGCGCCGATAATAAAACCTAATAATAATGCGAATAATATGCGTTGAATATCAGACGTAAAAAATTCAGTCATCAAAATTTTTTTAATCAATATACAAAAAGAAAGCAAAAATGAAAAACTTCTTAGAAGAAAAATGTTTGGATAATTGCTTTTATAATTCGCTTTGTGCAGCTTTCATTTCTTCAGAAATTGTTACTAATAATTTATCTATACGATGACCATCCATATCAACAATTTCAAAATTAAAATCGCGCCAATGAAACTTTTCTCCGGTTGCCGGAATGCGTTTTAAATGATGCAATATAAAACCGGCAAGCGTATCAAAATCCTGGTCTTCTTCCTCTTCTTCATCCAGCCATTCTGTTTTTTGAAAATGCGTTAAAAAATTATAGAATGGAATTTGTGCATCAACCAAATAAGTTCCATCATCTCTTTTTATAATTTCATAATTATCTTCATCAGGCTGTGCAATATCGCCTACAATTGCTTCTAAAATATCGTTGAGGGTAATGATGCCCTGCAGCGTTCCGTATTCATCAACAATAAAAGCATAATGCGTTTTAGTTTCCTTAAATTTTTCGAGTAATTGATATGCCGTATTATTTTCCGGCACGTAAGCTGCTTGTTGCATTACATCTTTTAAAAGCGTTTGCGGCGTTGCAAGAAAAAGATCTTTTAAAGAAACAACTCCTTTAATTGTATCTACGCTTCCTTCGCAAACCGGATACACTGAATGCACTTCATATTTTTGTTTTACTTCTTCAACAGTAATATTTGAATCAAGCCATACAACATCGCTTCTGTGCGTCATTAAAGATGTAATATTTCTGTCGCCCAAATGAAAAACTCTTTCAATAATTTGTTGTTCTGTTTCTTCAATGGCACCGTGTTCTGTTCCTTCGCTTATGATGGCTTTAATTTCATCTTCAGTTACCTGCGTTTCATTTTTTCGAATATTAAAAATGCGTATCAGAAAGTTACTTGATTTACTAAGCAGCCAAATAAAAGGATATGTAATATTTGTAATGATGCGCATTGGCCCGGCCATAAATTTAGCAATGCCTTCCGGGTTACTTAAACCGATACGCTTGGGAACCAGTTCACCAATAACTAAAATTAAATAGGTAATAAAAATTACTACCAGTGTTGTAGCAATCGGGCTGCTGTAACGTTGTAGAAAATTGAATTGATTGAGAAATAATACGAGTGCATTTTTTATATTTTCTCCTGAAAAAACACCTAATAAAATACTGATGAGTGTAACACCAAACTGAACCGTAGAAATAAAAATTTCGGGGTGATTTGCTAGCTTTAAAGCTTCTTTCGCTCTTGCATCGCCTTTATTTGCCTGGCTTTCGAGCCTTGTTTTGCGCGATGAGACCAGCGCTATTTCACTCATTGCAAAAATTCCATTCAATATTATTAAACCAAAAATTATTAATAGTTCTGCCATAATTAAAAGCTGCAAATTTAACGAATTAACCGTTATGATTGATTTAGTGAGCTTGATGAAAAAACATTAGGATAATTCAATCATTTGAAAATCTGATTGTAATTGCTCAAATGCAGCCTGTAAGCGGTTTTTGTGTGTATCAGTTATAAAAATCTGCGCTTGTTGATTGCAAACTTCGGATAATAAATTTTGCATGCGTTGCGCGTCTAATTTCTCAAATGCATCATCGAGCAACAAAACAGGAGCGAAGCCTGCGTGTTTTTTTAAAGCATTAAATTCTGCCAGCTTTAATGCAAATAATAAGCTCTTTTTTTGCCCTTGCGAAGCCAGTGATTTTGCAGGTTGATTATTCATTACAATTTCAAGATCATCTTTGTGAATTCCGCAAGTGGTTCGTTGCAAATACAAATCGCGTTCGCGGTTTTCTTTCAACAAATCTTTCATGCTTATATTTTTTAACTGACTATCGTATAAAATTTCTATCGAATCATTTTTTTCAGAAATAGCAACATATTGTTCCTTCACTAACGGAAGGAATTGTTGAAGAAAATTGTTGCGCCAGTTATAAATAAGTTGTGCTTTTTCAGCAATTTGCTCGTTTAAAATTTCGAGCAGAGATTCATCGAGGCGATTGTATTCGGCAGCCGTTTTTAAAACGCTGTTTCGCTGTTGCAGTAATTTATTATAATCAATTAAATTTTGTAAATATTGAGTATAAAGTTGCGATAAAATAGTGTCAATAAATTTTCTTCTTTCCTCGCTTGCGCCGTTAATAAGTTCAATATCGTCGGGCGCAATCATCACACATGGAAACTGACCAATGTGCTCTGAAAACCTTTTATAAATTTCTCCGTTTTGCAAAAATTCTTTGCGATTATTTTCTCTTAAAATGCAAATTAATTTATGCTCTTCTTTATTTTTAATAACACCTCCTTCGATGCGAAAGCCTTGCAGGCCTTGATATACGCTTTGTAAATCTGTTTTTGAAAAATATGTTTTTGTAAAGCAGAGATAATGAATTGCGTCGAGCAAATTTGTTTTGCCGCTTCCGTTTTGCCCGCAAATACCAATGATTTTTTTATTGAAGTCGAAAGACTGAAATACATAATTACGAAACTGCGTTAAGGTGATATTTTTAAAAAACAACATAAGATTTGCAAGATAATAAACTGTTGTGCAATTTTTTTGCATATGTACTTATTGTGGTACAAGAGTGCGACGCAAGGAACGATGAGTAATGCTACCTTTGCCGGGAACAAAAAATACATGTTTATTGCATGAAGTTATATCCTGATTCTGCGGCAACTCAACTGGAATTTGATAAAATAAAAAATTTAGTAAAAGAATTTTGTGCAGGCGATTATGCAAAAAACAAAGCAGAACATCTTCGCATTCATACACGTAAAGAATTTATAGAAATTGAATTGCAGCAAAGCAATGAATATAAATTATTGTTAGAGCAAAATCAATATTTCCCCAACGATTTTGCAGTAAATATTTCAAAAGATATAAAGCTTTTAAGCATCGCAGGAAGTATGCTAAATGGTGAACAATTTTTGCTGATAAGAAGGCTTGCAGAAAGCGCAGAAAAAATTTTTCGCTGGTTTGATAATGAAAAAAAGATAGCTTATTTTGCACTTGCAAAAATTATTGAAGACAGTTATTATGAAAAAATTATTACTGAATTAATTGATGAAATTTTAGATGAACAAGGCAATGTAAAAGATACTGCTTCACCTGAGTTGCAGAAGATAAGAATGAATTTGTTTAAGAAAAGAATCGAGCTGCGGCGCATGTTTGAGCGTGTTATTGCGCGACTTGCAAAAGCAGGTTTTACTGCGGATATTGATGAAAGTTTTAGCAACGGCAGAAGAGTTGTTGCTGTTTTTTCTGAACATAAAAGACAAGTAAAAGGTATTCTTCACGGAGAAAGCGACAGCCGCAAAACTGCTTTTATCGAGCCGGAAGAAACGATAGAATTAAACAATGAAATTTTTAATTTAGAAAATGAAGAACGCAAAGAAGTTGTGCGTGTGCTTCGTGCGTTAACTGCAAAAATTTCTGTGTACAGCCCTTTGCTTCAGATTTATTATACGATTATTGGCGAGTACGATTTTATAAGAGCAAAAGCAAAATTTGCCGTTGAAATAAAAGGCAATTATCCTAATATAATTGATAAAGCATTTCTTGAATTAAAAGATGCTGTTCATCCATTGTTATATATCTACAATAAAAAATCAGGCAAACCAACTATTCCGGTTTCACTTACACTAAATGAAAAAAATCGCATACTTGTTATCAGCGGCCCGAACGCCGGCGGCAAAACGGTTACGATGAAAACGATTGGTCTAAATCAAATGATGATGCAAAGTGGTTTGCTGGTGCCAGTTCACCCAACATCACAAATGGGAATTTTTAAGCAATTATTTATTCATATCGGCGACACGCAAAATCTTGAATTTGAGTTAAGCACTTACTCATCGCACTTACTTCACATGAAATATTTTATCGAGAATACAAATGGAAAAACTTTATTTTTTATTGATGAATTGGGCAGCGGCAGCGATCCAAATTTAGGCGGCGCTTTTGCAGAAGTAATTTTGGAAGAGCTTGCGCGCAAATATTCTTTTGGCATTGTAACAACGCACTATCTTAATCTAAAAGTGATGGCAAATCACACCATCGGAATTTTAAACGGCGCAATGGCTTTTGATGAAATCAATCTTAAGCCTTTATATAAATTAATTGTTGGCAAGCCGGGAAGTTCTTATACTTTTTCCATTGCAGAAAGAATTGGTTTGCCAAAACCATTGATTAATCGTGCAAGAAAATTAGTGGAAGAAGATCATTTTAAATTAGATAAATTATTGAACAGAACCGAGCAGGACTTGCAGCAATTAAACGAAGAAAAAAAAGAATTAAATAATTTACTAAAGGAAAATGAGCGTTTGAAAAAAGAGATGGAAACCGTTTTGCATAAGGAAAAGCATCAGCAACAAATTGAATTATTAAAACACCAAAACAGAATAACCGAAGAGCGAATCGTTTATTTAAAAGAAACAGAAAGAAAATTAAAGCAAATTATTTTTGAATGGAAAAAAACAGAAAACAAAGAAGAATTAATAAAGCAAATTCAAAACCTTTTATTTAAAAGAAAAGAACAATTTGTAAACAATAAACTTGCAAAAAAAATTGAATCGAAATATTTTGAAACAGATGCAGCCATAACAATAGGTTCAAAAGTAAAAATGAAAAAAAACCATCAGGTGGGCGAAGTAAAAGAAATTCGTGGTAAGCGCGCCATTGTGCAAATTGGCTTGTTGCCAATGAACGTGCAACTTTCTGACCTGGTAACAATAAAAGAAAAAATAATTATTTCAAAATAAAATATTAAATTTGAGAGTACAATTCCGCTAACATTAATAAAAATCCAATGTCAAAATTCTCCAAAATATTATTGGTTGATGACGATGTAATTACAGTTATGATCTGTAAGCGCATGTTTCAAATCACTGATTTTGCAGATGAAGTGGTTTCTTTAACCAACGGCCAGGATGCATTAAATTATATAAAAAATAATTTGCATCATGCCGAACAATTACCTGATATTATTTTCATTGACCTTAACATGCCGGTAATGAACGGCTGGGAATTTCTTGAGCGTTTTAAAAGGCTCCGGCTTCCTGAAAACAAAATGCCGATTATTTATATTTTATCTTCCACTGTTGATTCATCTGACCAGATGAAAGGATTATCTTATTCTTTTGTAAAAAACTTTTTTTCAAAACCACTTACAAAAGAACATCTTCAAAATATTAAACAAAAACTTTTGGTAAGTTGATTTCTAAAATATTTTTTTACTAAACTATCGAATAAAAATTGAGCATCGTTGCGTCGCACTTCTTTCATCTGCAGAATTACTATTAGGCAATTTTATTCTTTAAATTACAAAAGCAGTTTGCCCTTATAATAATCTAAGATTTTTGTTCTTAAAATATAATCGTATTTCGCCGATATGAGATTAATATTTGCGCGGTCAACATTATTTTTTGCAATCATATAATCAACAGAAGTTAAGGCGCCTTCATTAAAACGCACTTCCGCTGCCCGGAACGATTGAGTAAAATCCTGCACCTGCGATGTTAGTGTTTGATAGCGTTCATAAGCCGCAGTCATATTTACATACGCCTGTTCAATAGATTGTTTTAATTGTATGCGAACAGTGCTTGATTGAAAGATTGCTTTTTCTTCATTAATTTTTGCCTGGCTCACGCGGCTCTTTGCCTGCAGCCCGTTTAGTAGAGGAATTTGTAAACCAATACTCACCGATGAATTAAAATTATTTTTCCATTGATTACCATAACTTATTTTTTGACTGCTATAATTATTTTGGGGTGCATACACAGCAAATTTATCATTGTTTAATAATATATAATTATCTGTGGCAACATCTGTTGTATTAATAAGCTGCGAAAGCGTTGCTGCGCTTGAATAATTCGTAAATAAACCGCCATTTAAAAATAGCGATGGCAGCAACTGTCCGTGTGCTGATTTTACTGCTTTATTCGTACTTAACTTACGAAGGTCAGCAGCCTTTACAATTGCTAATTGTTGCGATGCCTGCTGAAAAATTTGTTCAGGCGTTGCTTCATAAATGCTTGATGGTTCATTGCCCGAAATATTTTCTAACTGCATCGAAGATGAATAAGCAATGTTCATTAATTGAGCTAATGTTAGCTTAGCAGTTTCCAAACTATTTTTTGCATTTACAACATTCAGTTCATCATTTCCTAACTGCCCTTTCATATCGTACAAAGTAGCAGGCGCAATGGCACCTTCATTGTTTAGCACAGTTAATCTTTCGGCTTGTTTGCGTGTAACTTCTGCCTGCTGCATTGCCTGTTTTAATAATTCAGTGTTGCTAAGCACTTGTAAATAAGCAAGAATAACATTGATGGTTATGTTATCTTTTTCCTGTTGCAAATCCATCTGCGATGCCTGATAATTTAAAGAATTTGATTTAATATTATTTTGAATACTTAACCCGTTCCATAAATTAATAGAAGCGCTCAAGCTATAATCAGCAAAATTTACACTTTGATTTATGTAACCATTTGTAAACGGGTCAATGCTGCGCCCCTGGTTAATTCCATGCGAAATATTGCCCGAAATAAAAGGCAACATATTTCCCTTTGCCTGTTGCCAGGTTACTTTATTTGACAGCATTTGAAACTGAAAATTTTTTACATCAGCATTATTTGCGATTGCTGTTTCTACGCATTGTTTTAATGTATAAAAATTATTAGCGCTGTCCTGGCTAAAACTTTTAAAACTAAATCCTGTAATCAAAAAAAATAATAAACTCTTTTTCATAATATTTTTTGTTCCCGGCTGCAACAAGCGTGGCATCTTCGTTGCGCCGCAGTCCGTTCATCTGTTGAATAAATATTTAGCAAACCTGTAAAATTATTTTATTAGACTATTCATTACAATTAACCCACTATTTTTTCAATTCTTCCATCCAATAAATGAATAATTCTTTTGCCGTATGAAGCATTTTTCTCAGAATGTGTAACCTGAATAATTGTTACGCCGTCTTCTTCATTTAATGTTTTAAATAAATCCATAATTTCTTCACCTTGTTTTGAATTCAAATTTCCTGTCGGTTCATCAGCCAAAATTAATTTTGGCTTCGCAACCAAAGCCCTTGCAATGCCAACAAGCTGTTGCTGACCGCCCGAAAGTTGTGTAGGAAACAGATCTTTTTTTCCAACGATTTGAAATCGGTCAATTATATCAGCCACAATTGCTTTTCGTTCAGAAGATTTTATATTTTGATAGATTAGCGGCGTTTCAATATTTTCATAAACGGTTAATTCATCAATTAAATGATAAGCCTGAAATACAAATCCAATATGGGTTTTAAAGATTTGCGAGCGTTGTTTTTCTTTTATTGAAAAAACATCATTATCGAGAAATTTATAACTTCCCTCACTCGGTTCATCCAACATTCCTATCACATTCAGCAAAGAAGATTTCCCGGATCCCGAAGGTCCCATCACAGAAATAAATTCGCCTTCTTTAATTGTGAGATTAATATCTTTTAAAATAAAAGTTCGTACGCCGCCAACAGTTACCCATTTTGAAATGTGCTGTAATTCTATCATAAAGCCCCTCCTAACCTCCCCAAAGGGGATAATTTAATTGTTATGAAATAATATTGTTCATATTTATAAGCTTTTCTAAGTTTTCCTTTTTAAAGATTTGGATCTGCTTTTATTCCGTTCTTAAACTCTCTACAGGGTTTGCTATTGCAGCTTTTATTGCCTGGAAACTTATCGGGATTAATGCAATTAATACCACTATTATTCCTACAATTAAAAACATCCACCAGCTTATATTTATCCGGTATGCATAATCCTGCAACCATTTATTCATAATCCAATAAGCAACAGGCGATGCAATTACAACTGCAATAAAAATCAACTTTAAAAAATCTTTTGAAATTAATGCCGCAATTATTGCTGCGCTTGCACCTAACACTTTGCGTATGCCTATTTCTTTTGTACGCAGTTCGGTTGTAAAAGTTACTAATCCAAATAAACCGAGACATGCAAGAAATACGGTTAAACAACTGAAGAAAATAAATAACTGTTGCATTTTTTGCTCAGCAAAATATTGACGTTGCAAAGCGTCTCTAACCCAATCGTATTGCAATGTTTGCTCTGGATAAAATTGTTTCCATAAATGATTAACTGATTTTATTACCTGCTGTTCTGCGCCGGGATTTACTCGTATTAGCATACTTCCATAACTAATATTATTATCTGCTTTTATAACGCAGGGCTTCATAATGGTGTGAAGTGATTCGTTATGAAAATCATTTACAATGCCAACAGGTACGCCTTGTGCAGAATCAAGTGATTGATTTAAATTTTTTATGCCTAATAATTTTGCGGCGTAAGCAGTAAGCAATACGGATTGATGATGCTGCCCTTCGTCTAATTTTTGCGCATCAGCTTTATACAAAGAATCTTCGTTTAAAACATCTGCACCAAACTTGTTATCTAAAAATCTTCCCTTTTGAAGTTGTAATTTTAGTGTAGGAACAAAATCAACATCACCTTCAATGTACCATAAATTAATTTTTTTATTTTTTTCAAAAGGGTCATTTATTTGCATTGACATTGAGCCCCCGCCTTCACCTGGTACCCATCTTGCAATAGATGCATTTTGAACGCCGGATAAATTTTTTATTTCCTGCTTAAAAGCTGCGCCTTTTGTTCCCCAATTTGTAAAATCAATTTGTAATAAATTATTTTTATCGTATCCAAGATCCTTTGTGTTTAAAAAATGTAACTGGCTTTGTACAACAATTGCCGCAATTAAAATAATGATGGAAATAACAAACTGACCAATTACTAAAGTTTTTCGTAATAAGCCGCTGCCCGTTGTGTTTGAAAATTTTCCTTTTAAAATTGTTGCAGGTTTAATGCGTGATAAAACCAATGCAGGATAAAGTCCGGTAAAAATGCAAACCAGCAACACAACAGTTAGCGTTGCAAAAAATAACTTTATATTATTTAATAAACTTACTGTAAGCTTATGCCCGATGTAGGTTTCAACAGATTGCAGGGAAAGCTTGTATAAAAAAATTGACAGAATGAAAGATATGAAAAAGAAGAGGAGCGATTCAAAAAGAAACTGAAAAATAAGCTGATATTTTGCAGCGCCTAATACTTTACGAATGCCCGTTTCAGCCATTCTTTTTAATGCTCTTGCAGTAGTAAGGTTGATAAAATTAAAACAGGCAATTAGCAACAATACAATGGCAACGCCTGAAAAAATATATACATTTCTTATGCTTCCATTTACAGGCTGATATCCGTTAGCAAAGTCGGAATATAAATACACATCTTTTATCGGTTGAAAATTATTGCTGATACTTACATTATTTACAACAATTTTTTTATACCAGTCATTCACTTTAGCAGTAAAACTTTGAATGTTTGTACCATTTTTAAGCAACACATATAAAGGCATAACATAACCTGTACCTTGTGAAGCAAGTTCATTATCGTTTGCAGCAAATTGCGTTAATAGAATTGCATCAGACCTTAAATGCGTGTTGTATGGAATATCTTTTATAATACCCGTAATTATATAATGAGTGGAATCGTTTTCTCCTATTTGAGTTATTACCTGAATTACTTTACCTACCGGATTTATGTTTGGAAAATATTTAGCTTTTATTTTTTTTGTGATAATAACATTCACATATCCATTTTCAAAAATTTGTGGAGATCCTTGTATAACTTTAAAATCAAAAATATTCAGGAAAGAAGGTTCGGTGATAATTGTGCTTACAGTAACTTTATTTTTTTCGTTATCTATGCTAAAACTTTTTGAGCCAAGCGATAAACGGCAATAATTTTTTATTTCGGGGAAATTTTTTTGTAACGCTGGTCCTAAACCTGTAAGCACAACCGGAATACGTTCTTTCGTTCCATTATCCGTTGAAGTAACTCTGTAAATATTATCTTTATTTTTCCATTGCTTGTCGTACGACAAATCATCAATCACTACGTTTGCAACAACAAGGCAACCGGCAAGCCCAATAGAAAGACCTGCAATATTTATAATTGAATAAATTTTATTTCTGAATAAATTTCGAATAGCAATTCTTAGATAATTTTTGAACATATTGATAAGCTTTGAGCTGTTAGCTATCAGCTTTCAGCGATTTACAATTAATTAGTTTTTTTCATTTTCAAATTTTCAAATTTTCAAATTGCCGAATTGTCAAATTCACTCTGTTCGCAAGCTATTCACCGGATTAGCCATCGCTGCCTTTATTGCATGATAGCTTACCGTAACAAGCGCAATAATTACTGCACATATTCCTGCTAATGCAAAAACCCACCATTGCAGATT
The DNA here is from genome assembly GCA_051004255.1 of Chitinophagaceae bacterium. Taxonomy (GTDB): domain Bacteria; phylum Bacteroidota; class Bacteroidia; order Chitinophagales; family Chitinophagaceae; genus JBPCKN01. The sequence goes on along the minus strand of JBPCKN010000015.1, from coordinate 124,274 downwards.
TATGCGATATGCAAAATTTTGTATCCATTTTTGCGATGCCCACCATGCCAATGGTGTTGCTATAATTATTGCAATGAAAACAAGTTTTAAAAATTCCGTTGAAACAAGCGTTGTAATATTTGCAAGGCTTGCTCCCAATACTTTTCTTATTCCAATTTCTTTTGTACGCTGCATGGTTGTGAATGCTGCGAGTGCAAATAATCCCAGGCACGCAAGTAAAATGGCGATTGTTGAAAACACTCCAAATACTTGCGCAGTGCGCTGTTCAGCGATATATAAATTGTTATATTCTTCATCTAAAAAATGGTATTCAAACGGCCGTTGAGGTACTCTTTCTTTCCAAACTGATTGAAGAAATTGTATTGTTGAAGGAATATTTTTTCCGGAAACTTTTATAAACATATCATTTACAAATCTTGGGGCTAAAAAAATAACAACAGGTTTAATTGGTTCGTGCAGCGAAGCAATATGAAAATCTTTTACAACCGCTTTTACTTGCCCACTTACGCCTTTTGTAATTGTTTTGCCAATCGCTTGTTCCGGCGTCCAGCCTATGGCTTTTGCAGCGGTTTCATTCAACATATAAGTGTAGTGCAGGTTTGCTTCGTTATTTGAAGTATCTATTTGCTGCAAGTCTGCCAAAGTATAATCGCTTCCTGCAATAATTTGCATGCCCATTGTTTTTATATAATCCAAATCAACCGGCATCGCATTTACCATCAATCCTTTTTTTACGCCGCCATTATCAACACTAATTCCATCGCCCCATTGCACAAACACAGGTGATTCATAACCGCCTGAAACGCTTACTACATTTGGATTTGCAGCAACTGCTTTTTTTATTGCATCATAATTTTCACGCACTTGTTTATCAACCGGCAAAACAATTATGTGTTCTTTATCATATCCTAAATTTTTATGCTGAATAAAAGATAATTGCTGCAGAATAATAATGGTTGTTGCAATAAGAAATATAGAAATAACAAATTGAAAAACGATAAGCGATTTTCTTAGTCCTCCGCCTGATGAAGAAATACGAAATCCTGATTTTAAAATATTGATAAGTTTAGAATTTGATAAGATAATTGAAGGATAGCCGCCTGCAAAAACAGTAACAATTATTCCCAAAAATATCATTGCTATAATTGGTAAAGGTTGCAGCAACATGCCTGCTGTTAATGATTTTCCGCTTACTGAATTAAATAAAGGCAATAATTCTATGCTGACAAATAGCGCTGATATTAAAGCAACAAAAGTTAGTACAGCAGACTCAGAAATGAACTGATAAAATAGTTGCCATTTGTGAGCGCCGAAAACTTTTCGGATGCCGATTTCTGCACTGCGGCTTGCAGATTGCGCTGTCGCAAGATTTGTATAGTTAATACAGGCAATGAGTAAAATTAAAAAAGCAACAATGCCTAAAATATAGATGTAGCTTATGTTTCCGTTTGGCTCTAAACCTTCAAGCGAAGAATAAAGATGAACTTTTTTTAAAGGTTCAAGATGATAAGTAAGATAATCGCTGCCGGTAAAATCCAATTCTTTTGCAACTTTTGTTTTCATGTAGCTCGCGATTTGATTTTGCAGCTGCGCAATATTTTCCGGTTTATTCAGCAATAAATAAGTAATATAATTTGCACTCCACCATTCTTCGTTTTTTGAAACATCCAAACTGCCGAATGATGCAATAAAATCGAATTGAATTTGCGAGTTGCCCGGTACATCTGCTGCAATGCCGGTTACTTGATAATCTTTATTATTATTAAGGCGTAAAGTTTTTCCAACAGCATTTTCATTTCCAAAATATTTTTCTGCAATATGTTTTGTAAGCACAACTTTATCGGGCGCATTCAAAACTGTTTTTGCATCACCTTGCAATAACTGAAAAGAAAATATTTGAAAGAAGGATGAATCGGCATATAAAAAATTCTTTTCATCAAATAATTTATCATCACTGTAAGCAACAACTTGCGAATGTTTTATTACTCTGCAAAATGATTGTACAGAAGGAAAAGTTCTTTTAAACTGCGGACCCACTTTTGTTCCGGTAACAGCAACCTTTTCTGACGTGCCGTTGCCGCCATAGTCCATCGTAACTCTTACAATTCTATCTGCATTTTTATTGAACTTATCATAGCTTAATTCGTGTGAAATATAGAGCCCGATTAAGATGCAGCTTACAATGCCAACTGTTAAGCCTGTAATATTTACAAACGTATAAAGCTTATTTTTTTTCAGGTTGCGGAATGCAATTTTGAAATAACTTTTGAACATACAGGGAAACTTTTAAAGTATGAATTTTATTTTCTCAATGTTGTTATAACAGTACAAGAGTGCGACGCAACGATGTTTAATTTATATTCTAAAGCCTGGTTCATAATCTTTTTCATTTCAAAATCAACAAATCTTCCAATTATTATTCATCTGCACATTTTCAAATTTGCACATTATATTTACTCCATCTTTAAACTCTCCACAGGGTTTCGCATCGCAGCTTTCAGAGATTTATATCCAACTGTTATCCATGCGATAATTATCGAAATAAATATTGCAATTAAAAATACACCGATAGTTATGCTGATGCGATAAACAAAATTTTGCAGCCAGTTATTCATCATAAAATAAGCAACGGGCGCAGCTACTAAAAATCCTACAATAATTAGAACAGTAAATTCTTTCGAGAATAAATAAATAATATTTTGAACAGAAGCACCAAGCACTTTGCGAATGCCAATTTCTTTTGTTCTTTGCACTGCCATAAAAGAAACTAAACCATATAAACCTAAACAGGAAATAAAAATGGCGATGCCTGCAAATATTTTATACAGCAAAGAAAGTTGCTCATCCTGCTGGTAAAAATTGGAAATATTTTCATCCATGAAAGAACTGGTGTAAGCATATTCAGGATAAAATTGATTCCACGCAGATTCAATGGTAGACTGCGTTTTAGGAATATTTGATGTTCTCAATTTAACTGCCGTAACAGCATAAAATTTTTTTCTCTCTGCAATTAACGTAGGTTTTATTTCTTCTTTTAATGAATTTGTTTTAAAATCCTTTACAACGCCAACAATTGACTTCCAAATGCCGCCGCCAATTTTAATTTCTTTGCCAATCGCATCGTTTGCATTTTTCAATCCTAATTTTTTTACAAGCGTTTCATTAATAATAACTTCATTTATTGTATCGCTTTTTTCATATACTCTTCCGGCAATTAATTGTAAGCCAAAAGTTTTAAAATAATCCTCATCACCAAACTTTAAAAACACATGAAATTTCTCATCGGGCTTATGATTAAATGCAAAATTATTTGACCAGTTATTATCTGAAGAAGGTGCATCTCCATTAAAACTTACAGATTGCACGCCGGGCAATTGCAGCAGTTTTTGCTTAAACGCATCTTGTCGTGATTGCACAACACTGTCGCCACTTGCATTTATAAGAAAAACTCTCTCTTTATTAAAACCAAGGTCTGCATCGCGAACAAAATTCATTTGACTTATTGCGATAATTGTACCGATAATTAATATTTGAGAAATGGCAAATTGCAGTACAACCAATCCTCTGCGCAAAGAAATTCCGCCAACAGTTGCAGAAGTCATTTTATTCTTCAAAGCCAGTGCAGGATTGAATCCTGAAAGAATTAATGCCGGATATAATCCTGCAAAAAAGGTTATGATTATTGTAAGGACAACTACAAATAAAATTGTTTGAAGATTAAAAAAGTTAGGTGATTCCTGAATGGATGCAATGTGTTTTATGTAAGGAAGACAGAGCGTTGCAATTGCAATTGCGAGCACAACAGAAGCAATTACAATTAGTGCCGTTTCGCCCATAACCTGACCAAATAATTGCAAGCGATTACTGCCTAAAACTTTTCTTATTCCAACTTCTTTACTTCTGCCAACGGCTTGCGCTGTAGAAAGATTTATGAAATTTATGCAAGCTATAATAATGATAAATATTCCAATCAGTGATAAAGTCCACAATGTTGATTTGCTTGTAACATGATCTCCGAAATTATCGGAACGATTATCGAAATGCACTTCACTAAGCGGTTGTAAAAAATTAGTTTTGATACCACTTCCCTGGTTATTGTAATGTTTTTTGCTGAACTGTGCAAGCTGTGCATTTATTTTTTCAGGTGAAACATTTTGCGGAAGTAACATGAACAATTGAAAATTACTTGTAGTACTGCCCCAATCATCTGTTGCATATTGATAAATATCCCGATTCGCTTTTGCTGTTTCATAAGAAGTTACAATTGCAAGCGGAAAATCTGTGTTAGCAGGAACATTTTGCAAAATGCCTGCAACCTTTACTGTTATTGCATTATCAAGTTTTAGAAATTTTCCAACTGCATCTTTCCAATTGCCAAAATATTTTTCTGCCTGTTTTTGTGTAAGTACTGTTACATTCGGCTCTTTTAAAATATTCGGCGAACCAACGAGCCAGTTGTAATGAAATACCTGGAAGAATTGCGGGTCAGCAAAAAAGAAACCAGTTGATTCTATAAATTTTTTGTCGGGATTATTGTTTGATGCATTTGTTCCTAAAACGGTAACCTGGCTGCCATAACTCGCAAACAGAGCGCCGGTGGTTATTTGCGGGAAATCTACACGAATTGCATCCAGTGCAGGAAACTGAATGCCGCCCGTATAAGTCATTCCATCCGGATATTTATGCTCCGTTACAATGTGATAAATGTTTTTATAATTGGGCTGAAACTTTTCATAGCTTAATTCATATTTCACAACGGTAAACAATAATAAACATGCGGCAATACCAACTGCTAAGCCAGTAATGTTTAGCAGTGAAAATGCTTTGTGACGAATTAAATTTCTGAAAGCGATCTTGAAATAATTTTTGAGCATAGTTTTCAAATTCAAAAGTTAAAAATCAAAAGTCAAAAAACTAGAAATCTTCATTTTCAAATTTTCGAATTGTCAATTGTTTTATTCCGTTCTCAAACTCTTTACCGGGTTGGCTATTGCCGCTTTGATCGCCTGAAAACTTACAGTGAATAATGCAATCAATAAAGTTATAATTGCTGCGATGATAAACACGAACCAGTGAATTGTAATGCGATAAGCAAAATCTTCAAGCCATTTATTCATTGCAAACCACGCGACAGGAAACGCGATAATTGATGATATCAATACCAGCTTTAAAAATCTTTTGATAATAATGTTGCAACGCTTTGAACAGAAGCTCCTACTACTTTTCTTATGCCGATTTCTTTTGTTCTTCTTTCAGCAGTGTAAGTTGCTAAACCAAATAAACCAAGACAGGCAACAAAAATCGCGAGAAAAGTAAACACGCTAAACACAGAACCCATGCGCTTATCGGACTGATATAATGCATTAAATTCTTCATCCAAAAAGCTATAATCGAAAGGTGTTGCAGGCGCAAACGTTTTCCATTTGCTTTCTAATTTATTAAGAATATTATTTGTTTCACCAGGTTCAACTCTTGCTATTATAAAAGAAGATCCAATATCATAAGTTTTAGATGAATTATGGAATAATGCGAAAGGAATAATTGCATTGTGCAACGACTGAACATTAAAATCTTTTACTACGCCAATCACTTTAAAACTTTGGTCATTGTTACCAGGATACTTCAAATACTCATCCAGCGGCTGTTTCCAGCCGATCTGTTTAACAGCAGCTTCATTAATAATTACAGAAGTTGAATCAGAAAAATCTTTTGAAAAATTTCTTCCCTGTAATAGTTGCAACTGAAGCGCAGGAACAAAATCATAATCAACTATAAAAGATGTTAGCGAAATATCTTTAGCAGTTTGTTCATCATTATTTGAAATTGGTACATAATCATCCGAGAATAAATATTTAGTTGGAATGCTGGTAGAAATGCTTGTACTTTTTACACCACGTATATCTGAAACCTGCTGCCTGAAAGTTTCTTCACTCGCTCCTAAACGATTGCTGTTTGCAATTACAATAACATTCTCTTTGTTTAATCCCATATTTTTATTGCGCGTAAATTGCAATTGCTGAAACATAATAATTGTACAAATAATAAGCGCAGTTGAAATTGTGAATTGAAATACCACCAATCCATTTCGCAAAAAAAGATTTCCAAGATTTGTTTTCGCAATCTTTCCTTTCAAAACTTCTGCAGGTTTAAAAGAGGTGAGATAAAAAGAAGGATAACTTCCTGCAAGCAAACCTGTGACAAGAATTAATGCAAAAAGATAAAGTAAATTGTTGTTTGAAAATAAAAGATCAAATGAAAGTTGTTTTCCTGAAAGTTGATTAAATGGTTTTATCAAAATAATCACTAACAATAAAGCAATGATAGCAGAGATGAATGTGTAAACAAATGCTTCGGTAAAAAATTGTTTTATTAATTGTGATTTTACTGAGCCTAATACTTTGCGGATGCCAACTTCTTTTGCTCTTTTTGCTGATTGTGCAGTTGATAAATTCATAAAATTTACACATGCCAGTACAACGATAAAAAATGCAATTGCAGAAAAAATATACACATATTTTATGTCCCTTAAAGAAGTTAAATTGGAACCAACATCTGTTGAGTGTAAGTGAATAGAAGTTAAAGGCTGAAGATGCAAAATGTATTTGCCACCCTTTTTTTCAAATTCATCCAAAGGTTGGCCGATACGCTTAAACGCATTGCTAGCCTGCGTTTTAACCATTGCAGGAAATTGCGATTCCAAGTTTTGAATAGCTGCTGCATTATTCGGAACATTGTTGCGAAGCTTTACATAAGTTGCCATTTGTGTCCATACCCAACTCCAGCTAAAACGTTTTACCAAAGGATAAGACGTCATTGGACGAAGCATATCAAATTGCAAAGAATATTGTGAGGGCAAATTTTGTAATACTGCGGTTACTGTAAAGGGTTTTCTGTCATCATCAAACAATAAAATTTTGCCCATTGCATTGCTGTTGCCGAAATATTTTTTTGCTATTTGTTCTGTGATTACAACAGAATTAGGTTGCAATAAACAGGTGGCTGCATTTCCCTGCAATAATTTATAATTGAATACCTGCAAAAAATTTGAGTCAACGCCGTGCACATTTCTTTCAGTAAAATAATTTTCTGAATGATTATTTTCTTTTGACCGTACAACCTCATCGCTCGCATTAAAAAACCTTGTGCATGTTTCTATTTCAGGAAATGTATTTACTAACGCAGCTCCGGCAGGCGGTGGAGTTGTGCCGCTCAAATACTTTTGCCCGCCCATGTTGCCTTCAATGTTAACCTGATAAATGCGATCAGAGTTTTTAAAAAATTTATCATAGCTTAATTCGTCCTGCACATAAAATAAAATAAATATTACACAGGTTATTCCAATTGCAAGTCCTGCAATATTAATAAAGCTGCTTACTTTATTACGACTGATATTTCGTAAAGCAATCTTGAAATAATTTTGGAACATGTTTTCAAATTCAAAAGTTAAAAGTCAAAAAAAAACAAGAACCTTCATTTTCAAATTGAATTATCAAATTGTTTATTCCGTTCTCAAACTCCTCACCGGGTTTGCTATTGCTGCTTTTATTGCCTGAAAACTTACTGTTAGCAATGCAATTAAAACTACTGCTGTGCCTGCTATTGCAAATACCCATGCATTTATATTTATGCGATATGCAAAATCCTGCAACCACAAATTCATTGCCCACCATGTTACCGGAATTGAAATAACAAATGCAATAATTACCAGCAATAAAAATTCCTTTGATACCAATAACAATACATTTTTTATTGAAGCACCTAATACTTTTCGTATGCCAATTTCTTTTGTGCGCTGTTCTATTACAAACGCAGAGAGACCAAATAAACCAAGGCTTGCAATGATGATTGCTAAAACGGCAAAGGCAGAAAATATTTGTTGCGTTCTTTGTTCGCTTGCATATAGTGCAGAAAATTTTTCATCAAGAAAATTATATTCGAGCGGTCCGGCAGGGTTAAATGAACTCCATTGCTTTTTCAAATCATAAAGAAATCCGGTAACATTATTTGTTTTTATTTTGATGATTAATCCTCCGAGATTTCTACCAAGCATCATCATTATCGGAGCTATTTTTTGTTTTACAGAAGCATAATTAAAATCTGCGACAACGCCAATCACTTTAAATTCTTTCTGACCTGAACGAACAATGGTTTTACCAACTGCATTATCATTCGTCCAACCGAGTTCCCGTACAGCGGCTTCGTTAATTACTATACCTGCTGAGTCTGTTCCAAAATCTTTCGAAAAATTTCTTCCCTGCAAAAGATGAATGCCTAAAGTGCGGAGGTAATCATAATCCACATGATAAATATTTGCATGAATTTCTGTTCCGTTTCCGTTTCCGTTTTCATTTTTTGGATAAATTTCCGTTCCGTCTATTATTTCGCCGCCGGGAACAGACCTTGAGATTGTTGCAGAAACAACTCTGTTATTTTGTAACAACTGTTGTTCAAATGCAACTTGATTATTGTCCAATAATTTTGCGTCGGGCAGAAATAAAACCTGATTTTTATCATAACCTAATTTTTTGTTTTGCATATAATGCAATTGCTGATAAACAATAATAGTAGCAATTATTAATGCAGTTGAAACAAAAAATTGAAACACTATCAAACTGCTGCGCAATGGCTTTCTTCGCGAGCCTTGCGGCGATGAACCTTTTAAAACTTTTATAGTATTGAAAGATGATAAAAAAAATGCAGGATAAATACCAGCTAATATTCCTGCAATAAAACTTACAGAAAACATTACTAACATTGATTGCCAGCTAAAAAAAAAGCCAAAGCTGACAGTTTTATTTGCAAGCTGACTGAAGTAAGGCAGTAACAGAAATATTAAAACATAAGAACAAATCATTGCAAAAAAAGTAAGGAAAACAGATTCAGTAAGGAACTGAAATATTAACTGTTTTTTTATTGAACCCATTACTTTACGAATGCCAACTTCTCTTGCTCTTTTAACTGCACGTGCTGTTGAAAGATTTGTAAAATTTACGCAGGCAAGCAACAAGATAAATATTGCTAATGCGGAAAAAATATAAACATATTGTATGTCGCCATTTGGCTCAAGCTCATATTTTGTATTGGAATATAAATGAATATCAGTAAGCGGTTGCAATGAAAAAATAAATGTATTTACTGACTTTTGCGCTTCTGCCAAACTAACGCCCATGTCGTGCTGCACTTCGGGCACAACATATTTTGCAACAAGCTGCGGAAATTTTGCTTCGAGTGTTTTTGGGTTTGTATTTTTATTTAAAAGAAGATAAGTGTAGTATCCAAGATTGCTCCACGTTTCATTTGTAATATGAAATGTAGAAAGGCTTAAAAATGCATCAAAATGAAAATGCGAATTATCGGGCACTTTATCAATAACACCGGTTATTTTGTAGGGCGAATTATTAGTTCCGATTAATAATGATTTGCCAATTGCATTTTCATTGCCAAAATATTTTTTGGCAAATGCTTTTGAAATAACCACACTGTTAGGTTGCACCAAAGCAGTTTCTGCATTTCCTTCAATTAAAGGAATAGAAAAAAATTGCAGAAAATTGGAATCGGCAAAAGCAAGATGTTCTTCTTTAAATTGCTTATCATTATATTTTACAAAATCAATTGCTGGAGTAATTCTTGTTGATGCTTTAATTTCAGGAAATGCATTTTTCATTCCTTCACCTACTGCAGCATCAACCATTGGATAAACTGCAACATCACCATTGCCAGTAACGGATAAAATTACGCGGTAAATAATTTTTGCATCAGCCGGATATTTATCATAGTTTAATTCATTATAAACAAATACGGCAATCAGCATAAAACAGGTAAGTCCAATTGCCAATCCAAAAATATTAATAAAAGAAAAAACTTTATTTTTCTTAAGGTTTCTGAACGCGATTTGAAAATAGTTTTTGAGCATAGTTGTAAATTCAAAAGTTAAAAATCAAAAATCAAAACCTTCATTTGCACATTTGCATATTAATTACTCTGTTCTCAAACTCTTCACCGGATTTGCTGTTGCTGCTTTTATTGCCTGAAAACTTACTGTTAGCAATGCAATCAATGTAGCGAGCAACCCTGCTAACAAAAACACCCACCATTGAATACTGATGCGATATGCAAAATCCTCCAGCCAATTATTCATTGCATACCATGCGATTGGAAATGCAATAATTGCTGCAATTATTACGAGCTTTAAAAAATCTTTTGACAATAATGTAACGATGGTGCTTACGTTTGCGCCAAGCACTTTTCTTACGCCAATTTCTTTTACACGTTGTGTGATTGCAAATGCAGATAAACCGAATAACCCGAGACATGCGATAAAAATTGCAATGCATGCAAAGATGGTGAAGATGGTTCCTTGTCTTTCTTCGCTTTCGTAGAGCTTAGCAAAATTTTCATCAAGAAAAGTATATTGATATGGAATTTGAGGTAGATATTTTTGCCATGTTTTTTCTATTAATGCTAATTCATTTGTAGTATTATTACCTGCAATTTTTACGGAAAGATTATTGTAAAAAGATTGCGCCGGCGTTGTTGCAGGCATAATTAAAACGAGCGGAATAATTTTCTGATGCATTGATTCAAAATGAAAATCACCTATCACTCCAATTACATGACCTTTTTGCATACCATATTTAAAATTTTTGCCAACTGCATCCTGCGGCGATTTCCAGCCTATTGCTTTTATTGCTGCTTCATTCAAAATAAAATTGGAAGTATCAGTGCCGTATGCGCGTGAAAAATTTCTTCCGGCAACTATATGCACGCCATAGGTAGGTACAAAATCATAATCTCCTGCAACAAACTTTATATCAAAATTTATTGGACGTAAAGAATCGCCGCTCATTACAGATGCGCCCATTGCATCCAATAATCTACCAGTTGGAATACGCGAGGAGCGAGCAACATTTTTTATACCCGGATTTTGTAACAACTCATTTCTAAAAGCCTCGTACTGTGAATTAAGAAAATTATTATATGGTATTGTAACAACATGATCCTTGTCGTAACCCGGTGAAGTTTGCTGCATATAACGCAACTGCTGAAAAACAATAACCGTAGTAATTATCAAAACAATTGAAATGGCAAACTGTGCAACTACTAAAATTTTTCTGAATGAAATATTACTGTCACCTGCTTTGAATAAACCCTTCAAAGTTTTTACGGGCTGGAATGATGACATAAACAATGCAGGGTAAATTCCTGATAAAACACCTACAACAAATGGCGTTAAAAACAATGGAATTAATACCTGCCATTTCATTAAAATTTTTATGGAAAGATCCTGATCTGAAACTTTATTCAACCATGGCAACGTGAGATACAATAAAATAAATGCAATTAAAATTGCAGACCACGATATTAAAATTGATTCACTCAAAAATTGAATTATCAATTCCTTTTTTCTTGCACCGATTACTTTTCTTATTCCAATTTCTTTTGCGCGAAGTGCAGAACGTGCAGTAGAAAGATTCATATAATTGATACATGCAATCAATAAAATAAACAAAGCAATTGCAGAAAAAATATACACACGATTTATATCACCGTTTGGTTCAGCTTCATAATCTGTGTGCGAATACAAATGAATATCAGTTAGTTTTTGAAGACCAAGCTTTGTAAATTTTGAAGGATCCTGACCATTATAATCTTTGTGATTCATTCGCTTGTCAACAAACGCCGGAAATTGCGCAACCATTTTATTTGCGTCATAGTTTTTTGGAAGCAATAAATAAGTGAAGAAAGAATTGTTGCCCCAGCTTGTGCGAAGATTTTCTTCGCCATAAATTGCAGAATCTTTTAGCGTATTAAAAGACATTAACATGCCAGGATGAATATGCGAGTTCGATGGAAAAGCTTTATAAACTCCGGTTACTTTAAAATTAAATTGATTATTATACCGAATCATTTTATTCATCGGGTCTTCATTTCCAAAATATTTTTTTGCCATTTCTTCTGTAAGCATTATGGAATATGGATCACTCAAAGCCGTATGTGGATTGCCTTCCAGTACATTAACTGTAAATACATCAAACAAATTTTCATCAGCAAAAAATACATTTTGCTCGTTAAATAATTTTTCTTTGTATTGCAGCGGAGTGATACCATTTGGAAGCAGCCGCGTCATCTTTTGTATCTCCGGAAAATCGGTAGGAAAATAATATCCATAAGCCGGCGCAACAGTGCTGAGGTTAAGTGTAACAGTTCCATCCTGATTATTAAAGCTGCGCGTTACGCGATAAACATTATCTGCATTTTTATTGTATTTATCGTAACTGAGTTCATTTAAAATATATGTGGTTATTAGCAGGCAACAAGTTAAGCCAACTGTTAAACCAAATAAATTGATGAAAGAAATAAATTTGTATTTCATCAAATTTCTCCACGCAACTTTGAAATGATTTTTTAGCATGATTCTTTATTTAGATTATTCTGTTCTCAAACTTTTTACAGGATTTGCAGACGCTGCTTTTACCGATTGAAAACTTACAGTTAATAAAGTAATCAGCAAAGCGCCAATTGCAGTAACTCCAAAAATCCACCAGGATAATTTTGTATGATATTCATAATTCTGTAACCAGTTATTCATAAAATAATAGGCAATTGGCGCAGCAATAATTAAAGAGATAATTACCAGCACAAAAAAATCTTTTGATAATAATTGCCACAGGTTGAAAACCGTTGCGCCCAAAACTTTTCTTACACCAATCTCTTTTGTTCTTTGCTCAGCCATGAAAGATGCCATGCCAAATAAACCAAGACATGAAATAAAAATTGCAAGTGCAGCAAAAAAACTGGCAAGCGTTCCAATACGCGCTTCATCAATAAATTTTCTTGCATAATCATCATCTGTAAAACTGTAATCAAATGGTTGTTCAGGATTATATTTTTTGAAAACAGTTTCAATTTTCGCTAAAGCATCGTGCGGATTTTTTGAAGGATTTATTCTTACATCAACAACTTGTTGCGCATCATGATTGGTTACAAAAACGGTACGATAAACAGGTTCGTAAGGTGATTGCATTATCATATCTTTCACTACTCCGACAACATGATAAGGCTTGCCATCCCAAACAATTGTTTTGCCAACAACATTTTGCAAACCCATAAATTTTTCTGCAGTTTCGTTTAAAATAATTCCTGATGAATCTGTTGGAAAATCCCTTGAAAAATCACGCCCTTCTTTAAATTGCCAGCCAATTGTTTTGCCAAAATCCGTTGAAACATACACAACATTAAAATCGCCTTGCAGTGAAGGGTCTTTGCCTTCCCATTCAAATCCATTATCTGTTTCATTAACATAAGTTGCAGCGCTTGAAGACTCGGCCATTTCAGAAATTGTTCCTGAATTTTTTAATTCATTTCTTATAACATCAAAATGATTATGTATATTTTCTGTAATCGTTGGTATGGTTACCAAACCAGCGCGGCTATAACCAACAGGACGATTTTTTGCAAATTGAATTTGATTGAAAACAACAATTGTTCCGATGATTAAAATAATAGAAACTGTAAACTGCAATACCACCAATACTTTGCGCGGAATAGCTGCAAAGCGACCAACGCGGAATGTGCCTTTTAAAACTTTTACAGGCTTGAATGATGATAAATATAATGCAGGATAACTGCCAGCGATAAATGCTGTGAACAAAGTGAAGGCAATGCCTGCTAACCAAAACCAGGGATTGCTCCATAAAATAGATATTTTTTTGTCGGCAACTTCGTTGAAGAATGGAAGAATAAGTTGTACTAAAATTAAAGATAGAAAGAACGCAAATGCAGTTACTAATAATGATTCAGAAAAAAATTGTTTGATTAATTGTGCACGCATAGAACCAATCGCTTTTCTTATGCCAACTTCTTTTGCGCGCTTTTCTGAACGAGCTGTACTTAGATTCATAAAATTGATGCAGGCAAGCAGCAACACAAAAAAACCAATAACACCAAACAGCCAAACAAACTGAATTCTTCCGCCAACATTTACTCCATTTTTAAATTCAGAATACAAATGCCATTTATTCATTGGCAGCAAAAAAACAACCGGTTTAAAAGCAGCGTCTGCACTTGTTACACGTTTCAGTTTTAAGTCTTTTATTTTAGTTGAAATCTTTTGCATATTTGCATTATCAGCCAATTGCACAATTGTTTGAAAAGAATTATTTCGCCACGGATTTGTATATTTTTCGTCCCAGGAATTATTGTCAATAAATAATTGCCAGGGAGCAATAAATGTGAGATAGCTAAAGTCGCAGTTGTAAGGTAAATCCTGATAAACTCCCGTTACTTTTACATCAAATTTGTTATCAATTTTTATAACTTTATTTATTGGGTCTGCCTTGCCAAAAAGCGCTTTTGCTGTTGATGAAGAAAGTATGGTAGAGTGTTTATCATTTAATGATGCTCTTGAGCCTTCAATCATTTTTAATGAAAGTATTTCAGTTATTTGCGGCTCAATAAAATTGCCCTTTTTTGTTATTTTATTTTCGCCAAACGTTAGTATGTGATTGTTAGTCCACGATGCCATTACCACATATTTAAAATCGCTGCCATAACTTTTCCGCAATTCTTCACCCGTTAAATAAGGCAGCGAATATTGAGTGCCGACATCACCATTAAAAGTTTGATGTTGCATTACCTGTGCAATGCGATTGTAGTTGCTGAAATTTTTATTATAAGAAAGTTCATCGTTTATCCAAAGCGCGATAAGCAATGCAACAGCCATACCAACAGAAAGACCTGCAATGTTGATAGAAGAATGCGCTTTGTTTTTAACAAGATTTCTCCACGCGATTTTAAAATAATTGTGTATCACAATGATAATTTTATTCTGTTCTCAAACTCTTTACAGGGTTTGCAATTGCTGCTTTTATGCCTGGAAGCTTACAGTTAATAAAGTAATCACTAATGCACCAGCACCTGCCGCAATAAAAATCCACCATGATAAATCTGTTCTGTATTGGTAATTCTGCAGCCAGCTTGCGCAGCACTTCAGCCAATGGAAAAGGTGTATTATCCCAGGTGTCTACTTCATCGTTGTTCACTAAATTCTGTTCAACCTGCGCAATGCGGTTATAGTTATCAAAATTTTTATTGAAGGAAAGTTCATCATACATCCATAAGCTGATTAAAACAGCTACAGCCATCCCGAGAGATAAACCAACAATGTTGATGAATGAATGCATCTTATTTTTTATAAGCCTTCGCCACGCAGTTTTGAAATAATTTTTAAACATAACAGAAGTTTTAAAGTTGTTAATTCATTTATTGTTATAACAGTACAAGTGTGCGACGCAACGATGTTTAATTCTTGTTCAAGAGCCCGGCTCATAAAAATTTTCTTTATCATTTTCAAATTTTCAAATTGCCGAATTTTCTAATTGTTTTCAATTCCATGTTAAATTTATTCTCCCGCTCGATGCATCAACGGTAACAGGAACTCCGCCGCCGTTTAATTTTCCGCGAACATTGTCATCTTCAGTTGTTCCGCTGAAATTATTCATGGTGCCTGTTTTAATTTTTCTTGCACTTAATTGCAAGTCCATTCCTTTGCCTTGCGGTAATTGCAAATCAATATCGCCGCCGCCATTATTTATCTTTACATATTTACCTAATGTAGTTATCGCAACATCAATGCTGCCGCCACTTGTAGAGGTTTCGAGGCTGCAGGAAAGATTTGTTAATTTAACGCTGCCACCGGAAGTATGCGCAGCTAATTCGCCGTTAATATCGCTTCCATTTACAGAGCCGCCGCTTGTGTTTGCATGAATAATTCCCTGCAACGAAGTAAGCTTTAATGAGCCGCCGGAAGTTTCGAGCGTTAAATTTCCATTGCAATTATTTGCTTCAATACTTCCGCCGCTGGTTCTAAGATCAATATCATTTTTTGAGTTGGAAAGATGAATACTTCCGCCGGAAGTTTTGCCTGTAATTTTTCCGCTTACTTCATCAACATGCAAGCTTCCGCCGCTGGTAGTAAAATTTTGATTGCCTGATAAATTTGTTAAGCTTATACTTCCGCCGCTTGTATGCAAATCGGTTGAAACATTTTGCGGAACAAATACTTTAAAAGAAATACTTAAAGATTTTTTCCAGTTCATATTTCTATCTTTCTGCTTTGCAGTTGCAACGAGCTTGTTATTATTTACTGAAATGTTTATATCATAATCTTCATTTAATCTTTTTTGAATTTCATCTTTTGATAAGGAATTATTATTGCCATTATTTGGCCACACATACATTTCGATTCGCGCATCAGAAGTTACTCCAGAAACGGAAATACTTCCGCCCGACGTTTCTACCTGAACATTTTTAATGTTTTCATTGGTTAAAGATTTTGTTGAATAAGGCGTTTGATCTGCACCGTTTTGTGCTTTTGTTGCAATAGTTATAAAAGTTAGTAACGAAATAAAAAGGTACTTTTTCATGATATATTTTTTTTAATGTTTAATGATTAATTTTTTCGTTTGATGAACTTTGATTTGAACGTACAAGTGTGCGACGCAACGAAGTTTAATTCATATTCTAAAGTTGGGTTCATAAAACTTTCTTTTTATTTTCAAATTTTCAAATTGATTTTATTCTGTTCGCAAACTCTTTACAGGATTGCTTATTGCGGCTCTGATACTTTGATAACTCACTGTAATAAGTGCAACAATTATGGATAACATTCCTGCCAATGCAAAAACCCACCATTGAATGTTGATGTGATATGGATAACCTTGCAGCCATATGTACATGCTCCACCATGCAATGGGCGAAGCAACTTTAAAGTTGGTCCAAGAATCATTGGTGTTGTGTTCCAGCATTGCAATTTATTATCAAACTTTCCTCTGTTCCATGCCTGGTATAATCTATCTTCATTTGCATGAATCTGTCGTAACTAATTTCATTTTGTATCCACAACAAAATAAGTATTGCGCTTGCCATGCCAATTGCAAGACCTGAAATATTAATAATAGAAAATGCTTTGCTGCGCCAGAGATTTCGGAAAGCGATTTTTAAATAGTTTTTAAACATAAAATACAATTTCTGATGTCTGATTTAATGATGTATGATTTTACAACTCACGATTCACGTTTATTATTCACTTCTCAAACTCTTCACAGGGTTTGCTATTGCTGCTTTGATAGCCTGGAAACTAACTGTTATCACTGCAATAAATATCGCAAGCAATGCCGCAATAAAAAATATCCACCAGTTAATCTGAACACGGTATTCAAAATCCTGCAGCCAGTTATGCATCATCCACCAGCCAAGCGGAAACGCAATGGCACACGAAATAAGAACAAGCTGTATAAATTCTTTTGAAAGCAAGCCTGCTAAACTGCCTGCAGATGCACCTAATACTTTACGGATACCAATTTCTTTTGTTCGCTTTTCTACAGTGTATGCTGACAATCCAAATAAACCAAGACAGGAAATTAATATGGCGAGCACTGCAAATACCCCGGCTAATTTTCCGATTAAATTTTCTGTTTTGAACAACTGGTTAAACTGTTCATCAACGAAATTAAATTCCACAGGATAACCCGGGTTATTTGTTTTAACAACGGCTTCAACTTTTGCAAGCGCCGTTTTTATATCTGCATTCTCTTTAAAACGTACGGTCAAAAAATTTACATTAGATGTATCAGGATATAAAACAAGCGATGCTGCCGGAGCATACATCGAGTTGTAAACAAAATCTTTTATTACACCAACAATGGTATATTTTTCTTTACCATCATCTCTTGTAATAACACTGCCAACAACGTCTTTTTTCTTTAGCAATTTTGCGAGTGATTCATTAACGATAATATTATTGCTATCCGATTTTATATCGGCATAAAAATCTCTGCCGCTTTTTAAATGCATATCCATTGTAGAAATATATTCAGGGCTAATACCTTCAACAGTTATCAATACTTCTTTTTTGGGATCTTTTCCTGCCCATTCATAACCGCCGGTGTTACTCCCTAACTGCAAAACCTGGTCAGTGCTTAAGCTTGCATTTTGTACAAGTCCTGTTTTTATTAAATCATTTTTTATCACGCTGAATTTTGTTTCATGCTGCCACTTAAATCAGTATAAATAAGCCCCTGTTTATTATAACCAAGCTCCCTGTTTTTTACATGCTGTATTTGCTGGTAAATAATTATTGTGCTGATGATGAGTGTAACAGAAATAGTGAACTGTAATACAACCAATCCTTTTCTTACAAAACCTGCATTACCTGTTTTTAATTTTAAGCCTTTTAAAACTGCAACAGGATTAAATGATGAAAGATAAAATGCAGGGTAGCTGCCTGCTATCAACCCACATAAAACAGCAATTAATAATAAGGCACCGAAATGAGACGGATTAAAAATATCAAGCGTTAATTGTTTTTCAACAAGTGTATTAAATGCAGGTAATGAAAGTAGTATAATGATAATGGCAAATAGTGTTGAAAGCAACGACATGAATAAGGCTTCACCAATAAACTGTATAATTAATTTTCTTTTTGCAGCGCCTAAAACTTTTCTTACACCAACTTCTCTTGCACGCTTTTCAGAACGTGCTGTGGCAAGATTCATAAAATTAATACAGGCAATAATTAATATTATCCATGCTATTACACTAAACAGGTTTACGTATTTTAACCTGCCTTCTTTTTCTTTTCCGTTTGTATCAAAATTGTTGTACAGACGCCAGCGATTCATTGGATAAATAGACATCTTTGCAAGTGTACTATCTTGCTTTGTTTGCACATAACTGTATAATTTTTTATTGATAGAATTTGTATCAGCATTTGGTTGAAGTTCTACATAAGTTACTACACCATTGTTTCCCCAATCTTTCAGCCATGTATTATCGTTTTCATAAATTTGAAAAGGTGCCAGCCAATCAAATTTGAAAGAAACATTTTCGGGCAAATCTTTTATTACGCCTGTAATTACATAATCTTGTTTATTATTTACTTTAAGTGTTTTGCCGATTACATCTGTTGTTCTAAAAAATTTATTTGCCATTTTTTCTGAAATAACAATAGAATATAATTGATTGAAAGCCTTATCTGCATTGCCTTTTGAAAATTGCAACTGAAACATTTTTAAAAAGCCTGAATCAACATAATTGCCTTGTTCATAAACAGTTTTATCTCCGAGAGAAAATAATAATTGATTTCCCCATGTGCTGCGTGCTGTATTTTTTATGCCGGGAATTTCAGCTTTCATTGCCTGCGCCATTAGTCCCGGCGTTGCATCAAATACAAAAGTGGTTCCATCATACGTTTGCCTGTCTTTTACTTTGTACAAATTATTTCTGTTACTGAAATAATTATTGTAGGTTAATTCATCTTCTACCCAAAGAAAAATTAATGCCGCACAAGCAATACCAATTGCCAAACCAAATATGTTTAAGAAACTATAAATTTTATTCTTCATCAAATTGCGCCATGCAATTTTGAAATAATTTTTAAACATGTGAGAAGTTTTAAATTGTAAGTCAGGGAAAAATTAAAAGGTCAAACCATGTATCCTTCATTTTCAAATCATCAAATTTTCAAATTGTTTTTATTCCGTTCTCAAACTCTTCACCGGATTGCTTATTGCTGCTTTTATGCTTTGATAACTCACTGTAACAAGCGCAACAATTATGGATAACATTCCTGCCAATGCAAAAACCCACCATTGAATGTTGATGTGATATGGATAACCTTGCAGCCATATGTACATGCTCCACCATGCAATTGGCGAGGCAATAAGCAATGAAATAATTACTAACCTTAAAAAATCTTTTGATAAAAGTGATGTGATGCTAAACACTGATGCACCAAGCACTTTGCGCACACCAATTTCTTTGATGCGATTTTCTGCCATGTAGGTTGCGAGACCAAATAACCCTAAACATGAAATGAAAATAGTGAGGCCGGCAAACAAACCTGCGAGCGCTTCGGTACGTTGTTCATTATTAAATTTTTTTGCATATTCTTCATCAACAAAATGATATTCGAAAGGATATTGCGGATTATATTTTTTAAATATTTTTTCTGCAGTTGCAAGATTTTTTTCTGTAGAATTATTGGCATTTAATTTAATATGCAATACATTAAAAAATCCTGACTTACCACCTTCAATCACCATCGGTTGCAACGGTTCGTAAGGCGAGCGAAGAATAAAATCTTTTATCACTCCAACCACATGATAGGGAACAGTATCATCTTTAACAGTTTGTCCAATCGGGTTTTTAAAACCCATCGCTTTTACCGCAGATTCATTTAAAATTATTGCAGAAGAATCGGTAGGATAATTTTTTAAATCAAAGTCTCTGCCTTGCACAATTTGAACGCCGGTGGTTTTTACAAAATTTTCATCAGCGGCGAACCGGTCAAAATCGGTTTTATCATTCGGGTCTTTTCCCTGCCATTCAAAATCCCAGGTATCGCTCATTCTTTGCGTTATTGGCTGGCTTGTTTTACTTACTTCGGTAGCAACTCCAGAAGTTAGTAGTTCATTTTTTATAAGAGTGTAATTCTTTTCAATATCGCCGGTAAGCCAATGATAGATAAGATTATTTCGATTGTAACCTAACTCTCTTTGCTGTGCATATTTTATTTGTTGCTGAACAATTATCGTACAAATAATAAGTGTGATAGCAAATGTGAATTGAAGAACCACTAAAACTTTTCGTGGTGTAATTAATGCATTTACGGCTTTGAAAGTTCCTTTTAAAACCGTAACAGGTTTGTAAGAGGAAAGATAAAATGCGGGATAACTGCCGGCTAAAATTCCGGTGAATAAAATAAATGCAATTGCGTAAAGCCAAAAATATATGTTATTATAAGGAACAAATAATTCTTTATTTACAAGCGTGTTGAAAGCGGGCAAAGAAAGCTGCACAATTATCAGTGCAAAAATTCCTGCAATAAATGCAAGTAAAATTGATTCGCCCAAAAACTGGCTTACCAATGTACTTTTTTGTGCGCCAACAACTTTGCGAATGCCAACTTCTCTTGCACGTTTTTCACTTCGCGCTGTTGAAAGATTCATAAAATTGATGCACGCAATCAACAAAATAAAAGCTGCGATAATTGCAAACAAGCGCACCATATCAATTTCGCCACCAACAACAACTCCATTTTCAAATTTTGAATAAAGATGCAATTTGCTTAACGGATATACAAAAATTTCAATTTGTTCTTTTCCATTCAAATGGTCAATCGCAATATTTTTTATTTTGGAATTGAATGCAGTGATGGATGTATTTTTTTTAAGAAGAATATAATTTTTTGTTGAATTATTATCCCAACTGCTGTCATCCCAACCGCGAACACTCATATATTGCCACGGCAATAAATATTCAAAATCGAATTGCGTATTGTTGGGCAAATCTTTCATTATGCCGGTTACAGTAAAATTATCTTTGTTGTCAATCTTGATAACTTTGCCCATCGCATCTTCGTTACCTAATAATTTTTTTGCAAGTTTTTCGGTAAGAATTATTGAATAAATATTATTCAACGCAGTGTTTTGATTTCCTTTTAATAAAGGGAAACTGAACATGGTTAAGAAATCAGGGTTAACCATAGTTCCTGAAACAGTTAATCTTTTATCACCAATAGAAAAAAGAAGGTCGCTATTCCAATTAACGCGTGTTTCTTTTTCAACTTCCGGATAATTTTGTTTTAAAGTTGGTCCGAGAATTTTTGGTGTTACATTCCAGCATTGAAGTTTATTATCGAATTGTCCTCTGTTCCATGCCTGGTATAATCTATCTTCATTTGCATGAAATCTGTCGTAACTAACTTCGTTTTGAATCCACAATAAAATAAGAATGGCGCTTGCCATACCAATTGCAAGACCGGAAATATTAATGATTGAAAATGCTTTGCTGCGCCAAAGATTGCGGAAAGCAATTTTGAAATAATTTTTAAACATAATTTCAAATTCAAAAGTTAAAAGTCAAAAAGTTGAGCGTTCATTTTCAAAATTTTCAAATTGCCGAACTTTCAAATTGATTCTAAACCAAAATATTTTCCGTAACCGTTTGCCCATCCAACATTCTTATAATACGGTGACTGTAACGTGCATCGTGCTCGCTGTGCGTAACCATTACAATGGTTGTTCCCTGTTCATTTAAATCGGTTAATAATTCCATTACTTCGTTGCCGTTATGTGAATCGAGATTACCCGTGGGTTCATCGGCAAGAATTAATTTAGGATTATTTACTACAGCTCTTGCAACTGCCACACGCTGCTGCTGACCACCTGAAAGCTGCTGTGGATAATGGTTTCGGCGATGCATAATTTGCATTTTATCCAAAACTTTTTCTACTTTTTCTTTTCTCTCGGCAGTTTTAACACCTGTATAAATAAGAGGCAATTCTACATTTTCATACACCGTCAATTCATCAATTAAATTAAAACTTTGAAATACAAAGCCAATGTTATGCTTGCGCATATCAGCGCGTTTACGTTCGTTGAATTTTGCAACTTCAACACTATTAAAAACAAAACTGCCGCTATCGGGATCATCCAATAAACCCAAGATATTTAGCAGTGTAGATTTTCCGCAACCCGAAGGTCCCATTACGGCTACAAATTCACCTTCTTTTACTTCCATTGATAATTTGTTAAGCGCAACTGTTTCTACTTCTTCAGTGCGATAAATTTTTTCGAGGTCTTTAATTTTAATCATTGTTTTTAATTTTGGTTGTCGGAAATCAGATGTCAGAAATCGGATTTACAACACTGTTTATTTATTATTTAATTTTTCAAAAAAGTTTATTTATGAGAAATTTCAACAATTTGAATTTTGGCCAAAAGCACATCAACTCACTCTAAAAATTTATCATATCACTAAATCTTTTCCAACAAATAAAGTATTGCTTGACTTTCCAAATGCGAAGGTCTTCTTTGTCAATTGCAATAAATATTGCAGAAGAATGTGGACTTCCGATTTTCTTTCTCACTTCTTCAACACCAACTCCTGCATATCTCCATAATTTTCATAACTTGATGTAACCACTTTATCGCCTGGCTGCAAGCCACTTAACACTTCATAATAATCTGTGTTTTGGCTGCCTAATTGAATATCTACTCTGTACGCTTTGCTTCCATCGGCACTAACTTTAAAAATCCAGTTGCCGCCGGTTTGCTGATAGAATCCGCCTTTTGGTAAAAGCAGCGCTTGTCTTTCATCACTCAATGCCAAAAGAATTTGCAGCGTTTGTCCGCGGCGAATTCCCTGCGGAATTTTTCCATCAAATTCCATATCTACTTGAAATTTTCCATTCGTTACCTGCGTATAAACTTTTTTGATAACCAGATTGTAAGTAGTGTCAGCAAAAACGAAGTTGCCTTTTAAGCCTGTATAAATGCGTGAAATGTAGTGTTCATCAACATCTACGCGCACTTTGTAACCACTTAAAACATCAATTTCTCCCAAACGTTCTCCTTGATTTTTATTTTGTCCAACTTCCGCATCAAGTGAAGTTAACTGGCCATCAATCGGTGCGCGCACAATAAGATCACCAACTTTTTGGCGCATAACTGCCAATGCATTTTGAGAACCCTGATATAATTGCTTTGCCTGGTCAACTCCTTGTTTTGTTGAAACAGAATCCTGTTGAAGAATTTGCGCAGTTAATTTCTTTTTTTGCACCTGATAATTGTATGCGTTTTGCGCCTGCTGAAATTCTTGTGAACCGATTACTTTTTGTGCATATAATTTTTTATCGAGATTGTAAACACGTTCGGCTTCTTTTAAAGCATTGTCAACATCCGTCATTTGATTTAACTTGGTAACTGTATTTTGTTGCGATGCGTTTTTTGCAATTTGCATTTGTGTAAGTAAATTATAAACTTGTGTTTCCTGGTTTACCAAACTCAATTGCAGATCTGTATTGCTCAAACGCAAAATGGGTTGGCCTTTTGTCATGATTGTTCCATCTTCAACATATTTTTCTTCAACACGGCCGCCCTCTACTGCATCAAGATAAATGGTTGTAATTGGCAACACCACACCATTTACCGGAATATTTTCCTGAAAAGAACCTTTTTTTACTTCACTAATTGTAATGCGGTCGGTATCTACATTCAGCTTGCTTTTGCCCGAGGTAAAATAATAGCTGCCTGCAATAAGCAAAACAATGGCAACAATTCCCGCAATAGTTAGAATTCTTTTTCTGCTCCATTTCTTTTTTTCAATTACTCTATCCACTTTAATTTTTAATTTTTAATTTTTGATTTATTTTATTTTACTCATTATTTCAGAGAGTTTAAAATTGGTTAAGCCAAATACATCAATATTTTCTTTTTTAAAATTTTCTTTACATTCTTTTTTATAATTATCTGAAGTAATTAATGAAACAGCAAGTAGCGCAGCTATGCCAAACGCAAGCAGAGAGTGAAGAAGTATCCATTTATTTTTTGAAATTTGCATAACATAAATTTTAAAAGCATCCGGTGTAAAAATACCGGATTTGTTATATGAGAAACTTTTCGTACATTATACAGAAAGCATAGTGCCAAACTGTTAGGAGCTGAAAAACAATGCTTTAATTTTTAGGTATAACGTTTAATGTTCGGTTTTGAGACAACTTCTGTTCGGTTTTGATACAAGAATAGCGCACCATAAATAACTTAAATAACTTTTATGGTTTGTTTTATCCATTTCGCTTTTTCAACTAATTCATTATAATCATTGCTCATAATTGTAACATGTCCCATTTTTCTGCCAGGTTTTGTTTGCGTTTTTGAATACAAATGCACAAATACATTTTGCATTTTTAAAACATCATTTAAACCTTCGTATTTTGCTTTGCCGAAATAATTTTCTTCGCCTAATAAATTTACTATGGATGATGGAAGAATGGCTGCCGTATTTCCTAAAGGATAATCAAGAATTATTCGCCAAAGCATGTCGTACTGGCTGCAATAATTTGCTTCAATTGTATGATGACCGCTGTTATGCACACGCGGTGCAACTTCATTTACAAGCACTTCGTCATTCTCGCTTATAAAAAATTCAATAGCGAATAAACCTGCGCTGGCAAAGGCTTTCACGACATTTACAGAAATTGCTTCGGCTTCTCTTAAAATTTCATGTGATAATTGTGCAGGACTTATTTGATAATCGAGCAAATTTAATTTAGCATTAAAAATCATTTCAGAAGGCGGATAAATTTTTGTTTCACCTTTTTCATTCGTCGCTACAATTAATGCAATTTCTTTTTTAATATTCACCGCTTTTTCAAGCACGGCAGGTTCATTAAAACCTTGTGAAATTTCAATTTCCGTTTCAATAATTTGCACACCTCTTCCATCATAACCACCTTGCGCAATTTTATGAACTGCTGGAAGAAAATTTTTTTGTTGAGATAATTCATTCAAATTATTTGTAATGACAAATTCACTTGTTGGAATTTGATGTTGCTGATAAAATTTTTTTTGTGTGATTTTATTTTTTATAATCTTAATTGCGGATGGTTTCGGATAAATTTTCAAGCCTTCAGATTCAAGTTTTTCTAATGCTTCAACATTTACTGATTCTATTTCAATAGTAATTGCATCAAGATTTTTTCCAAAATTATAAACGGTTTCAAAATCACGAACATCTCCTTTTACAAAATGAGTGCAAAGATGCGCGGCAGGGCAATTTTCATCATTCTCTAAAACAAAAGTTTCTACCACATAATTTGCCCCCGCCTGCAATAACATGCGCCCTAATTGGCCGCCGCCAAGAATTCCGACTTTCAGCATCAGCAAAAATAAACCCGGCAGGTTTGATTTGAAATATAATTTTTTATTTGATGAAACTTAGCAGTGATGAAACAAAAGCATTGCATCCGCTGCACTTAGAACCGCATAATAAAAAAATTCCGGAAACTTATCCGTTTGGTTTCTGAATTAATTTTTAATAATAAATTTGATGCTTCATTCCTCTGTTTAATTTCTCGTTAAATTAATTCTTACTTATTTCAATTTAATTTTTAACTAAATTTGTTGAACAATGACTCCCGATTATCCTCATAAAATTTTTTCAGACATCCGCAAAAATTATTTTTTGCTGATGGAAACCCTTGCAATTGATTCGCGAATTAAATAATGTTTTTTTACAAATTCTCCATTCTTCATTTTCAATTCTCAATTAAAAATTTGTCTTATGGAAACTTTAGTTGCAACAAAAAAAAATACTCAAACAAATACCGATTTTCTTCCTTTGCAGGGCACAGATTATGTGGAATTTTATGTTGGCAATGCAAAGCAGGCGGCGCATTTTTACAAAACAGCTTTCGGCTTTCAGAGCCTTGCCTACGCCGGTCCTGAAACGGGCATAAAAGATAAAGTAAGTTATGCCATCAGGCAAAATAAACTTACGCTTGTGCTAACAACTTCTTTGCGAATAAATAATGAAATTGCTGATCACACTTACAAACATGGTGATGGTGTAAAAGTGCTTGCACTGTGTGTGGACGATGCAACGGATGCCTGGCACGAAACAACAAAACGTGGTGGAAAAAGTTATCTTGAACCAACAAAATTCGAAGACAAATTTGGTGCAGTTATTCTCAGCGGCATTCATACTTATGGAGAAACGGTGCATGTTTTTGTAGAAAGAAAAAATTATCGCGGCGCTTTTATGCCGGGTTTTCAAGAATGGAAAACACAGCATTACAATCCTGGCGAAACAGGATTATTATATGTTGATCATTGTGTAGGAAATGTTGGCTGGAATCAAATGAATCCGTGGGTAAAATTTTATGAAGAGGTGATGGGTTTCAAAAATATTTTGTCGTTTGATGATAACGATATTTCTACCGAATATTCTGCCCTGATGAGCAAAGTAATGAGCAATGGAAATGGTTTTGTAAAATTTCCAATCAATGAACCTGCGGAAGGAAAAAAGAAAAGCCAGGTAGAAGAATATCTTGAATTTTATAACGGCGAAGGTTGCCAGCATGTTGCGATGGCAACGCATGATATTGTAAAAACAGTAACCAAATTGCGAAACAGAGGAGTTGAATTTTTACAAATTCCTTCATCATATTATGCTGATTTATTGAACCGGGTTGGGCATATTGATGAAGACTTAAACCCTTTGCAGGAATTAGGAATTTTAGTTGACAGAGATGATGAAGGTTATTTGTTACAGATATTTACAAAACCTGTGCAAGACAGGCCTACATTGTTTTTCGAGATAATTCAGCGTAAAGGCGCGAAGAGTTTTGGTAAAGGAAATTTTAAAGCATTGTTCGAATCTATTGAAAGAGAACAGGCACTTCGTGGAAATTTATAGGGATTATTTGCTTTAATATTTCACCTTTAAATTAATATGCAAATTTTTTATTATTTTTTACCTTAATATTTCAAATTAAAAAATAAAAACTATGAGTGAAGAAACATTTAAAGGAAGGTACAATACAGTGATGCCTTATCTTATTGTGAACAACGCATCGAAGTTTATTGATTTTATGAAGGAAGTTTTTAATGCAAAAGAAACCTCGAAAACTATGCGCGATGAAAGTATTATTATGCATGCTGAAGTAAAAGTTGGCGACAGCACAATAATGTTTGCAGATGCAACTGAACAATTTAAAATGCAAAATGCAGGTATGTTTATTTGTGTGGATGATGCTGATGCAACATTTAATAAAGCAATTGCCAATGGTGCAAAAGTTATTACTGCAATGAGCGATCAAAATTATGGAAGAACAGGCGGTGTAAAAGATCCATTTGAAAATACATGGTGGATTACTAAGGTAAATTAACATTTCTTATTCAGCATCAAGCATTAAAGCAATGCTCTTAAACTTGCTCTCCCGGTATTTATTGTTCGTGAATCGCCCGGTTTGCGACCTTCGTATTCAAAATTTAATTCAAGATTATTTAGTAATCGTTTCGTAAAATCAATTGTCCATAAAAAATTTTTTCCTGGCAACAAACCATTTAGCATAACATAACTCACCGTTGTGTTAGGCAAACCATTAAAATTAATGTTGCTGAAAGTAAATTTTGCAATGAGACTTGTATTTTGAACTGCGTTAAATTTTGTTTCGATATTTAAAGAATTATTGATTGATTTTTCGCCGCCATAAATCAATGTATTTTTTGTTTGCATAAATTGATAACCTGTTTGAATTCGAAATTTTGTTCCTGAAATAAATGTGATTTGTGGCTGCGTTGAAATTGTTTTCAATTCATAATTCTGATTGTTGAACGATGGCGTAAATAAATTATTTGAATTTATTTTTTGAATGAGCTCAAACGTATAAGTTCTTGCGAAATTTACTCTGCCATGCAAACTCCATTCATTAAATTGTCGGCTTTCAAAACCATAAGTTAAAAGTGATTTATTGTAGTTGATAACATTGCTAAAATCCGCTCCCCATGCGGTGTTTGAGCGATTGAATGAAAGGGTGTTGCTTACAATATAATTTAAAGTAATGAGCGAAGTGTCCTGAATTTTTCCTTTGAAAGGATTGAAAACAGGGTTACCTTGTGCTAATTGTTTTTTGCCTGTTTGCAGTGAAGATTGAAAATTAAAACGCGTGATAAAATTTTTGAATTGTTTATTGTGAATTGAGTTTGCAATTGCTTTTGGATTAATATATAAACTATAATTAAATTGATTGTAATCTGCTTTTACATATTCGTTAGTTGGTGTGTAAATTCGAATATAAGTTGCCTGATCCTGATACACAGCTAACACAAATTCATTCAACTGCGGAACGCCATCTTTGTTGTAATCAACCCATGTATATTGCCCTTGCCCTGCAGGAACCTGAACATAAGAAAAACTTTGTTTTTGTTCCTGTCCTGCGCCTAATTCATACAAAGAATTTCCGGTGATAAATCCATTCCAAACATTTACTAAATATTCTGCTCTGCCCAGCAAACTATTGTCGGGCAATTGCGTTGTAAGCAAAGAATTGTTTACAAAAAATTGTCGATATGTAACCGTTAAACGCAGCTGCTGATGCGGGTTTTGCAAAATTTGTGTTTGCAAATTATAATTGTTGCTTTTGCTTGTTTGAACTAAATTTTTTTGATAAGGCAACTGATCGCTGCGTGTGTAGTACGTAAATGCCCAGTTATTTTTTTTTGATTGATCAGATTTTAAGTAAGCGCTTAAAGTTTCGAATGCATAGCTTAAAGGTGTTACTGTATCTGCATATATATTTCTTGTTTCATTGTGTTCAATTGCATAACTCGCGCCGATTGTATAATTATGAAATGAAGAAAAAGTTTTGTTCAAATCAATCTCAGGACGTAAATAATATCCTTTATCAAAAGCTGTTATAAAATTTGTCATGCTAAAAACATCATTTAATTGCCAGCCGCTAAAAGTTTGCGAATGCTGAATTGTGTTTTTATATCCTTTATAACCATCACTTCTTATATAACTGCTGAACTGATATTGAAGCGTATTATTTTTTTCATCATTTAATTGCAAACTTAGAAAAGAAAGTTTTTCAGTTGCCGGTGTTATAATTAAAGGCAGGCCCCAATCACGCGCAAACTCAACAGGGCGCAGCGTTTCAACAGGTACAAAATTTTTATCAACCCATTCATATCCTGCCGCTGTATTCAAATAATACTTTTTCTTTTTTATTTGAAATGAAGTTTTCCTGTCAAAATTTATTTTTCCTGCGTAACCAATATCGTTGCCTTTATCTTTTGTTGAAAATGTATTTACATTGTAATTACTTGAAGCAACTTCAGTGCGGATTGTTGTTTTATCATCAATTGAATAAACTCCGCCAACGCTAATTAACTGTTGTTTTTTTGGAGTAACTAAAAAAGCAGCAGCTTCAAAACTGCCTTGCGGAATGCCGTTCAGCGGCGGTATCCACTGAAAAACATTTCCACTTGCAGTACTGAAAGCGAGCACATAATTTCCTTTATTCAACCCAACATTTGCAAATGATAAATTATATTTCGCGCTATCAGCATTTGTGGAGTAAACATAAATTGAATCTTGAACTCCATTATAAATTGTATCAATTTTTTTGTACATCACAGCAGTTGTTGAAAAAGAATCGATGGATGAAACAGGATAAAATGCATTCTGAATACTGTCTCCCAAATTCGCTAAAAATTGTTTTTGATTATTGTCCAGCGCCTGATCAATCGGAGAATTTTTCGCATCAACATTACTGTATGCGGAAACATTTAGTTTAAATTTTTTTCCAAAATCAGTTTCATTATTTGCATACAACATCGAGTTCAAATAATTTCTGTCGGCATACTCAAACTCAACCTGCACGCGCTTATCCGTTGATATTAGTTGTTTCGGTGTAAAAGTAATTTCAGCAGTGTTGTAATTAATTACATAATCCTGGTCTTCGCCGCGCTGCATTAAAACGCCGTCAATAAAAACTTTTTCAGTTCCTGCAAGCACAATAAAATATAATTCATTATTATTTCCTTGCAAACGATATGGTCCCTGATTTCCTTCCTGAACCGGCAAAATATTTCTTGCAAATTTTCCTTTTGCAATTGCGCCGCTTAATAAAGTTTTATTGGTGATATTTTTATTGATGTTGAATTGCTGCGCATAAGAAATTCCTTGCAATCTTTTATAAAAATTTAAGAAGTAAGATTGATTTTGCCTTAAGTCAATATCGCCTAAATCAATTTGCCAATTTCGTTTTTTAAATTCGAGCAACACTTTATCAAAATCGTTTAATTGCTGCGTAGTTCCTTCTGGTTGAATGGGAATATTATTGTCTGTAATTGCGGCTAAAAGCTGAATGCTGTCGCCGATAATTCCGTTTATCTGCAAATTAAATTCGGAGTTGAAAACCGCATCCTGACTGTTTCCGAAGCTTAAACTTCTTCCGAAACTTCCGTTATAATTTAAGTTGCCAAAATTAAATAATGTATTATTTTTTGATTGATTTATAAGTGAAGGTTCAGCAATAAAATTGTTGCGCACACTATCATAACTAAATCTTTTTGCAACTGCATTTAATCGCGTTGGAAAAACGCGATACGAAATTTGAACACTATCAACAGACAAAGTTTTTTTCCAAAATAATTTTGCGTTGATTGCGTCAACGGAAAAAAAAGAAGTATCAAAATTTGTGATGAAAATGGAGTTGGGAACAATGCTCAGCGAATCTAACTGTGCATCATTTTGTGTTGAAATTTTTTTTGTACGCAAATTGGAAAGCTGCGCAAAAAGCGGCAGTACAGCAATGGTTGCAATAACAAATAATATAAGTTTAATCAAACGCTGCATTTCTCTTTACAATAAACAAGTTTCGGATAAAATTTATTGTTGAAAAAATTGTATTTTGAAATTTGAAATTGTTTAGGCAGATTTATTTTTGAGTAACTTTAAAGCAAATTAATTTATGAGCATTACTGATTATAAAGAAACAATTAAAAAAATAATTGATTCTACTGATAATGAAGTATTACTGAAACATTGGAAGAATCAGTTAGAATGGGATATAAAACACGAAACTGAAATCGAACTTAGTGAAAATGAATTGAATCTCGTGCAGGAAGGTTTGGCTGATTATGAAAATGGAAATATTCTTTCGTTAGAAGAGTTTATTGCAAAGAGAAAATGATTACTTATAAAATAATCATTACTGCAAAAGCAGACGAAGACGAACGATCGACTTACAATTATATCGCAGGGAATTTTGGAGAAATTTATGCTCAGCAATTTCGCACTAAAACTTTAGAGGTATTTGAAAAATTATGCAAATATCCATTTATAGGAAGAGTTGCAAAAAACAGCAATCGTTTACGAGTACTTATCTTCAATAAACAAAATAAAATAATTTATAAGGTCACAGAAACAGATGTCATAATTGTTAGAATTCTAAATACAAAAACAAATTTATCTTCAAAGTATTGATTCGTAAAACTCACGTGAAATCATTTTCCTTTCAATTGGTTAACTTGCAGCCCAATTTATAAATGATTTGTTATATGAATCTTGGATATTTTAATTACCCGATGCCAACCAACGAAACTGTTTATCAATATGCACCGGGCTCACCCGAGAGAGAAGCATTAAAAAAAGTTTTAGCTGAATTAAAATCCAAAGAAACCGATGTGCCAATGTTTATTGGCGGAAAAGAAATTCGCACAGAAAAAAAAGTTGCCATTCATCCGCCGCACGAAATTGCACATACACTTGGATATTTTTCTGCAGGCAATGAAACGCACGTGCATCAGGCAATTGAAGCTGCATTAAACGCAAGAGAACATTGGGCAAATATGCCATGGCAAGAAAGAGCGCATATTTTTTTAAAAGCTGCCGATTTAATGGCGAATAAATATCGCTATCACATGAACGGCACAACCATGCTCGGACAAAGTAAAAATGCTTTCCAGGCAGAGGTTGACAGCGCCTGCGAACTGATAGATTTTCTTCGATTTAATGTACATTTTTTGAGTGAGATTTATAAACAGCAACCCATCTCGGTGCCGGGAATGCACAACAGAATGGAGTGGCGGCCGCTCGAAGGTTTCGTGCTTGCAATTACTCCGTTTAATTTCACGGCAATCAGTGGCAATCTTCCCACAAGCGCTGCAATGTGCGGCAATGTTGTTGTTTGGAAACCTGCAAACTCTCAAATTTTTGCAGCACAAATGATTATGCGGATTTTAATTGAAGCCGGTTTGCCTGATGGAGTAATAAATTTAATTTATGTTGATGGGCCAACCATCGGTAAAGTTTGTTTTGCGCATCGCGATTTTGGCGGCGTTCATTTCACCGGCTCCACGGGCGTATTTAATAACATGTGGAAGACGATTGGTGAAAATGTTGCAAACTATAAATCGTATCCACGCATTGTTGGTGAAACCGGTGGAAAAGATTTTGTGCTTGTTCATAAAAGCGCTGATGTTGATGTAACGGTTACTGCGCTTGCGCGCGGCGCATTTGAATTTCAGGGACAAAAATGCTCTGCTGCATCAAGAGCTTATTTGCCTTCAAATCTTGCCGAAGAAATAAAACATAGGTTAATTGCTGAAATAAAAACAATGAAGATGGGAACTGTAGAAGATTTCAGCAACTTCATCAACGCAGTGATTGATGAAAAAGCGTTTGATAATATTTCGCGCTACATTGAAACGGCAAAAAAAGATTCAAATGCAACAATTTTAGTTGGCGGAAATTATGATAAAACAAAAGGTTATTTTATTGAGCCAACCGTAATTGAAGCGAAAGACCCAAAGTTTGTTACAATGTGCGAAGAAATTTTCGGTCCTGTTTTAACTATTTATGTTTATGATGCAGAAAAATTTGAAGAAACATTAGAGCTTGTTGATACAACTTCTCCTTATGCATTAACAGGCGCAATTATTGCGCAAGATAGAGACGCTATAACCCTTGCTACAGCTAAGTTGTGCAATGCAGCAGGCAATTTTTATGTGAATGACAAACCTACCGGCGCTGTTGTTGGCCAGCAGCCATTTGGCGGCGCAAGAGGTAGCGGAACAAACGATAAAGCAGGAAGTATGATAAATTTATATCGCTGGCTGAGCGCAAGAACAATTAAAGAAACATTTAATCCGCCTACAAATTATCGGTATGATTTTTTGAAAGCAGAATAATTAACATGTAATTTTCTAATATTGAATGAGGTAATTTTTTAGTTTGCATAGAAAGGAAATAAATTGTTTTAGTCAACAATGAGTTGTTCGTTTGTTTAATCATTTTGTTTATTACTTCTTTCTGCTCATTAAACAAGGTTCGCCGGAGGTTGATGCATTAAATATTTTTTTAACCTGCTACAGGAACACTGTTAAGCTTCGTTGTGTCACTCACTTGTACGTCCTGTTCTTTAATGATCTGCATTATTTCCTCAATATATTTTCTTTCATTACTTAATCTCGGAACCTTATGTTGCCCGCCCAGTCTGCCTTTACTGCGAAGCCATTCAGTAAAAATTCCTTTTTTCAAAGAATGAATTAAAGGCATTCTTAAAGCAATATCTTTATGACGTTTTGCTTCGTAATCGCTATTCAAACTTTTTAACCCGCAATCTAATTCATAAGCAAATTGCTGTAAATTTTCAGGTTCGTTTTCAAATTCAATAAGCCATTCATGCGCACCATTATTGTTATGACTAAAATAAACGGGAGCAGCAGTATAATCGTTCACTAATGCATTTGTTTTTTCGCAAGCAGTTGCAATTGCTTTATCCGTATTATCAACAATTAATTCCTCACCAAATGCATTTATAAAATGTTTTAATCTTCCGCTCACTTTTATTCTGAAAGGATGTAATGAAGTAAACTGAATTGTATCACCCAATAAATATCTCCACAATCCGCTGTTGGTTGAAATAATTAATGCATAATTTTTACCAATCTCCACCTTATTTAACCCGATCGTTTTTGGATTTGTTTTTTGATATTCTTCCACCGGCATAAATTCATAAAAAATTCCATGCTGTAAAAAAAGCAGCATTCCATCTTCATCAACATTATCCTGCGCAGCAAAAAGACCTTCGCTTGCATTGTACATTTCAAGATAATGAATGTTATCACCCAATAAATTTTTGAACTGATCTTTGTACGGAGTGAAGGAAACTCCGCCATGAATATATAATTCAAAATTTGGCCAAACCTGCTTCAGCGTTGATTTTCCGGTTATTTCAAGAATGCGTTTTATTAAAACTAAAGTCCATGTAGGTACACCGGAAATAGAGGTTACATTTTCATTAATAGTTGATTTTGCCAAAGCCTCTATTTTATTTTCCCATTCATCCATTAATGCAATAGAAAGTTCGGGCGTTCGTATCCATTGGCTCCAGAACGGAGTGTTTTGTAAAAGAACAGCGCTTAAATCTCCATAAAAAATTTCTTCATTTAATTGGCTCACCTGATGGCTGCCGCCAATTACCAAACCTTTGCCTGTAAGTAAATCACTTTCAGGATTATGATTATAGTAAAGCGTTACCACATCTTTTGCGCCCTGGTAATGACAATCTTCCAAACTTTCTTCTGTAACCGGGATGAATTTACTTTTATCGTTTGTGGTTCCGCTGCTTTTTGCAAACCAGCTTACGGGCGTATTCCATAACAAATTTTGTTCACCATTCATGAGGCGAATAATGTATGGTTTTATGTCATCATATTCATGAATAGGAATTGTTTGTTTGAAATTGCGGATATTAAAAATTTTATTAAACTTATATTTTCTTCCAAATTCAGTGTACTGACCGTGCGTTATCAAATCCTGCAATACTTCGCGCTGTGCTGCAATTGGATCGTTCATCCATTGCTCAATGCGCCAGGATCGCAGGCGAGCCAATCGTGAAATTGCCGGGCTGAATATTTTCATAGCTTCATTGCAAAATAACAAATGAAAAGCAAAGTCTCTTAAATCATTTTTAGCGGCGTATTTGTTTCAAAAAAAAAAAATTACAATTATCTTATATTATTTTCCTTTTATATCGTCTAAAATTTCATTGCGTATATCGGTGCCGGTTTTGCCCATATCAATTATCCAGTCTTTTCTTTTTAGTTCAAAATTTGTTCCTAAATAAAGACTGCGCACTTTTTCATCTTCCGCCAGTTCTTCGGCAGTACCGTGTTTAAATATTTTTCCTTCAATTAATAGATAGGCTCTGTCGCAAATAGAAAGTGTTTCGTTTACATTATGGTCTGTAATAAGTATGCCAATATTTTTATATCTTAATTTTGCAACCACACTTTGAATATCTTCTACAGCAATCGGATCAACGCCGGCAAAAGGTTCATCTAACAAAATAAATTTCGGGTCAACAGCAAGTGCGCGTGCAATTTCTGTTCGTCTTCTTTCGCCGCCGCTTAAACTATCACCATTATTTTTACGCACATGCTGCAAGTTAAATTCATTTAAGATAGATTCTAATTTATCGCGGCGTTCATGCTTGGTTAATTTCGTCATTTCTAAAACAGCCATCACATTATCTTCTACGCTTAATTTTCTAAAAACACTTGGTTCCTGCGGTAAATATCCAATGCCCATTTGAGCTCGTTTATACATGGGCAATTTGGTTATGTTTTGTTCGTTTAAAAAAACTTTGCCTTCATCGGGTTTTATCAATCCTACAACCATATAAAAAACAGTGGTTTTTCCTGCGCCGTTCGGTCCTAATAAACCAACAATTTCTCCTTGCTGAACTTCTATTGAAACATCGTTTACAACTGTTCGGTTGCTGTAAACTTTTATTAATTGCTGCGTATAAATTGTAAGATTCAATTGAAATGAATTTGAACAAAAATAGAATATGTAAAACAATCAGCATGCGTAAGCTTGCATCTTAACACATGTTTTTTAGAAATGATTGCTGATGTATATTGCAGCCGCAATAAAAAATGAAAGTAACAGAACATATAAACCAAGCTAAGAACACATTGATTTCTTTTGAAATTCTTCCTCCATTAAAAGGAAAAAGTATTGCTTCTATTTACGATCATCTCGATCCGTTAATGGAATTTAAACCGTCATGGATAAATGTTACTTATCATCGCAGCGAAACCATGTTTAAGAAAAGATCGGACGGCTCTTTTGAAAAAGTAGAAGTACGTAAAAGACCAGGCACAGTGGGCATTTGCGCGGCTATTATGAATCATTATAAAATAGATGCTGTACCGCATATTATTTGCGGCGGCTTTACCATGCGCGAAACAGAAGATGCATTAATTGATCTTAATTTTTTAGGAGTTGATAATGTGCTTATTATTCGTGGCGATGCTGCGGCAAATGAAACTGCTTTCGAGCCTGAACCCAGTGGTCATGTGTATGCAATTGATTTATTAAAACAAGTTGTTAATCTTAATAATGGAATTTATATTGATGAAGACATTCGCGATGGCGTTAAAACAAAATTTTCAATTGGCGTTGCAGGTTATCCAGAGAAACATTTCGAAGCGCCCAACCTTGAAGTTGATTTAAAAAGATTGAAAGAAAAAGTAGATGCAGGCGCAGAATATATTATGACACAAATGTTTTTTGATAATAAAAAATTTTGCGATTTTGTAAACACCTGCAGAGCTGCCGGAATAAATGTGCCGATAATTCCCGGCTTAAAACCTATTACCACAAAAAAACAATTAAGTATTTTGCCACGCATTTTTCATGTAGATATTCCTGCACAATTATCCAACGAAATTTTAAAATGCAAAATTGATGCTGATGTTGAAAAAGTTGGTATTGAGTGGCTGGTGCAACAAAGTAAAGAGCTTAAAAAATTTGGTATGCCTGTGCTGCATTATTACACGCTCGGAAAACCTAAAGTAATTTGGAATGTGGTTAAAGAAGTGGTTTAAAAAATTCTTCATATAAAAACACAATTATCAATTACAAAAAAATAAGCCCCACCTAAAAAGGTGAGGCATTGTATACATACCCCCAATTGAAAGACTAATTTTTAACAAATTTTATTGCCTTTACAAACCTGTCGCCGCAAAATGCATTTAACACATATATGCCATTCTTCAAATCATTTAAATTTAATGATAATTGATGAGTGCCTGCTTCAATTTTTTCAGTGAAAGTTTTAGCAATTCTGCCTTGTATATTTAATACTTTTAAAATCAGTAAACTTGAAGAACCTGCAACTATATTAAGATTACCGAATGTTGTAAATAATTGCAATTGCAAAATCTGGAGATTCATAACTCGATTTTATTAGGATATTAAGGATTTGTTTTTCAAAAGTACGATTCTTTATTCCTTTTATCCAAAATTAATGCCATAATATTTTTGTGCATTCTTAAGATAATAAAAATTTTAATTGAGATTGAAGGATTTTACTTGGTCAATTTAAAAAAAATCGCCTTAAATTATCTGAATCATAACTAAAAAACTTTTCTTCTTACATTGCAAGTTTAAATTTAATGATGAACGAAAATCAAAAACTTATCGTTATCACTGCACCTTCAGGTGCAGGTAAAACATCTATAACACATTTTTTGGTAAATCAATTTGCTCAGTTAATCTTCTCTGTTTCTGCTACAACAAGATTGCCAAGAGCAGATGAAAAAAATGGCGTGGATTATTATTTTATAAGCACAGGTGAATTTCTGCAAAAAATTCATGATGATGCTTTTGTTGAATGGGAAATGGTGTACAAGGGAAAATATTATGGTACTTTAAAAACTGAATTGGAAAAAATTTGGAATGAAAATAAAACACCAATTCTTGATATAGATGTTAAAGGCGCTATCCATGTGCAAGAGCAGTATCGAGAAAATTCTTTATCCATTTTTATAGAGCCGCCTTCTATTGAAGCACTTAAAAAAAGATTGGAAAGCCGTGGAACCGAGACGCAGAAAGGGTTACAAACACGCTTGAGTAAAGCAACTTATGAAATTTCTTTCAAACATTATTTTGATATAATAATTATAAATGATGATTTTGATAAAGCCTGTGCAGAAACCGAAGCAGCAGTAAAAAAGTTTTTAGAGGTTAAGGTTGGTAATTAAATAAAGCAATTAAATTGTAAATTTTTAATACGATTTATAAAATGTCATTTCAAAATAAAACAATTTTTATTACCGGCGCCAGTCGCGGTATCGGTAAAGCAATTGCATTACGGCTTGCAAAAGAAGGTGCAAATATTGTAATTGCTGCAAAAAGTATTGAAGAAAATCCGCGTTTGGGCGGAACAATTTTTTCTTCGGCACACGATGTGGAAGTTGCTGGTGGCAAGGCTTTACCAATACAACTGGATATTAGAAACGATGAACAAATACAGCAGGCAGTACAAAAAACGATAGATTTTTTTGGCGGAATTGATGTACTTATTAATAACGCTTCCGCTATCCAACTTTCAACAACTGAACAAACCGAAGCAAAGCGTTTTGATCTGTTATTTGATGTAAATGTTCGCGGAACTTTTATGATAACAAAAGCATGCATTCCTTTTTTAAAACAAGCAACTAATGCACATATTCTTACTTTGTCTCCTCCCATAAATCTTAATGCAAAATGGCTTGCGCCGCATGTTGCCTACACCTTAACAAAATACAATATGACAATGATGGCATTAGGCTGGGCCGAAGAATTTAAAAAACATAAAATTGCATCAAATACAATTTGGCCGCGCACAACAATTGCAACTGCCGCAATACAAAATTTATTAGGTGGCAATGCGATAATTAAAAAAAGTAGAAAGCCTGAAATCGTTGCTGACGCTGTGTTTCATATTCTATCGAATCCTTCCGATAAATGTACAGGCAATTGTTTTATTGATGAAGAAATTTTAAAAAAAGAAGGCATAATTGATTTTAAAAAATATGCAGTTAATTCTAAAGAAAAATTATTTAATGATTTATTTATATAATTTTTGTACCAAGCTTTAGAATAAAATTTAACTTTCGTTGCGTCGCACACTTGTACTTCATTGCTTTGTGAAGCTTTTTTTAAAGCAACAAAATTTATAGTTTTTTTGTTTCTTGTTAAAGTTACATCAGGCGCATTATTACTAAATTTATTGCAGCATATTTGTAATAGAAAAATTATTAGTTAATTAATTAATATCATAAAATTAGTTTATGGAAAAAAGACAACAATTAGAAGCAATGGATAAAATGCTTCGCGAATTTGAAGATCTTAAAAACAGCCAAACATCTATCTTAAAAAAAATTGCACAAATAGAAGCAGATAACATTAACCTTGGTATTCAATTGCTGGAAAAAGAATTGCCTGATATTCATGAACAGGTTGATGCGAGTCTTGAAAAAATATCAGCGCTAACAGAAAATTTTCAGAACCACCGCGATGAATTTGTAAGGAAAAATAAGTTAGACGAAGAAGTGATTGTATGATTTCGGAATGTTGAGATACGTGATCAGCGATATAAATGCGAACATTAAATTCATGATTTTAATCTCTTTTTTCCGGTCGCATTTGTGGAAATAAAAGTATGTCCTGAATAGAAGGTTGATTGGTCATTAACATGCACAAACGATCAATTCCAATTCCAATCCCACTTGTTGGAGGCATTCCGTATTCGAGCGCTCTTAAAAAATCATGATCAATAAACATAGCTTCTTCATCGCCGCGCTCCATTAACTTTGCCTGCTCTTCAAAACGTTCTTTCTGTTCAAGCGGATCATTTAATTCACTGTATGCATTTGCAATTTCTTTTCCATTTATCATAAGCTCAAACCGCTCTACCAGCGCGGCTTTGCTGCGATGTTTTTTTGTAAGCGGGCTCATTTCAACCGGATAATCTGTAATAAAAGTTGGCTGAATAAATCTATTTTCGGTTGTTGCACTGAAAATTTCATCTATTAATTTGCCTTTACCAAAACTTGCTTCAGCCTCAATATGTAAGTGCTTACATATTTCTCTCAATTCATTTTCATTTTTATTACTCACTTCAATTCCTGTATTTTCTTTTATTGCATCTAAAATGCTGATGCGTTTAAACGGCGCTTTAAAATTGATAATTTTTTCTCCGGCTTTTGCTTCAGTTATACCATGCAATGTGATGGCAAT
This sequence comes from Chitinophagaceae bacterium, assembly GCA_051004255.1. GTDB lineage: Bacteria > Bacteroidota > Bacteroidia > Chitinophagales > Chitinophagaceae > JBPCKN01. The sequence goes on along the minus strand of JBPCKN010000015.1, from coordinate 83,846 downwards.
TTTTTCAATTAATTGTTCTGTAATTTCCATCATCCAGAAATAATCTTTATATGCTGTGTACCATTCAAGAATTGTAAATTCAGGATTATGTGTTCTGTCCATCCCTTCATTTCTAAAGTTTCGGCTGAATTCGTAAACCCAATCAAAACCGGCAACAATTAATCTTTTTAAATACAATTCATTTGCAATGCGTAAGTACAAAGGAATATCCAATGCATTATGATGAGTAATAAAAGGCCTTGCTAAAGCGCCGCCGGGAATAGGTTGTAACACCGGCGTTTCCACTTCTAATGCACCGCGTTCATTTAAAAAATTTCTAATCGTATTTATAATTTGTGTTCGTTGTACAAATACATTTTTTACGGAAGGATTTACAATGATATCTGCATAACGCTGACGGTAGCGAAATTCAGGATCGGTAACTTCATCATACACATTGCCTTGTTCATCGCGTTTCACAACCGGCAAGGGTTTGAGCGATTTTGAAAGAAGTATAAAAGTTTTTGCATGAATAGAAATTTCGCCCGTTCTTGTAACAAAAATAAATCCTGTAACACCAATAATATCACCAAGATCAATCAAATGTTTTATTAATTTATCGAATAGAGTTTTGTCTTCACCCGGGCAAATATCATCTCTGCGAACATAGAGTTGAATAATGCCTTTTGCATCTTGTATTTTGATAAAAAAAACTTTGCCTTTATCATTCAAACTCATGATGCGCCCTGCAACGGTTACATCAGAAAATTCATCTTTTTTTTCTTCAGAAAAACTTTCTTTTATATCAGTTGAGTAATGTGAAACAGGAAATAATGCGGCAGGATAAGGATCAATTCCTAATTGTTTTATTTCTTTTAATTTTTCTCGGCGAATGATTTGCTGTTCAGATAAATGCTGGCTCATGAATGCAAAGAAAAATTAAAAATTAAAAATTAAAAATTAAAATTGTGAAGAATGAGTTTCGGGTTAGTAAAATGAAAGTATTTGAATAAATTTTTTTACTTTTTACTTTTCAATTTTTACTTTGCTTCTATTAGTATTCAATTCTAAAATAATTATTATTACTTTTCAGTTGTGAATAATACGCCGCCTTTGGCAGAACGCATGCGTCCAAAAATATTGGACGAATTGGTTGGTCAGCAACACCTCACCGGCAAAGGAAGTATTTTGCGCACGGCGATTGAACAAGGCAAAATTCCTTCTATTATTTTATGGGGTCCGCCAGGCACAGGCAAAACAACTATTGCAAATATAATTGCGCATACTTTAAATGCTCCGTTCTATCAATTGAGCGCTATCAGCAGCGGCGTAAAAGAAGTGCGCGAAGTAATTGAAAAAGCAAAGCAACAAATAAATGCCATTTTATTTATTGATGAAATTCATCGTTTCAACAAAGGACAGCAGGACGCATTGCTTGGTGCTGTTGAAAAAGGAATTATTACTTTAATTGGAGCAACAACTGAAAATCCTTCGTTCGAAGTTAATTCGGCATTGCTAAGCCGTTGCCAGGTTTATGTGCTGAAACCTTTGTCAGAAGCGGATTTGATAACATTGCTGCATTACGCAATTGAAAAAGATTTCATCTTACAACAATATAAAATTGAATTAAAAGAAACAACGGCTCTCCTAAATATTTCCGGCGGCGATGCAAGAAAATTGTTTAATTTATTGGAGCTCGTTGTTACATCGTTTCCAAAGAAAATGGAAGTTATTATAACAGACGATCTTGTAATGGATGTTGCGCAAAAAAGAATTGCTATTTACGATAAAAAAGGCGAGCAACATTACGATATAATTTCAGCCTTTATAAAAAGCATGCGCGGCAGCGATCCGAATGCTGCTGTGTACTGGCTTGCACGAATGATTGAGGGCGGCGAAGATGTAAAATTTATTGCGCGCCGCATGTTGATTTTAGCGAGCGAAGATATTGGCAATGCAAACCCGAATGCATTGTTGCTTGCCAATGCAACTTTTGATGCCGTAAATAAAATTGCTTATCCCGAAGCTTCTCTTATTTTATCGCAGTGTGCAATTTATCTTGCTTCAAGTGCTAAAAGCAATTCAGCACTTCAGGCAATTGGCAAAGCAACCGAAGCAGTAAAACAACATGGCGATTTGCCTGTGCCTTTGCACATTCGTAACGCGCCTACACGATTAATGAAAGACCTCGATTATGGAAAAAATTATAAGTATTCACATTCTTTCGAAGGCAATTTTAAGGAACAGGAATATTTGCCTGAAAAGCTTACCGGCACTGCATTTTATGAGCCAGGAAAAAATGCAAGGGAAGAAGAACTGCGAAAATTTTTACAAACTTTATGGAAAGAAAAATATAGATATTAATTTTTTTGCTACCGGCTTTTCGCATGAAATAAGCCTGCGAAAAATGAAATGAACGACAGGAAGAGTAAAATGCTTTGTGTATAACTCTTAGAAAAAAGATAAGATTATTGATGAAATAAATTATAAAAATAATTAGAATTTTTCATGTGTTTATTTCAACCAACAGGCAATAATAATTGCAATGTATTTTTGATGCGTTGAATGGTTTCTTCTTTACCAATTATTTCGGCAATATTAAAAACTCCCGGGCCAAATTTTTCACCAACCAGCATAATACGAAACGGTAACATTAATTCGCCGGATTTTAGCTGATGCACTGCTGCCATTTCTTTAAATTCCTTTTCAAGATCAATATGCTGCCATTGATTTGTTAATTCATAAGCACGAATAAGCTCAATAAAAAATTGATTTTTTCTTTCATTCCATTTTGGCTGAATTGCAGTGATATCAATAGTTTTAGGAGATTGAAAAAAGAAAGATGCTTGCTGAATAAAATCGGTTAATAATGTACACCGGTCTTTTACAAGCTCTAAAACTTTTATAAACTTTTCTTCATTATCAATCAAAATATTTTGTTCTTCGAAAATTCGCTTAGCCTCCAACATCCAACGTCCAACATCCAACTTCTTAATCCATTCATGATTGAACCATTTTGCTTTTTCATAATCAAATTTGGCACCGCTTTTATGCACGCGTTCTATTGAAAATCGTTCTATTAATTCTTTCAAAGAAAAAATTTCCTGTTCTGTTCCGTCATTCCATCCTAATACTGCAAGCATGTTTATAAATGCTTCAGGCAAAAAACCTTTTTCACGAAAGCCTTGTATAGTTTCGTTTGTACGCAGATCAGTCCAACTCATCGCAAATATGGGAAAGCCGAAACGTTCTGCATCGCGCTTGCTTAGTTTACCGTTTCCATCAGGTTTTAATATTAAGGGTAAGTGCGCCCATTGCGGCATATTTTCTTCGCCAAATAAATAACGCCATAATAAAATATGCACAGGTGCGCTTGGCAACCATTCTTCCCCTCGAAAGGCATGCGTTATCTTCATTAAATAATCATCCACAACAACAGCAAGGTGGTAAGTTGGCATTCCGTCGGCTTTTAATAAAACTTTATCATCAGTAAGCGAAGTGTTGAAAATTACTTCTCCCCGAATCATATCTGTAAATTTTATTTCTTCATTTACCGGCATTTTTATACGGATAATATACGGGGCATTCTCGTTTAAAAAAGTTGTTACTTCCTGTTCGCTGAGTGTGAGAGAATTTTTCATTTTTTCTCTCAATAAATAATTGTATTGAGGCGAAGGGTTTTCTTCTGTTTTAAATTTGTTACGCATTTCTTCCAGCTCTTCAACTGTATCAAATGCGTAATATGCGTAACCCTTTTTTACCAATTGTTCTGCACATTTTTTATAAATTTCTTTCCTTTCACTTTGGCGATACGGACCAAAATTTCCGCCAACAAGCGGGCTTTCATCAGGCTGTAAGCCGCACCAGCCAAGCGTTTTATAAATGTATTGCTCTGCGCCTTCAACATAACGGTTTTGATCAGTGTCTTCAATTCTCAATATAAAATCTCCGTTATTTTGTTTGGCAAATAAATAATTATATAATGCTGTTCTTACGCCACCTAAATGCAAACCACCTGTTGGCGAAGGCGCAAACCGAACTCGAACTTTTTTTAAATCATTCATTATTTTAATTTGAAAAAAAATGTTTGCAAATATACATTGCAAATAATGTTTTGATTAAACGCTTGAATAATGAAGCAATAGCGGGAAAAAAACATGCCTTAACTGAAGAAATAATTGCAATAAAAGAAAACTGATTTTCCGAAATATGAAACTTATTTAAACTTCAACTACAGCACTGTCAAAAACTTTTCCATTTTCCGTTTTCAACATGCGCGAAGGATGGCGATTTATTACAATAAAATCGTGTGTTGCCATTATTATTGCTGTTCCGTAATCTTTACCAATTGTAAATAACAGTTGCATAATTTCATCACTTGTTTCGGGGTCTAAATTTCCGGTGGGTTCATCTGCAAGAATTAGTTTTGGCGAGTTAAGTAAAGCACGGGCAATATCAACACGCTGTTGTTCGCCGCCGCTCATTTCAAAAGGCATTTTAAAGCCTTTGCTTTTTAAACCAACTTTTTCTAAAACATCATTAATTTTTTCTTCCATCAGCCTGTCATCTGTCCAACCTGTTGCGCGCAAAACAAACCTTAAATTTTCATATACATTTCTATCGGTTAACAGTTGAAAATCCTGGAAAACCACGCCCAGATTGCGTCTTAGATAAGGAACCTTTTTCCATGTCATCGTTTTTATGTCAAAACCTGCAACCGTTGCAGTGCCTTCTTTCATTGGTAGTTCGCCGTATAATGTTTTTAATAAGCTGCTTTTACCTGTGCCGGTTTTACCCACCAAATAAACAAACTCGCCTTTGCTTACAGTAAAATTTACATCCTGTAAAATAAGATTATTGCCCTGGTAAATATTTGCGTTACTAACAATTATAACTGGTTCTGTCATATTAAATGCTTTTTAAAATGTAAAGTTATTGTAATAGCATTTATTTCAGAATGCATTTATACAAACCAATTGTAAGTAATAAATTTTATTAAAACAGTTTAACAAAGTTGGAAAAAATATTTTGACGATTTATTGAGAGAAGCTGTTTGTTGTGTTTTGGTTTTGCAGATAACTGACTAATTTTTAAAATTTCCTTTAAACTCTTTTTTAAATTCAAGATAATCAGGAATGGAAACATTTTGCACATAAGGATTTTCTGGATTATGATAAATATATTCCTGATGATAATCTTCTGCGGGGTAAAATTTTGTGAATGGCAAAACTTCTGTTACAATTTTATTTTTGTAATTTTTTGAATCGGTTAATTTTTTTATTTCGGTTTCAATTATTTGCTTTTCATTTTCATTTCTGTAAAAAGCGATTGAACGATATTGCGTGCCTTCATCAGGTCCTTGCCTGTTTAATTCTGTAGGATCCTGACTTGCGAAAAATGCAGCAACTAAAGTTTGATACGAAATTTTTGAGGGATCATAATAAACCTGAACAGTTTCGGCATGACCTGTTTTTCCTGTACTTACTTCTTCATAAGTTGGATTTTTTGTTGTGCCGCCGGCATAGCCTGAAACTGCATCACGCACACCTATCAAACTTTGAAAAACAATTTCTGAATGCCAGAAGCAACCTTCTGAAAACGTTGCTACAACTTCGTTTGCGGATGCGCCTTGTTTGCTGCCTAAAGAAATATTTATATTTTTATTTTGTGTTTGCGCACATGAAATAAATGTGATAACAGAAAAAAAAGATACGATAATTGATTTCATGTTTATTTGTTTGAAAAATGATTGATTAATTGAAGAAAACATACAAAAATAAACGAATAAATAAAAACAAGGATTTACAAAAATTGTTAAGATAATTGAACGCTTAAATTAAACCAATTCGTTGCACCGTCCAATAACCGGCAACTATTGCAATAATTGCCGAAAGCGGATAAACAACATACTTTTTGTACCATGGATATTTTCCAAAAGGAATTATTATCAACGCAAACACTAAAAGTATAACTATAATTTGACCAATTTCAACGCCAACATTAAAAGCAACAACAGAAGTAAAAAATTGATTTCGTGGTAAACCAACGCCGGTTAATGCACTGGCAAAACCTAAACCATGCACTAATCCAAAAAAGAAAACGATTAAAACACGCCAGGGTTTTAATTCATTTAATAAAATATTTTCTATTGCAACAAACATGATTGAAAGCGCTATAATTGGTTCTACAACCGGGCTTGGTGCAACAATAATATTTTTCATGCTAAGCGCAAGCGTAATGGAATGCGCAACTGTAAACGCCGAAGCTTGCCACAAAATAGTTTTAATTTTTGTGCTTAATAAACACAGGCTTGTAACAAATAAAATATGATCAAATCCTTCGGGAATAATATGTGTAACGCCCATTTTTATATAATACCAAACAACGTCCTGCGGCGGCGCTTGCTCCATCGCATAGTTAATAATAGGATGCGCAAAAAGATTTGAAGAAAATAAAAGACATGCGCAGCAAATTAATAGTGCAAAATTTTTTTTATGTGCATGCTTATTCATGAATATTTTTATGAACCCAACTGTTTAATTGCTATTTTGCTTTTGTTGCGTCGCACTCTTGTGCTGCAACAATTCTACTAAACTTTTTTGAATTTAATTTGCGCAATTGAAAGAGGAACGATGAAGTGCTTGCGACGCAACAGCCGATGCCATAAAAAACAAAAGCTGGTATCAAAAAAAATAAAATTATAAAGTTTGTAAAGTATTTATGCTTTGCGTTTTTAAGCCGTCTTCAATATTTGCATTTGTTTTTAGCGCGTTTTGTAAATTTGCTTTTGCTAAATCTTTATTTCCGGTTTTTGCAAAAATTAATCCTGCACGGCAAAGTAATGTAGGGTTTTTACTGTTTGTTTTTAATGCAGTTTTTATGTAAGGAACTGCTTTTGCATAATCGCCTTTGCAATAATAAACCCAGGCTACGGCTTCGTTTACATCAATATTATTTGGGCGGCGATTGTATTCCATTAATGCATGTTCCAAAGCTTTATCGTAATCGTTTTCTTTTAAATAAGCATACGCTAATTCTTTGTCAACATAATGACCAATGTTCTCATTATTTTGCCCGCTTTGCGCTTGCTTATTCATATCATCAATTACTAATTTCATTATATCTTTTGCCTTTTGTTTTTGATTTGATAATTGATAAACATCAGCCAAAGCTTCTTTAATTGCAAAATCATTTACGGAAGAATCTGCCTGGGAATAATAATTTATTGCTTTATTGTAGTCTTTTTGCGCGGTTGCAATTCTTGCAAGTCCGGCAAGTGCGTAAGCATAATTTGGTCTTTCCTGTAAAGCAATGTCGTACTGCATTTCAGCATTTTTTAAATCGCCGGAATTTTCATATAAATGACCTAATTGCGCACGAGACCATTCGGTGCCCTCATCACCAGGAACGCCAGCTTGTACTGCAAGTTTCATTGCATCAATTGCGCCCGGATAATCTCCATGAATTTCTCTTAAATAAGAAATGCGGCTATACGATCTCATATCAGGCCGTATATCAACCATTCGCTGTGCATTTGCAACTGCGCTATCGTAATTCCCCATTTCAACATTGCCATCAACCAACATTCCATAAACAAAAGAATTATATGGGTTAATTGCACGCGCTTTTTGCGCTATTGCAAGCCCATCTGCAAAATGATGCTGCGAAAGATATAAAACTGATTTAAGAACCAAGCCATCAAAATTTGCTGAATCTGTTTTTAAAACATCATTTACATATTTTAATGCAGCCATATCGTAATATGCATAGTTTCCGGTTACTCTTGCTTCCTGGATGAAAAGTGTTGCAAGGCCGAGCTTCGATTTTGTATCGTTAGGATCTGCATGAATTGATTGTATTAAGCCAGCAGCGCGGGTTTGCGTTGCTTTCCATTCGGCTGTTTGTGCAGAAGGCCCGGTTCTGTCGAGTAAAGTATAATCGGTTGTTTGTTCTTTGGTTTTATCTGCATTATATTTATATAGCACAAACCCAACAGCGGCAACAAAAAGAATAAGGGTAATTATATAAATGGTAGATTTTTTCATAATAAAAATTCATGTGATTATTTAAGGAAATAAGTCCGCACAAAAATGCGGACTTATTTAAACAATATGAAAAATAATTTATTCTTTTACTAATCTTATACTTTGTCTTAAATCTCCGTTTACTGATACATTTATAAAATAAATTCCCTTTGTTAAGCTTGCCATATTCCATGTTATAGAATAATTACCCGCAGTTTGCTGCTTATTTGTTAAGACTGATAATTGCTTGCCAGAAGCATCGTACGCAGAAATAAGCACTTTAGATGAATTAACTAAATGATATTTAATTGTGCTGTTATTTGCAGATGGATTTGGATAAGCCGTTGCAACAAAATCTGGAGATGAAAGTCCTAAACCTTTAGTTTGAATGCTATTATTATTTGCACTTATTGAAGCAACAGAAGAAGCTTCACCGGATGAAGGAGGTGCCACACCGCAACAAGCTGAAATACCCGACCATGGCGTTTGCACATATGGAAATGAAGTTCTGAATGTTGTATCGTTTGCGTTTATTCCGGTGTTGTAAGTTAATACGTTTACGAGGTCTGTAGTAACGGGGCTTCCACCATGATAATCATCATACCATAAACCAATTGCAGCCAACACAACTCCACTTACTGCCTGAAGTTCTATACGCGTAACATCATCTTCCAATCTTCTTCCGTTAGGGAAGCCATCCATGTTTGGAATAAATTGTAAAGAGTCGCTTCCATTGTAAGCAGAATTTGTCAATCCTAATACAGCAGCTTGAATTAAACCTTCGGCACTAAAATTTGGATCGGTACGTTGTGTAACAGGAACAGCCATATTTAAACGGAGCATATCACCACCGTTTGGCAAAAAATTATTGATAAATGGTTTACCGTGTGCAAGCGGATCGCCATTTTTACCTGTTGCTAATTGATAAGGCCTTAAATTAGGAACACCTGTATGAAAAATAGGCCATAAATCAACTGAGCGGGGGGAATTCGGTGCCGGTAATAATAAACTTCCATAAGCAGATTCTGCGAGTGCAGTTCCATCTAATGCTGCAGTGCCTTTTAACGGATATAAACCGTTTTGGTTATCACCAAAACCAAACATGCCAAGAGAATTTCTTTGAACACGCAAAAGCTTAAATGCAGGTACAGCGCTGGCATAATAGGTTCTGTCCATATAAAGCGCTAATTCAGGATTGTAAAAGAATTTACCGAAGGTTTTAAGATTTGCTAAATCCTGATAAGGAGTTAATGAATTCCACAAATCTTTATAGCCAATTGGTATTACAGCTTCATTTGTAAGCGGCATTCCTAACCGCGAAACTTGAACCCATTTGCCCTGGTACGATTCTGTTCCATCGCCATTTAAAACTCTCATGCTTTGTCTGCTTGCTGATGCCCAAACGCCAATTATATAATCAGGATCTAAAATATTTTTTGCCTGATCAATTGTCTTATGATTTTTTTGTAAGGTGGAAATGTCTATTTGCATACAAATAGTAGAAACATTTTTACATTTCAATCCATCATAAGGTGTGCTATTTTGCCTTGGTGCATCGCCCAAATCAAATATTCCGCCAAGATCAACAAAAAATGGATCATCGGCAGTACCACAAAATACTGTTTCGCCGCTTGAAGCAGTGGTTATATCCTGATCAATTAAATTTCTATAGTCAGGTACATTTAAACCAACAGGTGAGCTTATAGACCGTGGACCAATGTTTGGCGGAGGAACAAGACCATCTTTTATAACCACTTTAAATGTTTTACCACCATCCACGCTTCTTTCCAATGTGTACATTGTTTTAAGATTTTGCTTTCCAAGCCTTATATTGAAGAAAGTGGTAGGGTCTTCATTGGTTTTTGTGAAAGTAAAGCGATAAATGATATCATCACCCGGCGTTGCAGTGTTATTATCTATATGAATTTCGTAACGGATATTTTCGCCAAAAGAATAATAATTAGGACCACCTTGCGGTAATTGAAAGGGAACATAATTTGCAATAATGGTAATTTTGTTTGGATTATCCGGGCTCCGGAAAACATAAAGATCTGTATTATCAGCCAAAGGGTCATTGGCAATAAGTGGCGCTTCACGATGGCTTGATGCCATAGCGCTGTAAGAGAGAAATATTAGTAGCAGCGATACTGCCGTATATATGATTCGTTTCATAATTAATTAATTTATTTTATTAGTTAGTTACTTTAGTTCCTCTCCAGGGCGTTTGAACGTATGGAAAACTAGTTCGAAATGTTGTATCATTTGCATTTACCCCTGTGCTATATGTAAGCACATTTACAAGATCGGGTGTAACCGGATTGCCGCCGTGATAATCATCATACCACAAACCAATTGCAGCAAGTACAACTCCGCTAACTGTCTGCAACTCTATGCGTGTAACATCATCTTCCAATCTTCTTCCGTTAGGAAAGCCATCCATATTAGGAATTAATTGTAAAGAATCACTGCCATCATAAGCTGGGTTTGTTAAACCTGCTACAGCCGCGGCAAGCAATCCTTCTGAACTAAAATTAGGATCAGTTCTCTGTGTGGGAGGAACAGCCATATTCAGCCGAAGCATATCGCCGCCATTTGGTAAAAAATTATTGACGAAAGGTTTGCCTTGTGCTAAAGGATTTCCGCCTTTGCCTGTTGCTAATTGATAAGGCCTTAAATTAGGAACGCCTGTATTAAAAATCGGGTAAAGATCAACAGAACGGGGCGAGTTCGGCGCAGGTAATAAAAGATTTCCATATAATGCATCATCCAGCGCTGTGCCTGCAACCTGAGAAGTCTCTTTTAATCCATATAAACCATTTTGATTATTTCCGAAACCAAACATGCCAAGCGAATTTCTTTGAATACGTAAAGGTGAAAACGCAGGTATAGCGCTGCCATAATACGTATTATCCATATACAACGCTAATTCAGGATTATAGAAATATTTGCCAAAAGTTGATAAATATTGAAGATCCTGATAAGGAGTTAATGAATTCCAATAATCTTTTACACCAATCGGATTTATCACTTCATTGGTAAGTGGCATTCCTAATCTTGAAACCTGAACCCAGGCGCCTCTGTTTGATATAGTTCCGCTATCATTCAGCACTTTTATTTTTTGTCTGCTGGCAGAAGCCCATACGCCAATTACATAATCGGGGTCTAAAATGGTTTTCGCACGGCTAACAGCTTTATGATCTTTTTGTAATGTTGAAATATCAACCAATAAACAAATTGAATGAACATTGTAATGACCCAATCCATCTCTTGACTGGCTGTTTTGGCGTGGCAAATCTCCTAAATCAAAAACACCACCAATATCAACAAAAAACGGATCATCTGCAGGACCGCAATACACTGTTTCGCCGGTGCTTGCAGTAGCAATTGAATTATCTAAAAGATTTCTATAAGTTGTATCTAAACCAACAGGTCCAAAACTTCTGGGGCCAATATTATTGGGCGGAACAATTCCATTACTAATTATTGTTGTAAAAGATTTACCACCATTCATACTTCTTTGGCAAGTGTAAGTTTGTTTCAGATTTTGTTTTCCTAACCTGATATTGAAAAAAGTAGTAGGATCCTGGTTAACGGTTTGAAAAGTAAAGCGATAAATTATATCATCGCCCGGTGTTGCGGTATTATTATCTATATGAACTTCGTAGCGCACATCGTTTCCAAATTGATAATAATTCGGACCGCCGTAAGGAAGTTCCATAGGAATGTAATTGGCAATAATAACTATTTTACTTGGCTTATCCGGACTTCGAAATGCATACAGATCAGTATTATCAGCCTGCGGATCGTTTGCAATAAGAGGCGCTTCGCGGTGGCTTGAAGACATTAAAATACCAGATAAGCCCAGCAAGCAAATAAATGGTACTAACCGCCATTTAGTAGATTTTTTAAGTTGCATAATTCGTAGTTTTATTTAAAAATTGATGATGGTAAAACATAAGCTTAGCTTTGAAAAAGCTTTATTTAACAGACATTTAGTAACTACGAAAAGAAAAGAAAATAAGATTTAACCAATTAAAATAATAATTAACAAAATTGAATATTAATCGGCTATTCAATTCATTATCATAAGCGTTCTTCCAATCCACAATAAATCAATTAATAAATCTGAATAGATCATATAATTCAATCAAGCATGAAAAAAATTTTCCCATTACTTGTCTTTATTTCTTTCACATTCATTTCTTGCGCGCAGCAAACTGAATCAAATCTTTCCTTCATCAAAAAAAATTATACAAAAATTGAACGCATGATTCCCATGCGTGATGGCGTAAAATTGTTTACTTCCATTTACATTCCGAAAGATACAATCAATAAATATCCAATTCTTATGGAGCGTACACCTTACTCCTGCGAGCCTTATGGAGAAGATAAATATGATGTTGATCAAATCGGTCCTAACAAACTTTTCATCAACGAAAAATATATTTATGTGCATCAGGATGTGCGCGGCAGGCACATGAGTGAAGGAAATTTTCAAGAAATGACGCCGGCAATTGATAAAAAAAAATCAAACAACGATGTTGACGAAAGCAGCGACACTTACGATACTATTGATTGGCTGCTAAAAAATATTCATAACAACAATGGCAAGGTTGGGATTTACGGAATTTCTTATCCGGGTTTTTATGCATCTGCTTCTTTGCCAAACGCACATCCTGCAATAAAAGCAGTATCGCCGCAAGCACCGGTTACAGATGAATTTCAGGGCGATGATGCTTACCATCGCGGCGCTTTTTATTTAATGGATAATTTTAGTTTCATGAATTTTTTTGATGACCCGCGAACACAACCGCGCAAAGAAGATCCTGAAATAAATGATAGCTTAAAAATTAATGATGTTTGGGATTTTTATTACAACATGGGCCCGATAAAAAATGCTGATTCATTGTACTTTCATCATCGCAGTAAAATTTGGGATGAATATTTGCAACACACAAGGGATGATGATTACTGGCAGGCGCGTAACATTCGCCCGCATTTAAAAAATATAAAACCTGCTGTAATGGTTGTTGGTGGCTGGTTTGACGCAGAAGACATGTTTGGTTCTTTAAACACATATCAGGCAATTGAAAAACAAAACCCAAATAACAATGGCAGATTGGTAATGGGCCCGTGGACGCATGGTGGATGGGAAGACAATAATTTTTCGAAGTTTGGAAGTTATGTTTTTGGCAGCAATACGAGCGCTTATTTTCAGCAAATGGAATTTGATTTTTTTAATTATTATTTGAAAAGCAAAGGAAAATTTAATGCGGGCGAAGCAACTATTTTTATAACAGGAAGTAATAAATGGAAAACATTTACGCAATGGCCGCCGAAAGAAACTACAACAGTCGGTTGGTTTTTAGGAGATAATCATTCACTAACTTTCAATCAAAATAATTCATCAAAAATTGATGAATATATTTCCGATCCTGCCAACCCGGTTCCTTACATTAATAAAAGATCGAGTGATAGATTAAATGTTTATATGGCTGCTGATCAAACTTTTGCATCGCAAAGAAAAGATGTGGTTTATTATGAAAGCGAAGTTTTAAAAAATGATATTACAATTGCAGGACCAATTAATGCCAATTTATTTGTAAGCACTTCAGGCACCGATGCAGATTTTATTGTAAAAATTATTGATGTTTTGCCCGATGAAAACCAAACGCAGCAATTAGTTCGTGCAGAAATTTTGCGCGGAAAATTCAGAAACAGTTTTCAAAACCCTGAACCATTTAAACCGAATGAAATTACACCAATTAATTTAGTGTTGAATGATGTTGCGCATACATTTTTAAAAGGTCATAAAATAATGGTGCAAATTCAAAGCAGCTGGTTTCCTTTGGTTGATAGAAATCCGCAACAGTTTATGGATATTGCAAACGCTGATGCAAAAGATTTTCAAAAAACAACCATTCGTATTTATCATGATGCAAAACATCCGTCAAACATTCAAGTGTTGGCATTAAAATAATTTGATAGTTTATTTCAATTTTAATTTTATCAAAAAAAGCCTCCAAAAATGGAGGCTTAAATTTTTAATTATCTATTAAAATTATGCTCAAAATTATTGCTGCCCACCCATTTGCATTGCATCCTGCGTTCCTGTAGTTTTCGTGTTTTTATTCTTAAATAAATTTTCCATCTTTCCAAAATGATAAGCGAAATTTAATCGTATCATTTGCGGATTATTTAAGCGATAATAATCCTGGTAAAAGAACGGGCTTTCAGAAATTTGTTCATTAAATCTTGTTCTGAAAATATCATTAAAGCTAAGTGTAAGCGATGCTGCATTATTTTTAAAGAATGATTTTTTGAAAGCAATATCCATTCCCCAATAAGGTTTTATGTAACCCTGAGATGAGCTCTGCACCTGCATTCCCGGAGGTCCCATTTGTCCGCCACCGCTGTTCACCGGTAAATTTGTTTTGCTCTGATAATCTGCAGAAAGCTGTATGGTAAAACTTTTTGAGAACTTAAAATTATTATTCAATTTTCCAAACCAGCTTACAATTGCATTCTGCGGAATTGCGTTTGCAATATTGCTTGTATTAATTTTTCCGTTGTATAAATTTAAATTTGTGGTTGCATCCCACCATTTATTTATGGTATTTATTGATGTTAATTCCGCGCCATAAGTATAGCTCGAATTCGCGTTAATGTAGGTATTAATTAAATCTTGTTTTCCCGAAAGCGGATTTATTGCAGTGTCTAAATATCTTGTGATAAGATTTGTTGTGTGCTTATAATAAATTGATGCAAGTAAAGTATTGCTTCCTTTAAAGGTTTTGCTGTAAGAAAACTCAAGTGAATTTGTAAATTCGGGCACAAGATTGGGATTACCTCGAGTAATATTTAAACTATCCGTATAATCTGTATATGGAATTAATTGAAAGAAATTTGGCCGGTTAATTCTGCGTGTTGCGCTGAATTGCAACTCTTGTTTATTCTTTAACTTCTGACTAAGAAAAATGGAAGGAAATAAACTGATAGGATAATTATTGCTGAATTTTTCACCCGTATTTGTAAGTTCGCCATTGTAATTGCTGCGCTCTGCACGCAAGCCAATTTGATAACCAAAATCTTTTATTGAACTTGTAATTGTTGTATAAGCCGCATATACATTGTCAGTGTTTTTATAATCGTTTGTTGCTGCTGCATTTTTATCGAACGAAGCGCTGCCCGGATATTGCGTATAAGTTTCATTATTGTTTACTGTTTTACGTATCTGCATTCTCAAACCCGCTTCCAGCTTGGTTTTTTTAGTAAGCGGATTTACATAATCTGTTTGTACAGTAAGAAATTGATTGTTGCCGTTTGAAATTTGTTGCTGTAATTCTGTTCCTGTATAGCTTCCTAAATTATTGTAATAATTTGTTGAGTACAATGAATTAGAACTATTTTTTCCTGAAAAGAAATTTCCATCTGCAGTCCATTGTTCGCCTGTTTTTGTGAAGTTATGAACCATGCCTAACTGCAAACCATTTGCATTGAATATTCTGTTACCTGTTGAAGTGCGATCGCTTAAACCGCTTAAAGTTTTATCGGTTAATAAAGTATCGGTATTAGTATTCAGCATTGAATTAGGTTTAAATTCACCATGCACTTTAATGCCGGCGATAGAAAGCGTTGTTCTGTTTGTTACATAATAATCAAGCCCGAGTCTGCCGAAAATAAAAGCGCCGTTTGATTTATTAATTCCATTTTGAAAAACTTGTGTTGAAGTATCACCAAAATTTAATCTGTTTGTTGTAACGTTTGTAAGGTCGCGTCTTTCATTCGCCATTACGGCCGCAGAAACATTTATCTTGCCTTGCCTCACACTAAAATTTCCGCCGCCGTTTACGCCGCCTCTTCTGTCAACACCTGCCATTACATTTCCGTTATAACCTGTGGTTTTATTTTTCTTCAACACAATATTTAATATGCCTGCATTGCCGCCGCTTGCATCGTATTTTGCAGATGGATTTGTAATTACTTCCACACTCAGAATTGCATCTGCCGGAATTTGATCAAGCGTTAATGTTGTTGGTCTTCCGTCAATATAAATTTGTGGTGTTGCATTGCGCAATTTTACATTCCCATCAATATCCACCTGAACTGAAGGCACATTGCGCATTACGTCAACTGCAGTTCCACCGGCGGTTACAATATTTTTATCTACGTTAAAAGTTTTTTTATCAATATCGAGTCTAAGTGTTGGAACAGATGCAGTAACCGTTACACCTTTTAATTGTGTTGCATCTTCCTGAAGTTTTATGTTGCCGAGATCTTTATCAAAAGAAGGTGCAGTGCCGGCTTGCATTTGAAACGAAATAGTTTGCTGATAAGGTTTAAAACCAACTGCAGAAATTTCTAATTTCAAGCTGCCGAATGCAGGCAATTCTTCGAAATCGAATTCACCTTTATTTGTTGAAGTAATTCCTTTCAATAAAACATCTTTTTTCTTTTTGGCAGCAGTGTCAAAGCGGCTTTGCAATATAAGCACAGATGCATCGCCGATAGGCTTGTTAGCACTGTCAATCAGCTTACCAAAAACATGACCAACATTTGCGACTGCCTGGTTTGCTTTCGGATTTGCGCCTTGCATTTGTGCCAATAATTTTGCTGAGCAAATGGTTGCAATTACAATAAATAAAATCTTTTTCATGATGAATTAATTTTCTGACCACAAAATTATCTTGCATTAGAATAAATGCAGAGTGAAATGAGACGAGCGGATAAAATGTTGCGACAAAATTAGTTTGGAGTTTGGAATTTTGTTGTTTGATAAAATTTTTGTTGATTATTGAACAAAAGCACAAGTGTGCGACGCAAGGAACGATGAATTGAAATACAAATGCCGGTAACAAAAAAATATTTATTAATTTGATTTGCCTGTTAAGGAATTTACGGAATCTCTGTAACTCTCGCCCACAGGCAGTTCCAGCGTGTCAATAAACACACTGTTTTTTCTAACGGCAGAAATATATTGAATAGAAACGATGTACGATTTATGTATGCGGATAAATTTTGATGCGGGCAGTTCATCTTCCATCGCTTTCATTTGCATGCGCGTTACTACTGATTTTGATGAACTTTTTAAATGAATTTTTATGTAATCTTTCAAGCCTTCAATCCAAACAATATCGGAGATAACCACTTTAAGCAAGCTGTAATCTACATTCACAAAAAGATAATCTGGCTCAGTGTCATCACTCGTTTTTGATTTTGTTTTTAACTGAAATAATTCCCATGCTTTATTACATGCTTTTATAAAACGATCAAGTGAAACGGGTTTTACCAAATAATCAATTACATCTAAATTAAAACCTTCGAGTGCAAATTTTTCGTAAGCTGTTATGAGAATAACCATAGGTTTTTGCGCCATGCTTTGTATAAACTGCAAGCCTGTTAAACCCGGCATTTGAATATCGAGAAAAATAAGATCAATCTGTTGTTCCTGCAAAACTTTCATTGCTTCAAAGGCATTTGAACATTGCGCAACAAGTTGCAAATACGGTAATTTGCTGATGTTATCTTCGAGCAATTCGAGTGCCAAAGGCTCATCGTCAACGGCAATACATTTCAGCATCAGTGCAGGTTTAAGCTTAATGAAACAACGAACCAGCTATCTTTTTTTGTAATAATTAAATTATGATTATCGCTGTACAATAAATTTAATCTTCGTTTTACATTTGTTAATCCGATGCCTGTTGTTTTATCTTTTATTTCATTCGATTCGCCATTATATTTATTGCGAACTAAAAGTTTCAGTGTATTTTTTTCTGCTTTTAATTCAATATCAATTTGTGCATCTTCAATCATTCCGGTTCCATGTTTAAAAGCATTTTCAACAAAAGGAATTAACAACATGGGTTCTACTTCTAACGAATTATCTGCAATTTTTAAACAGACATTTAGTTTTAATTTTTTACCAAAGCGCTGCTGCTGCAAGTCAATATAGCTCTGCAAATATTCTATTTCTTTTTCTAAGGGCACTTTTTCTTCATCCGTTTCATACAACATATAACGCATGAGTGAAGATAGTTTTATGAGTGATGGTTCTAACTGATCGGAATGTTTTCTTGCCAATGAAACCATATTATTTAAAACATTGAACATAAAATGCGGACTAACCTGCGAGCGTAAAAAAGATAATTCAGTTTTTAGATTTTCATTTTCTTTTTGGTGTAAAAGTTGATCAATTTTTATTTTGTCGAGAATCATTCTGTAAGCTGTACTTGCAGCAAGTATAAACAGATATAAAAATGTGTTGAACATTAAAAAAGTATTGAATTCATAAGGTGTTTGTTTTACAAATAATGAAAAGAAAATCCAGTTTAAAAAAGATAAAATAAATAATGCAATAACCTGTGCCAACACGTAAAGCCAATATTGTTTTTTGATGATGAGTTTTGAAAAAAGTGGAAATGCGTTCAGATAAAAAAAACTAATCCAAAAAATTCTTGTTGTTATGTAGAATTCCATGAAAGCCGTATCCGGCGCTGGTCTGTGTTGATCGTTATTTGAAGTGCGAACCAAAAACGGAAGTGAAAAAATTGCAAACCATGCCAATGTATGAAGCAGAATTATCACCCATTTTTTATTATACCATATTATTTTCATTAAAGCAAATTAATAACTTAATTCATCATTAATTAAGTTTAGCGAAATGTTGCGACAAACAAGAATTTTTATGAGACGAAAAGCTTCTTACAAAAATTTTTATTCAAAAACTTAATGAGTTGGCAAGGCGTTTTAATTCTATTTCAGCAGATTTTGCAGCGAAGCTTAAATTGATTAAAACAAAACCTGCATTTTCAAAACTTTGCTGTGCAATTTTAAGGTCAACGATTGTTGCAACACGCAATTGAAAACGTTGCAGCACCAAAGCAAGCAGTTGCTGCGAAAGCAAATAATTTTGTTTTGCCGTTTGTAATTGCTGCAAATTATTTTGATATGCTTCGTACATTTTTACTGCATCTGCGGTATAATCTTTTATAAGATTTTGCCTTTGCAATTCAGCACTTTGAATATTTATTTCAGCAACTTTTTGTTGCCGTTTATAAGCAGAACCATTATAAATAGGGATCGCCAAACTCAAGCCCAGAAAGGGTCCGTAGCTTTGATTTAATAAAGTAAAACCTGCTTGAGTTTGGCTGCGCGCATAATTATAACCTGTGCTCACACGAATAGAAGGATAGCGCAATGCAGCCGTTTCTTTTACAATTAACTCATTAATTTTTATTTGATCTGCTGCCGCCAAAATATCAGCATTATTTTGTAAACCAAGGTTAATATCATCATAGCGAATTGTTGAATCAACCAAAATTGTATCTTCTATATTTATTGTTGAATCAATTTTTACATTCATCAATCTTAATAATTCTGTTTTTGACTGATCAATTATTAACTGTTGTGATTGGCTTGTTTGAAGCGTAGTATTTAAATCAACTTCTGCCTGAAAAAGATCTGCATTATTTGCAAGACCAACACTTTGCTGAACCTTAATGATATCAAGCTTTTGTTGCGAAACTGCGATGGATAAATTCAGTGTTTTTAAATAACTCTGCTGACGGATAACATCGTAATAACCCGTCATCACAGAGGCAATCGTATTTTGAATTTGCGAATTCAATAATTTTTCGCTTTGATTTTCTAATTCTGCAAGTCTGTTTTTTGTTGCAACAACATGCATGCCGTTGTATAATAAAATTCCGGCATTTACACCTGCGCTTAAAGAATTGCCGCTTGCCCCGCTACGATTAATATCGGTGCCGGTACTTAATTTTTGATTGATTGTTGTTACTTGTTCGTTATCTGTTGCAGAGCCGTTTATTGCAGGCAAGCCGCCGGCAACGCCATAATTATTGAGAATAGTATTTGATTGAACTGTATTTTTTGCAAGCTGAATATTTAAACTATTTTTTAATGCAATATTAATGGCAGTTGATAGTTGCAATGGTTGTTGCGCCGATAAATTATTGCTGATAGTTATAAAGAGAAAAATAATTTTCTTCATCAAATTCGAATTGCAGACTACTATAGATTTTATTAAAATGCTAATTTATAAGCATTTCATCAAAGCTCGGTTTTATTCCCTTTCAAATTTTCATAAAAAATCTAATTATTCATGCAAAATAAATAGCAGAATATTTTAACTATTATACTTGTTATTAAATCTGTAAAAGTTTCCTTCTTTTTATTCTTTTTTATCATCCGATAATTTTGTATTGCTAAAATTATTACGTAAGAAATTGAAATAATTTTTGCATAATAAAATATCGTTCTCAAAAAAATTTAACAACTATATTTTATACTTTTTCCGAACTTTCGTTTTATGCTGAAAAATATTTTTTTTCTAATATTTTGCTTTACAATTATTCATGCAGCGGCACAAAGCCCAAACAAAAAAGCACAAACGGCTTATGACGATGCAATGCTTCAACTGCGCGATGGATTAGTGAAAGACGCCATTCCTTTACTGGGCAAAGCAATTGAATATGATGCAAACTTTACTGATGCATATTTATCGCTCGCCGGTGTTTATGGCGAATTAAAAAAATATGATAAAGCAATTGATTATTACCAAAAAGCAAGAAGTAAAGACAGCGCTTATTTTAAATATTATCTTCTGCCTTACTCCATTGACCTTGCTGCGCTTGGAAAATTTGAAGACGCGCTGCAATCTGTCAATCAATTTTTAACCATTGATAAATTGGGCGATAAAAGTATTAAAGCCGGAGAATATCGAAAAAAATGTTATGAATTTGCAATTGATTATGCAAAGAATCATCCCGATAATAATTATGTTTTTGCGCCAGTGAATATGGGCGATAGTATTAACTCGCCGCAATCGGAATATTATCCATCCTTCACAATTAACGACAGCATTTTTGTATTTACAAAAAGAGGCGAAGGTATTCGTGAAGATTTTATGCAAAGCACTTTACTAAAAAATGGTTATTCAAAAGCAAAACTGATTGAAGGCGATATAAATGTTGAGCCATCGAAAGGTGCAATAAATATTTCGCAGGATGGAGAGTGGCTAATTTTTGCAGGAAATTTTTCAGGACAAGGTTTTGGAAATTTTGATTTATATATTTCATACGATACTCCGCAAGGCTGGAGTGAACCAACAAATTTAGGCAGCAATATAAACACAGAATTTTGGGAAAGCTCGCCCAGCTTAAGTCCTGATAAAAATGCATTGTATTTCAGCAGCGACCGACCCGGCGGTTTTGGTGGAAAAGATTTGTATGTAAGTTATCGCCAGCCAAATGGAAAATGGAGTGCTGCGCAAAATATGGGACCAAACATAAACACCGCCGGCGATGAATTAGCGCCGTTTATTCATGCAGATAATCAAACATTGTATTATACTTCAAACGGCTTACCAGGTTATGGTGGAACAGATATTTATGTTGTTCGAAAAGATGAAAATGGAAAATGGGGAACGCCGGAAAATCTTGGCTATCCAATTAACACCATAGAAAATGAAGGAAGTTTATTTGTTGCGTCGGATGGCGTTACAGCTTATTATGCGAGCGACAGAGCAGATACACGCGGCGAACTTGATTTGTATAAATTTCAACTAAAGCCCGAAGTTCGTCCTGCAAAAACTTTGTATGTGCAAGGATACGTTACAGATGCTGTTACAAAAAAAGGTTTGCCCTGCGCAGTTGAATTAAGCAATGATAGTACGCAGCAAATTGTAACGCGTGTTCAAACCGATGAAACAGGATTTTATTTTATCACTTTGCCTGTCGGAAAAAATTATACGTTTACTGTAAACAGAAAAGGTTATTTATTTTATAGTGATGTTTTTGCTTTGGCAAACAAAAATCCCGACAGCACTTATGAAAAAAATATTGCTTTAAATCCTGTAACGTTAAATGCATCGGTAACACTAAAAAATATTCAGTTTGATTTTGATTCGTATCAATTGCAGCCGGTGAGTTTGATTGAATTAGATAAATTAATTCAATTAATGAATGATAATCCTTCCATAAAAATTCTTATCAGTGGTCATACTGATAATATAGGAAATGAAGCAGATAATTCAAAGCTTTCTACTAATCGCGCAAAAGCCGTGGTTGATTATTTAGTGAGTAAAGGAATTGATGTGAAACGCTTGCAGTATAAAGGTTTGGGCGCATCAAAACCGATTGCAGATAATTCAACCGAAGAAGGCCGAGCAAAAAACAGAAGAACAGAATTTACAGTGGTGGCGTTGTAAGAACCTAGATTCAATTTAAAAAAATATTTCAAACGATGTCCTCTTTAAACAACTTCATTTGTTATTAGAATAGTTCAAAACATTTAATAACAATTTAAATTAAAATCAAAATGAGTGAATTCGTATTATTATTTCGAGCAGATTCGGGAAGAAGGGAATCGCAACCATCTCCCGAACAAATGCAGGCTTCCATTAAATATTGGCAAGATTGGATGGGAAGCATCGCCGGACAAAACAAATTAGTAAGCCCGGGCAACCGTTTAAACTCAGAAGGTAAAGTTGTGAAAGCAAATAATATTGTAACAGACGGGCCTTACGCCGAAATTAAAGAAACGCTTGGCGGCTACATTATTATCAGAGCCGATGATTTTAATGAAGCTGTTGAAATTGCCAAAGGCTGTCCTATTCTGCAATCACCGTGGAATGGAAATGTGGAAATAAGAAAACCTGTTGACATGGCGGACAACAGCTAAACGAAAAATGAAACGCCTCTGCAAATTATGAGGCGTTTCATTGCTAACTTAAAAGAATAATTTTTGTAACACTAAATTGAATTTTTATGACAACTAAAGAACTTCTTGAAATATACTACAATGGCTACGCAAAAAAACAAGGATGGGAAACAGTTATTGCTGACGACTTTGAATTTGTGGGCGGAGACATGACGAAGCAAACACCTGTTGTTGGCAAACAAGCTTACATCGAAATTTCAAACAGATTTAATAAATTGTTTACTGATATGCGACCAAAAGAAATATTTGTTTACGATGACGGCGCTTTTGTGTTGGCAAATTATGATTATTCTTTTCCCGGAAATAAAACTATCAATGCAAATGTTGCTGAATTATGGAAAGTAAAAAATGGAAAATTAAGCAGCCTAACTATCTTTTTTGACACAAAAAATTTTGATGCTTTTTTGAAAGGATGAATATTTCATGCAGCAACAAAAATTAATACCGCATTTATTTAGAACAGAATACCGGAAAATTGTTTCTGTTCTTTGCAAACGTTTTGGATTTGATAAAATAGAAATTGCCGAAGATATTGCAAGCGATACTTTTCTTACTGCATCAGAAAGCTGGGGACAAAAAAATATTCCGTCAAATCCTTCCGGATGGCTTTATAATGTTGCAAAAAACAAGGCGAAAAATTATTTTCAACGAACAAATCTTTTTGAAAATAAAATCTCAAAAGAATTAATTCATTTGGTCAACAATAATGAAATTGAAATTGATTTATCTCCGCAAAATATCAACGATAGCCAGTTACAAATGATGTTTGCAATTTGCGATTCCTCCATTTCAACAGAAGCGCAAATCGGTCTATCGCTCCGCATTCTTTGCGGATTTGGCATTGAAGAAATTGCAGATGCTTTTCTCACAAATAAAGAAACAATTAAAAAAAGATTATTCCGCGCAAAAGAAAAACTGCGCGAAGAAAAAATAAAAATCGAACTTCCAAACTCATCGCAAATTGATGAGCGATTGACGACTGTTTTAAGAACAATTTATTTATTATTTAATGAAGGTTATTATTCTCAAAGCCAAAATAAAACGTTGCGAAAAGAGCTTTGTTTTGAAGCAATTCGTTTATGTTATATGTTAATTGAAAACGTTGAAACAAATAAACCAACCGCAAATGCGTTGCTCTCGTTAATGTGTTTTCATGCGTCACGATTTGAAGCAAGAATGAAAAATAATAACGAGCCAATACTTTATGACGAACAAGACACTTCGCTTTGGGATGCTGAATTAATCAGCAAAGGAATATATTTTTTGAATTGCGCTGCCACAGGAAATAAACTTTCAAAATATCATCTCGAAGCAGCGATTGCTTACTGGCACACGCATAAAGCCGACACAAAAGAAAAATGGGAAAATATTTTACAATTGTACAATCAATTACTTTTAATAG
This sequence comes from Chitinophagaceae bacterium, assembly GCA_051004255.1. Taxonomy (GTDB): domain Bacteria; phylum Bacteroidota; class Bacteroidia; order Chitinophagales; family Chitinophagaceae; genus JBPCKN01. Next base: position 59,702 of record JBPCKN010000015.1, on the reverse strand, counting down.
AATATTCTCCGATTGCTGCATTGAACAGAATTTATGCGCTTTCAAAAACAACTTCGTGTGCAGATGAAAAACAAAAAGTAATTGACGAAGCAGAAAAACTAAAGCTCACTGATAATCATTTTTATTTTGTTTTGCTTGGTGAATTGTACAAAGGTGTTGACATAAAAAAATCAAAGCTTAATTTTCAAACTGCGTTTTCACTTGCAAAAACGGATGCAGATAAGCAAATGATTTCAAAAAAATTGACTGCTTTTTAAAATAGTCATTACAAAAAATCATACTAACAATTGTTATCTTACTTTCGCAAAAATTTCCGTTAATGAACTTGGAATTAAGTGAAGAACAATTAATGATTCAAAAAGCAGCGCGCGATTTTGCACAAACCGAATGTTTGCCCGGCGTTATTGAGCGCGATGAACATAAAATTTTTCCAAAAGAACAAATTTTAAAACTTGCTGATTTGGGGTTTATGGGCATGATGGTTTCGCCTGAATATGGCGGCAGCGGATTAGATACAATCAGTTACGTTTTAGCAATGGAAGAAATAAGCAAAATTGATGCAAGCGTTAGCGTTTGTATGAGCGTGAATAATAGTTTGGTTAATTGGGGTTTGGAAAAATATGGAACCGAAGAACAAAAACAAAAATATTTAACGCCGCTTGCGCAGGCAAAAAAAGATGGCGAATTGTACATTGGCGCATTTTTATTAAGCGAGCCGGAAGCTGGCAGCGACGCTACTTCGCAGCGTACAAATGCAGAAGATAAAGGCGATTATTATTTATTGAACGGAACAAAAAACTGGATAACAAATGGCAGCACTGCAAGTGTTTATTTAGTGATGGCGCAAACCGATGTATCAAAAGGCTCGCGCGGAATTAATACTTTAATTGTTGAAAAAAATTGGCCCGGCGTTTCAGTTGGTGCAAGAGAAAATAAATTAGGAATTCGTGCAAGCGATACAACCAGCGTTATGTTTAACGATGTAAAAGTGCCAAAAGAAAATCGAATTGGTGCAGAAGGTTTTGGTTTCACTTTCGCAATGAAGACACTTGCCGGAGGCCGCATTGGCATTGCATCTCAGGCGCTCGGCATTGCAAGTGGCGCGTATGAATTATCGCTCAATTATTCAAAGCAACGCAAAGCTTTCGGTAAAGAAATTATGCACCATCAAATAATACAATTTAAGCTCGCTGATATGGTAGCGCGCATTGATGCAGCGCGGTTACTTTGCCTGAAAGCCGCTTGGGAAAAGGATTCCGGCATAGATTATACAACAAGTTCTTCTATGGCAAAAGTGTATGCGAGCGAAACTGCCATGTGGGCTGCAACGGAGGCTGTGCAAATTCACGGCGGCTATGGTTATGTAAAAGAATATCATGTGGAGCGTTTAATGCGCGATGCAAAAATTACACAGATATACGAAGGCACAAGCGAAGTGCAGCGCATCGTTATCAGCAGAAACATTTTAAAATAATTAACCGGTGTCTGCACACTCGAAGAGTGTCTGACACCCAAAAATCACTGCAAACAATATTGCCACTAATTGGTTTTATTTGCAGATGATTTTTTTTGTTACCAGCCGCAACAATTCTATTAAACTTTTCTTGCGTCGCACACTTGTACTACAACAATTCTATGCAGCAATTAAATCAAACACGCTGCTAATTTTTATCACTTTTTCTTTTTGCATTTTTAGCAACAACATTTTTTCTCAGGATAGTGCTCTCATCCATTATCTTGTTCAGCGCATTGCAGACCAACAAATAAAACAAGATAATTTTTTTTTAACCGAAATTTTTCCTTCTTACATTTCAAACAAAGAAAAATTTAGTTCGCGCAAAAAAGACAATAATATTTTTTTCAGCGGATTAATTATTTACACTTTAAAAAATATTCAAAAAAATTTATCTAAAAAAGATCAGTTAATTATTGATACAATTTTTCTACGTTCAAAACCTTTATTTGCAAAATTTAAAAATAGAAAAGGCAGAGAAACATACAATTTTTGGCGAACAGATTCTGCTTATAATTTTCCATACACAAATTGGATTCGTCTCATCAAAAAAAATACTGCTTTGCCCGACGATATGGATGATACCGTTTTTTCTCTTTTCGCTTTGAGTGCATCAGATTCTGTTGCAGAACAAGTGCATCAACTCATGCAATATTATGTTAACAGCGATAGCTCAAAAGTTAGAATTGAAAACTCAGCCTACAAAAATTTTCAAGCGTATTCAACCTGGTTTGGAAAAAATTTTCCTGTTGTTTTTGATATTTGCGTGATGAGTAATATTTTAAGTTTCGTTCAATCATACAATCTTAATTGGGCAAAAGCTGATTCTGCAAGCCTGCAATTTATTTTGCAGGTTATTCAAACAAAAGATTACATAAAAAATCCTTTATTAGTTTCGCCATATTATGGAAAAACATCCATTATTTTATATCATCTTTCCAGATTGATGAGCATAAAAAATATTCCTAAGCTCGAACAAATAAAACCTTATTTAATTGCAGATGCCGTGAACGAATTCAATCAATCAAAGAATATTCTCGAAAAAATAATTTTATGTTCTTCGATTATAAAATTTGGCTACAATTCGCCACTGATAAGTGTTCCATCAATTAACCAAATAAAAAATGAAATTGAAGGAAATGACTTTTCTTTTTTTATTGGTAACATTCCATCCTATTTATCAAATACTGAGAAAACAATTTTGCTTGAAAAAAACTTTGGTTTATTTTATCATTATTGCCCTGCTTACAACGATGCATTACTGTTGGAGTATTTAGTTTTAAAAAACATGAATTAAAAAATAAAATGTCAGTTAATAAAGAAGAATATCAAAGCATAATTTCGGAATTAAACTCAAAAAATGTTGGTTTAATTGCAGTAAGTAAAACAAAATCTGTTGAAAATATTCGTGAATTATATGAATTAGGCCAAAAAGATTTTGGTGAAAATTATGTTCAGGAATTGATTGATAAACAAGCTGCCTTGCCAAAAGATATTTGCTGGCATTTTATCGGTCATCTTCAAACAAATAAAGTAAAATTTATTGCGCCGTTTATTCATCTTATTCAATCTGTAGATAGTTTAAAATTACTACAGGAAATAAATAAACAGGCAAAAAAAAATAATCGAACCATAAATTGTTTATTGCAAATTCATATTGCAATTGAAGAAACAAAATTTGGACTGGACGAAGAAGAACTCAATTCGACAATTCAACAATTCGATAATTCGACAATGAAAAATATTTCAATAAAAGGTTTAATGGGCATGGCATCGTTTACAAATGACATGAATAAATTGAGAAATGAATTCAAATATTTAAAATCATTGTATAACAAATTCTCCATTCTCCATTCTCCATTTTCCATTCTCTCGATGGGCATGAGCAGCGATTACAAAATTGCAATTGAGGAAGACAGCACAATGGTACGAATTGGAAGTTTACTTTTTGGAGCAAGAAAATAAACATTAAAATTATTTCAGCTTTAACTATTTTTAGTTCTAAAAAAAATTTATGAAAAAAACCAAAAAAAAATTTACAAAAACTTTTGATGTTTTTGCAACACGCGTTACAAAAATTTCGGGAAGCCCTTATGCATTTATCGGCGCATTTCTCGTTATTGTTATTTGGATTGTTACCGGCCCCGTGTTTAACTTTTCCGACACGTGGCAATTAGTAATAAATACAGGTACAACTATCATAACTTTTTTAATGGTATTCGTTATTCAGCAAACGCAAAATAAAGATACCATGGCGCTGCATTTAAAATTGAATGAATTAATTGCCTGCACAAAAACAGCGAGCAATCGTTTAATTGATGTTGAAGATTTAACTGAGGATGAATTAGAAGTTCTAAAAAAATTTTATATTAATTTATCAAATCTTTCAAAAAAAGAAAAAAATCTTCACGCAACACATTCTATTGACGAAGCCAAAATAATTCATGCAGAAAAATTGAAAGCCGTTAAGCCGCCCAAATCTTAAAACTTATTTTTCCACATCATGCTTTCAATCGGTTTGCTTGGCTGGCCACTGTATTTGGCATCTTTTTTTTCGTTGTATTTTATTTCAATTTCACCATCCACAGGAAAATAAATTAGTTGCCCAACCGGCATTCCTTTATAAACTCGAACGGGTTTTTTTACAGAAATTTCCAGCGTCCAGTGCCCGCAAAAACCAACATCGCCTTTTCCGGCAGTTGCGTGAATGTCAATGCCCAAGCGGCCTGTAGAAGATTTACCTTCTAAAAAAGGAACATGCGCATGTGTTTCTGTGTACTCTTCGGTTGCGCCTAAATAAAAAACTTGCGGCTGCAATAAAAAACCATCTTGCGGAATTTCAATGTACTCAATTTTATTATGTTTTTTTGCATCCAGCTCTGCATCAATATAAGTGGCAAGCCATTTTCCTAAGTGCACATCGTAGCTGTTACTGCCCAAACATTCGCGCCGGTAAGGTTCAATTTTTATTGTTCCCTTTGTAATTTCTTCCAAAATATGTTTATCAGATAAAATCATTTTTATGTACGATTTATAAAGTACGAATTACGATATAAATAATTAGTATCAATTAACTAATATTTTTTTATGAACCCGGCTTTTAGTTTTTCATGGCATCTTCGTTGCGTCGCACTCTTGTACTTTCTGTTCGTTATTCAACAAATTGTTCTGCAAATAAAATCGTAAATCTGCAATCGTAAATCATAAATTTAAAATGCCATTGTTTTATCAACAAAATATCAACGAAACAACAAAGCTCGGCATTTGGAAAATTGAAGAGCCGGAAGATTTTTTCTTGCAAAAAATAGTTTTACAGCAATCTATAACGCATTTGCACAAACGGCTGCAACATATGGCAGGCCGCTATTTGCTGCAATTTTTATTTCCCGATTTTCCTAATAGTGAAATTCTAATTGCCGATACGCGCAAACCGTATCTCGCGAGCGAACAATATCATTTTTCTATTTCTCATTGCACAAATTATGCAGCGGCAATTGCAAGTAAAAATAAACGAGTGGGAATTGATATAGAGATAGCAAATAAAAGAATTGAAAAAATTCGGGAAAAATTTTTAAGCGCGCCTGAAAGCGGTTTTATTGAGGAAGTAAATCCGCAAATAATAGAACAGCTTACCATTGCCTGGGGCGCAAAAGAAGCGATTTTTAAATGGTGGAGTTATGGAAACATTGATTTTAAAAAACATATTCGTCTGCAGCCTTTTACAGTTACTTCAGAAAAAATTAATGCACTTTTATTAACAGCCAATGAAATTTTTCCTTTAAAACTTCATTTTAAATTATTTGAAGAATTATGTTTAGTTTGGGTGCTACAATAAATTTATCTTTTAAAAAATAATGTTTTATTTATCGAAACAAATAATCTCTAATTATTTTTAGAATATGATTGCTGGCATGAAATTTTATAACATACAATAAAAAATAATTATGGCAAATTCAAAAGAAGCAATTACAATTTTAAACGATTTAATTCAAATCAATAACGACCGCATTACAGGTTATGAACGTGCAATGAAAGAGTTAAAAGACAACGACGATGATTTAAAAACTTTATTTGAAGTTTTTATTGATGAAAGCCGGCAAAATAAAATGACGCTCGGTAAAGAAGTGCAGGCTTTAGGCGGCGATATGGATAGCGGCACTACCGGCAGCGGAAAAATTTACAGAGCCTGGATGGATGTTAAAGCAGTTTTTACCGGTCATAACAGGCACAACGTTTTAGAGAATTGTGAGTTTGGTGAAGATGCTGCTAAAAAGGCTTATACAAGCGCTTTACATTCTGATGAGTTACCCGCTTATTTGCGTGAAATGGTTGCGGAACAACAAAAAACTTTAAATGCTGCGCATGACGAAATAAAAAAACTGCGTGATCAAAATACATAAAACTGCGCAAAAATTTTAATGTGAAATGAGAAACAATCTTTCTGTAAAAAATAAAAAAGCATTGTTTCAAACAAAAAAAATATTGCCTTATTTGCTGGTTTCGCCCTATCTGGTTTATGTAATAATTTTTGTTTTATTTCCGGTATTTTTTTGCTTATTTCTAACCTTCAATAAATGGAATATTATTGCGCCAATGCATTTTATTGGCACAGATAATTATACAAGATTATTTCACGATAAATTATTTTGGTTAGCCATTGTAAACACGCTCAAATTCTTGCTGCTGCACATTCCGCTGCAATTAATCGTGTCTTTATTTTTAGCGTATTTGCTCAATCAAAAAATAAAAGCTGTTTCTTTTTTCAGAGCATCTTTTTTTATGCCGGTAATTGTATCCGGCGTTGTAATTACTATTTTATGGCAACAATTATTAGGTTATGATGCAGGGTTAATAAATCGCTTTCTTACATTCATCGGGTTATCAAAAGTTGGATGGCTTGTAAATCCGGATGTTGCTATTTATTCTATCGCCGTAATGGCCACATGGAAAAATGTTGGTTTATATGTAATTCTTTTTTTGGTTGGCTTACAAACCGTGCCCACACAGTATTACGAAGCCGCCAAGTTAGAGGGCGCAACACGCTGGCAGCAATTTTATCACATCACATTGCCGATGATAAATCCTACCATTTTTATGGTGGTTATTTTATCAACTATTGGCGGATTTTCTTTATTCATCGAGCCATATATTATGACGGGCGGAGGACCGATGAATCAAACACTTTCGGCGGTCTTGTATATTTATAAGCAGGCATTTCAATATTATAATATGGGCTATTCTGCAACGCTCGGATTTTTCTATGCAATTATAATTATGACAGTTGTAATACTGCAAAAAAAGTTTATTGAAAAAGAAGATTGAAATCAATTTGGAGATTTGATAATTTGGAAATTTGGTAATGAAGAAAATAAATTTAATGATTTGAAATTTTATAATGATGATTTTTTCTGTTAGAAAATTTTTGATGTATGCTGCATTATTGATTGCTGCCATAACATTTATTTATCCGTTTATCTGGATGATGGGCGCAGCCTTTGCACCTATGAATGAAGTTGGAAATATGAGTTTATGGCCTTCGCATCCAACGTGGAGTAATTTTAAAATAATGATTGAAAAAATTCCGATAACACGATCATTGATTAATAGTTTATTTGTTGCAACAATTACAACATTTTTAGTTTTAATAACTGCTTCCGCGGTTGGTTATGCTTTGGCAAAAATGCGTTTTAAAGGAAGGCAATTAATTTTTTATGTAATTGTTTTTACCATGTCTTTGCCTTTTCAAATTACGCTGATACCGAATTATATTACCATGATTAATTTGCATTTTGTTGATACATTTCTTGCGCTGATTATTCCATTTTCTGTTAGTGCATTTGCTATTTTAATGTTTCGCCAGGCGTTTCAGGGTTTGCCGCAAGCTCTGATTGATGCAGCAAGATTGGATGGTTGCAATGAGCTTGGAATTATTTTTCGCATTTTATGGCCCAATATAAAACCAACATTAGTAACCGTTGCTATTCTAACATTTATCGGTTCGTGGAATGAAGTTTTGTGGCCTTTAATTGTTATTCGCAACGAACAATTAATGACGATGCCGCAATTAGTAACCTTATTTGCAGTTGGCGGAAGAGCCGATAGTCAGCTCGGCGTAAAGATAGCGGCAGCAGTGCTTTTGGCGCTTCCTGTGATGATTGCATTTTTATTTTTTCAAAAACATTTTATACAAAGCATGGCTTCAACAGGATTGAAAGACTGAATTTAATTATGAATTATGAGTGATGAATTATGAATGAAAAATAATAAATTAATTCATAAGTAATGTTCAGTATTGATATACCGTACAAGAGTGCGACGCCACTGCAGTTGCCATATTGCTGATGCCGGGTACATAAACATTTCTCACAATTTTTTTTATATTATTTTTGAAAAAAAAGTTTGCAATGAAAGTTCCGCGCATGGCAGAAATGATGGCGAATGGCGAAACGCCCGAAATATTATTTTGGGTTGGATGCGCCGGAAGCTTTGACCAGCGTGCACAAAAAATTACCAGAGCATTTGCAGAAATTTTAAATAAAGTTGGAATAAAATATGCGATACTTGGCAAAGAAGAAGCCTGCACCGGCGACCCCGCACGAAGAGCAGGAAATGAATTTTTATTTCAAATGATGGCTTACAACAACATTCAGATTTTAAACAATTATAGCATAAAAAAAATCGTAACTGCATGTCCGCATTGTTTTAATATTTTAAAAAATGAATATCCTGAATTGGGCGGCAATTATGAAGTAATTCACCACACAACATTTCTTCAGCAATTAATTAATGAAGGAAAAATAAAATTGAAAGATGGCGGCAGTTTTAAAGGCAAAAAAATTACGTATCACGACAGTTGTTATTTAGGAAGAGCCAACAATATTTATGAAGCACCACGCAAAGTTTTAGAATTGTTAGATGCTGAATTGGTAGAGATGAAACGGTGTGGCAGCAAGGGTTTGTGCTGCGGGGCGGGCGGCGCACAAATGTGGAAAGAAGAAGAAAAAGGAAATACACGCATTAATTTTGAAAGAACAAAAGAAGCTGTTGAAACCGGCGCAAATATTATTGCTTCAGCCTGCCCGTATTGCAACACGATGCTGACTGATGGCGTAAAAAATTTGGAAAAGGAAAGCGAAATAAATGTGCTTGATGTGGCGGAATTAATTGCAGCAAACATTGAGTAATTTTAATTTTAAATTTTTAATTTTTAATTGTGAAAGCATGAACTTCGATTATCAACAATTTATTCCTGCAGAGTTTAATGATTCTTCTCGTGTTTGGATCTATCAAAGCAATCGTTTATTTACTATCAGCGAAGCTTTTGGAATGGAAGAATTATTAAATGATTTTGTAATCAATTGGAAAAGCCACGGCACGCCGGTAAAAGGTTATGCGAATTTGTTATTCGGTCAATTTATTATTTTAATGGCTGATGAAACTGCAACAGGCGTGAGCGGCTGTAGTACCGATAGCTCAGTAAGATTAATAAAAAATATAGAACAGCAATTTAATGTTCAGCTTTTCAACAGAGAAATACTTGCATTTATTGTAAAAGATAAATTGCAGTTATTGCCTTTATCGCAATTAAATTATGCAATTCAAAATGGCTTTATAAACAGCGATACTTTATACTTTAATAACCTTGTGCAAACAAAAGAAGAGCTATTAAATAAATGGATTGTATCAATAAAAGAAAGCTGGCTCCGCAGCAAAATTAAATCGCTTCAAACAACATAAATTTTTTAATGTTTAATTTGCGAGAGGGGAACCATCACTCCGATTCCTATCAGGCTTTTTAGTTGTAATGCAGGACTGTCATGGTTTTTACCAAATAATTTTACGTCATCATCATAAATCATATCCAAACTATAAGTTGCCGATAAAAATTTATTTATTTTAAAAGAAAATAAGTTAGTAAAAAACATATCCACATTTTCAGGGTTATTTTCATAGTCCGAAAACAAATCAATTCTTGCTCTGTAATCAACATTTTTAAAAATAGTTTTCCAAAAATTGACGGAAGCAAAAGCGCCAATTTGATTTACAGAATGTTTGTATGCAGGCACGCCGTATAAATTTTTGTTGTATAAACGATTGCTTGCAACAATCGTCCAGCGGCTGGTAATTGGCGAAAGAAATACGGATAAATATTTTAATGGTTTGTAATCTAAGCCTACAGATAATAATATATAAGCCGGCGATAAAAAGGTAGAAGTAAATAAGCTGCTGTCGGTAGTAAAAAAAGTGTACCCATCAAATAATTGCGTGCGAAAATCGAACAGTACAGAAGCAAATAATTTATTTGATGTATCAATTTGATAACCGTATTTAGAAAGCAGATCAAAACGGTCATCATTTTTTCTGCTGCCCAAACTGCTGGTTTCTACATAGCCAAAATTAAAATCGAGATTATTATCCCAATTATTTTTCCCGTGTTTATAAAACAAAAAATAATTTACGTAAGTGTTTAGCGATAAAGAAAAATTATCACCGCCTGCAGCCCAATTTTTTAATGAACCTTGCGCTAAATTTAAATTAAATAATCCGCCGCGTTTCCAGTTCCATTTTGTTGTATCGGCATCTTTTCTTACCGTTCTAAAAATTTCAGTTGGCAAAGTTTTTACCGGAATATCGTCTTGCGCAAAAACAATAAAACCATAAAAACTAAAAAAAATAAAAATAAAAATTTGTTTTCTCATCAATAAAACAATCTTTTTTTAATAACGGCTTTTTGCAATTATCAGCTTTAGTTATGTCGCAAACCGTTCATCTGCATTACCTTGTATTTCGCTATTATCGCATAATTTTTTCGAAACATAAACTGTTTTCAACTTCAGCATACTGTCCATAATTCGGAGTAATTTTGTATCCGTTCTTTTCATAAAGACCGATTGCTTCCGGTTGTTTTTTTCCGGTTTCTAATATACATTTTTCATAAGATAATTCAGTTGCCCAATTTTCTAATTCGATTAAAATTTTGGATGCAATTCCTTTTCCCCTGCTTTCGGGCAATGTGTAAATTCGTTTTATTTCCATGCTGTTTGCGGAGTATTCTTTTATTGCACCGCAACCAATTGGTTTATCATTTTCGTATGCAACAATTGCATGTTTTATTTTATTAATTTTGTTGAATTGGTTGTAAAATGAATGCTCATTTCCATCTCTTTCGGCTAATTCAGCGTCAAGGTATTTTACGAGTTGAATGAAGTCTTGATTGTTTGAATTAGTTCTTGTTATTTTAATCATTGAGGTTTTTTAATGGTTGGTATAACTCAAGAAGACAAACAGCGGCGAAGGGCTATTAATGAATCTTGTTAGGAACTGTTGTCATTGATATCTTGTTTCTCCAATTGTGTCAAAGTTATACCCCAACATATTGAATGTTTCATTGTCAGGTGACATAGTTGTATGTAAACTATTAATTTTTGCAGAATTCACTCTTAATACGGTTCGTATCTTATTTTCTATATCGCCTGACATATCTAAAACATAACAATTATTAATTTCATAAACTACATCTTGTTCTCGTCCTCTAATAGAAATTTTATTTAAAAAATGTAAGTTAACAACTGGGATTTTAACTTGCTGCGATTCCCAAATTAATTTTTCTTCGTTAATGTTCTCTACACAAAACAAGATTGAATATTCACAGTTTAAAGCAAGCATACGTTCGTAGCATTTCATTATTGCTATTCCGTCAAATGAACCTGCTTTGCATTCAAAAAATGCAAGGTTAGTATCTCTAAGCACAACCAATGAATCATAGTCTCCTGCTTCTGTTCCTGTTGTATTTCTCATTATATCTCTAATTGAAACGCCAAAGGAATAAGAAAAGGCTGCAAATTTGTTTAACATCAGTTCTCCAGCAAACCATTCAAAAGTATTGTTGAACCTTTGATGTTCCGCTACAAATTTAGGATGATGAATTACTTTAATTACCTCCTCTGATTTTACATCTTGTTTTTTATATAAGAAACCTTTTAATTCTTTTCTAAATTTTGAAACTAGAAAAATATTGTAAAGGGATTTCCAAATCTCATCGTATAAATTTTCTTCCGTAAGCAATAACTTTCTAGTGTTATTTTCACAAAGAACTTCAAAGCCTCGCGATAAAAGTATTTGTCGAACTGAAAACAGTTCCTTTGTATTTATTTGTCTGGAAGATAACTGTGTTGGTGGCATTTCTTAATTACAGTCAACTCAAAAATATTCAAAACTTTTCACGTGTATTATAATTATTCAAACAAAAAAGGCTGCCTCTTTCGAAACAGCCTTTAAAATTCGTATTCAAAATTTATTTATTCAAACTTCAAATCCAATCCCAAACCTCTTAATTCATGCACCAACACATTAAATGATTCTGGCACGCCGGGTTTCGGAACATTATCACCTTTTACAATTGCTTCATACGTTTTTGCCCTGCCAATAATATCATCCGATTTCAGCGTTAATAATTCCTGCAAAATATTGGATGCGCCATAAGCTTCGAGCGCCCACACTTCCATTTCACCAAAACGCTGACCACCAAATTGTGCTTTACCACCCAGCGGTTGCTGTGTGATTAAGCTGTAAGGTCCGATAGAACGTGCATGCATTTTATCATCCACCATGTGATGCAATTTGATCATGTAAATTACACCAACCGTTGCCTTCTGATGAAAGCGTTCGCCTGTTTCACCGTCGTACAAATAAGTGTGACCCATTGACGGCAACTCTGCGTTCTTGCAATACTCCGCAATTTCTTCAACGGTTGCGCCGTCAAAAATCGGCGTTGAAAATTTCACACCCATTTTCTTACCTGCCCATCCTAAAATGGTTTCATAAATCTGTCCAAGATTCATACGGCTCGGTACGCCCAAAGGATTTAATACAATATCCACCGGTGTTCCGTCTTCCATAAAAGGCATGTCTTCAGCGCGAACAATCTTTGCAACAATTCCTTTATTTCCATGACGACCAGCCATTTTATCGCCCACTTTCAATTTACGTTTTACAGCGAGATAAACTTTCGCAAGTTTCAACACGCCTGCAGGCAATTCATCACCTATTGAAATGTTGAATTTTTCGCGTTTGTATCTGCCCAATTCTTCATTATATTTTATGCTGTAATTGTGCAATAAAATATTTATTTGATTATCGGTTTCAGCATCGCCCGTCCAGCCCAAAGGATTTACATTTAAAAAATCAATTGAGCTTAAATTCTTCTGATTAAATTTTGCTGATTTGCCAATTTGCATTTCACCAAAATTATTTGTAACACCGGCAGAATTTTTATCTTTTAATAATGTCAATAATTTATCAAGCAAAACCTGCTTAATATCTTCAACATTTTTATCATGAACTTTTTCTATTTTTTCAAGCTGTGCTTTTTCGCGAATTTTTCCGTTCTTATCTTTTTTTGCGCGCTGAAATAATTTTTTATCAATTACAACACCTTCTGTTCCGTTCGGCGCTTTTAAAGATGCATCTTTTGCATCGCCGGCTTTGTCGCCAAAAATTGCACGTAATAATTTTTCTTCCGGCGTTGGATCGCTTTCGCCTTTCGGTGTAATTTTTCCAATCAAAATATCGCCTTCGCGAACCTGCGCACCAATACGAATAATTCCATGCTCATCCAAATCTTTTGTTGCTTCTTCAGAAATATTTGGAATATCCGGCGTTAATTCTTCTTCACCTAATTTGGTATCGCGCACTTCCAATTCGTATTCATCAATATGAATAGAAGTAAAAAAATCTTCGCGTACAACTTTTTCATTTATCACAATTGCATCTTCAAAATTGTAACCTTTCCATGGCATGAATGCAACCTGCAAATTTCTTCCAAGTGCAAGCTCGCCATCTTTTGTTGCATAACCTTCGGTAAGAAAATCACCCTTTTTTACATGCTGACCTTTTTTAACAGCGGGACGCAAATTGATACAAGTTGACTGATTTGTTTTGATGAATTTTGTTAGCTTATAAATTTGCAAATCTTCATCAAAGCTTACTAATCTGTCAGCATCATTTCTGTTGTAGCGAACATGAATTTCTTTTGCATCAACAAATTCAACAACTCCATCACCTTCTGCATGAATTTGAATACGTGCATCACGCGCCGCTTTCGCTTCCAAACCTGTACCAACAATCGGATTTTCAGGAATGATTAAAGGCACAGCCTGGCGTTGCATGTTAGAACCCATAAGCGCACGGTTTGCATCATCATGTTCCAAAAACGGAATTAAAGATGCACTTAAACCAACAATTTGATTTGGCGCAACATCCATATATTCTACATCATTTTTATCGAGGATAGGAAAGTCGCCGGTTTCGCGGCTTACAATTTTATCTTCGACAAAATTTCCTTTTTCATCAATCACAGAATTACTTTGCGCAATCTTTGCTGTGTCTTCTTCTTCGGCACTTAAAAATTTCATTGACTTTAAATCAACTTTGCTGTTCACCACTTTATGATAAGGCGTTTCGATAAAACCCATATCATTAATTTTTGCATGAACGCAAAGCGTAGAAATTAAACCGATGTTCGGACCTTCAGGAGTTTCAATAGTGCACAAACGACCGTAGTGAGAATAATGCACATCGCGAACTTCAAAACCTGCACGTTCGCGGCTTAAACCGCCAGGGCCGAGTGCAGAAATTCTGCGCTTGTGCGTGATTTCACTTAAAGGATTTGTTTGATCTAAAAACTGCGATAACTGCGAAGTACCAAAAAATGAATTAATAACAGAAGATAAAGTTCTTGCATTAATTAAATCAACCGGCGTAAAAACTTCATTGTCGCGAACATTCATTCTTTCGCGAATAGTTCTTGCCATTCTCGCCAAACCCACACCAAATTGTGCATATAATTGTTCACCAACTGTGCGCACACGGCGATTGCTCAAATGATCAATATCATCAATTTCTGCTTTGCCATTTGTAAGACGAACAAGATATTTAATGATCTCGATAATATCTTCTTTCGTTAAAACTTTATTTTCAAGCTTTTGATTTACGCCCAATTTGCGGTTGATTTTATAACGACCAACTTCGCCTAAATCGTAGCGCTTATCGCTGAAAAATAATTTATCAATTATTCCGCGTGCAGTTTCGTTATCAGGCGCATCAGCTCCGCGCAATTGGCGATAAATGAGTTGAACCGCTTCCAGCTCGCTGTTTGAAGTATCTTTATTTAATGTGTTATAAATGATGTTGTAATCGCCGCCCACATCTTCGCGCTGAATAAAAACACTTTTTACATCAAGCTCGGCAATGGTTTCGATTGCAGCTTCATCCAAAATTGTATCGCGTTCCATCACAATCTCATTACGCTCAATGGATACAACTTCGCCGGTATCTTCATCCACAAAATCTTCAACCCATGTTCTTAAAACCCGCGCTGCTAATTTTTTTCCAAGATATTTGTGCAAAGATTTTTTATCGGCATTTACTTCCGTTGCCATGCCGAATAATTCCAAAATATCTTTATCAGTTTCAAAACCGATTGAACGCAATAATGTTGTTACAGGAAATTTTTTCTTGCGATCAATGTAAGCATACATTATGTTGTTGATGTCGGTTGCAAATTCCATCCACGCACCTTTAAAAGGAATAACACGCGCAGAATAAATTTTTGTTCCGTTCGGATGAACTGATTGACCAAAGAAAACTCCGGGTGAACGATGCAACTGTGAAACAACAACACGCTCCGCGCCGTTGATTACAAAAGTACCGCGCGGCGTCATGTAAGGAATATTTCCTAAAAAAACATCCTGAACAATGGTTTGAAAATCTACGTGTTCTTCATCGTTACAACTCAAGCGCAGCTTAGCTTTCAGCGGAACTGCGTAAGTTAATCCGCGCTCCATACATTCTTCAATTGTGTAACGCGGCGGATCAATAAAATAATCTAAAAATTCGAGCACAAAAATGTTTCGCGTATCTGTAATAGGAAAGTTTTCTTTAAATACTCGAAACAATCCTTCCACATTTCTTTTATCAGGAGTAGTTTCTAACTGAAAAAATTCGCTGAAGGATTCTAATTGAATATCTAATAAATCAGGCGTTTCAGCGAGGTGTTTTGTTTTACCGAAGCTGACTCTGTTTTGAACTTTTGTTGATGCCATATTTGTATTTAACCGGTTTTACTTGTTATGCGGGCATAAAAATTTCCGAGTGAAGAAATGATGAAAAAAGAAGTTTACAATAAAACAATCATTTTTTAGAACTCGGTTTTGAAGCTTGCCCAAAATAAAGGATGGCAAAATTACAAAGAGTGAAGCAGAATTCAAAATCAAATTTTATGCCTGAAAATTTTTATGAGTTTTTAACAAACCGCTGTGAAAAAAAAATTAAAAAATTATTAAACCTCAAGCGTTTAGAAACATCCCAAAGAAAATTTAATTTTTATGAAAAAATATTTGTTTTTCCTGCTGCTGTTAGGAGTTATTGATTTTACTTCTGCCAAAGCACAATATGGTGGTGTAATTATTGGTGGCGGTTACTACAGAGGCCCGGGTTATTATAGACGACCATATCCTCCTCGTCGCAGACCGCAGCCTCGTTACCAACAAAGAGAAAAAATACCAAGTTTTCAACCGTCAGTAAATATTAATTTAGGTTACGGCTATCCAAATTTAGATAAAGATCAACTTGCAGATTTTGATAATTTTTATAAAGGTTCTTCCATCACGCAACAAGGTCCATTTATCGGTTCGATTGACTATCAGTTTAGCAGAACTACAAGCATTGGTGTTATGGGCACTTATGGAAAAGTAAGCGTTCCTTATTACGATTATAATTCCTCTTCGATGACGCCTGCATTTACAGGCTCGCTCGAGAACTGGAGTATTATGCTGAACCTAGTAAACTATTTTCCAATTTATAGCAAAGGTGCTGCACCTTACATTAAAACAGCAATTGGTTTAAATAACTGGACGCAACAAAATTATTTAGATGCTCAGGGAAATAAAGCTGCTATTGCTCAAATGCCCAGCCAGCTTGCTTATCAGGTTGCGTTGGGAAGTAAATTTATGTTATCGCCACGTGCAGGTTTATTTTTAGAAGCAGGTTATGGCAAATATATTGTGAGCGGCGGATTAACGTTTAAATTTTAATTCATACAATTTTCCTATAAAAAAATCCATTCCGTAATTAGCGGAATGGATTTTTTATTTGATAATTGATGCAATGTATTATATCGAAATTCCCATTGTATCCAATATGCCTTTGAGAATAACTTTAAATATAAGATTGAAAAAAGATTTATGAACATCTCTTTGATAAAATGAATTTACTGTTGTTATTTTTCCATTCGCAGACGGATTTGATTTTTGAAGAATAAGTGAGTTTGCCAAAAAACTTAAGAATTTTCTTTTTTTGGTTTTGCTCTGTGCATCTTCATCTTTTTTTAATGCAGTTATTTTAAGATTATCGTACAAAAAAGTTATTTCAGCCGAAGCTTTATAGTTATCACCTTCTACATGTGCTTTAAGATTTTTAACATCGGCATTATCAATTTCTACCAATGCCAGTGGTTTGGTTATCGGGTTTAATACCGTTTCATTTATCTTACCCATTGTTGCATCAACAATAAAAACACCTTCTTTTGCTTTTGCAAGATTGAATTTAAAATCTGCATTTATAGGAGTATTATTCATGAATGTGCAATTTGCTTTTGCATTCATCCATTGATTTGCTTTTATTACATCAGCCATATTCGTCATGTTTTCAATTGTGCCGGAAACATCTTTAAAATATAGCGTACCCGATTTTTGTGTATTGGGATTTAGCTCTTCATAACTAATATCAAAATTATTTATTTTCATTTGTACAATTTGAAAAGGAAATGGTAACGACATTAAAGATTGTTGCGGATATTTTCCGAGTTTGGATGGAGCTTCGGGCAGCGATCTATCGCAATAATCATTAAATTTTCCATTACTTAATTCAACTTCATCTGCGGCAAAACCATTTTCAGTTGCAAGGTTCCACCAATCAATTTTTTTGAATTGAATTTTTTCAATCGAAAGTTCATAACGGTCTTTTATATTAGATAATTTTTTTTCAAATTCTTCACGCTTATATCTTGGTACCACTGCAAATTTTTGAAACAACATAGTGCGTGCCGAAGCAGAAATAGCGATGGAATCAATATTTAAAAAATAAAGACTGTCTGCGGTGCGCACCTGGTAATTATGCAAAGAAATATCGGCATTTTTTGCGTATAAAAACCGGCTGCTATCGTACTGCGTTGTGGAATCAATTTGTATATCTGTAAACAACATAGATACATTTTGAAAAACTGTTATTTTATTTGGAGGTGTTAGGTTATTATAAGTAAAAGTTACGTTATCTACTACTAATTTTTTTATGTTTACTTTTCCCAATTCTTTTGCAATGTGCTGATAAAAAGTTGCAGTATCCTTTTTTACAATAGTATCAACATTTCTTATGGTATGATAAATTTTTATTTCAGGATTTTTAATAAAAAGTACATCGAGATTTATTTCTTTTTTGGTTAAAATATCCCATCCGCTCAATCCATCTATTCCCAATGTTTTTAGAGAAATATTATAAATATCGTTTGGCGCTTTTTGTTGTTGAATCATCTCATTTAATACTGACGAATCCACTACAAGTTTTACATTTAAAAGCAGTATTCTTGAATTGAAAGGATCTACATTTAGTTTATCTAATTTTAAATTATATAAACCTTTTGTTCCTTCCTTTACTATTTTTTGAAGCTTAGCTGTTAGCAAAGGTTCAAGGTCGTGCAGTTTGCGATAACGTAAATAAATATAACTACCTGCGCCAACAACAAGTAATGCAATTAAAAAAATAATTATTCTTTTGCGGGTTTTACTTTTCATATTGCTGTAAGATTACGATAATTATTTGTATTGAAAAATTTGTTGCTTTATAAGAATATCCAACCATAAAAACTGCTGAAAAAATAATAGTGTTTATTACTTTATTTTTAAAAACTATTTTCCTTTTCACATTTATATTGTTGAATTTTTTTCTTTATTAAGAATAAAATCTATTTTGCGCAATTAATAAAAAATTTAAAACTAAATAACATGGAAGAGTTAATTCAAAAATTACAAAATATGCACGGACTTAGTGCTGAACAATCACATGAAATTTTAAATACAATTGCCCAATATATTAAGGAAAAATTTCCCATGCTTGGCGGCGCTGTAGATAATTTATTTCACACGAGTAGCACTTCTGCAACATCAGCTGGAGCTGCGCAAACTACAGCAGAAAATTCAGCACAAAATAGTGGCAGTTTTTTAGATCAGATTTCTGATTATGTGCCCGGATCTGCAGGTGAAAAACTTAAAGAATTTGCAAAGGGAAAAATGAGTGGTTTTGGAAAAAATGAAGAATAATAAGTTATTTGCTTTATTAAAGATTACTTATTAAAGGCAACTTTTTTTATTTAAATGTTAGCTGTTTAAGTTGGAAATAAAAAAAATAAAAAACCGTTTCAATTTTTTGAAACGGTTTTTTAAATAATTATTAAAAGCATTATTTAATTTCTACTTCAGCTCCGGCATCTTTCAATTTTGCGGCTACTTCATCAGCTTCATTTTTAGCAACACCTTCTTTAATTGGTTTTGGAGCGCCATCCACTAAATCTTTTGCTTCCTTCAAACCCAGTCCTGTCAAGTCTTTCACAATTTTAACGATCTGCAATTTATTTGCGCCGGGAGCTTTTAAAACTACTGTGAAAGCGGTTTGTACTTCAGCAGCAGGTGCAGCAGCACCATCACCACCCGCAGCCGGACCAGCAGCTACAGTCGGCGCAGCAGGTTCAATGCCATATTCATCTTTTAAAATTTTTGCTAATTCGTTAACTTCCTTTACAGTTAAGTTAACCAGTTGTTCTGCGAACGATTTTAAGTCTGCCATAAATGTTTAAATTTTTTCCGCCTTCATTGTTTGGTTTAAAACTCCGGCGGATGGTTTAAAAAAATTTGCCTTAACTATTAGCTCTAAGGCTTGAGCTTTATTTTTAATTTGGAAATTTGGAGATGGTTAATTTGGAAATTAGTTTTGATTTTTTCATGATCACATCTCCAAATCATCACATTTCCAAATCAACTTCTTTCTTCCAAAGCTTTCAAAATTGACGCAAGCTTGTTTCCTGCATTCAATCCGCTGATAACATTTTTTGCGGGTGATTGCAATAAACTAATAATTTCTCCAATTAAATCGTGTTTACTTTTCAGCGTTTTTAATGCTTCTAACTGATCATTTCCAACAAACACATCACTATCAATGTAAGCAACTTTTAAAACAGGTTTTTCAGTGTTGCTTTCTTTGCGGAAACTGCTAATGATCATTGCAGGCTCTTTTGCATTTTCACTAAACATCAATGCAGTAACACCATTCAGGCTTTCATAAACGCCTGAATATTTTTCTGCATTAATTGCTTCGAGCGCTTTGCGAATCAAAGTATTTTTTGCCACTTTCATTTCCACTTTTTTGTCGAAACAAATTCGCCGCAATTTTCCTACCTGATCAACACTTAATGCTTCAGTATTGGTAACATAAAAATTATTGTATTGATTGAATTTCTCTTTCAAAACTTCAATCACTTCATTTTTTTGATCTTTTGTCATACGCTTTTTATTGTATTGATTTTGTATCAAGCGAAATTCCCGGACTCATCGTGCTTGCAATGCTTGCTGCTTTTACATAAATTCCTTTTGCTGTAGAAGGTTTTAGTTTAATAATTGCATTTATTAATTCCTGTGTATTAGCTTCAATTTTTTCAGAAGGAAAAGAAATTCTTCCAACAGATGCATGAACAATTCCTGCCTTATCCACTTTAAAAGCAATTTTACCACCTTTTACATCATTCACGGCTTCGGTAATATTATTAGTAACAGTTCCTGTTTTTGGATTTGGCATTAAATTTCTTGGACCCAAAACTTTACCAAGCTTACCAATTTTCGGCATCACAGAAGGCGTTGCAATTATAACATCAACATCCGTCCACCCACCTTCAATTTTTTGAACAAATTCATCCAAACCTGCGTAATCAGCGCCTGCAGATTTTGCTTCGGCTTCTTTATCAGGAGGGCACAAAACCAATACCCGCTTAGTTCTTCCGGTTCCATGGGGTAAACTAACTGTACCGCGAACTTGCTGATCTGCTTTCTTTGGATCAACGCCCAAACGAATATGCAAATCAACCGAGCTATCAAATTTTGTTGTGTTTATTTCTTTCACTAAAGCTGAAGCTTCTTTTAAAGAATATGATTTATTTTTATCAATTTTTGTTTCTGCTAATTTTCTTTTTTTTGTAAGAGTTGCCATTGCAAATAAATTTTATGGTAAAGAAATTAATTTTTCCAGGGCGCTGCGCCTTCAACGGTAATTCCCAAACTGCGTGCGGTGCCCGCAATCATTTTCATTGCACTTTCAATAGTGAAACAATTCAGGTCGGGCATTTTATCTTTTGCAATTGCTTCAACCTGTGCCCAGCTTACTTTACCAACTTTATCGCGGTTACTTTCTTTTGAACCTTTTTGCACTTTGGCTGCTTCTAATAATTGAACAGAAGCGGGAGGAGTTTTGATAACAAAGTCGAACGACTTATCATTATAAACAGTGATGAGAACGGGAAGCGTTTTGCCCATTTTGTCCTGCGTTCTTGCATTAAATTGTTTGCAGAACTCCATAATATTTATGCCCTTGCTGCCAAGCGCCGGGCCAACCGGAGGAGCAGGATTTGCTTGTCCGCCTTTTACCTGCAACTTAACATACGTTGAAATTTCTTTAGCCATATTTCAATTTTTTGGTGATAACGTTATGCGTTTTTACATAACTCCCAAACAATAATTCTAACAAAAAGAACTTTTGGGGCGGCAAAGGTAAAAGAATTATTTTAAATTTAATATTTAGTAAAATATTTTTTTTGAAGCAAGCTGCAGAATTACTATCAAACTTCGTTGCCACGCTCGCTTGTACGCTTTGCCCGTTATTGAGCAATTGAAAATATACTTAAATAAAATGCAGGAAAATTTATTTGCTTTTATTATCATTAATCTCCGCACTCATAATATTTAATGCAACACTATCCGTTCCTTTCGGTAAATGGTATCTTAGCTTGAAACCTTTGCTGGTATTGGGTTTTATTATATCATCAACCACATCTTCATGTTCTTCAACAACTTTTTCATCTTTATAATACAGCGTTTTTATCCGCACATTTTTATAGCTGTATGCGGTGGCTGTATTTGTTACCGTTCCTTTTACCACTGTTTGACCAATAATATTTTTTTTATCAATTGCTGACATCTTCAAAAAAACTAAAGGATTATTTTTTTCTTTTTCAATAAGATTTGCTTTTTGTGTTTCATAACTTTTATCTCTGGTATTTTTCGTTTCGTTGCTGCAGGAAAAACATACGATAATTGCAAAGCAAAATAAACACAGATATTTTTTCATAAAATAATTATCAGCTTTCAAACTTATTAAATCAAATTGCTGGTAGTAAGATTTATTGCATTTATTATAACTTTTTTAATATTTTGCCTCAAATGTTTATAGAAATAAATTGCCTTTTTTCGCCTTTACAAAAAGTAAAAATAATATCTAAAATATTTATCAAAATTTACTAAAAATATTAGTGTGCATAATTAATTTATATTAATTTTGCAGGCTGATTAATTTTGAAAAAACAAACAAAAAATATGAGTAATTCTGATAAATTAAAAGCATTGAAACTTACCATAGATAAGATTGATAAAGATTATGGCAAAGGCAGCGTGATGATGATGGGTGAAAAACCCGAACGTATAAATGAAGTAATTTCAACCGGCTCCATCGGTTTGGATACAGCGTTAGGAATTGGCGGTTTACCAAAAGGAAGAGTAGTTGAAATTTATGGACCTGAATCGAGCGGTAAAACAACTATTGCCATTCACGTAATTGCTGAAGCACAAAAAAAAGGCGGCATGTGCGCCATTATTGATGCAGAACATGCGTTCGATAG
Organism: Chitinophagaceae bacterium; assembly: GCA_051004255.1. Taxonomy (GTDB): domain Bacteria; phylum Bacteroidota; class Bacteroidia; order Chitinophagales; family Chitinophagaceae; genus JBPCKN01. The sequence goes on along the minus strand of JBPCKN010000015.1, from coordinate 37,200 downwards.
CAGTTATGCCCAAAAACTTGGTGTTGATGTAGATAATTTATTAATTTCCCAACCCGATTATGGCGAGCAGGCTTTGGAAATTGCCGACAGGTTAATTCTTTCCGGTGCGCTGGATGTAGTGGTGATTGATTCTGTTGCGGCACTCGTTCCTAAAAGCGAACTGGAGGGAGAAATGGGCGATAGTAAAATGGGATTGCAGGCGCGTTTAATGAGCCAAGCTTTGCGTAAATTAACTGCAACAATTAGTAAAACAAATACGGTTTGTATTTTTATAAATCAGTTGCGTGAAAAAATCGGTATTATGTTTGGCAATCCTGAAACTACTACCGGTGGTAATGCGCTTAAGTTTTATTCATCAGTTCGGTTGGATATTCGCCGCCAGGCGCAAATAAAAGATGGTGATGAAGCAGTTGGTAATCGCGTAAAAGTAAAAGTAGTAAAAAATAAAGTAGCACCGCCGTTTCGCAGTGCAGAGTTTGATATTATTTTTGGAGAAGGCATTAGTAAGATCGGTGAAATTATTGATATGGGCGTTGAATTAAACATCATTCAAAAAAGCGGAAGCTGGTTTAGTTATGACAGTAATAAATTAGGTCAGGGTCGCGATACAGTAAAAAATTTATTTCATGATAATCCTGAATTAGCAAATGAAATTGAAGGTAAAATCAGAGTAAAATTAAATGAAGTACAAAGCGGAGTTGTGGAAGCAAAATAAATAAATCAAAAAAATTATTATTCTTTCTTCTTTCCAAAAACAAAATAAAACTTGCATTTCTAAAATACAATTTGTATTTTTTCCAAAAATTTATTTATGAAAAAAATTACCTTAATCATTACCCTTTTTTTGCTTGTAACATTAAGCACTAAAACAATTGCACAATCTCAGGAAGATATGCAAAAATGGACAGTTTTTATGACACCGGGCGATACACATAAAATGCTGGCTAAATCAGACGGGAATTGGAATGAAGACATTACCATGTGGATGGTTCCAAACACTCCTGCACAAAAAAGTACTGCAACCTGTGTAAATAAAATGATACTCGGTGGCCGTTATCAGGAGTCAATAAGCACAGGTGCTTTTAACGGAATGCCTTTCGAAGGCCACAGTATTGTTGGCTACGATAATGCTAAAAAAATTTTAGTAAGCAGTTGGATTGATAATTTTGGAACAGGTATTATCTACATGGAAGGCACTTACGATCCTTCAACAAAAACAGCAACATTTAAAGGAAAAGAAACCGATCCAATGACAGGAAATGATATAGATGTAAGACAAACAATGCAGTTTATTGATGATAACACACAGCTGCTAACAATGTATCAAACACAAAACGGGCAGGAGTTTAAATCAATGGAAATAAAATTTACAAGAAAAAGCTAACACTAAATTTTAATTTGTAATACTTTTCCCGAAGCATTTTCGCTTCGGGTTTTTTATTAGCTTTTTCAACTAAAATATTTTCTAATAAATTTTAATCAAACAAAAACAGCAAATTAGCAATAGCTGTTTATATTGCATGTTTAAAAATTTTATTGACATGGAATATAACAAATTAATTTCTGTAACTGGCTTGAGCGGCTTATACGAATTAATTTCGAGTAAAACAGACGGAGCAATTGTACGTTCGCTGGAAGATAAAAGCACAAGATTTATTTCATCGCGCAATCATAATTTTTCGCATCTTGAAACAATTGAAATTTTTACTGCGGCCGATAATGTAAATCTTGCAGAAATCTTGCAGGCAATGAATGAAAGCAACGAACCTTTGCCGGCGGAAAAAGATGCAGCATCTATAAAAAAATATTTTCTGAAAGTATATCCTGACCTGGATTTTGACAGAGTTTATGCAAGTGATATGAAAAAAATTATCAAATGGTTTCAAATATTAAAAGCAAATAATATTGATTTCAAATCAAAAGAAAATGAGGAAAAAATTGAAACTGATGAAAACAAAGATGAAGAACCGCTTGCTGAAGAAAGATCAAAAGAAGATGCGATTAAATAAATTGAAAATTTAAAATTTAAAATTGCATGACACAAAGTGCTGAGATACAAAAATTAGAACGCAATTTTCTTCCAAAAAATTTTTATGTTGTTAATTGGGAAGAGTTAGAACCTTATTTTAAAAATTTATTAGAAAGAGAAATAAATTCAAAAACTGATCTTGAAAAATGGCTGAAAGATATGAGCGAATTAGAAGCTGTTGTAAGCGAAGACGCTTGCTGGCGCCAGATTCGCATGACCTGTGATACAACCGATAAATCGCTCGAAGAAGCTTTTGCTTTTTTTTGTATGCAAATTCAGCCAAAGCTTCAGCCTTATGCTGATGCACTTAATAAAAAATTAATCAATAATTCTTTCACAAAAGAATTAGATCAAAAGAAATATTTCACTTACCTGCGCAACGTAAAAAAAAGCATTGAATTATTTCGCGAAGAAAATATTCCGTTGCAGGCAGAATTAAGTGTTATGCAACAACAATACGGTGTTATCACCGGAAAAATGACGGTTGAAATTCAAGGGCAGGAATACACTTTACAACAAGCTGCAAAATTTTTAGAAAATCACGATAGAAATTTACGCGAAGAAGTTTATAGAAAAATTAATGAACGAAGATTGCAGGATAAAAATGCATTGAATGATTTATACACAAAATTAATTGAGAAGCGTGATGCTGTTGCAAAGAATGCTGGTTTTACAAATTATCGCGATTATCGTTTTGTAGAGTTAGGAAGGTTTGATTACACAAAAGAAGATTGTTTTCAATTTCACGAAGCTGTAAAATTGCACGTGTTGCCGTTGGTTGAAAAAATTTACCAGAAGAAAAAAGAAAAATTAGGATTAGATATTTTACGTCCTTGGGATACAGAGGCGGAGCCTGAAGGCGTTGAGCCATTGCATCCTTTTGAAACAGGAAAAGAGTTGCTTGAAAAAACAGAAAAATGTTTTGAAGAGATGAATTCTTTTTTTGCGGAATGTTTAAAAAAGATGAATGGACTTGGTCACTTAGATCTTGAAAGCCGTAAGGGCAAAGCACCCGGCGGTTATAATTGTCCGCTCGCAGAAAGTGGTGCGCCATTTATTTTTATGAATGCGGCAGGGCAAATGCACGATGTAACAACTATGGTTCATGAAGGCGGCCATGCAATTCAATCTTTTCTTACACACAATTTGGAGTTGAGTGCATTTAAAGATTATCCTATGGAAATTGCTGAAGTAGCGAGCATGGCAATGGAGCTTTTTAGCATGAATCACTGGAATGCTTTTTTTAATACTGAAGAAGATTTAAAACGCGCAAAAGAACATCAGCTTGAAAGGGTGATAACAATTTTTCCATGGATTGCAACTATTGATAAATTTCAACATTGGGTTTACGAAAATCCAAAACATTCTATTGAAGAAAGAACAGAAAATTGGTTAAGAATACTAAATGAATTTTCAACCGACGGTGTTGATTACACAGGCTTGGAAAAATATCGTGAAATTGGCTGGCAGCGCCAGTTACATTTGTTTGAAGTTCCGTTTTATTATATTGAATATGGCATCGCACAATTAGGCGCAATCGGTTTATGGATGCAGTATCAGCAAAACCCGCAGCAGGCTTTGCAAAATTATATAAATGCATTAAGTTTGGGCGGAACAAAAACATTGCCCGAATTGTATGCCGCTGCAGAATTGCAGTTTGATCTTTCCCCCAATTATATAAAAACATTAATGGAATTTGTGAATAAAGAAATGGAAAAAATCAAATTGAAGTTGAATTGTTTTGAATAATCACCATAATAAATTAAACCATAAAAAAACCTCCGATTAATAAATCAGAGGTTTTTTTTCAATTAATTTTTATTGTATTATTAATGTTTTAATGAATCGTGTAATACTGTTTGCAAATTTAAATGTATAAGCGCCTCTTGCAACTGAAGCAGGTAAATAAATTGTTTGCGATGCAGAACCACCAGGATGTTCAACAGTTTTGCTTATAATTAGTTGACCAAGATTATTATACAATTGTAGAGTATATTTTCCCGCAGGCAGGTTTGTAAGCTGAACTGTAAAATTGCGTATAGTAACAGGATTTGGATACACTGCTATATTCGGTCTCGCTTCGCCCATTACAACATCGGCAATATTTGTATAAGCAACCGTTCCATCGGCATTAACTACTTTTATCCGGTAAAAATTATTGCCGCTCGCAGGATGGATATCTGTAAAACGATAATCAACATAAGGTTGTCCATTCTTTATCGCAGCCTCTGTACCAATGGTTGTAAAGTTTGTGCCGTTTAAAGATTTTTCAACTTCGTAATGAGAAATATTTACTTCATTCAAACTTGTCCAGTCAACTTGTATATTGCTTCCTTGCTGATACGCTTTAAAGTTAACGATAGTAACAGGTAAAATAATTCCGCCGGGATTAGTTATCGAAAAGCGGTTAAATTGAGTTATCCCATTTGTAACACCGTTTATATCAGGGCTAACTCCATAAGAATATTGTGCATATACTTCTTCATCAGTATAATTTCCGTGAGGGAAACTTTTATAATCTCCTGCACCAGACATGGCAATAAAATTAGCAGGAGCGGCATAATCTTTTTCAACCAAAACTATTTGTGTATAATCGAAAGGATAAGGAAGATTTTCCACTTCATTTTGTTGCGTTGGCCAAAGTGAAGGATCACGGTCAACAAAAAATAAACGCATAGTTGCTTTATCGTTTGCATTGTTTGCATTCACATACCAAACACGGTTTACTTTGGGCTTTGGCGTTCCGCCAATATCACCATAATTTACTACAACAGTAAAATTATCGTTAGTACCATGTGTATTATTTATCATGAGCCTATTAGGTGTGCCTGCTGTTACCGTAGTACCTGCAGGCAAAAAGCTTGCACCAACAGGAAAATATACATCACCACTTGTGGGGCCAACATTATTAACGCGAAAGCCCACATTACCGGTAAATGGAACAGTTGAAGATTCAGGAATTGGTGTGCCTGAAGCATCGCAGGTGGCAATATAACTATCAGCAAAATTTGCAGTGTGTGCAACCCATGGTGTATTTGGTGCAGTTAAAATGCCGCCAGAATTATTCCATGTAAAAAGATTACTACCTGTTGCAACAATTCCTTTAGTAAGCGTTAAAGAATTTGCGCTTAGGCTGCTGCCTAATAAAACAGCATAATTATTTGTTATGCCCGTACGGTTTAAAGTAAAATTATTTAAAGATTGACTGGCTGTTTTAAATATAAGTGTGCCAAGCGGCGTAGCAAAGCCGTTAATTGTAAGATTAGATGTTGAAGAACCTGCCAGAGTTCCACTGCCTGTAATTGTACCGGCTAATGTAAGTGTGTTACTGCCGATAGAAAGATTTGTACTATTAGCAGTTGTGAGTATTTGATTAACTGTAACATCTTTATTTATGGTTACAGATGCAGCAGTGGTGTTGTTATTGGTTAAATAATCAAAAATTGTTGCATTGGTTCCAGTAATAAGTTGGGCGGCATTACCATTAAAATTAACCACGCGACCATTAGGAGTAAATGTTCCGTTATTAATCCAATTACCGTTTAATTGTGCATCACCGCCTGAAGAAGTTGAGAGTTTAAGTGTGCCATCAATTTGAATGTTATTTCCTGCAACAAGCGCTGCTGTTAAAGCCTGCATGTCAAGTGTTGAGCCTGCATCAATAGTAAAATTATTTGCCAAAGCTTTTTGAACTGTATTACTTCCTCCAATATTTAAATAAGTTGAATTACTAACCTGAACATTATAAGGATAACCCGGATTTGTTGATGTACTCCATTCTGTACCACGGGTATAACTTCCACCGGTATAATATAGAAGTAAAGAACCCGTTGCATAAGTTGGTGCATTATTTATTACAGAACCATTTGTATTAATTTGAAGCGTGTTATTTATGGTTGATAAATTAGCGCCAAAATCAACTGCTGTTGCAACGGTTGCGCTTAACGGATTTATATTTACATTATAAAAATTTGCGGAAACTCCGGTAACACCGGATGATTTAGATACAGTTGATGTACCTGCTGCTGTTAATGAAAATGTTACCGTAGCTGTATTACCATTAAATGATGAACCGCTGCTATTGAATTTAAAACTATTTCCTGAAACTGTAAACGAATGTGAGCCTGCATTTAATGTGGTTGGATTGCTTAATATTGGTCCGCCGATTGTTAGATTTCCAAAAGTTGTGCTTCCATTACCGGCTAAAGTTTCAATAGCATTTGACCTATCAAAGTAAGTTGTGTGTGTATTGTATTGAGAAAATGTGCCATTATTTGTATAGCTATTTTTTATATGAACATCTCCTGCACTTGCTGTTAGATCAGAAAGGCTTGCGCCGCTGATTATTTGAACATCGTAAAAATTTTTGTTGTTTGAACCACCAATTGAACCTGATGCACCTGTAAAAATAAATGTTGAAGTGCCTTCGCCCATTGTACCGATGTTTGCTTGCAAAGTGTTACCGATTGTGATTGTAGTTGTGCCGAAATCGGTAGACCCATTTAACGTGAGATTATTAAAAGTTGTATTGCCAATGAAAAGGTGTGTTGTTAAATTACTATCAATCGAAACTGTTTTGCCGTTAGGAATAAATGTCCCATTATTTGTCCAGTTACCTGTAACACTTAATTTTATTGGAGTTGTTATTTGTGTTACAGTGCTTCCAGGATTTATAACCACATTATTAAAATCAGCATTCGAACTTCCGGCTATATTTTGGGTTGTGCCTGCAAAAGTGGTTGTACCATTTCCATTTGCAAGATTGGCTTCACTATTGGTGAAATCGCCTGTTATTGTTAAGCTTCCATCATTCACATAGCCCGGCGCGCTAATTGAATAAGTCGGTGCTAAATTTGTAAATGAAGTTTTTACATACATGTTTCCTCCACTTGCAATATATAAATTGCCATTATTTTGCATTTGTGCCCAAACCTTCGTTTGCACGCCAATTATCAGTATAAAAAAAGAAAATATTGTGGAAACGAAAAATTTGTTGCGGCGTGTTGGTTTTACAATAGGAGTATTGTTTTTCATTGTATAAGTTTAATACATAAAATTATTTTTTTGCATCGCTGCCAAGTGCATTGGCAACATTCAAGTTATTTTTTGCCTGTTCAAAATCAGGATTTTCTTTTAAAGCCATTTGCAATTGCGCTACGGCGTTTTGTTTATCTTTCAAATCAATATAAGCTAATCCTAATACATTTTCTGTTGCAGCTTTTAATGAAACCTGCTGCATATTTTTTCCATCTAATTTCATAACATTTACCTGCGTACTATCGTTGGGTAATATTATTTTTAACAGGTCATTTCCTGTTGCAACAGTTTCAGCCAGCCTGCGAATAGCATATTGTAGTTGCAGTTCTTCAAAACCATATACAGCATTATGTGTTTTTGTAAAAAGAATTCCGTAAGCATTAATAGCTTCAACCGGTTGCTGCAACTGCTTTGCACAAACTGCCTTTATTTCCATGCGAAGATCGGTGTAACCTTTACTGTTTAATAAAGCGTCAGACAATAAAAAACCTTGCTGATAATCATTTGTCCGCGTATATAATAAGGCAAGTGTATCCTGCCAGTTAGCATATTTTGCAGCATCGCCGGCAATTAAATAATGTAATGCATTTATTGCGGTACCATAATCGTTTAAACTTATACTTTGCTGATAAACTTTTAAGTTAATATTGTTATCTGCCGTTGAAGATTTTGAATTTGTTTGTGCATTTACTAAAGTAAAAACTGTAACAAAAAATAATATAAGAGAAACAGTTTTACGCATTTTTATGCTTTGGCTTTTTTGAAAAAAAATTATGTTTTGGTTTGAAGTAATACCAAATTTATGAAAACAAAAATGATATTTAAATAAATTTATATAAAAAATCAATACTCAATAACGCTGATATAAAAATTTCCCGGAAATAATTTACAAGAAATACCTGCATTTTATAAATCGTATTTTACCCTGGTTTATTGAAATTAATCTTGCCGAAGCTGTCGTAACTTTTCAGAATATCTGAAAATTTTTAATGATTAATTGCTGCAGATTCTTTTAAAAATTATTCAACAAAAAATCTTTTATTAAATTAAGAATAATTTATTTTTTAATAAGATAAACCGGATTAATTTTCTTTTCTGTATGTAATTCTTTTGGCGCAGCTTCAAAACGCAGGTCTTCAAATTCTGTTATTGTTCCGTTAGCTGATTTTTGATTTGCAACATTACACACAATATGCCATTGAAAATTTGTGTTGGAATTGCCGTTGCTTAACTCTATTACATCAAAACTGATTTTAGTTTTATTGGTTACATATACGCCTTTACAATCGCCTTCCAACTGAATGAACACACGTAAAGGATGCTTTTGATTAATGGCAACATTTCTGGCAAAAGTTGGATCAATTGTTATGTGCGCACGCCCATTTGTTAACTGTCCTTCTCCATAATCTTCAAAATAAAATTCAGGTGTTTCCGGCGGGTGTAATACTCTGGCGTTCCCTTTGTCATCAAGAGCAGAAGTGGAAACTGCATCTGTAATGCCCGCAGAAGATATAATTTTATAATTTGTTCCTAGTACACCCAAAACACCGGTGCCACGGTAATTAATATACACATTATGGCCAGTTGCAGCATTATAAGTAATAATAGCCGAAGTTCCCGCGGCAGTAGAAGTTGCATTTGCATAAAGTCCATCTGTTAATCCGGTAAAGTCGCCGCCGGCACCGTTCGGGTCAATTGTAGCGGTGCCAATGTTATTACCTACACCAATTGCACCAATGCCATTAGAAGCTGTAGTTGCATAACTTGCAGAGCCAACAGCGGTTCCGGAAAATGCACCACCTGAGCCACCGGTTATAGTGGTAGCTGTTAAACCATTACCTGCACCAACAACGCCTGTGCCCGTTGTTCCTGTATTAAACGCATATAAACCTACACCTGTACTTACACTGGTTCCAAACAAACCACCATTATTGCCGGAGCTTAAACCAACTATAGGGCTATTTGTACCGGTTGTAGTTGCAGCAAAAGAATTATTCCCTAAGTTTTGCGTTTTGAAATAACCGGCAGGGTTTGTAAGTGTTACACCTGCAAATGTAATTGTGCCGATATACCCTAAGTAACATTCTGCGTTGAGCGTGGCATTGCCGTGAATTGCATAACTACCGGCTGTGGTGCTTGTAGTTGTTGCATTAATGCCATTTAAAGAAGTGCCTAAAACTGTTAAGCGGTCTATAGTTCCAAATGTTGCAGCGCTTGTGCTAAGTACAGCAACAGTCCCGTTATCTTGTGTAATCCCTGTGCCTAATGCTGTAGCTGATGTCCATCGCGCAAGATAATTAGTTGTACCGCCCGTTAAGGAAAATGCTGGAGTTGCCCAAGTGCCATCTCCTCTCCAAAAGGTAGTTGCACTCGCACCTGTACCACTGTTTAAATTAGTTACAGGCAAATTACCGGTAACATCTGTGGCCAAGTTTACCGCTCCAAAAGATGGTGTTGTGCCACCGTGTAAAACTTGTGTGGTTGTGCCGGCAGAAGTAAAATTAGAACCAGTGCCTGTACCATAAGCTATGCCACCTGCAGTGCCTTGTAAAGAGATAACCGGTGTTGTTCCACCGCTTGAAAAAATCGGTGCAGTACCTGTAACTGACGTAACAGTACCATTATTTGTAGTGCTTAATATGCCGCCTGGTGTAACAGATAATCCGCTGCCAACAGAAACTGCGCCTACAGTTGTTGTTGTTGCAATGGGTAAATCAGTTGCGGTTATTGTTCTAAAAGTTGGTGTTCCGTTAGCAGCCGCCGGTGCAGAAAAAAAAGTTTTTGCTGTTTGAGAATTTAAAGTAAGCGGTAATGTTAATGCCTGGCTTGTTATCGTTCCTGTAATTACTGCCGGATATATAACGCCGGATGTTGTTATTTGTGCAGATGTTACTACAGATGAAGGTAAATCTGCAGTTCCTATTATGCTAAATGCAGGGGCTGCGGATACACTGGTATTGTTTCCAAAAAAACTATGTGCCGCTGCATTGCTTAATGTAAATGATAAAGCAGGTGTAGTGGTTGGCGTTGCAACAGATGTTGTAAATAAGGGGCTTAAATTTCCCGAACTAAAAGAAGTTACTGTTCCTGTTCCTGCAGGCAAATCGGCAGCAACTAATGTTCTGAATGTGGGAATGCTCGCTACGCCACTTGCAGGGCCTGCAAACACTGTATTTGCTGATTGATTGTTTAATGCTAAAGTTCCGGTGGCGGCATTATTGCTAACGGAAAATGTAATTGGGTTAGAATAAATTAAATTAGGTGTATTCAATGTGATGCTGCTTACATAAGGTGGCGTTATAGGCGCCCAGGCAGAACCATTATAGGCTAAATATTGACCGTTTGCTGGCGCAGTTGCACTTATACTTATTCCCTGCAATTTTGCTACCGTTGGGTTTGGATAACTGCCTGATAAATCGCCGCCAGCAGTGCCTGTAGGCGATGTTGACGCAGGCGTAACCCCAACCCACTTACTGCCATTCCACAAATACAAACCCGTGCCTGAACCGCCTGTGGGGCTTGCGGGGCTGTAAACAACGGTGCCTGTTAAAAGTCCTGCTGCTAAAGGGTTTGGCAGGGTAACATCAGTAAGCGCAACACGCGGAAATACAAAACCCTGGTTAGTGCTTTCTAATTCCAGTAAAGAGTTTGCATTAATTACAGTGGGGTTATTTCCGATTTTTACTTGCGCCCATCCTTTTGTAATAAATATACAAAAAACAGATAGAGCTACAATGGTTTTTTTACTCATAAGATATTAATCTTTTTGGTTACTGTTTTCAGCAATCAGGCACGGATTAATACCTTTTAAAAAATAAAGCTAAAACAATTTTAGATTTAATTAGTGAATTCCAAAAAAATAACTATTTTTTTGACAAAAACATTTTAGCTGTAAAAGGTTTTAACGAGGTAACATCTCAGAGCAATATGCGGGAATACAAAACTAATTTGGTTAGTATTTTCTAATTCCAATAAAGAAGCTGCATTGATATTTGTAAGGTATTTTCTATTTTATCTGCATCACATTGTTATAGGAAAAAAAAATTCGCTTTAGCTCAGATACATTTGCAAATAAACTTCATCGAATAATTCTTCTATGTGCAGATTTTCGATAATTGCTTTTGAAATATTAGAATAAGTACGGGGAAATTCGTTTTTTAATTTTGAGTCCGAATACCAATCATTTCCATTTTTATAAAATAAAATATCTTCGTTTATTTCAATATTTAAATTCAGTTGTCTTAGAAGGATAGTATCCTTAATTTGTTTAAAATTATAAATCAGGTCAGCAGTTACAAATTCACCATTATGATCAAACAGAATAAACATAAAGCATATTTTAATAATCTGATTAAACGTAAATCTTTGAAGATAGTTTACTCTTTGTTTGCAAATAACAATTATTTTACATTACGTACATTTAATATAAGACTTTTAAATTGTTTGCTTATTTCAATAGCATAAAATTTATAGTTTTAAGATTTGAATTTCCATAACTCCCTGAAGAATTCCATCATAGGAGTTGCCTGAAAATGAGCCGTTCCCTGATACATAAATAGTTCCGGAAGCTTTATAAAATTCTGCGGCACTTATAGTAAAGGTATAATTGTCACTGGTAGGGATATCATAAGTTGCAAAAATAGGAGCTGTATTATAAGCAGCACTTGGGTTTAAATCATTTACACTCGCAACTGAATAGCCGCCGTTACTTAATACATTTCCGTTTTGCGTTAAACTAAAAACAACATTTCCATAATCACCGGGAGCATCGTTTTGATTTACGCCAACTCCAATTTTCGCATGAATAATAACTTTGTCACCGGCAGTAAGACTTAGAGTTGCCGAAAGACCTGGCAGAACCTGATAAGAATTTGTTGCAGTAATATGCCCTGTACCATAAACAATGGTATAATTGCCGCGTAATGCTGCAGAAGCATAGCTTGGAGCATTTCCTGCGCCATTACCCGTTAACACTTCTCCCGCGCCGCCTTGTGGCATATCAGATAAAACCAACCCTCTAAAAGTTGGCGTATTAGCAACACCACTTGCTGGCCCTGCAAATACAAAATTCGGCGATTGATTATTTAAGGCTAAAGTTCCGGTAGCTGCACCACTGTTAACAGCAAAATTAATTGGGTTTGCATAAATTAAAACGGGAGTGTTTAATGTGATACTGTTTATATAAGGCGGTGTTATGGGTGCCCATGCTGTACCGTTATAAGAAAAATATTGTCCATTTGTTGGTGTAGTTGCACTTATATTAATTCCTCGTATTCTGGTAACTGTAGGGTTAGGATAAGTGCCCGATAAATCGCCGCCAGCATTACCTGTAGGTGATACAGATGTTGGTGTAATTGCCGACCATGCAGCACCTGTCCACACATATAAACCAACACCGGAGCCACCGCTTGGGCTTGTTGTACTGTACACAACAGTACCTTGTAAAACCCCCGCCGATAAAGGACTTGGCGATGCAACATCGCTAAGTGTTACACGAGGAAACACAAAACCTTTATTTGTAGTTTCAAGTTCCAATAGAGAATTAGAATTAATTTTTGAAGGATTATCGCCGATTTTTACCTGAGCAATAGTTTTGGCAGTAAATAAAATGCAGATAAACAAACATAGGGGGTATTGTTTTTTCATAAACAGATAGTTATAACAATTACATAATTAGTTATATAATTGCAGATTAAAAAGCCTTTGTTTTCAAAAAAAGTATTCTATAAAAATAACAGAATTTATAACTTGTACAAAATAATTTAATTACCCAATATTATTAATGTAACAAGGAAATTATTTAAATGAAACTTTGAATTTATCAACTCATGTTTTTTATTATCTGAACATTTTTTCTGCCATCAAAATACTTTCCGGTTTGCCCACATCTATGAATTTCGATGCTGAATGATCAAATGATTTTATTGTACGATTTTTTGCAAGGTCAAGATAAACATCAACCATCGAAAATTTTTCTTGCTGATTTATTAATGAAAAAATTTTTGAATTAATTACATGAATTCCACTGAAAGCTTTTGAGATCAAGCTTCCCGCTCCTTTGGAGAGGGGCCGGGGATAAGGCTTTTCTTCGCCGGTTTTAATATTTTTCCAGCCGCACAAATTATCATTTTGATCAAACAAAAAATATCTTGAAGATTTTCTGCCTGTTGTTGCAAGTGTTGCTAAGGGTTTTTCCTGTAAATGAAAATTTATCATTTTATCTAAACGCAAATCAGTAAGTACATCAACATTCAATAGCACAAAATTTTCAACATCTTTAAAAAACCATGCTGCCCGTTTTAAGCCGCCACCTGTTTCTAAAATTGCATCGGTTTCATCGGAAATAATTATATCACTTCCCCAACCATTATTTTTTTTTATCGCATCTACAATTTGGTTAGCGAAATGATGTGCGTTTACAATCACATTTTTAATACCAAATTTCTGCAAATATTCTATGTTTTTTTGCAACAAACTTTTTCCATTCACTAAAGCCAATGCCTTAGGGTGCGCGTCTGTAAAAGGTTTTAGCCTTGTGCCGAAACCCGCTGCTAAAATCATTGCCTTCATACGTATGGCGAATTAAAAATATTTTGCGTTATAAATTATAAATTTTGCTTGTCCAGTTCATTTCATTTTGATGCTTCACTTCAACCTTCACTTTAAATTTATTTTTTAAATGTCTTGCAGTTTGTTCAGCCGCATACACACTGCGATGCTGACCACCGGTGCAACCAAAATTTATCATCAAATTGCAAAAACCTCTCTGCAAATAATCTTCAACGGAAATATCTACGAGTGTAAAAACACCATTCAAAAATTCATTCATTTTTGTTTGCTGCTCTAAAAAATCTCTTACTTTTTTATCATTTCCGTTTAAGAATTTAAATTCTTCAAAACGGCCGGGATTTAATATTCCTCTGCAATCAAAAACAAAACCAACGCCGTGTCCGTTTTCATTTTCAGGCAATTCTTTTTTGTAAGAAAAACTATTAATCTTTACAATTAGCTTAGAATTTTTATTAGCCTGAATTGATTGAAATCTTTCAACAATTTCATCCTGCACAATTAAATTCAACACACGCTCAAACTCAGGCAGCCGAAGGTTTATAGGATTTTTTTCTAAAAAAGATTTTAAATTTTTTAATGCCAAAGGAATGCTTGATAAAAAATGTGCTTTGCGCTCAAACAAACCACGAAAACCATAAGCGCCAAGCACCTGTAATAAACGTATCAGCACATAACCATTATACCGGTTTATAAAAATTTGCCAGTCAATTTTTTTTGCTAATAATTCCTCCGCTTCGCCTATATAATATTGCAATAAATTATTTTTCCATTCATCGTTCAATTCTGCTTTTGCCTGCCAAAGCAAAGACGCAACATCATATTGTAAAGCGCCTTTCATACCGCCCTGATAATCTATAAAATGAACTTTATCATTTTCATCAATTAAAATATTTCTGCTTTGAAAATCGCGAAACAAAAAATATTTATATTCTGCCTTGGTTAAGTAATTGCTCAATTCTTCAAATTCATCGAGCATTGCCTGTTTATCGTAAGGCAATTTTAGCGTATCGAGAAAATAGTATTTGCAATAAAGCAGATCGCTTAAAATTGCCTGCCTGCCAAATTCTTTTGCAGTTAAGCACCAATTATAATTTAAATTTTCATCACCTTTAATTTGAATGCGCGCTAATTGTTGCAAACTTTTTTGAAATAATTCATATACATAATTAGTGTAACCTTGCTGCTCAAGTTTATTTAATAAAGATTGTGTACCCAAATCCTGCTGCAAATAAATTGTTTGTTCAGGATTAATAAAAAATATTTCAGGAACCGGCAAACCCTTGCCCAGAAAGTGTTTGCTGAAATTAATAAACGTATTATTTTCTTTTACATTCAAATTATGTGTAGCAATAAAAGTTTCATTTCCGCAATAGATGCGAAAATAAATTCGGTCGCTGCCGCTTTGTGGCAGCATTTTAATTCTGTCAGCATTTTTATTTTTGAATGATTGAAATAATTGCTCTATATCTTTTATAATTTTTTCCATATATAACATGCGCAAACGGTAAAAATAAAATTATGTTTATTAAAAGAAGAATAAATTAAAGTATGAAATTTATTGCTGTTAATTGGTGCGCAGTTAAGATTACTGCATCTTAAAAAAACATTGGTTTATTGCTGCAAAAAAACATTATTTATTTGTGCAATAAGAGGATATTTAAATAATTGAAATTTTTTCAGCGTTCAATAAAACCATATTTATTAAACCTGAAAAACTCCTGTTTTAAACTCTTCTATTTTCGCATTATGATTTGCTGCTGCAATTGCTTCACTGATTAATTTTCTTGTATCAACGGGATTAATAATATCATCCACCCAAAGTCTTGCCGCTGCATAATAAGGTGTGGTTTGTTTTTCGTAGCTGCCTTTAATTTTACCGAGTAAATTTTTTTCGTCTTCGGCGCTTACTTCTTTTCCTTTTGTTTTCATACTTGAAACCTGGATTTGCAATAAAGTTTTTGCTGCCTGCTCGCCACCCATCACCGCAATTTTTGCAGAAGGCCATGCATAAATAAAACGTGGATTATAAGCCTTGCCGCACATAGCGTAATTGCCCGCCCCGTAAGAGTTTCCGATGATAATTGTAATTTTCGGAACAACAGAATTAGCAACCGCATTTACTAATTTTGCGCCATCTTTTATGATGCCTGCATGTTCGCTACGGCTGCCTACCATAAAGCCGGTTACATCCTGCAAAAAAACTAATGGAATTTTTTTCTGATTGCAGTTTAAAATAAATCGTGCGGCTTTATCAGCACTGTTGTTATAAATAACACCACCTAATTGCATTTCGCCTTTTTTATTTTTTGTTATGAGCCTTTGATTAGCCACAATGCCAACAGCCCATCCGTCAATTCTTGCATAACCGCATAAAATTGTTTTGCCATATTCTTTTTTAAATTGATCAAAATCAGAATCATCCACAATGCGTTCAATGATGTCTAACATATCGTAAGGCTTTGCGTTATTTTCCTGCATGATGCCATACAATTCATCTATGTTTTTTCCTGGTTCACGCGGTTCAATTCTGTTGAAACCGGCAGCAGGAGCGGCTCCCAGCTTACTCATTATTTTTTTTATTTCATCCAAACATTCCTGCTCTGTTTTAAATTTATAATCTGCAATTCCGCTAATGGCATTATGCGTTTCTGCACCGCCCAAAGCTTCGGTATCTACATCTTCTCCAATAGCAGCTTTCACTAAATAAGGTCCGGCCAAATAAATACTTCCATTGCCTTCTACCATCAGCGTTTCATCGCTCATAATAGGCAAGTAAGCGCCGCCCGCAACACAGGCGCCAAGCACCGCAGCAATTTGTGTTATACCCATTGCGCTCATGCGTGCATTGTTATAAAAAATGCGGCCGAAATGTTCTTTGTCAGGAAAAATTTCATCCTGCATCGGTAAAAAAACGCCGGCACTATCAACTAAATAAATAATAGGTAAATTATTTTCCATAGAGATTTCCTGCATGCGCAAATTTTTTTTTGCTGCGATGGGAAACCATGCGCCTGCCTTCACTGTTTGATCATTTGCAACAATCACACATTGTCTTCCGCTAACATAACCAACACCTGCAACCGTTCCGCCGGCAGGGCAGCCACCGTATTCTTCATACATCTCAAACCCTGCGTAGGCGCCTATTTCAACGAAGGTTGAATTTTTATCAATCAAATAATTTATACGTTCTCTTGCAGTGAGTTTATTTTTTTCGTGTTGTTTTTCAGTTGCTTTTTTACCGCCACCTAATTTAATTTTTTCAAGATATTGTTTAGCCTGGCTAAGGTTTAGTTTCATCCAATCTTCGTTGCGGTTGTATTCAATGTTCATTTTAAGATTTGTTATAAAGCAAAGATGAGGCAATTTGATGATTCAGGAGATTTGGTGATTTGATAATTTGAAGATTTGGCGATTCAAAATATATTTCAACTTTTAAATTAGCATATTTTAAAATTTTCAACACTTACCTTTGCGGCTTTTAAAAAGTTAATGATTCATGATTAATAGTTCATAGTAAAAAACTATGCTGTATTAACGATGAACTATTAACTATAAACTAATATGAAATACGAAAAAGAAATTTATCGCCGCAAAACATTTGCAATTATTTCTCACCCTGATGCGGGCAAAACAACGCTCACAGAAAAGTTTCTTTTATTTGGCGGAGCTATACAAGTTGCAGGTGCAGTAAAAAGCAATAAAATAAAAAAATATGCAACAAGTGATTTTATGGAAATCGAGCGCCAGCGCGGCATTTCGGTCGCTACAAGCGTAATGAGCTTTGAATACAAAAATATTTTAATTAATTTATTGGATACGCCGGGCCACAAAGATTTTGCAGAAGATACTTACAGAACTTTAACAGCGGTTGACAGTGTTGTGCTTGTTATTGATAGTGTAAATGGTGTTGAAGAACAAACCCGCCGTTTAATGGAGGTTTGCAGGATGCGCGATACGCCTGTAATTGTGTTTATAAATAAAATGGATCGTGATGGAAAAAATCGGTTTGATCTTTTGGAAGAAATTGAAAAAGAATTAAAGATTGATCTTCATCCAATGACGTGGCCCATTAACAGCGGAAGAGATTTTAAAGGCGTGTATAATTTACACAATAAAAGTTTATTGTTGTTTACCGCAAACACAAAAGCAACGGAAGAAAATAGTTTGATAATTGAGAATTTGAATGATAAAATATTGGATGAAAAAATAGGAGAGAAGGATGCAACGCAATTGCGTGAAGATGTTGAATTAATTGACGGCGTTTATGGCAAATTAAAAGTTGATGACTATTTAAATGGGAAAGTTG
This sequence comes from Chitinophagaceae bacterium, assembly GCA_051004255.1. Lineage (GTDB taxonomy): Bacteria > Bacteroidota > Bacteroidia > Chitinophagales > Chitinophagaceae > JBPCKN01. The sequence goes on along the minus strand of JBPCKN010000015.1, from coordinate 19,258 downwards.
CGCCTGTTTTTTTTGGAAGTGCGATTAATAATTTTGGCGTAAAAGAATTACTTGATACATTTATTCGCATTGCGCCTTTGCCTTTGTGCAGAGAAACATCGGAGCGGGAAGTTTGTCCGAATGAAGAGGAATTGAGTGGATTTATTTTTAAAATTCATGCAAATCTCGATCCTAAACACCGCGACAGGATTGCGTTTATGCGTGTTTGCAGCGGAAGATTTGAGCGCAATAAATATTTTCATCACGTTCGTTTAAACAAAGATTTGCGTTTCAGTAATCCTTATAGTTTTTTAGCGAGAAGTAAAGATGTAATTGATGATGCTTATGCCGGCGATGTTGTTGGTTTATTTGATACGGGGAATTTTAAAATTGGTGATACATTAACCGAAGGAGAAAATTTTTATTTCACCGGAATTCCTTCTTTCTCACCGGAAATATTTAAGGAAATTGTGAATAAAGATCCGATGAAAACAAAGCAACTCGAAAAAGGTATTCATCAATTAACGGATGAAGGGGTTGCGCAATTATTCACACAATTTGGCGGCAACAAAAAAATTATTGGTTGTGTTGGTGAGTTGCAATTTGAAGTAATTCAATATCGGTTATTACATGAATACAATGCCGCATGCGAATTCAGAACATTACTATTTTATAAAGCGTGCTGGCTTACAAGCAAAGACCCGAAAAAACTGGAAGAGTTTCTTCGCTTCAAGCAACAAAACTCCGCAGAAGATAAGGATGGTCATCCGGTTTATTTAGCGCAAAGCGAATGGTTTTTAAACACCGAAATTCAAAATAATCCTGAAATCAAATTTCATTTTACAAGCGAGATATATAAGTGAACTAGGGAAGAAAAATTATTACAACCAAATGTTTTTCAAATCAGGAATTATTTTACAATCTTCTTCTAATTCAAATTTAAATAAGCCTTCATTATTTAAAGTTTGTAGTTGATATATCCCGCTGACTAATTCATATATTTCAATCACTTCTTTTTCTGTGTCAACAATTAAAAAAAATTTTACACCTTGTTGTTCGTATAAATGAAATTTCGTATTCCTGTCTTTCAACATAGTTGCAATTGATAATATTTCAACTACAAGAACCGGCGGAAAGTCGAGATATTTCTTTTTTATTTCGCCGCAAACAATTAAAATATCCGGTTCTAAAATAGTATCGTCTGAAATTTTAAAATCTATAGGAGCGTACACCCTACATTTTTTACAACCGAATTTTCTTATCTCAAATATAAATTCAGTTATTATTTCCGCTCCAACTCTTTGATGTTTTGGCACAGGCGAAGGCCTCATTGCAAAAGGAATTCCTTCAATTAATTCCCATTTTCCTTCCCAGTGTACCCAATCGTTATAAGTGTAATGTGGTAGTATTTTATAAGCGCTACTCATACTCAAAATTAAACATTAAATTAAAACTCCGGATTAACTCCTGTATAATTGTGCGGCGTAATTGCTTTCAATTCTTTTTTTACTGAAGAATTTATTTGTAATGAATTGATAAAATTCTGAATATCATTTTTAGTAATGGAAGTTTTTCCTCTTGTTAATTCTTTCAATGCTTCGTAAGGATTCGGATAATTTTCTCTTCGCAAAATTGTTTGAATTGCTTCGGCAACAATTGCCCAGTTATTTTCTAAATCTTCTTTTAATTTATTTTTATTCAACACTAATTTATCTAATCCTTTTTCTATTGATTTTATTGCAATAAACGTATGCGCAAGCGGCACGCCAATATTTCTCAATACTGTTGAATCAGTTAAATCTCTTTGTAATCTTGAAATAGGCAGTTTTGCTGAAAACCACTCCAGCAAAGCGTTTGCGATGCCTAAGTTGCCTTCGGCGTTTTCAAAATCAATCGGGTTTACTTTATGCGGCATTGCTGATGAACCAACTTCGCCTTGTTTTGTTTGTTGCTTAAAATAATCCATGCTAATGTACGTCCAAACATCGCGGCACAAATCAATTAAAATATTATTAATGCGTTTTATTGCATCAAAATGCGCAGCAAGATTATCGTAGTGTTCAATTTGTGTGGTGAATTGCAAACGTTGTAAACCTAAAATATTTTCAACAAATTCATCAGCTAATTTATTCCAGTTTTTCGATGGAAATGCAGCAACATGCGCATTAAAATTTCCTGTTGCGCCGCCAAATTTTGCGGAATAAGCAACTTGCGAAAATAATTTTATTTGGTTATTTATTCTTTCTGCAAACACCATAATCTCTTTTCCCAACTTTGTTGGGGACGCAGGCTGGCCGTGCGTTCTGGCAAGCATTGAAATATTTTTCCATTTTGTTGCAAGTTGCTGAAATTGATTTTTTAATGCTTCAATTAAAGGCAAATATTCCTGCTCAACAAAATTTTTCCAGCTTAAAGGAATGGCAGTGTTATTAATATCCTGCGAGGTTAATCCAAAATGAACCCATTCTTTTAAATCTTTTGCGCCAAATTTTTCTAACTGGTCTTTTAAAAAATATTCAACCGCTTTTACATCGTGATTTGTTGCTGCTTCAATTTGTTTTATTTGATTTGCATCACTTAAATTAAAATTTTCTTTTAACTGTTTTAATTGTTGTTTTGTTTTTTCGGAAGCCTTAAAAAATTTTTTTTCAGTAAGAAATAAAAAATATTCAACCTCAATAAACACACGATATTTTATTAAGGCATATTCAGAAAAATATTCGCTCAAATGCGCTACCTGCCTGCGATACCGGCCGTCAACAGGCGAAATTGCTGTGAGATTATTATTTAATTCCATTCAGCAGTTTGAGATTTATTTGCCTCTGTTTATAAATTTTCTCTATTCAAATTCAGGCATAGGAATTTTACTTTTATTGCCTGTATTTTTCTTTAAATATTCTTTAAATAATTGTGTTTGCTCTTTACATTTTTCTTGGGCATATTTTTTCATTGCGTTAATTACTTCTTCTTCTCCGAAGCAATGGTGGCATTCAGGCTTATATTCGATTCTATCTAAAATTTCTTGCGCTTTCATAATAAAAAATTAAAATAATAAAACATGTTTGTACTTAAATAAAGATAGAAGTTTGCACAATTGCAGAATGAAATTTTTATCTACAGATTGTGGATTATTTTGCTGAGATATTGAATGCATATCTGCTTAATATGAAATGTACAATTCCATATCTTATTTTTGAGTGATTGAATTTCAAAAAATGATTTACAAATCGCTCGAAGAATGTTTGATTGATCTTGAAAAAAATAATCAGTTAATTCGCGTTAAAGAACAAGTAGATCCTTATTTAGAAATGGCTGCAATTCATTTGCGTGTTCACGAAGCAAAAGGCCCGGCATTATTATTTGAAAATGTAAAGGATTGTAAGTTTCGCGCAGCATCCAATATTTTCGGAACATTGGAAAGAAGTAAATTTATTTTTCGTTCAACATTGCATTTGGTTCAGCAATTAATCGAATTAAAATCCGATCCAATTAATGCAATAAAATCTCCTTTCAAAAATGCAAAGCTTGGTTTAGCTGCGCTCAATGCATTGCCAAAAAAAAATCCTTCACGCAAACCTGTTTTAGCGCAGCAAATTCAAATCAGTGATTTGCCGCAACTTCAAAACTGGCAAAAAGATGGCGGCGCTTTTATTACACTTCCGCAAGTTTATACAGAAGATGTAAATCATCCCGGAATAAAACATTCGAATATTGGAATGTATCGAATTCAACTTTCCGGAAACGATTATGAAATCAATAAAGAAATTGGTTTGCATTACCAGTTGCATCGCGGAATTGGCGTTCATCAATCATCAGCAAATAAAAAAAATTTACCGCTTAAAGTTTCTGTATTTATTGGCGGGCCGCCATCGCACACACTCGCTGCTGTTATGCCTTTGCCCGAAGATATGAGTGAGGTTTTTTTTGCAGGGATTTTAGGCGAAAGAAAATTCAGGTATGTTTATGAAGATGGATTTTGCATCAGCGCTGATGCGGATTTTGTTATTACCGGTGAAGTAAATAAAGATGAAAATAAACCTGAAGGTCCGTTTGGAGATCATCTTGGATATTATAGTTTGAAACATAATTTTCCGGTGATGCGTGTGCATAAAGTTTATGCAAAAAAAAATGCAATTTGGCCTTTTACAGTTGTTGGCAGACCGCCGCAGGAAGATACCAGTTTTGGAGAATTGATCCACGCAATAACAGGTGATATTTTGCAAAAAGAAATTCCGGGGTTAAAAGAAATAAATGCAGTTGATGCGGCCGGCGTTCATCCTTTGTTGCTTGCAATTGGCAGCGAAAGATACACTCCTTATTCGCCAGCAAAACAACCGGCGGAAATTCTCACAATTGCAAATCGTATTTTAGGAACCGGTCAATTAAGTCTCGCAAAATTTTTATTTATCACAGCGGATGAAACAAATAATCTTTCAACAAAAAATATTGAATCATTTTTTAAATATTTTTTACAAAGAATTGATTTAACAAGAGACATTCATTTTTTCACTAACACAACCATTGATACTTTAGATTATTCCGGCACAGATTTAAACAGCGGAAGTAAAGTTGTGTTTGCTGCTTATGGAGAAATAAAAAGAAACTTAAGCAGCGAAATTCCATCTATCTTAAAAAATATTGCTTTAATTGAAAATGTGAAGTTAATAATGCCAGGAATTATTTGCATTCAAACAAAAAAATTTTCTTCTTATCAAAATGTGCATAAAGAAATAAAAATATTGAATGATGCATTAAAAAATTATATCAGCGAATTAGATGAAATTCCATTAATAATTATTTGCGATAATGCAAATTTTATTGCAGAAAATTTGCGCAATTTTTTATGGGTAACATTTACACGAAGCAATCCATCGCACGATATTTATGGAGTCAATGAATTTTACGAAAATAAGCACTGGGGCTGCAAAAACGCTTTAATAATAGATGCAAGAATTAAACCGCATCATGCGCCGGTTCTTGAAAAAGAGCCGCAAGTTGAAAAAAATATTGATCGTTTGTTTAATAAAGGCGGAAGTTTGTACCACGTTTCAAAATAATAATTTTATCAATGCTGCAAAAATTAGGGGCTCCGGGAAACCGGTGCCCCTTTTTCAACCCTAAACCCTTAAAAAACTTCTGCAAATATCGTAAAAATCATGCCATGTTTTAAATATTCCGATAAAAAAATGAATTAGTTTCTTATATTATAAATATTAAATTCTTATTCAAAATATTTAATTAAAAATTTAAAATAAATTATCAGAAGCAGTTGAATTTTTTGGAGTGAAAATAACTGTGTTGAAATGAATGCCATCGTGCATGGAAAATCACTTCTCTTCGTTCATATTTTTCATCATCATTTTGACTGTGCAAAACTTAAATTAAAATTTAATAACAGAATTAACAAAAGAAAAATTGATCGCATAAAAAAATTTGTTGAATGATTATTCAAGTTATAAATTTTTTTTATAAGATCATAAGATGCAAAACAATTTTCAAATCAGGCAACCTGTTTACAAAGCGCTCGTATTTATTTCTATTCCTAAATTTTATCATTTAAACTACCTTTTTATGAAAAAGCTTTTCTTTCCTTTGCCTCGGGCTGCCACCTCGATTTTAATAATATTATTGACAGGAAGCGTAGCTTGTATAAAAGATCCGAATTTCCCCTTGGGCGGTTACACCCAAACAAATCTTGTTGCAGATGTAAACGGATTTGGCGCTGCAAAAATTGACCCTCATTTAGCCAATGCCTGGGGAATTGCCGTTGCACCCACAGGCCCTTTTTGGATTTCAGCGAACCACGCTGGTGTAAGCACAGTGTATGATAAAGATGGCAACACTTTACTTGCACCGGTTACCATTCCGGCACATAACGGGCACAGTATTGGTGCGCCAACAGGAGTAGTATATAATTGGACGACTAATTTTGTTATTCCTTCAAGTAAATCGGTAAGCAAATTTATTTTTGCCGGCGAAGATGGAACTATTTCTGCATGGGCAGGTGGAAGTTCAGCAATTTTAGTTGCAGATAGATTTTCACACGGCACCGTTTACAAAGGTCTTGCGCTTGCCACCGATGGATCACATAATTTTATTTACGCAACTGATTTTCATAATGGAAAAATTGATGTGTACGATGAAAATTTTAATTATGTTTCCAACAAACCTTTTTACGATCCCAATATTCCGCAGCATTTTGCTCCTTTTAATATAAGAAATGTTGAAGGCAAATTATTTGTAACTTATGCTAAACAAAAACCACCCGATTTTATGGATGATGAAGCCGGACCGGGCAATGGTTTTGTAGATGTCTTTAATTCTGATGGTAGTTTACTATTCAGGTTTGCTTCAAGAGGCACTTTAAATTCTCCATGGGGAATTGTAAGATCAGTTGGTGGTTTTGCTGTTACCAATTCAGGCATAATTCCCAATGCAATTTTAATAGGAAATTTTGGTGATGGAAGAATTAATGTGTATGATGCCATTGGCAGGTTCGAAGGTCAATTAGTGAATAAAGGAAATCCCGTTACAATTGAAGGGCTTTGGGCTTTGGAAAATAATGTTCCCGGCACCGATCCTAAACAATTATTTTTTACTGCCGGACCAAACGATGAAGAACATGGTTTATTTGGCTATTTGAGCAGACAATAACATTTTATGTGCATTAATTCAAAAAGCCTTGTGGTTATTTGCAAGGCTTTTTTCTTTACTAAAATTGAACAAGATTTTTTTGAGCCGGAGTTTATTCTTTCAATTTTGTAGTATCAACTTTACCAGTGAAAATAACACTCATATCTTTCATTCTAAAAATATTACCATTGGCTTTATTACCTAAAACAATAATTGTTGCATCGTGTTGTATAAGCCGTGTAAATGAATTATTCTCTCCATGCCATTTGCCATTATGATACACAATTGTATCGCCTTTATTAAAATATAAATGCCACGCATATCCATAATTATGCATTGAATGGCGCTCATTGCTGTAAGGTGTAAAAGCCGCATCCAGCGTGCCTTTGCTGACAAATGTATGCTGGTATAAAGCTTTATCCCACAAAAATAAATCGCGCACTGTGCTGTAAATATTTTTATCGCCGTAAGTGCAGTCTAAATGATCCATCGGGTAAGGCCGGTTACCGATGTATGTAGGTACATACGATGCAGTGTCTTTTATCGAAAATACAAATGTATTTTGCAAACCCAAAGGTTTAAACACACTGTCTTGCATATATTTTGGAAAAGGAATATGCGTAATTTTTTCTAAGATAAGCGCAAGCATTACAAAATTTGTGTTGCAATAATTAAATGCTTTGTTTGGTGCATTTGTAATTTTTGGTTTATGAACAACCATAAAATTGAGCACATCTTCGTTGGTTGCTTTTTGTTTTTTATTCCAGAAACTATCCATAAAATTTAAATAGTTTGGCAAACCGCTGCGATGGTCTAACAACATGCGCACCGTAATTCCGTAGTATGGAAATTGCGGAAAAAATTTTTGCATATCATCATCAAGCGAAATTCTTCCTTCTTCCCAAAAACGCAAAACCGTCATACCTGTAAACGTTTTTGAAATGGAGGCGAGATGAAATGGTGTTGAAAAAGTAATCGGTTCTTTTGTTTTGAAATTTGCGTAACCATGATAATCTTCAAATAAAACCTGTCCGTTTTTTGCAACTAAAATACTTCCGTTGAAGCCTGTATTTTTTAAATGCTTTTCATAGAAATCTTTTGCTTCTTCTGCAAACATGTGTTTTTCTTCGGGCGATAAAGGTGGAAAATTATAATCAGAATGATGAAGTGAGGATGAAGTGAAAGATTTTACTAAAGGGTCTTTTTTACTCTGTGTTTGCTGGCAACTGCTAACAATTGAAATAAGAATAATTGCAATAATTAAAAAAAATTTTGCTGACATCATATTTTTTGAGTGCCGCAAAAATAAAAGAAATGGCTTTATATTATTTTGTTAATGTTCTTTCTTCAAAAGAATATCTTTACACATTTCTTAATAAGTATGTCAATAATTTTATTTGATAATAGTGAACGAAAAAAATTATATCCTTTAACCATCACACGTTCCGTTGCGGATTTACGCATGGGCATTTTTACGCAAACCGAGCGCTGGCAAAGCGTTTCAAAAGATGAAGTGTTTGTTGTTACAGAAAATTATTTGCAACATTTATATAAATCTTTTCCCGAAAAAAATAATTTATGGATTGATGCTTCGCTGATTGCTGATGACAATTTAACTGCAAAAATTTTATCGCTTGAAGATGGTTCTGCAATTGCAGATGAAAAAGAATTTATTGCCGGAAAAATATCAGTTAATAAAGCGGATGATTTTCTAAAATCTCCATTACAATATTTTAAAAAGATTGACAACATTCAAAATGCAAAACGCTTAGAATATTGCTGGCAAATTTTTCAATGGAATGATGAAATGATTCGCAAAGATTTTTTCATCATCACAAAAAATAGAACTTCACAAAAAATTTCTTCAACCAATAAAATTATTCCTTCCGGAAATATTTTTATGGAAGAAGGTGCGCAAGTTGAACACAGCATTTTAAATGCATCCACAGGTCCAATTTACATAGGGAAAAATGCAACTATAATGGAAGGATGTTTTATTCGCGGGCCATTTGCATTGGGCGAAAACGGCCTGTTAAAAATGGGCACAAAAATTTACGGAGCCACAACACTCGGCAAATTTTGCATTGGTGGTGGTGAAATAAAAAACGCTGTAATGCAGGCCTGCAGCAATAAAGCGCACGATGGTTATTTGGGCGATTCTGTAATTGGCTGGTGGTGTAACTTAGGCGCGGGCACAAGTAACAGTAATATTAAAAACACCGCCGGCGATGTAAAATTGTTTGACAATCATTCAAACGAATTAGTAACTGTTGGAAATAAATGTGGTGTACTTATGGGCGATTACAGCCGCACTGCAATTAATTCATCTATTAATACGGGAACTGTAATTGGAGTTTGCTGCAATGTTTTTGGGGAAGGATTATTGCCAACATTTATTTCAAATTTTACCTGGGGAACAAAAGGATTAACAAAATATGAATTTGATAAAGCACTTCGCGATATTGATAACTGGAAAAAATTAAAGAATCAAAATTTAACTGAGGCGGAAACAAAAATTTTGAAACATATCTTTGAAAAATCTTTATAAAATTATGAGGGAACAAATAGCCGCGGCAAACTGGAAAATGAATTTAACCTTGCATCAAAGCGAGCAATTAATTGATGAAATTCTTGCAAGCTCACCTGCACTAAAATTGCACCAGCAGGTAATATTTGCAGTACCTTTTCCTTATTTGCATTTTGCTCAAAAAAAATTAAACAAGAAGAAAAATTTTTTTATAGCCGCGCAAAATGCTTACATCAAAAAATCGGGTGCATTTACGGGCGAAGTCTCTGCCGAAATGCTGCAGTCGCTTGAAATTAAATTTGTAATTATTGGCCACAGCGAACGTCGCGAATATTTTCATGAAACCAATCAATTACTTGCTGAAAAAATAGATGTTTGTTTGGAACATAATATTATGCCAATTTTTTGTTGCGGCGAACCATTAAACATTCGCGAAGCAAATACACAAAATGAATTTGTAGCAAACCAACTCGAAGAATCGTTGTTTCATTTATCTGCACAGCAGTTACAAAAAATTATAATTGCTTACGAACCCATTTGGGCAATAGGCACCGGCAAAACCGCTACCAGCCTGCAGGCACAGGAAATGCATGCGTTTATTCGGTCCCAATTATCTGCAAAATATTCTAATGAAATTGCAAACGAAATTTCCATTTTATATGGCGGAAGTGTAAAAGCAAATAATGCGGCAGAAATATTTTCTCAGCCGGATGTGGATGGCGGTTTAATTGGCGGTGCTTCGTTAATTGCCGAAGAATTTATTGCCATTATTAAAGCACTGAAATAAAACATTAGTGCACTTAAAATTGTTTTGATTTAGTTTTGCTTAAATTACTTTTTGTTCAATTCTGCCTTATATAAATCATCTTATTTTTTTCTGCTGATGCTTTTGTTGGGATTGTTATTGTTAGTGCGGCTTTCCGTTCCATTAATTTATATTTTAGACGAAGCAAAAAATGCGCAATGTGCAAGAGAAATGTTACAGCAACACAATTTAATTATGCCCACTTTTAACGGAGAACTTAGAACAGATAAACCGCCGCTTCATTATTTTTTTATGATGATTGCATACAAAATTTTTGGCATAAATGTATTTGCTGCAAGATTTTTTTCAACAATAATGGGTTTATTAACGGTATTAATTTCTTACTATTATACAAAAAAATATTTAAACGCTTTTATTGGATTTTGCAGTGCCCTTGTTTTGGTAATGAGCACACATTTTTTATTCGAATTTCGCCTCGCTGTTCCTGATCCATATTTAATATTTTTTATTACACTTGGTTTATTCAGTGGCTTTAGCTGGTTGCAGGAAAATAAACCGTCGCAATTATTTATTGCTTCCATTTCTTTTGCATTGGCCACATTGGCAAAAGGCCCGGTAGCACTGGCTTTGCCCGCATTATGCTTTTTGATATGGATAATTTGGAAAAAAAAATGGAAATTTTTTTTTACATGGAAACTTGTGCCTGCAATTGTATTATTATGTGCGATAATATTGCCCTGGTACATTGCAGTTGATAAAGCCACAAACGGAGAATGGACAAAAGGATTTTTTGTAGATAATAATATAAAACGCTTCTCCGATCCGCAGGAAGGTCATGGCGGATTTTTTTTATTGCCATTATTATTTGTGCTGATTGGTTTATTGCCGTTTACTATTTTTTCAGGAGAGATTATAAAAAAGCGTTCACTCATTTTCATAAAAGAGCTCACTCAATTTTCGGCAATTGTTGTGCTGGCTTTTATTATTTTTTTTAGTGTATCAAGTACCAAACTACCAAACTATCCAATGCCCTGTTATCCATTCGCAGCAATTATTTTAGGAAATTATATTGCCGCTTTGCTGGATGAAAAAATTAAAGCAAAGAAATATCCATTCTACATTTTATTAGCTTTTACTTTTATTGTTCCCATAGCCGGATTTTTTGAAATTGGTCAGGAAGTTGAAACACAACAATTAGGTTGGATTGTTTCACCATTATTAATTATTCCTTTTATACTTTCTATTTTTTTATTTAATAAAAAATTTGAAACCGTGCATTCTAAAATCAAAGGCATTTGGTTGGCTTACATTTTATTTAATATAATTGCATTGCAATATGTGTATCCTAAATTATATGAACAAAATCCTGTTGCAAAAACTATTGATATTGTAAAGCAGTCGCCGCATATTTATGCATACCAAATTTATAATTCGGCGTATAATTTTTATTTGAATACAAACATAAAAAAATATTATAGTTTAGATTCTTTACGTTTTGCATTGCAGCAAAACCCTGATGCGATTATTATTAGCCGAAAAGATTTTTTAGATTCATTGAACACGCTGAATTTGCAAATAATTGCTTCGCATCACGATTTGTTTGAATTACCAACCACTGTAATTTTAAAACATAATGCAAAGCCTTAATTACCGAAATTTTTTTATAGCAGTTACTATTTCTTTGCTGCTTGGTTTATTACTAATTATACTTTCTTTTGCTATTGGAAAAAATAATTTTTTTCTTTTATTAAATGCTGATCTTGGAATTGCGGCCGATTATTTTTTTTCTGTTTGGACAGATGCCGGAGATGGATTGCTGTGGATTTTTGTATTGCTGATAATTTTTGTAATGAAAAGAAAAGATTTATTACCGTTAATAATTTCTGCATTTATTTTTACAACAATTTTCACCCAGATTTGCAAATATGTTATTGTTCCTGATGAAGCGCGGCCCTGGAAAGCTATCTCAAATCATTTGCTTATTCATCATGTTTCCTTTGTTGAACCTTTATTAATTTCAAGCTTTCCATCAGGTCATACAGCGACTGCTTTTACTTTTTATTTATTATTTTGTTTGATCATTTCCAAAAACTGGTGGCTTGCTGCAGGATTGCTGTATGGCTTGCTGGTAGGCTATTCCAGAATTTATTTAGCACAGCATTTTCCGTTGGATGTTGGTGCAGGAATAATTACAGGCGTTGCATCAGTTAGTTTATCATTACTCGTGCAATTATGGTGGATGAAAAAAAGATAACAAAATATCCAGTAGTTTTCACTCAAGATATTGATATTAAAATACGATGCTAATATTACCGCTTGATTTCATTAAAGATATTATAAAACAACCTTTGCAGCAGCCGCATATTTTGCGTGATGATTTCTGCATTTGCAACTAATCCATCTCTAAAAAAAATTTGTTTATTATAATTGGTGGTTAACCCGTTTGGCAAACTTAATTTGGCAAGATAACCACTATCCGATGGAATGTTTGAAATAAAATCAATTTTGCTTTCAATACTTCCAAACTCTGCATCAGGATACGCGGGAAATTTTAATAATACTTTTTCGCCTGTTTTTACTTTCCCAAAATTTGATTGTGGAATAAACATTTCCGCATAGTAAGAACTATTGCCGGGATTAATATAACAAATGATTTGCCCAACTTGCAATTGTTGATTTTCCTGCAAGAAACTGGCAAAAAAAATTTTACCATTTATTGACGCAATTAAAAGATATTTTTTCTTCCAGTCGTCAATCTCACTTTTAAAAGTATTTACTGCCTGCTGAAAAATCGCCCTTTGCAGGCTGATAGTATTTTTTAATTCCAGTATTTCTTTTTGCTTTTCGTTTTGCTGATCTTCATTTGAAATAAGTGAAGCATTTATTTGCGGTAGCGTTAATTGTTTATTCAGCAGTTTACTTTTTTCATTTCTGTATTCGAGATCAGAAATTACTTTTTGTTTTTTAAGCGTGTCATTTGCATCAAAAGTTTTTTGTGCAAGCGACAGGTCTTGCTGCTGGATTGTTTTTTGTTGAATGATATTTTCATGCAATCCTTTCAAATAATTCATGTCGCTTGCAAGCATTTCTTTTTTCTTCTCAAAAAATCCGTTTGATAAATAATTTTTGAAATTGATAAACGTTTGTGTAAATGTTTCATAAGATTGCTGCAGTTCACCTAAACTTTCGAAAGCAGCTAAAGAAGTTTTTGATAAGCTCTCTGTTTCATTTTTATTAATTATGGAAGAAATGGTGTCGAGATAAGAAGAAAGCCGAAGCACTTGTTTTGCGTCTGCTGTGCTTTCCATAAAACCCAAAACTTCATTTGATTTTACAGTGTCACCTTCCTTTATATTTAATTTTATAAGCTTACCATCGGTTTTACAAACGACAGGCTTGGGTGCGTTAATGGAAGTAAGTTTTGCATTTGCATAAACAATATCAGGATATTGAATAAACCAGCAAGCAATTGCAATTAAAATAAGTACAATAAAAAATATAGAAATTCCATAACGAATAAGAAAGCCGGGCTGGTTTGAAATGATTTCTGAAACAGCCTCGCTGCGCAGATTATTGAATTGCGGAGATGCAATTAATTTACCATTTTCTGAAACTTCTATTGGCATAAAAATATTATTTTTGAAAAAAAGAAGATATGATAAAACCACAAACCATAACAATAGAGAAAAAGCGCTTTGCCATTGTTCCTGAAAATGAATATTTAAATCTTTTACAGGATGTTGCTGATTTAAAAAAAGTACTGAAACGCCGTAAAGAGCCTGGTATGGAAGCAATGGCTTTTTTTAAAAAATTAGCAGAAAAAAATAAGTAAGTCGCAAAATGACTTATACACAAGGGCTTATTTATACTAATACTTTTTTTGATTTTTTTTATGTGCATAAAAAATTAATTTTGTCGAATGAGCATTTCTGAAATAGGTTTATATAAAGCTTTGCGAATTAAACTTGGAGATGAGACAGCCAATGAATTGGTTGAATTTGTTACAAGTGAAGTAAAAACTGAACTGGATAATAAAACAAATCTTTTTCTCACCAAGGAAGATAAAATTGACCTTATTGAAAAAATGAATGCTGATAAAACTGAGCTTCTCGAAAAAATGAATCTACTTGCAGAAAAAATGAATAAAGATAAAATTGACCTCATAAAATGGATGGTTGGTCTTTGGGTATCTGCCATTGGTTTGTTAATTGCAGTTTTAAAATTTATTTAATTCCCCAACTCTAACTGATTTTTTACAAGCTTATAATATTCACCTTTTTTCTTACTTAATTCTTCATGTGTTCCCTGCTCCTTAATTATTCCTTCATGCAGCACCACAATATTATCTGCATGTTTTACCGTGCTTAATCTGTGCGCAACAATTACTACTGTTCTTCCTGCAAAGAATTCTTGCAAATTTTCTATAATTTCTTTTTCATTATTTGCATCGAGCGAATTCGTGGCTTCATCAAAAAATAAATAATGCGGGTCTTTATACACTGCTCTTGCAATAAGAATTCTTTGTTTTTGTCCTGCGCTTATTCCGTTTCCTTCTGCGCCAATTTTTGTATTGAAGCCAAGCGGCAGCGATTCTACAAAAGATAAAATGTTGGCTACTTTGCAGGCATGTAATAATTTTTCGTAGTTAGGATTTTCATCACTCACTGCAATATTTTTTGCAATGCTGTCGCTGAAAATAAATCCTTCCTGCATTACGCTTCCGCATTGGCTTCGCCAGAATTTAGGACTTACATACTTCAAATTGCTTTCACTAACTTTTATCTCTCCTTTATAATGTTCGTAAAATTTTAGCAGCACTTTTAAAAGCGTTGTTTTGCCGCTGCCGCTCATGCCAACGATTGCAGTAACTTTTCCTTCAGGAATAATTAAGTTTATGTTTTTTAAAACAGGTTCATTGCCAGCGCCTGCATAAGTGAAGCAAAGATTTTGAAATTGAATGGATTTGTTTTGAGGAAGCCTCATCCCCAACCCTTCTCCGCCCGGAGAAGCGAATGCTGCTTCTTCATCTTCCACCTGGTAAATTTCATTTAACCTTTCTAAACTAATTTTTGCATCTTGTGCCTGTTGAGTGAAACCAATCAGTTGCTCAATAGGACTGTTTAACTGACCGATGATGTATTGAATGGCAAGCATTGCTCCTAAAGTTAACTGACCTTCTAACACGAGCTTTGCCACTAAAAAAGTAATGAAAATATTTTTTCCTTCATTAATAAAAAAAGCGCCTGCCTGCTGGTATTGATTTAAGGAAAGACTTTTAAAACTGAGCTTAAATAACGATGCCTGCAAACCTTCCCATTCCCATCTTTTTAAATGTTCTGCATTATTTAGTTTTATTTCCTGCATACCGTGGATGAGTTGCATGGTAGCAGAATTTTCTTTGCTTGCAACAGCAAAGCGTTTATAATCCAAGCTGCGGCGGTATTTTAAAAAAAAGCGTATCCATAAAACATATAAAATACTTGCAACGATAAAAATGAAAAATATGGTTGAATTGTAAATGAGCAGCACGATTGAGAAAATAAAAAGCGTGACCATTGAAAATAAAGTTGAAAGTGTTGTGCCGGTAAGAAAGTTTTCAATGCGGTGCTGGTCTTGCAGGCGTTGTAAAATATCGCCGGTTTGTTTTGTATCAAAAAAATGCAAAGGAAGGCGCATGAGCTTTATCCAGAAATCAGATAGCAGCGAAACATTTATTCTTGTGCTGATGTACAGTAAAATTCTGCTTCTTATAAAATCAACAACCGTTCTGCCAAAAAAGAGCATGAACTGTGCAATAAGAATAATATAAATAAATTGCAGATTGTGCGTGTTAATGCCTGTATCTACAATGCTTTGGGTAAGAAAAGGAAATATAAGCTGCAACAAGCTGCCTACCAATAAACCCATAAATAATTGAACAATTAATTTTTTTTGCTGCTTTAGATAACGGAGTAACATGTGCCAGCCAACCGTCTTCTCTTTATTGTTGCCGGTGGACGAGGTGTTATTCTCGTCATTGTAAAATGAAGGAGTGGGTTCTAAAAGTAAAGCAGTTCCAACTTGTTTTCCATTATCTGATGTACTTATCCAATGTTCAAGAAATTCAGTTTTAGAAAATTTGATTATACCTTTCGCTGGATCAGCAATGGTGAATTTATTTTTGTTATGAGTTACTAAAACAACAAAATGGTATTGATCCCAGTGCAAAATAGCGGGCAATGGTGCATCATTTTGTAATTGTTCAAAAGAAATTTTCACTCCCTTTGACCGCATACCAAATCTATCTGCAGCATCAGACATTCCAAGCATTGAAACCCCATCTTTACTAAATTGTGATTCGGTTCGTAATTTATCAAGTTTAATCTGCTTGCCATAGTATTTAAATACCATGCGCAGGCAGGCAGGCCCACAGTCCATGCCATCTAATTGTTTATATAATGGGAATTTTGAAAGCAAAATGAAAAATGTTTAATGAAATACTACGAATAAATTTTTGTTGGACTTATATAAAAAACATCAGGAATTCTTTTAGGTGGTTTTGCGGGATGATAGATTGTTTTTAGTTTTATTAAGTGATATAGCATCACTTCAAATTTGTTTTTATATGTTAGCATCCCGTTATTCCATTTCAATCTTCCTGGTGTTCCTTCAATTACATGAAAATCAAAATAAGCATTAATAATTTTTTGTTCATGTAGTTTCTTTACAACGTATGTCATGCTTTCAACCTCACTCTCTATTTCATCTAATGGAACTCCTTGTTCAAATTGCAGAAATGCAAAATTTGTTTCATCAAAGCAAAAGTGCCTTGAGCAGCTTAATACTTTTTCATAATCCTTGCTATATTTATACAGTTCATTGTTTTTTCTGCAATTTTTAAAAAGCGTAAAATATCCTGTTAAAAAATCATGTCTTACACATATTACGTCATGATTGTTTAAAATTTCATCGGTCATAAAATTGCGAATGTTTCCAAAGATCACGTCAATATCACCATGCCCCCAAAAATCATATTCTTTTATAATTTCAGGAAACAAAAGGCCATAAGCCGGTTTAAAATCGCAGAGTTTATAAGCGTTAGATATATTAACTGATAAGTTTAGTTTTTGTTGAGCTAGGGTATTAATATCATTCAATGATTTATTAAGGATTGTAACATTTGTCGGCAAACTTGAAAATAAAATATTTTGATCTGTGATAATAAAAAAATCGATAGTAGGGTTGTATAAACATGAATGAACAAAGTATTTAAAATACCAGGGAAATTTGCCAAAGTAGCAAACAATAATCAATATAGACTTTTGAGATTTCACTAAATATTATAAAGTTTGCATACTAAGGGCTCGAGACGGAAATTGATTTAATCCAGTTCTTAATATTATCATTTATAAGTACACCAACGTTTGAATTCATATCCTCAAACCCAGAAACACCTGGAGCACTTCCTTGAGATGTCGCAATAATATAATAATGTTCATCAGTTTGGATCCAAATAGGTGCTCCACTATCACCAGGACATGAACACATTGCATACCCCATCAAAGTTTGATTGTCATTAATAATAATTGAGTCAGTGTTTGTACTGCTAACAACTAGTGTATCAAAAGAGCGGCTGTTAATTGAAAATTTATCACACGGAAAGCCAGCAGTTTTTACTTGATAAATCATATTTTTTTTTATCCATAATACTGAATCAGCAATTTCGAAATTCCCTTCATACAACAATTTCAATTTCTGCTTATCGGTTATTTTTATAAGGGCGATATCCTTGTCTCTACTGCTAAAGTTTTCTGAGTAATAATATATTTTATATTCATTACTATCAAGTTTAATCCATTTATCTTTTTTTATAGAAGGCAAGCATAGTTCAATATAATTAATTAAATCGTTGTTATTAATACAATGCCTTGTTGTTATAAGTAAATTATCCGTAATAAAGTAAACAGTGCAAAAGTGTTCAATATCATTATAACGCTTAACTCCTAAGTGTAAAATTTTATTATATGGTGCTTTAAATACTCTATAATCTAATATCATTTCTCTTTTTGGTGTTGCAAAAGACGGATGACAAGTTGTGTTTACGCATTTAGTAGTATGTTTTGGGGATTGGGGTGCTGCTCTAAAGTATAAGAGCACTATATAACTTAATAAAAATAATTTTCGAAAAATTATTTGCCCCATTTAAAAAAAATTTTCAATAATATTTAATTAAATTTTTTTACCCTTAAAAAATTAAATATTGCATTCTCAGAAAGAAGCAATATTTAATTTTTGACGAAAGATCAGAATCACGATTGTCTAATTAAGCCTGGTGACAAAGGGAAGTATTAAAATAGCAAGTACCAAGGTAACAAGTATAACATGAACTGTTATACCAAACATTACAAAAATTCGGATCGCTTCCACACCATACGCCCGAAGAACCGGCCATAATCTCTTTCATTTCAGCGCGGCTTAATGCCCCTTTTAATTCTTTAAAATTGATTTTCTTAGTTTTCATAAATTTTATTTTTAGAATTTGAAGTAATTGCTTCTCGTTTTAAGCCCGTGAACGCAGTAGCGGCTTTGTTCGGCAAGCTGCTGTTTGCAACCAGCAACTGTAGGCATCCGAACAAGTTTTCCTACTGTTGCCTATTCAGCAAGAAAATATTTTAAATCACTAATTGCATATACACTTGGCAATTGGTAACCGTTATAAAAAATTGTAGGTGTAAATTGTATATCCACTTTATCGCACCAGTTTTTCATCATATCAATCTTTTTATCCTGCATTTTTAATTCACCGTTTAGTTTATATTTTTCTGCAAACAAATTGTAATCTTTTTTCTCTGCCAAATACCAATCGTCTAATGCATGTTTTGTTTTTACTTCACTATTATTTTCTGCAACTGCAAGCAAATGTTTTGCTGGTAATGCTTTTATATCATTTTCATCGTTGGTTGCATTAAAAATTATTTGCACTTTCAAATTTTTATTTTCTTCCAATAATTTTTCAATTGCAGCATGCGCTTTTGCGCAAGGGCCACAATATGGATTGCAGACTTTAACCAGAGTATTAATAGCATTAGGATTGCCAAGCATTATGCCAAGTCCGTCTGAATTCTGCGTTATTCTTTTTTGTGAAAATAGCAAAGAATTAAAAATTTCTTTATTGTTTTTTAAACGTGCTAACTCATATTTTTTTGTTTTCGTTTCTTGCTCGTTTAAAAAATGAGGCTTAATAAAGTACCAGATAGTTACTGGTAATAAAAAAATTAAAATAGTTTGATAAAAAAGCATTACCGAAAAACTATATTCTTTTGGTAAAGGAGCGATATTAAAAAGAATAAATTCACTAAGCAAAAGAATTTGAA
>JBPCKN010000014.1:0-81878 GCA_051004255.1 Chitinophagaceae bacterium | reverse complement strand
GTCAGGGATAACCTGACCTTGGAAAATAATAAAGTGGTTGAAAAATCATCAACCACTTCTATTCAAAATTATTTTTTAAGCAATGCCTAAAAAAAACTTCTCTTTTAACTCCAGTGTCAGATTAAATGCCAACTATTACACATTACCCAGTTTAGAGTTTGCAATTTTGGGTGCATTTCTGCTGTCGCTTACTTAAGTGCCGATGATTAGCCCTCAATGAGTAAGCTGGATGATAAACTTGAAGTTATAGTACGTCTTCCTCAGGTAGTCCTGTTAACTAATTTTATAATTATCATAATAACCGCAATAACTAAAAGAACATGAATTATACCACCGGTATAAAAACCTCCAAGAAATGAGATTGCCCAAATAATAATAAGAATCACTGCAATGACATACAATAAGTTACCCATTTTAAATTGTTTTAAGTTGTTAATAATAAGAGTTAAATACCTAAAAACCTTGCCAAAATTTTTAAACAGAATAACGTAAACTTAATTTACGGCTGATTATGTTTTTTTATGTTTTTGATGCTTTATTGTAGCGTTTGAACCTATCACTGTTTGACCAGTTGAATCCATTAAATTCCCATTCGTATCTATCATCATTCCTTCCTGTAATTTTAGTTTGTTTCCATCTTTCCTAATTACCCGTCCGTTCAGTTTTACTTTGCTGCTATCTGTGCATATAACTGGTTTATCCATAGCAATCCATTGACCATTTTTCATCACTATCATTGAACTGTCTTTCAATGCCATTGTTCCTTCCTTCGCTGCAAAAATACTTGGACTAAGGTTTGTTTTTGAGGCGTTGGTATCCGTATTTTTAGTGTTAGCTGAATCTGAATTGGCAGTTTTGGAAGGATTGTTTTTACATGCAATTACGAAAGTTGCTATAACCAAAAAAGCAAATGAATTTTTCATTGTTATATTTAATAGTTTTATTGAGCACGAAGATAAGCATGTCTAATAATTCTAATTGAAGAAATTATAAGTCTCCAAATTTTAAATCGTTTAAGAATGAAGGGCTATTTCAGCCACTGCAAATAACGTATATTGGTACACGATAAAAAGATGGTTGTTCTATCACTGCAACTTGTCTACTGCGTTACAAAGTGCGAAGCAAGATTTAGATAAACAATGTTGCGGCAACAAGATTAATACACTATAATTTTTTTCAATGGAAAAAATTTATTCTTTTGTTTTTCTTTTCTTTTCCCTTAAGGCTAACTTATTATTTTCTTTTATTACACTCCAATAGTCCTTTCCGTAGGATACTAATATTTCTCCTCTAGCTGGAATATCTTTTATAGCTTCCATAAAAACTTTTGTTCTATCGTTTACATACTTAGTATTGTTAGCTAAGCCTTTAATTTTATTAAATCCTCCTGCATCGTTTGCATACCTTGCCAAAGCTTTTATATAAGGTTTTGCATCAATCACATGGTTTCGATTGAAGTAATAAACATAACCATTGAAAATTTCATTTTCTAAAACTTTTTTCCATGTAGTAACCTTTCCCTTATACTCAATAATGCAGGTGCCCTTGCTAATATCCAGCTTTGTAAATAACCCTTTGCCAGCTTCAGGTATCTTTGAACGTTTTATAAACAAATGCTTTTCGAGTAAAGGCATATTAATTCAAATATAACAAATGCAATCTTTCATGTCCTAATACTTTATAATAATTCTTTAACTCGTTCAACACTATCAGAAAACATTTTTTACTTATGTATTAATATTAATCAACGAAATTACCATGAGCCTTTTTGTTCAAAGCTGCTGACATCAAATCATTCAAGTGCATATGCTTATTTAATTTTTTTCCCCCAATGCGTGAAGAATTAATTTATGAAAATTAGTTTTAGATAAAAAAGATAAAAATTGACTATTCAGAGAAGATGAAGTAATTATATGCAAGTATTGGCTTTGTTAGACCATTCCCGTTGCACATTATATCCCTTTACTTTTTTAAACTTCCATGCACATATATCTCCAATTTCACCATGCATCTGATCGTACCACCCAGTTCCTGGAATTGGATCTGTAATAGCTTCACAAAGTTCATGTGAAGACGTAGCTGTTATTACATCTAATGCGCTTAATCCACCCAGACAACCGGCACAACTGGGAAAGGGCATAACAGCATAATAAGTTGAGCCAACATTATTGTGGTATCCGCAAAAGTTTGTGCATGAAGAACTTCCACCCAGTATAACTTTTACATTAATATCAGTATAAATAAAATACAACCTGTTAGCTGTTACAGATGCAACAGAATGCGAACTTATCCAATTTTTAAGAGCAGTTTGAATGGCTGAATCCTTAATACTGGTTCCACTTGCAGGTGCATTAGCAGTTATTGTTTTGGTACCATTTAATGTACCGTGACCAATTGAATGGGTCGAAGAATTATATTCTGAAAGCTGATCAATAAGGGAACTGGTAAGAATAACTGAAAAAAATTTATTAATGTCTTGAGCTAAAATTTTATAAGATGCTGTGTTATTCCAGTTAGCTCCCCAAAAAACAGTAAATACATCGACATTCTGAATTAATGTACCACCATTATAAATGAGGTGAGGCTTTGGCACCTGAGCCGTTGAAGGCACATGAAAAAGATTTTCATCTCCACTACCCTTTTTAACATGTGTAGTAGAAGGCGAAGACTTTTGAATAAGCAAAGGAACAATCCGTATAGCTTCATATTCATTATTCATTGGTGTCATACAATATTTTAAATTTTGTTTCTTAATTACTTTGCAGCATTAACACATATTCAAATTTAATGAAATTTATTTAGTGGAATTCAAAGTTAAAATAATGAAAATATGCTCGGGTAATGAAAATAATTTTGATTACCCTTTTAAGGTTTGTTATTTTTTCTTTCATTCCTTCCAAGCCAATCAAACAATGGAATGCCAAGAAGAAGAATTATAATAGGTGCTAATAAGCCCCATAACATGGTGTTCGGTTTTCGAAGTTTATAAAGTTTTCTTTAAAGCGAAATACCTGGTTAATATTAGCTCAAGAACTGCTGACAATAAATTTCACAAAATAATTGATGTACTTTATTCTTTTTATTAGTTCTGATTTTGGCAGCAATAAAAGAACTCATATTTTTTCCAGCTACAATTCGCAAGTGAGGGTAGATTTTTGGTTTACTCATGATCGTTGGGTTTGGATTTTAATTCAAAAAACAATAAAAGTTATTTAAAATATTGAAAATTTTAATATCAAATAAACGAAAGCCTCATTTTTTCCTGTTACCGTCTTAAATTATTAAGTCAAAAATTTTTTTTGATCATTGTATTTGTTTAATAACATAAATGCCCATGTAATTGGTTTATTTATGTTAATTAATTAAGAAAAAAAATAAACTCTGTTAAAGTGAAAGAATTGGTAAATGTCAGCGTAAATAATACCTGTTGTCTATAGGTCTAAATTTTAGAACTGCACTTCAAAAGATTATAGGATTTTGGTAGAATAATCAACAGATTAATAAATCTTTTGTTATGTGCATTCAAAAATTCACTTTAATAATGATGTATCTTGGTTATAGGATGCAAAAATATAAATGCCTTAAACGAGTCAATAAGATAAGATTTTATTTATTATATCTGTTCCTTTTTGCTATTCAAATTAAGGCGAATTCACAAATAAATACAGATGCCTTCATTTATAAAATTAGTTCATCTCATACCTCTTTTCCTGATACAGGACGCTTAAATGGTCATATTTACGATAGTGTTTTTTATTCGTTTGAAGAACATTATAATGATAGCTCTGTAATGATCATTGTTCCAAAAAATTTTAAATCTGGTAAAAAAATTGATTTTATTTTTTGGTTTCATGGATGGAATAATAATATTGACAGCGCTGCAGTTCGTTACCAATTAATTAAACAATTTCTTGCATCAAAATGCAATGCTATATTAGTTTTTGCAGAAACCGCAAAAGACTCACCGGATAGTTACGGAGGAAAATTAGAACAACAAAATGCTTTTAAATATTTAGTAAACGATGTGTTGACGAAATTAAAAAGAGAAAATCAAATTGCAAAAAATTGCATTGCTGGAAACATAGTGCTTGCAGGGCACAGTGGCGCCTACAGAGTGATTGCATACATTTTAAAAAATGGTGGGATGCCTGTTAAAGAAGTAGATTTATTTGATGCTTTATACAGTGAAACAGATAAATTCCTAAGCTGGATTGAAGAAGACACTGCACATCGCTTTATTCATTGGGATACCAACACGGGCGGCGGAACTGATGAAGAAACTGCAAACATGATTAAGCTCCTTCAAGCAATAAATATCTCATTTTATATTACAGAAGAAGATGCAGTACTCCCGCAACAAATTTTTTCAAACAAAATTATTTTTATACACAGTAAAAGAGAACATAATGAAATTATTAATAACCCTAATAATTTTCAGTTATTATTGGATTGCAATCATTTCCTTTCGAAATTTTGATTAATTATTTTTTAATTTATCACAGTATTTCACTTTGTAAAAAAACAAAATTTGACAATGCTTCACACGAAGTGAAATGCAATTAAGAACTCATTATATTTTATTGAAGAAAAATAATTTTAATATAAGCATATGTTTTGTTGTGCTTCACTTAATACTGCTATTTAACTTTGTTGTATCACATACAGGCAGAGCCTATTGAAGCAAAGAAGAAATTAAAACACTCAATTCTTATCTTGACACTCTTCAAATGAAATTATTTGAAGTACATCGTCAGTTAGTGGAAACAGGTAAATCTTTTACTGCTGAGACAATAAAAAATAAGTTTAATGGTGTTGAAGAAAGGTCCCACTTACTGGTCGAAATTATCACGAAGCATAATGATAATATTAAAGCATTAACCGGAATGCACTATTCACGAGCTACGTGGGTACTTTTGATCTGCATACAAACTTTACTTTCTTTTTGGTTGATTGGAAATTTATTTAAGAAGTAGTTATCCGCCTGATGACGAGCAAGAAGTTCTAAGAACATTGGTACGTTATCGCAGAACCCTTACACAAGACTCCAAGCGATTTATATTAAGGATGCAAAAGGCATTAGAATTAATGAACATCAAATTGCATACTGTTATCAGGGATATTACAGGTAAAACCGGAATAGCCATTGTAGAAGCAATTTAATGGGGAAAGGGACCCTAAAAACTTTCTGGCGCATGTTAATAATGGATTCGCGCCGACCATCAGACTATAGTAAAGTCATTGCAGGGGAACTGGATATCTGAACAACTCTTTATACTTGCAGAATGTTACAACAGCTACAAATATTATAAAGAACGCATTGCTATTTGTGACAGAGAGATAGAGCGACAGCTTCAAGAGTACCAGACAAAAAATTATCCGGTGGCAAATATCGATCACACTATCCTGTCAACAAAAGAGCTACAAAGAATAAACCTAAGTTTAATACCTGTGGCTACCTAAAAGCAATTTATGGTGTTGATGTAATGGCGATCTATGGTATTAGTGACATTGTTGGTTTGGAAATATTATCTGAAACCGGAACAGATATGAGTAAATGGGAAACTTCCAAGAATTTTGTATCATGGCTAAATCTGTGCCCGAATAATAAAATATCGGGAGGAAAAATGATTAGCAGCATGTTAATGAAAAAGAAGCCGAATGTAGCAAGCCAGGCATTTAGAAATGCGGCCAATGCTGTTCAGCGAAGCGATAATTGGCTTGGCGATTACTTCCGCAGAATGAAGGCGAAGGGTGGTAACAAATATGCAATGGTAGCTGTTGCAAATAAAATTGCTACTATCTTTTACAAAATGGTTAAGTATAAGAAAGAGTTTAATCCCCTTGATTTGCATGAGTATCAGCAAAAGTATAAAATGGCAAAAATTACTTACCTCGAACGAAAACTCAATGATCTGAAAAAGGAAGTTGCTTAGTAGTTATATAGAAGTCTTTTGGCTGCTTTTACAAAAGTTATAAAGCAATAACAGCCGCTAACTTCGCTGCCTTTTTATCCATTGATTTTACAAGGAGTATAGATTGAGGTCTTGTCTTTAACTAAAATATTTGATGAATAAAGATTTATAAATTCTGAAATTTTACATTATCCGTGGTATTGGACTTTATGAGAGAGCGACTGAATGAAGAATGAATGAAGGAGAGAACGAGTGAAGTGGAATAACAACAATTAATTTATCTGTAGCAGTTGCTGCAAGCCAAAATACAATATCATATTATTGCAGGTACTGCGACTTTCCTTGCGAAATTAAGATTTTCATGATTTCAATAGCATAGAAAATAATAATTTTATATTCAGCGAAGAACGAGGCGTACAAAGTGTGCGACGCAACGCTGTGAAAAAGAACGATGAAGCTGAGTAACAAAAATCAGCTTACACAGATCTTTCAACCAATATTTGCTGATAACTTTTATCCTTTTTTAATAATTCATCTGCCTTTTGCGCTCTGTCTTTAATACCGATCTTTATTACAATAAATTACTTCTACAGAATAAACACTGCATTCTTTTACCACTTAATAACAATGGCGCCGAGCAAAACATCATATCATTATAAACATTGTTCTTTTGATACTTTTCTCATATTTTTGAAATCAAATGGTCAGGACTTTATATAAAATAATATTTGTACTGATTAGTTGCTCCTTTATAATTTCAGCTTTAGAAATTAATATTGGAAAGGCACATAATACTTTTTTTGATGAGTTCGATACCTACATAAAAGCGGAACAAGTTTCTGTTAATCATGAAGTGAATTTTAAAAATGATTTTAATAATTGTATAGCGAATATTTTATATTCAAGTAAGATCGCTTTATCCAATCCCAAATTAGATTTAAATTATGGATCCAATTTCTATCAAACATTTCCCTTCATTGAAAAAATTTTTTTGAAGACTACGGTTTTGCGGATTTGATATTTATGCTTCGCCAAAGACTTTAACTACTGTATTATTTATTAAACATAATTGGGAACTTTCTGTAAACGCAATAAAATTTATCATCTATCCAATTTTATTTTATGAAATATCAAAGCAACTATTTTATCCATGCAATTTTGTTACTTCTATTGTTAGTCAATTCAACATGCGAAGAAAAAAAAGATAAGAAAGAAGCGAAAAAAGAAAAGAAGAAAGAGGAAAAGGAAAAAGCCAGTTCGTCAAATGTTTCTCCAAATGTAAAAGATACAAACACTACTATTGATTGTGACACCTCACTCTGGAAGTATGTTTACAATCCTGAAAGACTGCAGGTTATTGATAAATGCAAAACTGTTACAGGTGTTATCGAAGAAAGTAATGCAGATGAAGATGGAGATCAGCACATGCTTTTAAAACTGGATAACGGGCAGGAAGATTTACTCACAAAAAAAAATACAAAGAAAAAACAAGGCGACCTGGTAATTGAAGCCGTTTGCGCTAACAAGGTTACGCTTGCTAAAGTTGGTAATACATGCAATGGATATATTAATCACATTCAACTTCCAAAAGTAGGCGCTCACGTAAAAGTTACAGGAAGTTATGTTATTGATACGCATAATGGATGGGCAGAAATACATCCTATTACAAAAATAGAGGTTCAATAAGCCATGAAGAGAACCTCGCTAAAATTTGCATTCATACTCGGTTTTGTTGGCTTCGTAACTTCTTTTGGTGCTCACGTTGTTGCTGTTAATCTTCCATTTTATGCAGAAAAAGTAGGCATAGGATTAACCATGATTGGTGTTTTGATTGCTGTTTACGATTTTGCGGAAATACTTGCAAAGCCTGTTTTTGGCGGGCTTGCTGATAAAAAAGGCATGAAAAAAGCTATGCTTGCCGGCATCATTCTTTTTATTCTTGCTTCATTGTTATATCCTTTTATTTCACCAAAATTATTAATAATAGTGCGTTTCCTGCAAGGCTTGGGTGCTGCAGCTTTATCGGCTGTTTCGCTGGCAATGGTGGGTAATTTTTATAAAGAAAATAAAGGCAAAGCCTTTGGTATTTATAATGCCATTAAAGGCGCTGGTTATGTTGTAAGCCCTGTTATTGGTGGAGCAATTGTAATGAAGACAAATTTTAGTGGCATCTTTTATGCTTCAGCAGGAATTGGTGTAATCGGTTTATTACTTGCGTTTACGTTACCAAATGATAAACAAAAAAGTATAGAAGCCTTCGATGACGATGATGACTTTTCTTTAAAAACATTGTTCAGCGTTTTTAAAAATAAAACACTTTTGCCCTGGTTCTTAATCATTGTAATCAATATGTTTTTCGTTGGGATTCTTTTTGGTTTTTTACCTGTTCGCATTCATGATTTGGGATATGATGCTTTTCATACCGGCTTATTAGTTTCTATAACTACAATATCTTATTTGCTTATTCAACTACTTGCAGGATGGTTAGCAGATAAAACAGACGTTGTAATTACTTTACGAATTGGTATGCTTATTTCCTGTTTCGCTACGGCAACTATTCCTTTTGTTACTAATGTGCCCTTAATAATAACTTGCATTTTGGCAGGTATTGGAATTGGTACAGTTTGGACAAATTCTGATGCACTGGTAAGTAAACTTTCTGCTGAGAATGAAATGGGTGCTACAATGGGAGTAGCGGGTTCTTTCAAAGAATTAGGCGATATGATTGGTCCTTTACTGATGGGCGCAATTTCGCAGGCATTAGGCTTACAATGGGGGTTCGTTATTTGTTCAATTTTAGGAGGTGTTGCTTTGTTTATAACAATATTGGTTGCGAAAAAGTCTAAGAAAACTGCAGAATAGAAAGCTATATTGCTACAATGTATAAATAATTTTGAATGAATGTTTAGGTGGATATATAAAACAATTTGTTGTAGCGCAGTATCTTTAAATAGAAAGCTGATTAAAAGGAAAAAATAATAATTGCTCATCATTGTTAGAAAACGATTATAATCCAATTTTAATTCCTGCATTCACAACAACACCATCGAGCGGCGCATAAATATCACGAAACACAGGATTGGTAATAGTTCCGGTATAAATGCTATCCCACTTAGTTTGCCTTTGATCAGTTAAATTTTCAGCATTAATATAAGTGCTGATATGCTTCCATGATTTTTCAAAAAAGAAACCGAATATAAAATATCCTTTGCCTGTTGTTCCATCTAACAAGAGTTGTGGGCTTATATAATTGCATTCAATTCCTGTTCTGAAATTATTTTCTTTTTCATAGGTGAAATCGGTAATCAGTCTGTGTTTGGCAGTCAATGGCTGCCAAAGGCTTTGTCCGTTGAAATGTTGTCCCACATCAGCGAAAGTGTAACCGAAGTACAGATTCAATTCATCAATTCCTATTTTCAAATTTGTTTCCATTCCCTTCGTGTCAATATATCCGTTTGCGTTTACAAAATTATTTGCTTGCAGAACTAAGGGCTTGTTTAAATAAGTGTAAAAGAAAAGTTCGTTTACGTTGACAGTAATTTCATCAATCGAAGTTTTGAAAGTTACATCAGCATTGGATCCGTAAGATTGTTCGGCTTTGATGTTGCTGCAAGAAATAGGTTGAATATTGTTGTAACCTTCCTGCTCTGCTTCTTCGCTGAATGGTGAAGGCATTTTGTAACCAAGTCCGCTACCGATGCGACTTGTCCAGTGCTGATTGATTTTAAAAAGAGCATTCACTCTTGGCAAAATGAAAAAGCCTTTCAGTTTGTCATTTGTTGCAGGTGTGTTGTAATCAATTCGTAAACCTGTTTCAAGTGAAAACCATTCTGTGGCTTTGAAAGTGTTTTGTGCAAATCCTCCTAAAGTTGTCAATTTGTAGTTCAGGTTTGAAGTATCAAGAGATTTGAAATTGTCTGTCCACAAATTTAATCCTGTAATCCATTCTGATCTTTCTCTTATATGTGAATAGTTAAACTCGCTAAACGATGAAACTTGTTGTCCGTTAAAGTTTTCATTTGGCTGAGAAAGTTTTCTGTCAAAGAAACCAACAGAGTTTTTGAAATTGATTTTGTTTTCGGAATTTATTTGATGAGTAAATGAAAGCTGCGTCGAGATGCGAAGCGATTTATTTTGCTCAAAATATTGATGGATACTGTCAGATTTTCCTTCAATCACTTTAATATCTCCGCCGTAGCGGTCTTCGTAAGTGGTATTCACACCAAACCAAGCGGAAGTTTTTTCATTTAAGTAAAAAAATAATTTTGGATTAATGGTGAAACGGTTTGTTTGTGGAATAGCTGTCAACCCAATGTTTGCAGGATCGTAAGGCGCATTGAAGTTATATGAACTGAAAATTGTTGTTCCGATTTTTTTAAACTTCTGCGAATAAAAAACGCTGCCGTCAAAACCCTTTGCGGACGTTCCATTCAATAAAAATGTAAATTCTCTTTTTTCCTGCGGAGTTTTTGAAATAAGATTTATTAATCCCGCAATTGCACCACCACCGTAAAGAGTAGATGCACTTCCTTTTACAAATTCCACCTGCTTCAAATCAAGTGGCGCAATTTGCATAATGCTCAAGCCACCACTAAAGCCGTTGTAAAGCGGCATTCCGTCTTTAAGAATTTGCGTATATCTTCCGTCAAGCCCTTGTATGCGTATGTTTGCAGTTCCGCTTACGGCTGATGTTTGCTGTGTGGCAATGCCTGTGCCTTCGGTCAATAGTTTTTTAATTTCACCGGGCTTCATACTTGCCTCTTCATCTAATTCACCTGAAGCAATTACATCCACTCTTGTCGGAATGTCCTCGATGCTCCTGCTGCTTCGGGTTGATTGCACGACTACTTCACCTAACTCCTTTGACTCCGGCTCTAATAAGATTTCAATTACCTGCTCCGGATTTGGAAGTGGAAATTTAAAGTTCTGAATTTTATTTTTGTAACCACTGCTACGAAATTCAATTTCAAATTCGCCATTGGGAATATTACTGATAGTCAGCTGCCCATTATCAGCAGATGTTGAACCAACCTTGAGTTTGTCAATGAATGCAGTGGCGCCATCTAAATCTTCTTTAGTTTTTTCATCTTTAATAATAGCATTAAAAGAGTTTTGCGCAAATGTTATTTGACTTCCAATTAAAGAAAGAAATATAAATAATTTTTTCAATTTGATTTATTTTTTTAATGATTCATTGCTTAATTATGGAAATAAAAATTTCCTATTTCGTGTTGGCGAAAAGAATTCAATCAAAAAAAATCAAATCAGAAAAACAGAATTGCGCAGATAAATTTTATCAGGCGGATCAGGATCTGTGAGAAAAGAAAAACAAATTTTTTGAAGAGAAAGTTTTGACTTATAATAAAAATTTGAAGAATAAGTTGGAAATTCTAAATGCGTATTAAAATGTGAAAGGCTATTATCGTTGCTAACAGTTATGCAAAAATAAATATGATTTTCTTTCGCATAGTTTTGTTTTACTTCATTACTATCCAATTCCATTACTGATGCGAAGTAGCAGACGCTTGTTATCAATAAAATGAAATATAGAAATTTTTGCTTCAATTAATTCAAAGGATTATAAAAACAAACCTACCGTATTTGTGATGAATTTTAATACAATTAAAACTTAAAAATTAACTCAATTCATCCTTGCATATATTATTCATGGGCTCAAATTCAAGTGTAGCAGAAGGTATATTGGCGTTTTTCAATTCAAGCTTTATTGTATCTTTTATTTTTTCTATGCCTGTTGTATCAGTAGTATCATCAACCACAATATGTGCAGTAAGCGCATTCATAGAAGTGCTGATACCCCACACATGGATGTAATGTACATTTATACCCCCTTTTACATTATTTAAAATCGCTTTTACATCATTTATATCTACGTTATGAGGAACACCATATAAGGACAGATTAATACTATTTTTTAATAATCGCCAGATTCCGATAATAATTATAATTGCGATCAAAATGCTTAATAAAGTATCAATGTAATACCAATGTGTATAATGCATTGTAATTCCTCCTGCTACTACTGCAAAAGATATCAAGGCATCGGAGGTTAAATGTGTAAGTGCCGATTTTACATTTATGTCCCTTTCTTTATTACGCAAAAACAATAATGCAGATAGAGTATTAACTACAATTCCGATACCTGCGATTATTGCAATTGTTTTGCCCGGTAATAGTTCCGGGCTCCTGAAACGATCTACAGTTTCATAAATAATTGCCAATTGAAAGAAGTACTACCATTGCGTTGAACAATGCAATAAGTATGGTGGTTTTATGGTAACCATAAGTAGATGTATCGTTTAATTTTATCCTCATTAATCTGTATGCAAGCAGTGAAAGAAAAATGCTCGCAACATTAACAAGGTTATATGCTGCATCGGTAAGTAAAGAAAGTGAATCTGTATAAAGTCCTGATAAGGCTTCGATAATAACAAATGAAAAATTAAGAGTTATGCCAATTATGAAGGCTGAATTCACTTTAGAAAGTATATTTGATTTGCGATAGAGATGTAAAGGAGCATTCTTCATTTAAAA
The DNA here is from genome assembly GCA_051004255.1 of Chitinophagaceae bacterium. Taxonomy (GTDB): domain Bacteria; phylum Bacteroidota; class Bacteroidia; order Chitinophagales; family Chitinophagaceae; genus JBPCKN01. Next base: position 69,414 of record JBPCKN010000014.1, on the reverse strand, counting down.
GAATTTTTAGTTTGGAGTTAGTTTCAATTAAAACGCAGTTAATCGCATTTATGGTGTATTCGAAATATTATTTTTGAACTAGACCTGAAATTACATTTATGCTTAAAGCAACGATCACTGTATTAAATGCAAAAGAAAGAATGCCGTGCATCCAAACCAATCTTCGAATTCTGCGGGAAGTTATCTGTACATCGGAAACCTGAAATGTCATTCCTATAACAAAAGAGAAATAAACAAAATCTAAGTAATCAGGTTCTTCCTCCTTTGGAAATACAAGTCCTCCAATAATCTCTTTCTCACTATCCTCCTGAAAGCTATGATCATTATAAAAAAGATGAGCGTAACGCAAGGTAAAAACTGTATGTACCAAAAACCACGAACAGATTACGGATGCAATTGTGATAAGTATATGTAATTGTATATTTGATTTAGAAAGCCCTTGTGTAGATTTTAATAGAAAAATAACTGCAAATAAGCTTACGAATGCAGCTATAATAACAAAGAAGAAAATAAGTGTGCGACTTGAATCCTGCTTTTTTGCAATTCGCTTCATTTGAGCAGGATGATGGGATAAAATAGTGATCCATGATAAAATTAAAGTGCAGATTCCAAAGGCAAGCCAAGTTGCCATAAGATGAATAGCTAATGAAAATTTTGTTGTTGCAAGAAAAAAAACAATGGCAACGGCGAAAGAAATATAAAGTTTGTGATGCGCATCTAACCTATCAATTTTTTGAACAATTTTTTCTATCATAAAAAAACAATTAAGTGATAAGAAATATTCTAAGAAAAATCTTTTCTTAAGTCAATAGCAGTTTTGTAATAAATTTTTTAAAAGGAACAATAAATCTCATAAGTTTATTTTTTTATGCAAATTGAAGCTATATCAATGCAATTGCAGCAATAGTCATCAAAAGCAGGGTGATACCTCCTAAAGTATTCGAAAATTTACTATTTGTAAATTCGCCCATAATTTTTTTATTATTACCAATATGCATAATTAAGACAATCAAAACAGGTTGTAGGCTTCCCCAAAATTCAGCCAGCGCATTTAGAGTTAACGAGGTGATGTATTGTTAACTTTAAATTTTATAAATCATGAAAACGAAGTTTACAGAAAGCCAGATAGTGGCTGCCATTAAGAAACAAGAAAGCGGTATTGCTGTTAAAGAAGTATGCCGTGAATTAGGCATCAGCGATGCAACATTTTACAACTGGAAAGCAAAGTATGCAGGCATGGAGGCGAGTGATGTGGCAAAGATGCGTGAATTGGAAAAAGAGAATACAGAGCTGAAGAAAATGTATGCAGAGATGAGCATAGAAAACCGTGCATTAAAAAATTTAATTGAAAAAAAATTGTAACGCCTGAAGTGATGTATCAACTAATTGCGGCGTAGAAAAAGAATTACATCTGTCAGTAGAAGATGTATACATAATACTATCTCCCTTGCCATATACAACATGAATGTTTTGTTTTCCATCTTTAGCAATGGCAGGCATTTGACCATTAGCAATTTTTATTTCTGATAAAATATTTGTTGTGGATTGTTCTCTGCAAGAAAAAATTAGAAATAAGACGATTACAATAGAAATGAATTTCATAATAAAATAATTTTATTTAACTCTTTATCTAAATGGCTGAGCATTAATTCTACAATAAAGAGCTTAGACTTATTGGAATAACGCTGTCAAAAATAAAAGCCTTAATGAATTCTATCATTATTTTTTTATTATTTCACTTAACATTCATGTTTATCGCAATTATCATTTGTATATTCCGTTTCTAATGTTATATGTTGAATATTCAAATGTTCAAGTTCATGTTTGAGCTGATCATTAATTTCTTTTAGTCATTTGCAGTTACAGCACATAATAAAAAATTTGAGTTCTGGCAAAGAGACTCACTTGCATTTCAACTGTTCAAAAGAGAAACAGCATTGCAGAAGCCCGATTACATTCATAACAATCCTTTGGCGGAACGATGGCAACTTTGAACTGACCCAATAAAATGTTATTATTCATCAGTGCGATTTTACGATACATGTGTTGATGACTTTGGATTTTTAAAGCACATTATGGAAGTGTTTTAAAATTTTCGATTCTTGCAGACATGAACCTTGTGTGAACCGGCATTTAGCTAAATTAATAAACGTCACATTTGCAACGCAGGGCATCATGCTACACACATGGCCTATGCAATGAAGACCTTGCTGGGACTAAAAATTTTGGTCTTAAAGTTGAAATCTTAAATATAGATGCCACAAGGTTGTAAACTAAGCTAGTAGAGGATTATAAAAATACTTTAATGAAAGCACCGGTATTGCATGAGAGCGCTTATTTAAGATACCTTACATTTTTTTACTTGTATATCATGCAAGGCATTCCCGCAGGCTTTGCACTCACGGCTCTTGCCAATTACCTCATCGGTAAAAATGTTTCTTCTGAAAGAGTTGGAACTTTTATAGCTTTTGTTGGCGTGCCCTGGATTCTTCAATTTGTGTGGGGACCATTAATCGACAGGTTTCAATATTCAAGCATGGGCAACCGTAAACATTGGATTGTTTTTTCACAATGGGCAAGCATATTGGTGACAACAGGTTTATTCTCCATCAGTCAGCCACAATATAATTTACCATTGTTGAGCGCTGTATTTTTTACAAACAGCATTTGCGCATCTATTCAGGTGGCAAGCGTAGATGCAATGGCGATAACTATTGCACCTGCCAACGAACGAGGCAGAATGAATGGGTTTATGCGCGGCGGTTTTTTATTAGGTATTGCTTTCAGCTCAACAGTGTTCTCTATCATGTTGCATAGCTATAGTTTTAAAGCCACAGCCATGGTACAAACAATAACGTTTGCAATATTTTCACTTATATTTTTTTTTACAAAATTGGAAAGAGACAATACATTTTTGCCATCACGTAAAAGGGTCAATCCCAAAAACACAGCTGAAAAAAATCCACCCTTTAAAACCGTATTCAAAACTGTGTACAAGGGAATTACCAGTGCAAAAAGCCTCCACTATTTTGCACTGATTGCACTGGTTTATTTTTGTTCAAGTGTGTTCATCCGTTCATATACTTTTCATCTTATACATGTGATGAAGTGGTCTGATAAGCAGGTTTCTCTTTTGCAGGGTGGCTGGGGAAGTATTGTAACATTTATTGCAATTATTATAGCAGGCAGTAAATCCGATAAAATGGGTCACAAACCATTGCAGATAAAAATAATGTGGGCTGTTTGCATATTCTTATTAATTGTCAATATCACACATAATTTGTGGAGCTACCGGTATTATTCAGGGTTTTTTTTGGTCGCATGGAATCTTGCCGACCCGCTGTTAAGTGTTTGCATCTTTCCGATATTGATGGGATTATGCCTTAAAAAAGTGGAAGGGTCTCAGTTCACAACTTACCTTGCCCTTATTAATTTATGTGATGTATTAGGTTCTTATGTTACAGGCTGGAGCCTCACAGCAATTGCTGCACCTACACTTGGATTACTATGCGGGCTAAGCCTTTTGTGTGTTTTAATTGTAATTAAGTTCCGTAAAAACTACAGCGTTATTCCGGATGTATGATTAAGATGAAGTCAATTTGTTTTTAAAATCAGCAATCAATTGCATAATATCAGCATTACCTGCATGTGATGTGGAAAAATGATGTTCCAGCCATGCATGATAAAACAATCTTACCTTCTTATAAGTGTCTTCATCATTGGCGGCAGATGACATTGAATCATCTCTTTTTCTATATAAGTTATTTGCTTCAGCAGATATATAGATTATTTCTTTTGAATACACCTTGCTCAAAAATGCCTGGTCTTCATACAACTGGTACACTCCGGAAAATATTTCTTCAAAACCGCCGGAACGTTGCAATGCGTCTTTTTTTATAATGATACCGGAAGGGCAGGGCGGCTGACCTTCTCCCAGCGGATAAAGTTTCTTCATTAATTCAGGAGGATGATAAATACCTTGCGGCACGCCGATTTGTATAACGACATCTTCTTTATGTGCATCTTTCCAGCTATACCAAAAACAAGACGCTTCGCATATCATTTGCGCTTCCGGAAATCTTTTAAATAAATTAAGCTGATTGATTAGCTTCTCCGGCAACCAGCAATCATCCGCATCAAGAAAGGCAACCAGTTCGCCTTTAGCCTTCCCGATGCCTGTATTCCTGCTAACAGTTAATCCTTTGTTTACATGACCGTTATGCTCAACATAAAAAACCTTATTGTAAAATTTTTTTGAATACGCCATTGCCATCCCGGAATCTTCTCTCACAGAGCCATCATCCACTAAAATAATTTCCCAGTTTTCATATGTTTGATTAATCACACTTTCAATTGCTACAGCAAGCCAGTTCCCGGGATTCAGGAAAGGAATGATAACGGAAATTAAGGCGTCATTCATTATATTTTATAGCTTATAATTTGTTGGATTTACGCTTGAGTTTCGTTAATACCAGATAGTGAATTTAAACAAACTATGTGCTAACTGTTCGCATAATTAAAACTTTCTTCAATACTTTATGTAGTTGCTCTCTTAAGGTCTCTTTCGCAGTTACTGCGAAGCCATGGTTCGTATCCTCGCGAACCATTTTAATTTCATAAATCTATTTTTAAAAATGAACTATTTTAAAGAAAAACGCAAGTCTTTCATTGAAATTGGAAATGTTTATTTCCGGACTGCAACCATACACGGTTGGATAAAACTATTGGAACCTGATGCTGTAAAACAAATCATCATTGATTCATTATTGTATCTGTGCGAAAAGAAAAAAATTGAAGTAATGTTATTTAGGTAAGGAATACAGTGCTAAAGCTATACAGGAAAGATGCATTCTAAAAAAAGAACAACAACCAGCATTAGCATTACACCAAGCAAAGCAACCATCAAACAATACAGATATTCACTTAGAACAAACTAAAGCAAAAGAACTTATTCTTCAAAAAACAATCACCGAATTGTTTAAACCGGAATCACAACTAAATGCAGTTCCTTACGAACTATTAAAAAAGAAACGACAGAAGAAAAAGAACAGAGGATTGCATTTATAAACTAAGCGTTGCGACGAAACGCTAATAGCTAATGAGGCAGTAAACTTTTTAGAAGTTATTACGAGTGGTTCTATTTCCTTTAAAATTCTCTTCGCAACTTCTAAAACAAGATGTCAAATTCTGGCATGTTACTTCGTCAAGGAACAGCAATTAATGATATTATTTTTTCGGAATAGCATTAGCAAAAGGGTAGGCAATGAGAGGTAAAAGGCAAAGCCAAATATTACAAATTACAAACTTTTAATTGTTTCATATCTTCACTGATTTTTATCTAACAATTTAGCATAGCGCTGGGTTGTTTTTAGATTTTGATGTCCAAGCATTTTGGAACTGTTTCAATTGGCACGCTGCTGATAAGCAGTCTAAGGGATTAATTAAGTAAACATTCTGCTTTCCCGAAGAACATTAACAGTAGTATCGGCAACTAACATCTATCTTACACAAGTTCTTTCGGCTACATCAAAGGATGAAAATACATACGATTTCTTCATTAAACAAAAACACAGGCGCATGCCCGTAAAAGTAAGCTTTACAAAAACCAAGAACCCAGATTTTTATACAACCTAAATAAAAAAGTAGAAGAATTTTTTTCAACTGCTGTTCTTTCAAAAAAAGGCAATGGCCTAATGATATTTAAAGTTGTTTTTTATTCAATAATTTTCATTTCAAGTTATCTTATTTTAGTTTTAATTAACCTTGCTGTTGCAGCACAGTTTCTTATGTGGGCGCTGTTGGGTTTATTTACCGCGTTCATAGGTCTTAATATTGCACATGATGCCGTGCATGGTTCATTATCTTCCAACAAATCTGTAAACAAGGTATTAGGTTATACATTTAATATAGTAGGTGCAAATTCTTACATGTGGAACATTATGCACAATATTGTTCATCATACTTATACAAATATTGAAGGTCATGATGAAGGCATTGAGTTAATATCTTTATTGCGCATGTCTCCGCATCAGAAACTTAAGAAAGTGCACCGTTACCAGTATTGGTATGCATTTTTTTTTACAGCTTATCTTCTTTGTTATAGGTGTTTGTTAAAGATTACGTTAAGTTCTTCAAGAAAGAAATCGGTAATTATAATAATAAAAAACATCCCAGGATTCAATACTTTATTCTTTTTCTTTCAAAGGCTATTTACTATACTATCTTTCTTGTAATACCACTAATTTTTATTAATGCGCAGTGGTGGCAGATTTTACTTGATTTTGTTGTTATGCATTTATTACAAGGTACAACCCTCGCTGTTATTTTTATGCTTGCGCATGTGGTAGAAGAAACAGATTTTCCTTTACCTGACAACACGGGAAGTATAAAAAATACGTGGGCTGTTCACCAACTTTACACCACTGCAGATTTCGGGCGTAATAATTCTTTACTGAATTTCTTTTGCGGTGGATTGAACTTCCAGGTAGAGCATCATTTTATCCAAGAATCTGTCATGTACATTACAAAAAGATTTACTATCCTTAGTTTTGTAACTGTCATTTTTATAGTAACTGATGTTTTAATTGTGATTCGGAATTTAATTATGAAATAAAATGTCTCAAACCTTATACAAACGGCTTATTTACATTTATATTGGCACACTAAATTATGATGTCGATATTAACTTTTATGCAAATGTTTTAGGCGCTGAACTAATCTGGGAATTTGAAAACTTCGGAGCGAAAGTAGCGGCATTCGATCTCTGCGGCGGACCGCACTTATTGACCGCAGATCATATAAAGTCGCCTAGTAAAAGGTTGATTTATGAAGTTGAAAATATAGATGATACTTCAAAAAAACTGGAAGCAAAAGGCTGGAAAGCCGATGGAAATTTGAAATACCGGATTGAACCTGCATCAACTTTAAAGATAAAAGTGGTAATGAATATGCTATTTTACAAATGACCAGACCTTACATTTTAGAAAAGGAATTCAGGAAAAAGAAACAACAATCATGAAAGCGATACAAAATTATTTACCGCTCCTTTCACTATTCATCGGCGGCTGGATGGTATTAAATGGAATTTTACACGACATTTTTGTGCTGCGATCAGAACCCGGAATTAAATACGAACGTGATTTATTGCGTTTACTTATGGGCGGGCACATACTTATAACTTGCGGTGTAATACAAATGATCGCTTACAGTGGATTGAAAAAAGGAGAACACTGGGCATATTATACAGCAGGTGTTGCTTCTATCAGTTTGCTGATTTATTGTGCAATGATTTTTCCATTTCTCAAATCAAGGTTTACTATATTTTTAAATATAGCACTGCTCATTTTATTAATCATTCAATTTCAAAACATAAATTAATAATGAAAAACAAAATTGTATTAATCACCGGTGCCACTTCAGGAATAGGTAAGGCAACAGCCGAAGCATTGGCAAAGCAAGGCGCAACAATTGTATTCTTAGCTCGAAATAAAAGCAAAGCAGATTCAGTAATTGAAGAAATAAAATCTAAAACGGGCAATCAAAACATTTCTTTTATTGAAATGGATCTGGGCTCATTAGTATCTGTAAAAAAAGCTGCAGATGAATTCAAATCAAAATTCAAAAAATTAGATGTGCTTATCAACAATGCCGGTGGAACTTTTGATAAGCGGCAACTTTCAAAAGATGGTTTTGAATGGACGTTCCAAGTAAATTATCTTTCTCACTTTTTACTCACTAACCTGTTGTTGGATGAAATAAGATCTGCTGGTAAAGCTCGTATTATAAATGTTTCTTCAGGTGCACAAACAATGGGTAAAATAGGATTTGATAATTTGCAGGGAGAAAAAAAATATAAAGGATTGTCCATATATTGTAACTCAAAACTCATGAATATAATGTTTACATATTCACTGGCTGAACGTTTAAAAGGAACAGGAGTTACAGTAAACACGTTACATCCGGGAGTAGTGAAAACCGATTTTGGAAAAGGAACAACAGATGGGTTTATTGGATTTATGGTTAAGTACATGCGTTTCATGATGATTCCGGTTGAAAAAGGCGCTGCCACCAGCATATATCTTGCATCATCACCTGAAGTAGAAAACGTTACAGGAAAATATTTTTCTAAGAAAAAAACAATTGCTTCCAACAAACAATCTTACGATGTAGCTATAAGAAAACAATTGTGGGAAGTAAGCGAAGAAATGGTAAGACAATATTTGAACTGATGTAAATATTGATTGGTTATTAGTCGAAAAGGTTTCGAATGCAATTGATGATTACTATCTGTGGTGAACATTGGGTAACGTATGAAAACATAAATTTGTAATCAGATGCTTCAAGAAAAATTTGAGGTGGAATACCAGGGAAAGAAAATAAAAATTGAAATATTTCATCCTTCAGGGCAAACAATTTACAAAGCAAATTTATTTAATGGGCAGCCTTTAATATTACATCGTGCAAAGGGATTTAATGTTCCAAAAGCTGAGGGCAAAATTTTAACTTATAAGGAAACGGATGAGTTAATAGAAAAAGCGGTTAACGAAGAATTACCGTAAACACTACATATTTATAATAATGTATAAAGCCTGTATTTTGCAGGCTTTATTTTTGAAGTTAAGTTATGGCACCGGATGATAAAACAGCACAAGAAAGTATTTATGAGTTCCTGAAGGAAACTTCAAATATTTTTAATTATGTAAAAAAATATTCAATATTAATCGAAGAATTATTGCCGGAGCATAAAGCTCCTATTCACCCGGCGAATGAATTAAAAAGCCTTGTATTTCATTTGTATAATAGTCCAATCTTACCGAACGATGTTTCAATAAACATATTAGAAGCAAAGGAACATTTATGCAGAGCATTTTACGATTTACATAATATAATCATTTCCTCTTACATTGAAAAAATTAAAGCTAATATCTCCTCTTACAAACGTACTACTATTGCAAACGCGCTTTCTGAATATGGAAGCACAATAAGGCCTGCAATACGTTAAATTCAGGAAGCTTTAAGAGAAATAAGAACAAACCGAAACACCGATATTACTTTGCTTAATAGCGATATTAATACTTTTTCCGACCAAGTTAAAGCAATGCCGAGGTTTGATGATATTGTTGAAAGCATGCAACCGGAAATGAATGCTTATGAAACGGAAGAAAAAAGAAAAAATTTCAATAACAAAATTTGGGATGTTGTAAAAATTATTATTGGTGCATTAATAGGCGCAGCAATAACATATTTTACAGTAAGGAATTAATATATACAAAATGAATGCTGAAAGTATTTTAGTAAACATCTATATTTGATATATGCGGTTTATAGTTCTAAAAACGGTTAAGAGATCTACATTAATCCCCAGGTCAAAAGTAAGGGATGTAGTAGCCGCTGTTTACGCAAATGGAAATGAAACAACCTCAAAAACTTGCATCCTGTAATTAGAGTTACAAAGAAAGTTTCAACAATAACAGCGCCCCCCAAAAAATAGCGCTTAACATCAAAGTAAAATTACAGGGAGCGAATGAACATATTAAATAAAATTCATTCTACTATTTTTACATACGCCGAGAAAAATTGACTGCTTTATTTTTAATTAGTTCCATAATTAGAAAATGCAAAAGTTTGTGTAGAGTTTGTTTAGGAACTTCTTGCTCAATTAATTGCTCGTATAAATCTTTCTCGTGTCGCAACATTTATTAAACCGATTAAGAAATAAAAATAACAATTAAATGAATGTGCCATACATGTACGGCTAAATAATTTTTTTTCTTACCTTATTTAGGTCTCTTAAATGAGAGACCAAGAAACATAACGCCTATTGACCAATTTGTAATTGACTTTCTAAGAAATTTGAGAAATAAGAAGCAGCTTACACAAGAAGATATTGCAAATATTATCGGCATTTCCCGATCTTATATTAGTGATGTTGAAAGAACGAATAGCAGAGCCAAATACAACATTAGACATATTAATGCATTGGCAGATTATTTTGGAATTTCGCCACGCGACTTCTTTCCGGAAAGCCAATGGCACTATTTTATCCAGGCAGAGAAAAGTATGAAAGAGAAGTGAAGAAATCTGGAGCAAAAAAAACAAAACCAAAAACTGTTCATCAGGGGCTTAAAAAGAAAAGGGATGTGTCAAAGAAATAATTTATGTTCTGAAAAATTCGATCTGATATTTATTATTATTTATAACGTTTCATTACATGACTCTTTACCAATTCAATTCTCTTGATGAAAGGGAACAAATAGAACTATTTGGGTAACGAAAAACAAAAAATTGCTCCGTCGCCAATTTCACTATCTACCCAAATCTTTCCATTTTGCGCTTCTATGAAATCCTTTGATATTGCTAAACCTAATCCCGTGCCTTTTTCCTTTGAACCAGGAACCTGAAAGTATCTTTCAAATAATCTTGGCAAATATTTTTTATCAATACCAGAGCCATGATCTGTAACTGAAAAAATTACATTTCCGTTTTTCTGTTTAGCTATAACTTCTATGGTGCTGTTTACGGATGAATATTTGATAGCATTCGTTAAAAAATTATTCAAAACCCAGGTTGTTTTTTCGGCATCAGCTTTTATTTGGGGAAGATTTTTATCAGATAAATTTTTAATAATAATTTCTTTTTGCTTTGCACTGTTTGAAACTGCCTGTATTGCTTGCTCAATAATATCAACAGGATTTACTGATGAAATATTTAATTGAATTCGCCCTGATTCTGCTTGCGACATATTTAATAGTTCGCTCAGTATTTTCAGCATCCGTTGATTATCCTGTTTTAAATTTTCCACTAATTCCTTTTGCTCAGGCGATAATTTGCTGATGCGTTCATCTTCTAATAATTTTAAAGTAAAATCAGAAGATGCCAATGGCGTTTTTAATTCGTGTGAAACAGTGGAAATAAAATTTGTTTTTGCAACATCCATTTCCTTAAATGAGGTGATGTTTTTTAAAACAATTACTTTATTATTTGCTTCTCCATGTGATACTTCAATCGTTTCTTTTACAAAATAATTTTCTTTGTTATCCATTACAATTTTAAAAGGTGCGGATGCATCAGGTTCCATTAAAAAACGAAACAAATCATTTTTAGAATTTAATTCTGTAACTGATTTTCCGATTACGTCTTCAGATTTTAAACCCATTAATTGTAATGCCTGATAATTTGCAAATAAAATATTATTGTTTTTATCTATGCCAATACTTGCATCCTTTAAACTGTTTATCACAGCTTCAGCGCGGTTTTTTTCAAACATTAATTTATTCATGTTACTGTTTTCAAAATACTCAAGTCGCTGAGCCATATCATTAAATGCATTTGCCAATTTTCCAAACTCGTCCTTATTATTAATATGAACGCGATGCTTGTAATTTTTATTGGATATTTCTTTTATTGCTTCGGTTAATTGACTAATTGGATTTGTTATCACTGATGGAAAATTTACAATAAACGTAAACGCTATAAGAAACACAATTCCCCCAAGTGAAATAATAATTGTAAGCGCATCATCAGCAGATGCTTGCGCAGCAATGTTTTTACGTTGAATAGCATTTAAATTTAATAATGAAAGTTCCTGTATTTGCTGCTGAATTGCATGAATGTTTTGTGCTGAAGTGTCACCTGTTTTAAATTTATTAAAATAACTTCTCAAATTATCTGCTGCTTTTTTCTCTCCGCGTTCTGTAATATTATTTTCTTCCTTACGCAAATCAGTTTCAAATAAATTTATTGATTGATGATAGTTTTGCTGGTAATTATTTAATTGCTGCTGCATAGCATGGCAATAATTTAAACTCTCATAATTATCTTTCAAAATATTTTTTTCATCTGCTTTTATTTTTGCCATGTAGTAAATGCCAACGCCTCCCGTTAAAAGCAATAACAGAAAAAGAAACAAAGTGCCGAGCCAGATTTTATTTTTTACGTTTAATGCCATTAAGAAAGAATAATTATATCAATATTATTTTTTGAAAGCGTTTTTAATAATTGATTGAAGACACTTGTTTTTAAAATGATTTGAAAAAGATTTAAATGCGGTTTGCCTAAACAAATGGTAGTAATATTTTTTTCATTTACCGTTTCGATAATTAGCGATGCAATATTTTCTCTTTTTTTTTGAATTACTTCAGCGCCCAATTCTGTTGCATTTTTAAAATTATTTATTAAATGTCTTTGTGAAGCTAAAGGAATTTTATCCGATGATTCTTTTGGCGTTTGCACATAAAGCACAAACCATAAGCTGTTATAATAAGATGCCAGCCTTGCAGTTTTGCGAATGATGCGTTGTGCAATTTGCTGGTTTGAAGAAATACATGCTAAAAAACGTTCATGACGAAATTGTGTTTGCTTAGCAGTGATTTGATAGTCTACTTTTCGTTCAACTTGCCCGGCTACTTCTTTCAGTGCCAGCTCTCTTAACTGCAATATTTTTTCAGGCTGAAAGAAATTTGTTAGTGCCTGCTGAATCTTTGTGTGATCATAAATTTTTCCTTCTTTTAATCTTGTTATTAATTCATCTGCAGCTAAATCGATGTTCACAACTTCATCGGCAATTTGCAAAATTTTATCAGGCACTCTTTCTTTAATTTCGATACCTGTAATTTCTTTTACTTCTTCATTAATACTTTCAATATGCTGAATATTAATTGCAGTAATTACATCTATTCCTTCATGTAATATATCTAACACATCCTGCCAGCGTTTTTTATTTTTACTTCCGGGAATATTAGTGTGCGCCAATTCATCCACAATCACTACTTCAGGATGTAAAAGTAAAACTGCCTGTACATTTAATTCTTCCAGCTTTTTTCTTTTATAAAAAACTTCTCTTCGCGGAATAACAGATAAACCATCGAGCAAAGCCTGCGTTTCTTTCCTGCCGTGCGTTTCAATATATCCTATGCTAACATTAATGCCATTATTTTTCATTGCATGAGCATCCTGCAACATGCGATAAGTTTTGCCCACACCGGCACTCATGCCAATGTATATTTCCAATTTTCCTTTCCCTGTTTTATTAAATTGAGTAAGAAGATTGTTCGATATTTCTGATTCTTCAGCCATTAATTAAAAATAATTTTTTTTGAAATTCATTTATTAATTATTTTCAAAACGAAACAGCAAGTGATGTTGTTATAAACGTTTCATTGTTTGATAAGCTGTTATCTTTTTTAATAAAAATTTCATCCTTACTTGAAAGATTACGAACTTCTATTCGCCAAACTGCATTGCTTGTTATTTGATGATCGTAATTTAAACGGAGCCCAAAAGTTTTAAAGCCATTTGGCGTTCCTGTTGAAATTATTACTCCGTTTTCATCATTATAATATTCAGCTCTTGCAGCAAAAGCATTTTTATTACCAGCATTTAATTTTAAAATAATCACCGGCGAATACCACGAATTCATTTCACTACTTCCTTTTGATTTTTGCTGTATGCCACAATCGAAACCTGCAGTAATACCAAATTGTTTGCTCAGTTGAAATATTCCATAAAAGTTATGGAAATAACGCCATTGCCTGATGCTGTCTGGTTTATCATTTCCAATAAATGTGCTTGAATTTAATGATATTTTTTCTGACGGAGTCAACTTTATTTGTGTACCAAATGCAGGTGTTGTATTTCCATCAGGTCGCTGAATATGCTGCCATCCATTCAACACCAAAGCGCTTAAAAACCATTTGGAATTTTTTGAAGTATAACTAAGTTTCACACCACTTTCATAATAAGGAGTGTTATCTGCAAGAATACTTCTTGTTAGCGTCCAGCAGCTTGCACTGATGGCACTTTCAAAGCCAATATGCGATGCAAAAATTCCTGCATCAATCCTAAATTATTTTTGATGAAATTTTTATTCCTGCATTTGCTTCAAAAATATTTTTTAATACGCCGGGTTCTGCCGAATAATTTGCGTTAATATAAGTGCCGGCAGCAAGAGATAAATTGGCTCTGATTTTTTCTGTGTTATATAAGATGCTTTTATAAATCCTAAATTTAAATTCATTTCATTATTTCTGTTATGGCTATAAATGAAGGATGGCTTTGTATTATTTAATGGATTATTAAAATCGTAACTATAATATATTTCTGCATAACCGCTAACGGTTAATGGATTAATTTTTGTACTGTCTTGTGCATCTGCAAATGTTGATATAAAAATTGTTGCAACTATAATTAATTTTTTCATTTTGTTTCTATTTTTAATCATCTAAAATCATTTCAATTCATCTAATGCAATATTCAATTTGAGTACATTTATTTTATTAGGGCCGAATAAACCGAGCAATGGTTTTTCTGTATGCTTATCAATTAAAGCATATAATTTATTTTCATCAATTTTTCCTGTCCGATTAAATCTTGACTATTTCAAATTATGAAATAAAAATTATCATACAACCTTAGCTTACTTAAAATAAAAACGCTGCATAAAGCAGCGTTCAATGTTTGTTTTTATCTTCGCAATTACTTCTTACCGCTCGATCTATTTTTACCACCATTACCCGATCTATTTCTGGTTCCTCCATTTGATCCTTTTCTGTTTCGGTCATCATTTTTTATTGCTATAACTTTTACCCCGGCTATAAGACCTGTTGTCCCTGTCATTATACCTTTTATATCTGTCATCTCTATCATAATTTCTGTTATAGCCATAGGTTCTGGAATAATTGAGCTTATATCTGTAGTCATCTCTGTCATAATACCTGTTGTATCCGTAATTTCCATAATTCAGGTTATAACTGTTGTCGGTGGGGCAATACTTGTTATACCCATAATTACTATAATAATTTAAATTATACTTGCAATCTTTATCGTAATACCTCTTATTACTATATCCATAATTATTCACGCTTTCATTAAGAAAAACTACACTTTTCGCCCCCCGAAAATTTATATTGGAATTATTTGCATCGGCGGTTGACGCCATAATAACTGCTGTTGCTGTTATTATTGTTGTTAGGAAAATCTTTTTCATAATTTTTTATTTTATACTGTATAAGATTCGGATAGTTTATCATTGTTTAATGAAATAAAACTTATGTATTTACTTTAACATTGCTTCATCTGAACATATAGCACTTTTGAGAAGGTAAATTGAGATAAGATATTCGTTGTATAGGTTTGATTTTTTATGTGAACAAAAATGGTTGGCATATAACTCAAATAAATTATTTTGTATTACAATCTGTACAATTAAAACTATCCATGTTATAAAATGAATATCAATTTTTTCCAAATCATTGAGCAATACAAACAAGACAAACAATCTGTATTCAACACCTGGTTCATCAATAATGAAGAACGCTTAAAAGCATTTCGTTCTATACGTCGTGGCGTAATGCAAGTAGTAAACGACATAAAATGCAAACGCTTTCCAAACGACTTTAAAGGTTCATCTCTTGAATTTGTTCTTACATGCATTACAGAACAAAAGCAGGTATTCGAAGGTGCTGCTCATCCATTTTGCTGGAAACCAAAATTGCGCATACCGGATATTTACGAGAATGAAAACAACAAACAGGCTTTCGGGCAATTCCTTGAGAATTGTATGAATGCAAAAACCGAAGAACAAATCATCAGGGAAATCATTAAGCTTGATTCAATAAAGATTAAGGGTCTTGGTCCCGCGGTAGCAAGCATTTTATATTTTCTTCATCCAACTATTATACCTCCATTTAATACCGCAATTATTAATGGTTTCAATTATTTATTTAAAGACAAAAAGAAATTAGGAAGTTGGAGCGAATACTTGAAAATACGTGAAGTGATGATTGATACTAATAACCAAAATCGTTCTGAACTTTCTTCAGACCTTGGCGCTATTGCAGGATTGTTGTTTGAAATTGGTACGCAGAAATTAGTTTTAGGAACAGATGAATATTTATCTGAACCGGAACGGAAAAAATTAGAGAAGCTGATTGAGAAGCGGCGCGAAGATATAGAGCAGGAAAAGAAGCAAGAAGATTTACACACCGAAATGCAATTTCATTTATTGAAGATTGGTTGTGCTTTAGGATATGATGTTATAGCTGCTTCAAATGACCGTTCCAAATCTCATTGCGGCAATAGTTTTTCTTTTATGAGCTTACAGCAGTTTCCTGAAATCAGTTTAGATAAAGAAACATTGAATACTGTTAAATTAATTGACGTGCTTTGGTTTCAAAAAGGAACCAATAATGTAATCGCTGCCTTTGAAGTAGAAAAAAGTACAAGCATTTATTCAGGTATTTTAAGATTAACAGATTTAAGTTATACTATTGCCGATGGAGACGAAATATTTTATTTAATTGTGCCTGATGAAAGAGAAAGGGATGTTGTTTTGCAATTATCACGACCTGCAATAAAACAAAACAATGTAACTATTAAATACATTATGTTTTCTGATTTGCGCCAGCACTGCGATGCATTATGCAGGTTTGGAGATAGTTATCATATTATGGAAAAAATTGCAAAAGCAGTGTAGAATAATTAAGGATTATTTTTAGTAAGCAATATTACTTTGACGGATTTAATAATCACTTTCTATATCATAAATCCAATATGAAAATTATATAAATAATTTCGATAATTATGTAAACATTAAGATAGATAAAGAATGTAATTTTGAGAAATTAAAATTCCTTTTATTAACAACCTACGTTTTAACGAATCATAGTTGATAAATTTGTAAAGATTATCGCTATTTTTGTACTCATAAATGGAAAGAATTATATCTATAAAATTAAAAGCAGCACTACTTCTAACAGTATTTGCATTAAATACTGTTGTTGGTTTTGCCTGCGCTGTGGGTATAAATATGGGTTTTAATTCTCATCATCACGAAGAAGAAACAACAACAATAACAGAGCACCATTCTCACCATGATGAAGCAGATAAAAACCACCAATCAAAAGATGATAAAGACGGTTGCTGTCATGATAAAGTAGTTAAAATTTCACAGGAAGATAAATCTGTTCCTCCATCTTCAAACTCAATAATAAATCCTGTTTTTCTTACAGCATTCACATCTTCATTTTATAATATAAATGTTTTATTTGCTTCTCAGTTATCTCCAAGCATTAAATATTTTGTACGAAGTCATCCTCCTCCCATAACAGATATTCGCATAGCTATTCAGAGTTTTCAAATTTGATTTGATGTTACATCTTTTAGTATGGCATTAATAGATGATGCTATGCTTTTAATTATTTTATTGTAACATTAAATTAAATCAAACAAAAATGAAAAAGTTTTTTCTTATAGTTGCATTCTTCACAGTCGCATTTATTCAACAAAGTTTTGCCCAGGATACCATAAAACAATCTCAATTTTCACGGCTACTTACTTCATATTACAACATTAAGAATGCTTTGGTAGATGGCAATGCTAATGCCGCCGCATCAAGTGCAGAAGAATTTGTAAAAACTGCCAATGGCATTAGTCACAGAGATTTATCTGAAGGAAACCGCGATGCTTTATTAAAAGATGCCGGAAAAATTTCAGAAACCAAAGATATAAAAGATCAAAGAGCACATTTTGCCAATCTCTCCGCCAATATGTTTGAGTTGGCGAAAGCGGTAAAGCTTACTTCACAGCCTATTTACAAAGATTACTGCCCAATGAAAAAAGCATACTGGCTAAGCAGTGAGGCAGCTATCAAAAATCCCTATTTCGGCAACGCTATGCCTACCTGCGGCAAAATAACAGAAACTCTAAAATAACACAAATCAAAATTTCTTATCACTAAAAATGCAAATATGAAAAATATAATTTTTGGCATTGCCATATCTCTTGTTTCGTTCACAGCCTGCAATAACGACAACAATAAATTCACTGAAGACAATAAAAAAAATAGCGACACTGCTCAGGCAAACAACATGCAGCCAATGAATGGCGCTGCAAACGATGCAACTTCAAAATCAGGTTCATCAATAAAAGAAGTTGTAGGAGAATATTTGCAGATAAAAAATGCATTGGCAAATGATAATGGAAAAGATGCAGCAACCGCCGGAAAAGCAATGGTTGATGCTTTAAGCAAAGTGGATAAAACATCTTTTACAGCAGACCAAAAGAAAGTATATGAAGATGCAGCAGATGATGTAAAAGAAAACGCAGAACATATTGGCGACAATGGCGATAAAATTGATCATCAGCGCGAACATTTTGATATGCTTAGTAAAGATTTGTATGACATGGTGAAAACATTTGGCGCTGGTACAACATTGTACCAGGACTATTGCCCTATGTATAATAATAAAAAAGGCGCAACATGGCTTAGTGAAACTAAAGAAATAAAAAATCCATATCTCGGAGGTAAAATGCCAACCTGCGGTTCGGTGAAAGAAGAATTAAAATAGCTAAGCATGAAATGGATAAAAAAAATTCTGTTTGCTCTACTCACTGTATTTATTGTCATTCAATTTATACAACCAGCCCGTAATCAAAGCGGGCAGATATTGTCAACAGATATAACAAAAACATACAACGTTCCTGATAGCGTTCAGTCTGTTCTTAAAACTGCCTGTTACGATTGCCATAGCAACAATACCAACTATCCCTGGTATTCAAATATTCAACCAACGGCTTGGATGTTGGCACATCATATCAAAGAAGGTAAAGCCGACCTCAATTTCAGTGAATTTGGTTCATATTCACACAGAAGGCAGATAAACAAATTGAAAGGAATTGAACATAGTCTTAATGATGGCACAATGCCATTTTGGTCATACAAATTGATACATAAAAATGCAAATCTTTCAAAAGAAGATAAGCAATTGGTTATTGACTGGATTGAAAAAACAAAAGATAGTCTTTCATCAAAAAATTAAAATAATGAAACGTATTGGCAAAGCAATATTGAGAATACTGAAATCTGTTTTCATCAGAAAGAAAAAATGTTGTCAATAATAAAATAAAAAAAATGAAACACATAATTCTTATAGCATTTGTTTTGGCAATATATTCTTCTGCATTTGCACAAATGCCGATGAATATGCCAATGCCAAAAGAAAAAACAAAAAATGTAAGGAAAAAGCCTTCGCCTCAAAAGCATGATGCAATGCAAATGTCAAAAGATACATCGTCTCCAAAAAAGGAAGAGATGCAAATGGATATGAGCATGGACATGTCTAAATCAAAAGATACAAGTGAGGACATGGATTTGAAAATGCCTCAACAAATTGCAGAGAAAGTTAATTTATCTTCCGGCAAAACTGTTCGTTACGATTTATATGTAAAGGATACAATGGTAAACTTTACAGGAAAATCTAAACATGCTATTGCTATCAATGGCTCAATACCAGCATCCACGCTCACTTTCACTGAAGGTGATACTGCAGAAATTTATTTGCATAACATGCTTAAAACAGAAGAAACATCTCTGCATTGGCATGGAGTTATTTTGCCTAATGAGGCGGACGGAGTTCCGTATTTAACCACTGCCCCCATTCCGCCAGGTACAACACATTTATACAAATTTGCAGTTGTACAAAATGGTACGTATTGGTATCATTCGCACAGCGCTCTTCAGGAGCAATCTGGTATGTACGGCGCTTTAGTTTTTAAAAAAAGAGATGAGCAGCAGCCCATGAAAGAATACACTTTGGTGTTAAGCGATTGGACAAATGAAAAACCTTATGAAGTTCAGCGTCGCCTGCGTAGTATGAATGATTGGTACGCCATTCAAAAAGGAAGTACGCAGAGCTATGCAGAAGCAATTAAACAAGGTTATTTTAAAGCTAAGCTTACCAACGAATGGAAGCGCATGAAAGCAATGGATGTGAGCGATGTGTATTATGATAGGTTTCTTGCTAACGGCAAACCCGAAAATGCAGTGCCGCAGTTTAATGCCGGTGAAAAAGTAAGGTTGCGTATTGTAAATGCAGGGGCATCATCTTACTTCTGGCTCCAATATGCCGGTGGAAAATTAACCGTTGTAGGCAATGACGGAAATGATGTTGAACCTGTAGAAGTTGACCGGATGATTATAGCTCCGGCTGAAACTTATGATGTAGTTGTAACCATTCCCGATAATATGAGTTACGAATTTAGAGCAACTGCGGAAGACCGTACAAAAGCTGCTTCATTGTGGTTAGGCAGCGGTATGAAAATGAATGCACCCGCATTACCCAAGCTAAAATATTTTGAAGGAATGAAGATGATGAATGATATGATGAAAATGAATGGCGATATGAAGATGATGCAAGGCATGGATATGAGTAATCAAACAATGGATATGAACACGGTTATGTATCCGGAAATTACCGGCTATGGGAAATCAGAAGGAAATACGATGGACAAAATGATGAACATGAAAGATATAAAAATGGATAGCTCAAAAAATATGAAGACGAATGATATGAAAGACATGAAGATGAACGAACAAAAAAAAGATAGTATGCCAGGTATGAAGATGGATAACATGAAAGGCATGAAGTTGAAGAATACTCAGCAAATAGCCTCCTCTACTTCGGAGATGGCGCGGGGTGAGACTGTAACGCTTAATTATGGGATGTTACGCTCACTTGTGAAAACAACATTACCTGATGTGCCGTACAAAGAGCTTCATTTTATGCTTACAGGAAACATGAATCGTTATGTATGGTCAATCAATAATAAAACAGTAAATGAATCGGATAAAATATTAATTGAGAAAGGGCAAAATGTACGCATTATTCTTTTCAACAATTCCATGATGCGGCATCCAATGCATTTGCATGGTCATGACTTTAGAGTATTGAACGGGCAGGGTGAATATGCTCCTTTAAAAAATGTATTAGACATCATGCCCATGGAAAGAGATACCATAGAGTTTGCAGCAAACCAAAGCGGTAACTGGTTTTTTCATTGCCACATCTTATATCACATGATGACTGGAATGGGCAATGTTTTTAGTTATGTAAATTCTCCTGTAAATCCTGAATTGCCCGATGCAGCACAAGCATATAAAAATTTTAAGCAGGATAACCGTATGTCTCATCCTATGGCAAAAGTAGGGCTGGAAAGTAATGGAAGTGAGGGAGAAATAATGCTGGCAGGCAACAGATATGCTTTACAGGAAACCTGGCACCTGGGCTTGCATCCTGAGCATGGGTATGAAAGCGAAACAAATTTCGGCAGATATTTTGGAAAAATGCAATGGTTGTTTCCTTATGTCGGATTCGACTATCATTATAAAAAGGTAGGTAGTGACATTAAAAACATTTTTGGTGACGAAAAATTCAATATGCTTGGTCAGTCGAGTGATAAAGACAATCGTAAAACATTTGTTGCAGGCGTGCAATACACTTTACCTACACTCATTATTGCAGATGCAAGAGTTGACGGTAATGGCAAATTCCGCTTTCAGTTAAGCAGGGAAGACGTACCCGTAACCAATCGGTTACGCTTCAATTTTATGGTAAACACCGATAAAGAATATGCTGCAGGTTTCAGATATATTGTAAGAAAATGGTTTTCTCTATCCACTCACTACGATAGCGATATGGGTTATGGTGCAGGAGTTACCCTAACATATTAGGCCAAGTAAATAATCTTTTTTTAACCCATAAAAAAATAAATTATGAATCACGAACAACATAGCGCCATGCATAGTAAGCACTATAAAAAACTTATCGCAATGGCAGTGCTGTCTTTTATATCTATGTACATACTTATGTATTCAATGGCAGATTCATTCAGCAATGTTTATTCAAATATCAATCAGTTTTATATGGCAGGTTTAATGACAATGCCAATGATTATTATTGAGATGGTAGTAATGAGCAACATGTATATAAACAAAAAATTCAATGCGGTTATTATAAGTTTAAGTGCCGTTGCATTGATAGTATTTTACTCGTGCATCAGGGTGCAGGCAGGCGTTTCCGATAAACAATTTTTGAAAGGAATGATTCCGCATCATGCTGCAGCAATTCTTATGAGTGAAAAATCTGCAACACAAGACCCTGAAATTAAAAAACTACAACAGGAAATTATTTCAAGTCAGGAAGAAGAAATAAAAGTTATGAAAGCTAAATTAAAAGAATTAGAAAAGTAGACGAGGCGGCACGGTTCTAAAAATTTATAAATAATACAATCAATTTAAATTATTCATTGCATCAGCAGTTCAAATGATATTATTTAATAACACTCAAAAAACTAAATTATGAAAAAGCTATTTCTTTTATTATTGCTTGCCGCATTTTTTAGCAATGCACAGGCACAAAAGTGTAAAGCAAAAGATGTTCCTTCCTCAGTTATGGATGCTTTTCACAAAGACTATCCAAACGCAAAAAAATGCTACTGGGGCAAAGACAGTATTAATTACGAGGTTGCGTTTTTTACCGGCAAAGCGCCCATCTCCCTTACTTATGATACTACAGGTAAAAGAATAATAACCGAAATGCAAATGCCGGTAGAAGATTTGCCACAAGGCGTTGCAGCGTATGTGCAAAAAAATTATCCAGACGAAATATTTAAAGACGTTGCACAAATTACCGATGCTTCAGGAATTGTTACTTACGAAGTGCAGATAAAAGACATGGCTTTGGAGTTTGATGCAAAAGGAAATTATCTTGAATCACTGAAGTGTAATGAGTAAATTTATTAACTCAACCAACTGTTGTACGACAGGCTGTGACGAACTGCAAGCTCAAAAATTAAAAAAGAATGAAACGGACTTTAATACTTTTAATTTGTTTATCTGCAATTAAAGCCTACTCATTTGCACAATCAAGCGACACTTTAAAAACTAAGGTTTCAAAAGATGTTGGCATCGACCTTTATGCAGTTCAAACACCATTGTTATCAAAGAAATTTTATGGTGTTAATTGGAACATTAAATATTTTCCAACTGAGCGGATTGGAACCGGAGTTTATATAACATTTTCTCAAAAGAAAATTGGTGACACATTCACCTACTCAATCGGTAAACCAATAATTTATTATTACGAAATAGGATGGATTAATCAATACAATTTTTTACAAACCGACAGAATGCGGGTGAATATTAATTTAATTAATGGACTGTCTGTTTCAAGGCTGGGTGATAATGCTATTAAGGAAAAACGGTATAAATACAGACCAAAAGAAGTTGCAACAAATTATTTTTATTTACTTGAACCTGGGGCTGGCTTTTCATTCAAGTTAATTTCAAACAATCAGGATGCGGACCTTTGGTTAACAGCAGAAACAAACTATCGTTTTGTTTTTGGTAGTAGTAAATATGCAACTACGAAACAGTTTTCGGGTTATTTATTTGGAATTGGAATTTCAATAATCGGATTTACTGATGAGAAAGAACGTCAGACAAAATAAATTGATTGCTATGTTGAGAAAACAGTTTCAAATAGGAGTAGCACGATTCGCATACAGTTATACGACAAAATAATGTATCTAACTTTTAAAAATTATAAATTATGAAACGTTTATTATTAGCGGTTGCAATTTTTGCAATCCTTTTCTTAAGTTCCTGCGCTCCTTCAAGAGTTGCGGTTGGAGTTGGCACACGACCATATTATGGTGTAAGACCGTATTATAATCCGCGGCCTTTTTATAACCCATATTACTATCGGTATTCTCGTCCTTGGGGGCATCCTCATTACAGAGGCTATTATGGTAATCGTTATTGATGCTTTAGAAATTGTATGCTTATGAAAAAGTATGCATAGATAAGAGATTTACAATGACCAATGCAACTACTTAACCATGAAGACAGCGGCATGATGCTTCATTTTAAAATATAGTTCAATAATAGAAAATATTTAATGATCTGTTGAAACAACAATCACCATGGCACATCAACACCATTACAATATAATAGGAACAAAAGGAAACAGCGATATTGAAAAAGTTAAAGAGGCTTTGTCACGGCATCCTGATGTGCAAGCAGTGGAAACAACATCAAATCCACCAACGATTACGATTACTGTCGAAAAACATCCTGATGTTTTGCAGTTGCAGCAATATGTATCAAGGGCTGGAAACTTTTCAATTAGTGAAAAACCTGCCGCTGAAAAGCATGATCATTCACTAAATCATCATTCAGAAACAAAACTATCGGGTGAAGGTCATCAGTCACATAATATGAACATGGAAGCAATGGATCATTCCAAAATAAGAATGGATCATTCAACAATGAATCATGACACAATGAAACAGGATGAAACTCCCTCCCCAACTTTAGAGCATAAAAAAGATGCTTCTGTTGTTCAAAGGGATGATAATAAAATGAAAACGGATGATCACAAAATGGATCATTCAACAATGGATCAAAGCAAAATGGACCATAGTAAAATGCACGGTGCGCATGATCATGGAGCTATGATCGCTGATTTCAAAAAAAGATTTTTTGTAGTTCTTGTATTAACAGTGCCAATTATTTTGTTGTCTCCTATGATACATCAAATGCTGGGTGTTAACTGGCAGTTTACAGGTTCCTTGTATTTGCTATTGGTATTATCATCTGTTGTTTTCTTTTATGGAGGATTACCATTTTTAAAAGGATGGTTGGATGAAATGAAAACATGGAAGCCCGGAATGATGACGCTGATTGGGTTTGCAATTACAGTAGCTTATGTTTATAGTGTGGCAACCGTGTTTGGCTTGAACGGAATGGATTTTTTTTGGGAACTAACAACTTTAATTTTAATAATGTTGTTAGGGCATTGGATTGAAATGAAATCTATTGCCGGTGCATCAAAAGAATTAGAATTATTGGTACAATTAATGCCTGCAGATGCGCACTTAATTAATAACGGTAATATAACAGATGTAAAAACAGATTCACTAAAAGAAAATGATGTTATACTGATAAAGCCGGGGGAAAAAATTGCAGCGGATGGAATTATAACAGAAGGCGAAAGTTTTCTCAATGAATCTATGCTTACAGGTGAATCAAAACCTGTGCAAAAACTAAAAGGTGATAAAGTAATTGCAGGTTCTTTAAATGGAAACGGATCATTAAAAGTACAGGTTTCGCACAACTCAAAAGATTCATATCTCTCACAGGTTATTAAACTGGTGCAGGATGCACAAAATTCAAAATCAAACACACAATTATTAGCGGACCGCGCAGCCCAATGGCTCACTGTCATTGCATTGTTAGCGGGTACTGTTACATTTTTATACTGGTATATTAATGGACAAACAATTGCATTTGCCGTAGAAAGAATGGTAACGGTAATTGTAATATGCTGCCCGCATGCTTTAGGTCTTGCAGTTCCTTTAGTAGTAGCAAAGTCAACTGCAATTGCCGCAAAAAGCGGTTTATTAATTAAGAGCAGAACAGCCTTTGAAAATTCCAGAAAAATAACAACTATTGTCTTTGACAAAACAGGAACATTAACAATAGGAAAATTTGAAGTTTCAAAAATTGTTTCATTGGAAAACAGACTAACGGAAAATGAATTGCTGCGCATCGCCTCTGCGTTGGAACAAAACTCAGAACATCCTATTGCTACCGGTATTATGCAAAAAGTAAAAGATTTAAAGTTATCGGTTCCTTCTACACAAAATTTCAAAGCTATTACAGGTCAGGGTGTCGGAGCTAAGGTAGAAGGTAAGGACGTAAAAGTGGTAAGTCCTGGTTATCTTAAAGAAAATAAGATTGCCTTGCCGTCTGGTTTTAAAACAGATTTTGCAGAAACAATTGTTTTTGTATTAATCAATAATTTATTAGCCGGATATATTGCCTTATCAGATGCCATTCGTCCTGAATCAGCAGAAGCTATTGAAACATTAAAAAAGAACGGTATTAAATCTACATTATTAACCGGGGATAATAAAGCTGTTGCACAGTCTGTAGCTGAGAAATTAAATATGGATGGATTTTTTGCAGAGGTTTTACCACATCAAAAATTAGAAAAAATAAAAGAACTGCAAAGCAATGGAGAGTTTGTTGCAATGACAGGCGATGGTGTTAACGATGCACCTGCACTGGCGCAAGCTGATGTAGGTATTGCCGTAGGAAGTGGAAGTGATATTGCAGCAGAAACCGCTGGAATAGTTTTAGTAAACAGTAACCCGAAAGATATTGCTAACCTTATATTATTTGGGAAGGCTACATATCGTAAAATGATTCAAAATTTAGGATGGGCAACTGGTTATAATGTTATTGCATTACCATTAGCAGCAGGCGTTTTATATAAGTGGGAAATTCTATTAAGCCCAGCAGCAGGAGCTGTATTGATGAGTTTGAGTACTATAGTTGTTGCCATTAATGCAAGTATGCTAAAAGTAAAAAAATAAAAAACTTTTATAACAATTAAAATTAAAAAACATGAGTCACGAAAAAAATCAAAAAACGATTGATGCACTAAACGATTGTGCAACTGAATGCAATCACTGTCTTTCATCCTGTTTAGATGAGCAGGATGTTAAGATGTTAGCCAGATGTATTAAACTAGATTTGGATTGCGCTGAAATCTGTGCACTTACAGCCGGGTTCGTTGCAAGAGGTTCAGAGCATGCAATGCACTTGATGAAAGAGTGTGTAGAAATATGCGATGCCTGTGCTGAAGAATGTGAAAAGCATGCTGCAATGGGAATGGAACATTGCAGGCAATGTGCAGAAGCTTGCAGAACTTGTGCGGAAGAATGCCGTGCAACGGCTTAAACAATTAATTTGAAATGCAGATGAGAATTCTTCTGCATTTCTTTTATTTAAAAAATTATTTATAATATAAAAAAAATCAAGCATTATTAAATCTTTAAAACTAAAAATTATGAACTACAAAATTTTAATCACTACATTTTTATTTGGCTCTTTATCTTTTATGCAATCATGCAGTAATGGAAATAATAACACAACAAAAAATGATACAGCAAATACAACTTCAACTTCTTCGATGTCAGATAGCAATAATAATATGAAAATGGATTCCGGCATGAAGATGAATTCCAATCAATCCAATAACGGATTAATGGATGCAATGAACAACATGATGGCTAACATGAATGCAATGAAAATGACCGGGGATTTTGATAAGGACTTTGCAACTATGATGATAGAACATCATCAGGGAGCTATTGATATGGCAAAGATCGAATTAGCACAAGGTTCAGATGAAAAGATGAAATCAATGGCTCAAAATATTATTACTAAGCAAACAGACGAACAAAACAAGTTAAGAGATCTGCTGAATAATATGAAGCCGTCAGGAATGAAAATGGGTGAAGGTGAATTGCAAAAATCAATGTCAGAAATGAGCAGTAAAACGAAGTCTATGCAAATGAGCGGCAATGTGGATAAAGATTTTGCAACAATGATGTCTTCACATCATCAAGACGGTATTGCTATGGCAAAGCTCGAATTGAAAAATGGTATGGATAGCAAGCTGAAACAAATGGCACAGAAAGGTATTGACGACCAGCAAAAGGAAATTAATGAATTCAAAACCTGGCAGGCAAATCATAAATAGAATAAAAGCAAACATTAATGAAACATGCAGATGTAAAGCAGCACTGGGAAAATATCTATGAGACTAATAAGGAAAATGAATTCAGTTGGTTTCAGAAATATCCCAAAACATCTATTGAATTTCTCAATTTATTTCGGCTTCCCAAAACTGCTAATATCATTGATGTTGGTGGCGAAGATAGTCATTTCGTTGATGCTTTAATTGAAGAAGAATATAAACAATTGCGAGCCATCATCGCTCACTAACTTAAATAAATAATTGCCAGATTTATTTGGCATAAAATTCCCTGTGTATTCAATGCCAAACCATTCAAACCGGTTATGCATGCCCGGAAACCCTGCTGACCAATTTTGCGTTGGGATATCAATTTGTTTATATAAATAGAATTTGCTTGTGGTTGCATGGTATCAAAATCGGGCAGCTTCGTAGTAGTGTCGGGCAGCAGAAATACTTTTCCTATCAGCCCATTGCTTATGGGAATACTATCGCCGAAAACAACGCTGCTATCATTTTTATCGTTGCTGGTTTTGTTATTGCAAGCTGTCAGCAGGCATATTAATAAAGTAAAAAGGAAAAATAGTAGTTGCTTCATTTAATAAATTGTATTTAACTCTCAAATCTTCTGGCTGCTGTAAAACTTTTCCGCCATAACTTTCTGCAATGCGTTTTGTTTCGTTTGCATCTTCATGTTCATTCAAATAAACTATTGAAATTTTTGCGCCTTCTTTTGCAAATAAAATAGCAACCGCTGCGCCAATGCCACTGTCGGCGCCGGTTATTAATGCAACTTTATTTTTTAATCTTTCGCCGGATTTATAATCTTTATTATCAACCACAGGTTTTGGATGCATTTTTTGTTGTGAGCCTGGTAAGTTTTGTTCCTGTTCCGGTTTTGTTTTCTTATTGTTTTCCATAAATTAGCGTTTAACTATTTCAGTAATAAAAATCGTACCTAATATTTATATGTGAAAATGATGATAAGGAAAATGTTTTTATCATTTCAATCATGTAATAAATAAACTATCTTTATAACACTTCTAATTCTAACAATAAAAAAATTAATAATGATCACTTCAAGAAGAACATTCATCAAATCAACAGCACTTGCTTCCGCCGCATTATTAACTAAAACTGCATCCGCAAATTATAATCATTCTTATATCGGCTTGCAGTTATATACTGTTAAAGATGCGATGCAACAAGATGCTGCAGGTACATTAGCAAAAGTTGCGCAAATAGGCTACAACTCTGTGGAAGGTGCCACTTATACAGGTAATGAAAAATTTTATGGAATGGATTCGAAAACATTTTTAGCTCTGCTAAAACAAAACGGATTAATAATGCCAAGCAGCCATTACAGATTAGGACTTGAAAAAACAAATGGCGAAGAAACAAAAGGAACATTGTTGTATGATTGGAACAGAGCGATAGAAGATGCACATGAAGTTGGTGTAAAATATATGGTGTGTGCTTATTTAAGCGAGCAGGAGCGGGGAGGATTAGACCATTACAAGCAACTTGCAGAGCAATTTAATACTGCCGGGGAAAAATGTAAAAAAGCAGGAATACAATTTTGTTATCATAATCACGATTTTGAATTTATTGAACAGGACGGAAAGTTACCTTATAATATTTTGTTGAATAATACCGATAAAAATTTAGTGAAAATGGAAATGGATATTTATTGGGTTACAAAAGCAAAACAAAATCCTGTTGCATTAATGAAACAACATCCCGGAAGATTTCCGCTTTGGCATGTAAAAGATATGGATAATACACCCGACCATTCATTTACAGAAGTTGGAAATGGAACTATTGATTTTAAAAAAGTTTTCAAAGAAGCGAGTATTGCCGGATTAAAATATTTTTTTGTAGAACAGGATAAATGTCCGGGCTCGCCATTTGATAGTATTACGAAAAGTATTCACTACATTAAAAAAAACCTTGTTTAATTGGATGAAATAATTTTAAATGCTTTGCCCAAATGTTCAATCATGTCAGATGGAAGCAGACTTTCTAAAGATTGATTTTCTAAACTAATATCTGCGCTTAAGCCATGAATATAAACGCCTAAAACGCTTGCCTGCAAAGCATTGTAGCATTGTGCAAGCAAAGAAGTTAAGATTCCTGTAAGCATATCTCCTGAACCACCTTTTGCCATTCCTGCATTTCCGGTTGTGTTGAAAAAGCCTTTTCCGTTTGCAGCAATTAAAGTGTAATGACCTTTAAGAATTAGAATAAAAGAATATTGTTTTGATAATGCAATTGCTTTATCAATTCTTTCAAAATCGTTTGCAGAATTTCCAAAAACCCGGTCAAATTCTTTTGGATGCGGCGTGAGAATTGAACCTGCCGGAATATTATTTAACCATTCTTTATTTAGAGATAAAATAGTTAAAGCATCTGCATCAATTATTATAGGTTTTTTAAATTGAGAAATAATTTCCTCAAACATTTTCGAACAAGTTTTATTAAAACCAAAACCAGGGCCAATGCCAATTGTAGTGTATTTTTCAAATTCAATTTTATCTTCTTGCAACATTGCCATTGCTTCCGGTACAGCAGTTTGAATGATGAATAAATTTTCTTCATCAACATTCACTGTTAACAATCCAACGCCGCTTCGCAAACATGCTTTTGATGCAATAATTGCAGCGCCCATTTTGCCTTTACTTCCTGCAAATAATAATGCATGTCCGTAAGTTCCTTTGTTTGAAAATGATTTTCGGGGTTTGAAAATTGATACAATATTTTTTTGTGTGGTTAATTGAAAAGCAGTTTCAATTGTTTTTAGAAATTCTTGATGCAAGCCAATTTCAAGCAGCTTTACTTCACCAAAATAATCTGCATTTTCAGCAACTAAAAAACATAATTTAATTGTTTGAAACGTGAGTGTATAATTTGCCTTTATAATTGCATTGCCAACAGAACTTTTATCCAAAAACATTCCACTTGGCACGTCAACAGAAATAATTTTTGCATTCGATGTATTAATATGCTCTACTAATTCAGCGCTTAAATTTTGTAAAGGTCTGTTCAATCCCGAACCAAATAATGCATCAATTATAATATCATTTTTATTTATTTCAGGAAAAAATTCTTTTGATTGAATAAAAAAAATATCTGTAGTTAATTGATGCAATCTTGCTAAATTATTTTGAAAATCTTCTGTGCCTTTTGCCCCGAACTCAATAATATAAATTGAAGGAAAAATATTTTTTTCAATCAACTGACGCACAATTGCCAAACCGTCGCCGCCATTATTTCCTTTACCACAAAATATTTTTACAGAGTTATCAATAAACTTATTTTTAATTATCCAGTCTGTGCATTGTTGCGCAGCGCGTTCCATTAAATTAATTGATGTGATTGGTTCGTGCTCAATTGTAAAAGCATCCCACTGCTGTATTTGAGTTGCAGATAAAATTTTCATAACGCATGAAGTTATGATAAATTAAAATCTTACGTCATGCCTGCGGAGGCAGGCATTTCTTAATTACAAGTTCATAAAAAATATGAGGTTGCCGCCTTCGCGGGAATGACGAGAAACTTGTTAATATTTTATTAGAGTTATAATTATAAATATGTTTTTAACAATACAATGTGCAGCAACTCGTTTAACTAATCAATCTAAAAACAAGTCTTGTATTTATTAAAATTAAATTTTAAAACAAAAAATCAAACTATGAAAAAAATTATTGTGTTATCCGCAGCCCTGCTTTTTGTTGTATTTTCAAATGCGCAAAGTGTTCAGTTTGGTGTAAAAGCCGGCGCCAATCTTGGTAAAGTTAGCGGGCAGCCTTTTAGCCAGGGTTACAATCTTGGTTATCAATTAGGCGGTTATTTTCAAATTCCAATTGGAAGAAAAATTGATTTTCGTCCCGAAGTTTTGTTCAGTCAAAATCGTACAAAGTACGATAGCACAGGGCATATTTTTCAAGGTTTAACTAATGGCCAAGATATCAACTTAAATTATTTAAGCATTCCTTTGTTACTGAATATTAGATCGAGCAAACTTGTTACAATTCAGGTAGGGCCGCAATACGGAATTTTATTACACAAAGAACAAACCTGGGTTCATAATGGAGTAAATGCTTTTAAGAATGGAAATTTTTCTATGCTTGCCGGTGCACAGGTTAATTTAGGCGCATTAAATGTTTATGGCAGATATGTGGTTGGCTTATCAAATATCGGAGATTTACCAAATAGCGATAGTTGGAAAAGCCAGCAAATTCAATTCGGGCTTGGCTTTCGCATCTTATAAAAAAATTGGATTATTATTTATGCAAGCATCATGTTTGGGCATGATGCTTTTTTTATGTCAAAAATGAAACGATATATTATCTTTCACGCTTTGGCATTTTAATTGACCTTTAAAGTAAGATTTCAAAAATTATATTTTGAAAAAAAATTGATGTCAAATTGACTTGAAAAAACATTATGAATAAAGAGAAATTTTTTTTAAGACCGGAAGAAGATTCAGATTTTTTATCTATTATTCCAATAAACGAAAATGAAACTGAGCAGGATAAAAATTTAATTATCCCAAACATTTTACCGTTGTTGCCTTTGCGAAATACTGTTTTATTTCCCGGCGTTGTTTTACCAATTACTGTGGGAAGGGATAAAAGTATTAAAGCAGTAAACGATGCATATAAAGCAGATAAATTAATTGGTGTTCTTGCGCAAACAGATGCGAATGTTGAAGAGCCGGAATTAAAAGACCTCTGCAAAATTGGAACAGTTGCAAAGATTATAAAGCTTATTAAAATGCCTGATGGGGGAACAACTGTTATTATTCAGGGCAAAAAACGTTTTAAAATAATAGACTTTATTGAAGAACCTTATTTTAAAGCAAACATTCAATTATTGCCCGAAGATGATATTCCAGCAGAAGGTTTTGAAGCTTACGTGGGTAACATAAAAGATCTTGCTTCGCAAATTATTCAACTTTCGCCAAACCTGCCAACCGAAGCTGCAATTATACTTCGCAATATTGAAGCGCCTTCTTTTCTTATCAATTTTGTAAGCAGTAATCTTAACAGTGATCTTTCTGAAAAACAAAAGTTACTTGAAATTGATGAAGTAAAATTAAGAGCAGAAAAATTAATAGAATTATTGCAGCGCGAATTACAATTTGCAGAACTAAAAAATAAAGTAGCCGCTAAAACCCGCACCGAGCTTGATAAACAACAACGTGATTATTTTTTGCAGCAACAATTAAAAAGTATAAAAGACGAATTGGGCGGCGATACAAATGAGCGTGAAGTTGTTGAAATGAAGAAAAAGGCAGAAACAAAAAAATGGCCTGATGCTGCAAAAAATCTTTTTAAAAATGGAATCGAAAAGCTGGAAAGAATGCATCCCAGCACGCCGGATTATTCAGTGGTGTATAATCATCTGGATTTAATGCTTGATTTACCATGGCAAGAACATACACAAGATAGCTACGATTTAAAAAAAGCAAAACAGGTATTGGATGATGATCACTATGGAATGAAAAAAATTAAAGAACGCATACTCGAATATCTTGCAGTGTTGAAATTGAAAGGCGACATGAAGAGCCCGATTCTTTGTTTTATTGGTCCCCCGGGTATTGGTAAAACCTCGCTGGGGCGTAGCATTGCACATGCCATCGGCAGAAAGTATGTACGTGTAAGTTTAGGTGGTTTGCATGATGAAAGTGAAATTCGCGGTCATCGTAAAACTTATATCGGCGCCATGCCCGGAAGAATTTTACAAAATATCCGTAAAATAAAAACTTCAAATCCTGTGATGATATTAGATGAAATTGATAAGATAGGAAACGATTTTCGTGGCGATCCTTCATCAGCATTATTAGAAGTTTTAGACCCTGAACAAAATCATACTTTTTACGATAATTATTTAGAATTGGAATATGATCTTAGCAAAGTTTTATTTATTGCCACTGCAAATAATTTTCAAAACATACAACCTGCACTTCGGGATCGGTTAGAGATAATTGATTTGAATGGTTATGCCATTGAAGAAAAAGCTGAAATTGCAAAACGTCATTTAATTCCAAAACAAAAAGAAGCGCATGGATTAGATAAAATAAATTTTAAAATAAGCGATAGAGTATTAGAAAAACTTATTGAAAATTATACACGAGAAAGCGGCGTTCGCGAGCTTGACAGGCAGCTTGCAAGCATCATGCGTTATATGGCAAAAGAATATGCAATTAATGACAAAGTAAAACCTGCGCTTACACAAAATGATGTTGAGAAAATATTAGGCACAGCGCGTTACAGCAACGATATTTATAAAACTGTAAACATGCCCGGCGTAGCTGTAGGCCTTGCCTGGACTTATGTTGGAGGTGATATTCTTTTTCTCGAAACCGTTTTAAGTGATGGTAAAGGCGAATTAAAACTTACCGGAAATTTGGGCAACGTTATGAAAGAAAGTGCATCAACTGCACTAACGTATTTACAATCGAATGCAAAAAGATACGACATTGATCCTGAAATTTTCAATAAGAAAAATGTGCATGTGCATGTGCCCGAAGGCGCTGTGCCAAAAGATGGTCCGAGTGCAGGCGTTACAATGCTTGCCTCATTAACAAGCGCTTTTACCGCACGAAGAGTAAAACCTTATTTGGCGATGACAGGGGAAATTACTTTGCGCGGGCAAGTGCTGCCGGTTGGCGGAATTAAAGAAAAAGTGTTAGCTGCAAAAAGAGCCGGTTTAAAAGAAATTATTTTGTGCTGGCAAAATGAAAAAGATGTAAAAGAAATTGACAGTAATTTTATTAAGGGATTACATTTTCACTATGTAAAAAATATGCAACAGGTTTTAGACATCGCGCTGGTTTGATTTTTTTAAGGTTCAATTAAATTATTTTAAATTCATTGCTTAACTTTATTTAAAAGAAATTTTTATGTTCAGTTCTCTGCTTGCTATAATAATTATCATTGTTCTTATTGCATTTGTGATAACTATTTATGTGTTTAGAAAAAACAGAAATAAAAGAAAATAAATTATCAAGCAAATTTTAGAATTAATCTATTCAAAATTTTTTCAAAATTAAATCTGAAAATAAATTTTTATCGTTAATTATAATTAGTTAGCAAATTTTTCATGTTGGTTGTTTTAAGGGTTAAAAGAAATCCTCCGGTTTTCCGGAGGATTTCTTTCTTTTTAATATGCTTAATAATTCTCTCCGATGATTTATTACGTAATTATGGGATAGAAGCCTGGAAACAGACAATAATACAATCAACTGTTTTATCGAAAATATTAAGGTAGATTTTATTGCACATTGTTATCCGTTAGTAGCACCTATTGTAAAAATCGAAGTAATACGAATGTCTTCCATTGAAGATATTGCAGCAATGAAAATGAATACAATTGTGCAAAATGGAACGAGGTTTAAAGATTTTATAGACATTTATTTTATTCACTGGTTTGTTGCGTTTGCAAACGAAACATATTTAAAACCTTTTCTGCAATTAAAGGTGTCATAGGCGCACCGCCTTTATACGTTTCAATAATTGCATCAAGAATTTTTGCAGGGGTTGCTTTTTTTAAAATATATCCTGAAGCACCGGCTCTGATTGCAGCAAAAATTTTATCATTATCATCAAACACTGTTTGCATCATGATGCGGATGTCAGGAAATTTTTGATGCAGAATATTTACGGCTTCGATGCCATTTGTGCCGGGCATATCAATATCCATTACAACTACATTGGGTTTAGAATTTTCAATCTTACGCTCAAGATTATTTGTATCGGTATAAGCACCGGTGCAAAAAAGCGCAGTTGAAATATTAATAAGCTGGCATAAACTTTCGCGTAACTGATTGTTGTCTTCAAAAACAGCAACTTTTATTTCGATTGCTTCTGATTCTTCTGACATGATTATTTCTGAGTTTGTAAAAGAAAATAAAGCGAAGTACAAAAAAAATCACATAAACTAGTGAGTTTAAAAATGGCAACTATACTTTAAAGCTTAGTTTCAAAATTGTACCATTGTTTTTTTCAGAGATAATTTGCAACACGCCGTTCAATAAAGCTGCACGATTTTTCATTGTATTTATTCCGTTGCCTGCGTATTCTTTTTTTGAATCGAATCCTTTGCCGTTATCTTCAATTATTAAATTTATTTGATTATCTGCATTTGAGATTACAATAATTACATGCGATGCTTTGCTATATTTTGCGCAATTATTGAGTGCTTCTTTAAATAACAAATAAAGATTTTTTCTTTTTTCCATTGATATTGAAAAAATACAATTCACGGGTTTTCTTGCGCAGGATGTAGAAACCGCAGCAAAAAAAATAAATTATGATTTTTCAGGAGTTGATGCTCCAAAAAATAAAAAAGATATTTATGGATTACGATACAGCGATTTTGTTGTGCCATTAGTAAAAGCAGTACAGGAACTTTCTCAACAAAATGATCAATTAAAAAAAGATTATGATGCAAAAATTGATGATTTACAAATCAAATTAACGAATTGAAAACCCTAATGAATGGAAAACTTCCAACTTGTAACATTTCTTCAGCTTCAGTTTCTCAAAATTTTCCAAATCCATTTTTTAATTTCACAATCATAAACTACGTATTACCGCAAATATATTCATCGGCCAAAATAATTATCGCAGATAAAAGCGGCAAAGTTTTAAAGCAAATAAATATTTCAGGCAATAAAGGAAGTATAAATTTTAATGCATCTACTACATTTAGTTCGGGCATTTATCAATATTCTTTAATAGTTAATGAAAAATTGATTGATACTAAGCAAATGATTTTATCAAAATAAAATATACTATCAAAATAAACTTTTCCACCGCTTTGAAAACTTAATATTAATTTATAAAGATTACTGTACGGTTTTAAATTACACAGCGTACGGTTTTGATACATTCTAACTAACGAATTATTTTATGATAGTTATCGCATGGTTTAAAAAATCCTTTTTTATTGAAAACTAAAAAAAATCGGAGTTAATAAGGAGAACTGTAAATTTATTAAAGATGTATAATTTTAATTATCACCAGCAAACTCCATATTCAATCACTATTCTCATTTCGCCAATATCCTAATTCACTTCATTTGTAGGAATATTTAACTGGAGTAATCCGGTTCCTTCTGGTCCTCCGTAATTTTTTTATCCATTCAGTTATTGAACTAAATTCATCTTTTGCAACGGAGTTATTCTTGCGCCTGGATAAATCACAGAAAAATTACTGATAGTTATAAAAGGTGTAAAAGGTCCTTCTTTTGAGCCTTCCATTGTTGGATGTATTGATAAATTCCGCGAATGAATTGTTCTCAACATATTTTTAAACCGAATACCAAATGCATCCCAGATTGTATATTGTTTTTCTTTAACTTCCAAATAAGCATTTTTAACCATTTCTGCTGTAACAGTTTCATTCGAAGCTATAAGTAAACTATAATATCTGTGAATATCCGACTGAATTAAATCAAGCATTCTATTAATTGATTGAGCTTCCGCTACCTTCGGCTTGAGTCTTTGCAAAGACTTATTCCAACTGCTTGAATCAACATATTGATACGTTGACAACTCGATCCGTTTTCGATTAATTGTTAGTCTTAAGTAGATACAGGGCTTCAGATTTTTGCAGCGTGTTTTGTTTAACCAAAACATAATTGAGTAAGATTGATGAGCTTTCATTTTTCTGAATTTTTGTTAACAGATTAAATTTCTTTTCACGCATTCTTTTCACACTTTTTAATCCGTAAACTCAATGAGAGCAAGGATTTCAGCGTTTTTAGGTTAGCAAAAATAAAAAGTTGTTTGCTAACCTTATTGCTAACCTTTAAACTGGGCAAATTTGGGGTTACCATAAGGTTGTTAAAAATCAAAAAACCGTGTAAAATCAATGGTTTACACGGTTTCTATAAAATTTCAGCTTGCGCTTTAGTGATCCGGCTGGGACTCGAACCCAGGACCCCAACATTAAAAGTGTTGTGCTCTACCAACTGAGCTACCGAATCGTTATAAAAAATTTTCAAAAAATTTGGAGTGCAAAAATAGGCGAAAACAAGTTTGTTGCAAATTTTAATTCGCAAGTTATATTTACGATTTATGCGCTTTTTAAACATCCGGAAATAAATCGAAGTAACTATTTTTGTTGTTCATCAACTTTAATTAATGTCCTACTTCGAAAATAAAATTATTGCAATAACGGGCGGTTCCGATGGTATTGGAAAAGCTTTGGTAAATTCATTATTAAACCGAGGAGCACGAATAGCTACCTGCGCCAGAAATCTTGATAAATTGTATCAATTACAAACTTCTCATCCTTCAAATCAATTAATGATTTTTTCAGCGGATGTAAGTAAAGAAATTGATTGCAAGAACTTCATAGAAGAAACTGTTCATTATTTTGGAACTATCGATGTTCTTATTAATAATGCAGGAATTTCAATGCGGGCATTGTTTGCAGAAACACAGTTAGAAACCTTACGAAAATTAATGGATATAAATTTTTGGGGAACTGTTTATTGCACCAAATTCGCATTGCCTTATATTCTTCAGCAAAAAGGAACTATTGCAGGAGTTTCTTCCATCGCAGGTTACAGAGGTTTACCCGGGCGCACAGGCTACAATGCCTCAAAATTTGCAATACGGGGGTTTATGGAATCGCTGCGCACTGAACTGCTCGAAAGCGGCGTAAATATTATGTGGGTTTGTCCGGATTTTACTGCTTCAAATATTCGTAATGCTGCATTAAATAAAAATGCAGAACCGCAGGGCGAATCGTCGATGGATGAAAATAAAATGATGAGTGCAGATGAATGTGCAGGGCACATCATTCATGCAATTGAAAAAAGAAAACGTTCGCTTATCCTTACTTTCAATGGAAAACAAACTGTTTTTTTGAACCGTTTTTTTCCGGCGCTCGCAGATAAATTGGTGCATAAATTCTTTTTTAAAAATGGTGAATTAGTGAAGTAAATTCGCAGCAAAGTTTTGCATGGCTCTACTCACCCTTACTACTGATATTGGTTATAACGATTATATTATTGGCGCAATAAAAGGCCAGTTTTTAAAGGCCGATTCTTCATTAAATATTATTGATATTACACATCAGCTTTCACCGTTTAATTATCAGCAAACAGCGTATATCTGCAGCAATGCATTTAAACATTATCCCGAAAAAACTTTTCATATTGTAATTGTTAACCTGTTCGAATCTCTTCCAAAACATTTATTAATTGCTGAGCAAAATGAACAATTTATTGCTTGCCCGGATAATGGTATTCTTACAATGATTGCGGGCCACAAGCCCGAAAATATCATTTCAATTCCGGTGAACAGTGCATTGGTTTCCGGAACTTTAGAATGCACGCAAGCTTGGGCAGATGCACTTGTACAAATAAACAAAGGAAAAAAATTGCATGAAATTGGAAATGAAATTATAAACATTGAAGAAAAATATCCGCTGCGCTGCACTATTGGCTCCGATTGGATGGAAGGGCAAATTATTTTTATTGATAATTTCGAAAACGTTGTTGTAAACATTACGCAACAGGAGTTTGAAGAACAACGTAAAGGCCGCAGTTTTAAAATGATTTTTACACGCAACGAAATAATAAATTCTATCAGCAAAAATTATGCTTCCGCTTCGCCCGGCGAAAAGCTTGCATGGTTTAATTCTGCGGGTTATCTTGAAATTGCAATTAACAAAGGAAATATGGCCGGGTTGTTTGGGTTGCAGGGCTTTGCAGAAAATACAACAAAAGGCGCAGCCTTACAAAATAAATGGTTTTATCAAACTGTACGAATTTTTTTCGAGTAAAAAGTTAAGTTATGATGAATGATATTATTCACCATAATATTATTAAAGACATTTCCAATCGCATTTACCCTACATTAATTTTTTTATTTCCTTATAATCGGGTTTAATTCAAATACTTGTTTTAACCGCGATCAATTGAAAAAGTTTGAATAATTTTTTTGAGTAACATTTTTCGCCTGCTTATAAATCGCAAAAAATAAAACAATCGAAAAACATTCATTCTTGAAATCTTAATATTCTTTACTTGTCAGTAATATTAAAGTTTAATATATGTTCTTTAGCCTGTTCAAAAAAAAATCTAAAAAAAATTTTTTCTTTTTTAAACCTGCAGTTTGTTGTACAGTCTCATGCTTACAAACGATGAAAAACAATTACAATATTTAAGATTCTCTTATGCAGCAGGGTTAAAAAAGGGTGTTCCGCAGCGCGGGATGCCCTTATTTTTATACTTAAAAAAATGACCTATTGATGATGTTACTATTATTTATATTTTCTTTTTTTCGGCAGGGAATTTTCAATTTCTGAAATTAATCCTTCAGGCGTGGGATGGCTGGTAATTGCAACTGCAATTTGAAATAAACCTATAAATAATATAGCGGATGCAAGCAACTCTTTCCAGCGAAGCCAATAGCCCCAAACGCTGTACACGGCTGCGTTTGGCGGTTGCTCGCTTTCATAAATAATTGGTACATTCTCCCCTTCTTTGTATGTTTTAAAAATATAACCCGCATCAACTGCAAAGGTTTTTGAACCTGCCGAGAAAACTGCTTCGGGAATAATTAATTTACTGTTGTTTTCTTTTACATAATGAATTTTTGCATTAGTAAATTCACTATCAAAATAATCCGGCTGGCGGGTAAATAAAATGTAAAAACTAAAACAAATAAAATATAATATAATGATGATTTTATACAAGCCGATTTATAATGTGATGATTAGCCGATATGAAGGTATAATAGAAAATCAGCTAAAAATTTTCCGTTTTATCGTGTAAATTGTGCTCTTAATTGAGATTTCTAAAATCTACCGGAACAAGTTTACTTACGCCGGCTTCCTGCATGGTAACGCCATAAATTACATCAACAGCATTCATCGTCATTTTATTGTGCGTAACAATTATGAATTGTGAGTTGGAACTAAACTTTTGTATCATTTGTGTAAACTTGCCAATGTTAGCATCATCGAGCGGCGCATCAACTTCATCCA
Source organism: Chitinophagaceae bacterium (assembly GCA_051004255.1). Lineage (GTDB taxonomy): Bacteria > Bacteroidota > Bacteroidia > Chitinophagales > Chitinophagaceae > JBPCKN01. The sequence goes on along the minus strand of JBPCKN010000014.1, from coordinate 29,024 downwards.
AGATACAAAAAGGCGCAGGTTTTATAAGATAAATAGCAAACAATAATGCTGTTGCAGTTAAAGTTTTTTCACCACCACTTAATTGATTTATGGAAGAAGGGCGCTTGCCTTTTGGCTTTGCAATAATGTCAACGCCGGTCTCAGCAAGGTTTTCAGGGTTTTCCAAAATCATATCGGCGGTATCTTCTTCAGTAAATAATGCTTTAAAAACTTTTTGAAAATTTTCTCTCACCTTATTAAATGTTTCTAAAAATTGCTGGTTGGCTGTTGCTTCAACTTCCTGAATGGTTTGCAATAAACTTTCTTTTGCTGTTACCAAATCAGTTTTTTGTTCGAGAATAAATTCATACCGTTTTTTTATTTCTGTGTAAGCTTCAATAGCAGTAGGATTTATTTCACCCAAATTTTCCAATCGTTTTTTCATCCTGTCGCACGTAGCTTGCAGTTCTTCAGATGCAAAATTTGTGGTGCGCGGCTGATCTAAAATATCGTTTAATTCTATATTAAATTCTACATTCAGTCTTTCTTTCATGCCGGCTAACTGCAATTTTAATTCGTTTAATTTATCTTTTAATTCACTCAAAAAATGTTCAATTATTTCCTTGTTTTTTTCTTTGCGCCGAAGCTCGCTTTCTTTTTCCTGCAGGGCATTGCGCAATTTGTAATAAGCTGCATCAGCTTCATTTAATATTTTTTCTTCTTCATTTTTTTGATGCAATAATTGAAGCAAATTATCTTCCGAATAAACTAATGTTTTTTCGCTTTCGGTAATATTTTCTATAGTCGCTTTTAATTGCGTTATATTTATTTCGGTTTGTTTATGAAGATCGTTTAATTGATTATGTTTGAAAGAAAGCTCCTGCTGCAAAGCGTTTATTTTGCTTTGCTGACGTGTTAGCTGCAAATTATTTTCATTGTATTTATTTGAAGCAAGAGTAAATTCCTGTTCTGTTTGAAGATAATTCTGCTCAATTATTTTAATTTCATCAGTAGTTTCCAATAAATGCTCATTTAATTTTTGCAATTGAATTTTTGAAGAATTTATATTTTCATTTTCAGTTTTTAAAAGTTCTTCTATTTCTTTCAAACGCTTGCTGGCATTGGTTTGTGCAGCCTGCAGGTTCTCAATTTTATTTTTAATTGCAAACGCAGTATTTATAAGTTCATTGATTTCAATTTGTATTTGTTTAATTGCATTTTCTTTTAATTGTTCATTAAAGCCGATTACTTCATTTTGCTTTTTTTGCATTTCTGTTTTCAATGTGTTTACAACAGACTCCTGCAGCGAAATTTCTTTCTTTAATTTTTCTAAATTTTTTGCACGACCAATTTTTTTGCCTTCAAACAAACCGATGCTTCCGCCGGTTAAGGTGTAATTTCCTTTTACATATTTGCCGTTTTTTTCAAGAATAATAAAGCCGTTTGAGTTTTCAACTGCTTCATCATTTTCGGCAATAAAAACATTGCTTAATAAATATTCTGCAAGTTTTTTGTATTCATCATTCACTTCAATAACATCCAATGCCGGAATTGAATTCGTTGGTTGATGTGAAGTCACATCAACCGGCGCACTTTCATTTAATTTATCAAGTATAAAAAAATTAGCTTTGCCTTTTTTATTTTTATCCAGCAAATGAATCGCTGTTAAACCTTCCTGCAAATTATTTACAACATAATAATTTAAATAAGGCTCCAGCACATTTTCTACCGCAGTGCGATATGCTTCCTGAACATAAATAATATCCGATAATAGCGGCGCCTTATAATTCCAGTCTGCATTTTTATGCAAAAATTTTACGCTCTCCGGATAACCTTCCATCGAATCAATTAAACTTTTTAAAAGCTCGTGTTCATTGCGTTTTGCATCCAGCTTACGGTTTTCTGCTGCTAATTCAGTGCGTAGTATTTCAAGCTGGGCCTGTGTTTCTAAAATTTGTTCTTTTGTTTTTTCGTGATGCTGCTGCAACTGCTGCAAATCAGTTTTTTTTATTTCGAGCTCCGATTGTTTTTGAATTGATTCTTTATTCAGTTGCTGCAATTGCAATTGCCTGCTATAATTTTCTTCGGTTAATTGGGCATGTGCTTTTTGCAAATTTTGGATGGATGTATCTGCAATTGCTACCTTTTTTTCTGCATCAAACTGGCTGCGCTGTATTTGTTGAAATTGATTTCTTAATGCAGTAAGTTGCGCTTTTTTATCATCAAAATTTTTTCTTTTTTCTTCAATATTTGCCTGCGCCGTTTCAACAACAGTTTGTAATTTATTTAGTAAAATTTCTTCATCTTTAATTTGAGAATGTGTATAGCTGATTGAGTCTTCAATTGTTTTTAACTGTGTTTCTGCATTGCGTAAAAATTCATTTAAGCCTGTTTGTTTTTCTCTTTGGTAATGCAGTTTTTGTATGATTAAATTTTTTTCATTTTCTTTTGTGCGAAGTTGTTGCAGCAATTCATTAAACTTTTGTTGCTTTAATTGTAATTCTTTTTCCTTCTCAATAAAACTAAGTTTTTCCTGCGCGATGTTTACTTCTTCGGTAGTTATCTCTGTTTCTAACCTGATTTTTTTATCTGTTTCCGTTTCCTGCTGTTGCTGCAATTCTTTGTATTGAATATTAAAACCTTCCAGTGTGGCTTTTGCAAGTTCAACAGATAATTCTTTATATTCTTTTTTTATCTCCAAATATTTTTCTGCTTTTTTTGCCTGGCTTTCGAGAATTTTTAGCTGATTATTAATTTCAAATAACAAATCTTCAATGCGGTTTAAATCCTGCTCAGTTAATTCAAGTTTATTTTTTGCTTCTTTTTTACGCGTTTTATAAATAGTTATTCCGGCAGCTTGTTCAAGCATTCTTCGGCGGCTGTTTTCTTTATCATTAATAATATCATCCACCATTCCAAGTTCTATAATTGCGTAACTATCATTGCTTACGCCGGTATCCATAAATAAATTATGAATATCTTTTAAGCGGCAGCTAACATCGTTGAGGCGATATTCACTTTCGCCATTTTTATAAAAGCGGCGCGTAACAGTAACGGTGCTAAATTCAGTTGGTAAAATATTTCTTGTATTTTCAAAAGTGAGGCTAACTTCTGCAAGACCGCTCGGGCTGCGGCTTTTCGAGCCATTAAATACAAGCGCTTCTAAATTTTCGCTTCGTAATGCGGATATTTTTTGCTCGCCAATTACCCACCGAATGCTATCAATAATGTTGCTTTTGCCACAACCATTAGGGCCAATAATACCGGTAATGCCTTCATCAAAATTTACTATGGTTTTATCGGCAAAACTTTTAAAGCCTTTTATTTCTAATGATTTTAAACGCAATTTTTGTTGATTTTAAAAACTATTGCGAACATAAGTTAATTGCATTAAAAACGTGATGGCTGCTTTTTTTGTTGTGGATAATTGGTGAAGAACCGAGGAATTTTATGTTGATATATTTCTCGCAAACATAATAACCAAAAAAGACTTTTTTTTAATTTCCTTTAAAACACTATTGCAAAAAGAATTTTCAAAGAGTATTTTGTTCAACTGACGAATTTTTAATCACAAACTTTTACAATAAGTATAACTACGCAAAAAATTAGGTACTAATACTGTTTCATTTGATGTGTATGTATACCAAATTTGAACCATAAATTTTACATCTTTATTTTATCACACTTAAAACAAAAAAAATGAAAAAGAAAATTCTACAATTCAGTGCAGCTGCACTGATTCTTCTGACAGGCTTTAGTGCCAAAGCGCAAATTGCAGCTCCGGCACAGTACTGGAAGATTACCGGTAACACCGGCACAAATCCAAACGTTAATTTTTTAGGAACCACTAACAACTTTGGTCTCGCATTTAGAACGCATAATATTGAACGTATGCGCATAAGTGCCGCAGGTAATGTTGGTATTGGTATCGTAACATCCCCTTCAAAGTTAAGTGTGGATGCAGGTGATTATGTTTCACTTTCGTCACCCGGGTATCAAATAATTGGTAATGTGAAGAGCTACAATATAGGGATGGATGTGGACGTAATTCAGGCACGTTATAATGGCAGTGCTGCTAATTTATTTTTAAATTACTACGGAGGCACAACCTATATTGGAAATAGTTCTTCAAGTACTTATGGTGTATTTGCGCGGGGAAGCAGCTATGCTGTATATGGAACCACATCAAGCGGCACAGCTTTATATGGAACTTCTTCAAGTGGCGATGGTGTATATGGAACTTCATCGAGTCTTTTTGGCGTAGAAGGGCATTCAGCTAGCGCTTCTGCAGTGTATGGACATTCTGATAATTATATAGGCGTATATGGTACCACCGGTAATTCAAGTTCTTGGGCTGGTTATTTTAACGGTACTGTATTTGCAACGACTTATCAGACTTCAGATCAAAAATTAAAACAAAATATTCAGGATGTTTCAAGTGCATTAGATATTATCAATCAATTACATCCTAAAAAATATGAATATCGGCAAGATGGAAATTATAAATTAATGAATTTACCTCAAGGCCAACATTATGGTTTAATTGCACAGGATGTTGAAAAAGTATTGCCTAATTTGGTAAAGGACTCTAAGTTCGAAACAAAAATGGCTCAACCGCCATCCCAGGCTCAAGCTGCCGTTGCAGACCCAAGAAATCCGGATGCACAATCTGTTGCTGCTTCAGTTAGTTCAAAACCTAACGAAACTATAGATTTTAAAGCTTTAAATTATACTGAACTAATTCCTATTTTAATTAAAGCAGTTCAGGAACAACAACAACAAATAAATGATTTAAAACAACAAGTGCAGAATTTAACTAACGCCAAAGCTGTTTCCTCCTCATCTTCTGTTAAAACAATAACACCTGATATGAGCGGCGCATCACTGCAACAAAATGCACCAAATCCGTTTAACGCAAATACGGTTATCCGTTGCAATGTGCCAGCTTCTGCACAGCAAGCCCAGCTTTCAGTTTATAGTCTTGATGGTAAGCCATTAAAAACTTTTACATTGAATAATAAAGGTATGAATGAAGTAACAATTAATGCAGGCGCATTACCTTCCGGCCAATATATTTATTCTTTATTGGTGGATGGGAAAAAAGTTGATAGTAAAAACATGATGCTTACAAAATAATCTAAATCCTTTCCACTAAAAAACCATCAGTTAATTGCTGATGGTTTTTTCATTTTTATGAATTGAAGTCAACCTACACTTTCTTCTTTTGGCTTTTTGGTGCAAACATTGCAAGCATTCTTTTGCCTTCCATTTTAGGCATGTTTTCTAAAGCGCCAACTTCTGCCAAACGCTCGGCAAATTTTAATAGCAATAATTGTCCTCTGTCCTGAAACATAATTGCTCTGCCTTTAAACTGAACGTACGCTTTTACTTTATTACCATCTTTTAAAAATTTTTCGGCGTGTTTTGCCTTAAAATCAAAATCATGATCATCCGTGCCGGGCGTAAAGCGAATTTCTTTTACTTCGCTTTGCTTGGCATTGGCTTTCATATCTTTTTCTTTGCGTTTTTTCTCGTAAAGAAATTTTTTATAGTCAATTACTTTGCAAACCGGTGGGTCGGCATTGGGAGAAATTTCTACAAGGTCGAGTTCTTGTTGCTGCGCAATTTTGCGCGCTTCTTCGGTTGGGTAAACGCCCACCGTAACATTATCGCCAACTAAGCGAACTTGCGGTACACGGATTTTTTCGTTGATACGATGTTCAGGTTCCGGTTGCCTGTTAAAACGCGGATTAAATCTTCCTCTTTGTGGTAAAGCCATTAATGATTTTTTGGTGAATAATTGGTTGAATCTGGTACAACTAAAATCTCTTTTATTTCATTCATTATTTTTTTTGCCTCTTCAAATGAGATATTATTCTTTGGGCAATATTGCCATAATTTTTGAAAAAGAATATCATAAAGTTCATCCCACCTTTGTTTTCAGTAATTTGCTCCATAAAAATCGTTTTTAATGAACATATTTTGATAATGCAAAGAAAACCATCGCTGCGGTAAATATGATACCAATCATCCAAACGATTAATTTGTTTATTTCCGATTTAAGCTCGCTTTTTGTTTCAGCTAATCCTGTTTTAGTTTCTTGTCTCAACAATTCTATTTGATATTTTAATTCCTGAATATCAGTTCTGGGGGAGAAATTATTTTTTTCTTCATCGAATTTATTTTCGACTATTTTCTCAACTTCCTCAATAAAAACTTTTGCTTTCGAATCATCAACATTTAATTGATGACGAAAAAAATCATAAAGTTTTAAATATTGTGCGGTCGTCATGCTGTAAAAATAATCATTCTATTATTTGCGCTGTTCAATTTCTTCAATAACAAAATTTATAAATTCATCAATAGTTTGCATTCCTAAATCTCCTTTGCTTTGCCTGCGCACAGAAATTTTATTTTCGTTCATTTCTTTCTCGCCAATCACCAGCATATAAGGCACATGTTTTATTTCCGCTTCGCGGATTTTTTTGCCGATCTTTTCATTTCGCTCATCAATTTCAACTCGTATTTTTTTAACGAGTAATTTATTTTTTATTTCTTGTGAATAACCAATAAATTTTTCGCTGATGGGAAGAATTTTTACCTGCAACGGTGCAAGCCAAACCGGAAATTTTCCTGCATAATGTTCTAATAAAAAACCAATAAATCTTTCATGCGTTCCCAGCGGTGCGCGATGAATAATTAAAGGAGTTTCCGGCAAATTATTTTGATTGGTAAATTCTAAATTAAATCTTTTGCCTTGCGCAAAATCAACTTGATTTGTTGCCAGCGTAAATTCTCTTCCAATCACACTCCAAATTTGCACATCTATTTTCGGACCATAAAATGCAGCTTCGTCGGGCACTTCAATAAACGGTATATTTTCTTCGGTCATTACTTTTCTAACCATTTCTTCAGTTTCAATCCAAAGCTGCGGCTCGTCAATATATTTTTCTCCCAATTTTTTTGGGTCGTGCAAACTTAATCTCATTACATATTTATCAATGCCAAAAATCTTAAAATATTTTATATACATTTCATTCACTGCCTTAAATTCCTGCGCAAATTGTTCGCGCGTGCAATAAATATGCGCATCGTTCATGTGAAGGCAGCGAACGCGCATTAATCCAAACAATTCGCCGCTTTGTTCATAACGATAAACTGTGCCATATTCAGCCAAACGCAAAGGCAAATCTTTATAACTTTTTGGTTCGGCTGAAAATATTTTATGATGATGCGGGCAGTTCATTGACCGTAAATAATATTTTATTCCTTCCAACTCCATCGGCGGAAACATGCTGTCTTTATAATAAGGTAAATGACCACTCTTTAAATACATACTTTCTTTAGCGATGTGCGGCGTTACAACCCGCTTGTAGCCTGCATCTTCTTCAGTTTCCTTTGCAAGCTTTTCCAACTCTTCAATAATAACTGTTCCGTTCGGCAACCACAAAGGCAAACCCGGACCAACATCATCATCCATTGTAAAAATGCTGAGCTCTTTTCCCAATTTTCTATGATCTCTTTTTTTTGCTTCTTCAAGCATTACGAGGTATTCATCCAATTCTTTTTGATTTGGAAATGTGATGCCATAAATACGCGTTAATTGTTTATTTTTTTCATCGCCTTTCCAATATGCGCCGGCAATATTTGTTAGTTTAATTGCTTTGATAAAACCAGTGCTTGGAATGTGCGGACCACGACACAAATCAGTAAAATTTCCTTGTGTGTAAAAACTTATTTTACCATCTTCCAAATTTTGCAAAAGATCTAATTTATATTCATCACCTTTTTCAGTAAAATATTCTACAGCTTCTGCTTTTGGAATTTCTTTTCTTACATAAACATTATTTTGTTTTGCTAATTCGTTCATCTTTTTTTCGAGCTCGCGCAAATCTTCTTCACTCAATTTTCTGTCGCCCAAATCAATATCATAATAAAATCCATTTTCAATCGGCGGTCCAACCCAAAATTTTGCACCGGGAAATTTATTTTCAACAGCTTCAGCCATGAGATGCGCAGAAGAATGCCAAAAAGTGCTTTTGCCTTCCGCATCGTTCCACATTAAAAATTTTATTGTTGCATTTTGATTGATAGATCGCGTTGCATCCAAAACTTGTCCGTTAATACTTGCAGCCAAAACTTTTTTTGCCAATCCATCGCTGATTGATTTCGCAATATCGAGTGCAGTAACACCATTTTCATATTCGCGGACAGCACCATCGGGGAAAGTAATTTTTATCATGAATTAATAAATCAAAAATTAAAATTAAAAGTCAAAAGCTTTCATAATTTTTGAATTTTACTTTTGATTTTGAATTGATAACTACAAAAGTAACGAATGATTGGAAAGTAGAGAATGTTTGCTCGGACAGAACGCATGAAAAAAGGAAAGCATCGAGTTTTGTATTTATACATGCCAAAGCCTGTACGCTTACTAACCGATGCTTCCTTAGTAGCTTTAATCTTTATTAAGAGATTGCTGCTACTTTGAGTCTGCACTCATCTTTTAACGGATTTATGCTCTCAATTGCGATGCTAAGATGACTTATAAATCATTTTATTCCAAATTTTTTTATCTTTCATTTTGCACTGATTATTCACTTATTTGTACACAAAAATATTTCCTATGTTTAGGGAATCCTTTAATTAATTCACAGGATATTCACCCAAACTGTGCTAATTAGTTGACAAATATTTTATAGTGAAGTAGATTTTAGAGCTTAAAAACATATTTGCAAGATGATTTTTTCATTCCTGTTTCGTTCATTGCTTTCACAATTCGCCATTGCTACTAAGTCTCCGGAAAGATTTGCATACACAATATCCTGTTCTTTTATTGCTTCTCTCAGTTGAATATAATTCAGAACATTCCGATGTTGCCGCTTGCGCCAAGAATAATTACGTTTTTCATCTATAAAATTTATTCCGCTTTAATAAATCAAAGCTCATACCCATACAGCCAAGCCCAATGGCTGAAACTTCAAGGTTGCTTTTTCCAAGCTTGCGTTTTTGCATTGTATTCGTTTCCATAATTATTGTTTTTGATTTATAGGGCAAAATTACAATCAATAATTTGCCACAGGCAAACGAAAACGAAACAATGTTTTACGAAAATCAAACATTTCTAAATTTTAGTAGGCTTAATATTATCAGGCATCCAATCGAATTTCGTTTTTGTTCACCCAAATTCAACTAATAAATTGAGGAATAACGCTCATAAAAAAAACATTTGATAATTGAATGTTTGAGAAATTGTTGTTGATTCTTTATTAATGCCGTGTGAATACGTTTTTGATGGTTTTTTTTAAGAGGATGTTGGTCAGATTTGGCCAGTTTGGCATACTTGTAATGCAGTATGAGTAAGGATTTGAATGACAAAAACCACTGCAAAGGGTTTTTGTCATTCCCCTAAAAGTGATCCGGATTGGATTCGAACCAATGACCTACTGCTTAGAAGGCAGTTGCTCTATCCAACTGAGCTACCGGACCAATGGAAATTAAATATAAAATGTAACAGATTAAACATTTGCGCGCAAAAATAAATTTTAATTAGTTTGCATCCAAACATACAAAAGAGATGGATGTAAAGATTGAAGAGAGTTGGAAAGAAGTGCTGCAACATGAATTTCAAAAAACTTATTTTCAACAAATAACAGCCTTTTTAAAAACCGAAAAAGCGCAGGGTAAAATTATTTATCCGCCCGGCTCGCTCATCTTTAATGCGTTTGAAAAAACACCGTATAATAAATTAAAAGTTGTATTAATTGGTCAGGATCCTTATCACGGCGCAGGCCAGGCGCATGGTTTATGTTTTTCTGTGCCTGATGGCGTTACGCCGCCACCCTCACTCATAAATATTTTTAAAGAATTGCAGAACGATATTGGTATTAAAATTCCAGCATCAGGCAATCTCAGCGCTTGGGCAGAACAGGGAATTTTATTATTGAATGCCGTGCTAACGGTTCGCGCAAACGAACCTGCAAGTCATGCAAAAATAGGATGGATGAATTTTACAGATGCGGTTATAAAAAAAATTTCTGATAAAAAAAGAGGAATTGTTTTTTTGCTCTGGGGAAAATTTGCGCAAGATAAACAAGCGCTGATTGATGCAACAAAGCATCATATTTTAAAGGCAGCGCATCCATCACCATTTAGCGCCGATAAAGGTTTTTTTGGATGTAAGCATTTTAGTAAAACGAATCAATTGCTGATACAGGAAGGAATTAACCCGGTTGATTGGAAATTAAATTGAGAATTAAAAATAAAAAATTGAAAACCGCCAAAGAAATATTTGCACGTATTTGGGCAATTTGGGGTTTTATTGTTTTCCTAATTACTATGCTTTTTTTCTTTCCTTTTTATTTGCCCGTTTATATTTTGAAAGAGCCTGCAGCTGCAAAATATCATAGAATAATTTGCCAATGGTGGATGACAAGTTTAATTTATGGTATTGGTTGTTCATATAAAATTTTCGGAAAAAAAAATTATGAAGCAGGTACAAATTATGTTATTGTGTGCAATCACAACAGCTTTATGGATATTGTAATGACAACACCTTTTTTACCACGTGCAAATAAAACAATTGCAAAAAAAGAGCTTGCCCGCATTCCAATTTTTGGTTGGATCTATGCAATGGGAAGTGTTTTGGTTGATAGAAAAAATGAGCGCAACCGGCGTAAAAGTTTTGATGATATGAAAAAAATTTTGAGCATTGGATTAGATATGGTTATTTATCCTGAAGGTACACGCAACCGAACTAACAAACCGCTGATACCCTTTCAGGACGGGGCTTTCAGGCTTGCTGTTGATACACACAAACCAATTTTACCCGTAATTATTTTTAATACAAAAAAAGTTTTGCCTGCAAATAAATCGTTCTTTTTAATGCCTCATAAAATTGAAATGCATGTTTTGCCGATAGTTCAAACACATAATATTTCTGCTCATAAATTAAAGGAAAAAGTTTTTGAAATAATGTGGAATTATTTTGAGCAGCATCAATTTAATAATTCTTCAATTTGATAATAATAAACATAACTTAATTTGCTTAAAAAAAATAAAAAGGAAGCCTTACTAAACTTAATAAAAATTATCGTATAATTACGATTAATGAATATGAAAACCATTGCAGTTGTAGGAAGTTCAAACACCGACATGGTTATAAAAACTGAGCGCTTACCTGCGCCCGGCGAAACTATTTTAGGCGGAAATTTTTTTATGAATGCCGGCGGAAAAGGTGCAAACCAGGCGGTTGCAGCAGCGCGTTTAAATGGCAACGTTTTTTTTATTGCAAAAATTGGTAATGATATTTTCGGAAAAAATGCAATGGAGTTATTTAATAATGAAGGAATAAACACAGATCATATTTTAACAGACCAAAAAAACCCTTCCGGCATTGCATTAATTACTGTTGATGCAAACGGCGAAAATTGTATTGCAGTTGCATCTGGCGCAAATGCGTTTTTATTTGAAGATGATTTGAGAAATGCACAAAAAATTTTAGAACAGGCGCATGTAATTTTAATGCAATTAGAAATTCCGGTTTCAACGGTTGAATATGTTGCTGAAATTGCGTATCAAAACAATAAAAAAATTATTTTAAATCCTGCGCCTGCTTGTAAATTATCGGATGAATTATTAAAAAAGATTTATATCATCACTCCAAATGAAAAAGAATCTGAAATGCTTACCGGCATTGTAATTCAGGATATTGATTCTGCAAAACAGGCCGCAAAATTACTTTCAAAAAAAGGTATTGAAATTGTAATTATAACTTTAGGTTCAAACGGTGCTTTAATTTATAATAACAAAGAATTTTTTTTAATTCCAACATTAGCTGTTGATGCAATTGATACAACCGCAGCCGGCGATGTTTTCAACGGCGCTTTAGCCGTTGCAATTTCAGAACAAAAAAATATTGTTGAAGCTGTTCAATTTGCAAATTGTGCTGCTGCAATTTCTGTAACAAAATTAGGAGCACAGGCATCGGCGCCACACAGGAATGAAGTAGAAATTTTTATGCCAAATAACCCAGTAAAAATTTAAACCAACTTATGTTTATCGTAGAAAATTATGGTACTGCAGTTTTATTTTGCATCATCACTATGCTGTGCTGGGGCTCGTGGGCAAACACGCAAAAGCTCGCTGAAAAAACATGGCGCTTTGAATTATTTTATTGGGATTATGTTATCGGCATTTTATTATTCTCTGTTTTTTCTGCATTCACTTTGGGCAGCTTGGGCAGCGAAGGAAGAAGTTTTGTAAACGATCTTTCTCAGGCAAGTCAATCAAACATTCAAAGTGCATTTATCGGCGGAATAATTTTTAATGCCGCCAACATTTTATTTTCTGCTGCAATCGCTGTAGCAGGCATGGCTGTTGCATTTCCGGTAGGCATTGGCATTGCTTTGGTGCTTGGCGTTTTGCTAAATTATTTTGAAGCGCAGAAAGGGAATCCGTTTTTTTTATTCGCCGGAGTTGCTTTAATTATTATTGCCGTTTTATTAAATGCAACAGCTTACAGAAAATCAAAAACTGAAACAAAAATTACTTCCAAAGGAATTTTGCTTTCGATTATTGCAGGAATTTTAATGTCTTTTTTTTATCGGTTTATTGCAGCTTCAATGGATTTAGAAAATTTTCAAAATCCGGCAGCAGGAAAAATGACTCCTTACACTGCCGTGTTTATTTTTTCTGTTGGAATTTTTATCAGCAATTTTCTTTTCAACACTATTTTGATGAAGAAGCCAATTACAGGTTCGCCTGTTAATTATACAAACTATTTTAAAGGAAATTTTAAAACACATTTGGTTGGAATTTTAGGCGGATTAATTTGGGGTTTAGGAAATTCTTTCAATCTCATTGCCGCCGGAAAAGCAGGCCCGGCAATATCTTACGGCTTAGGGCAGGGTGCAACTTTGGTAGCTGCATGTTGGGGCGTTTTCATTTGGAAAGAATTTAAAACGGCACCAAAACAAACCAACAATTTACTTGCCGCAATGTTCTTATTTTTTATCGTAGGAATTGCATTAATTATTTATGCAGGTATCTAATTATGAAAAAAATTTTTATGATCCCGGCTTTTATTCTTCGAGGCATCGTCTGTTGCGTCGCACTCTTGTGCTTTTCGTTTTTAATGGCATCAGCGCAAACCACTTTACAAGATCAGTCACAAAAAAAAACATCCATAATTTTCGATTCAGACATGGGTCCCGATTACGACGATGTAGGCGCCATCACTTTATTACACGCTTTCGCTGACAGCGGTAAAATAAAAATTCTTGCCACAATTGCCAGCACAAAATATGAAGGTGTTGCTGCGGTTTTAAATGTGTTCAACACATATTTTAAAAGACCAGATATTCCAATCGGTGTTCCAAAAGGAAATGCAATAGATAAAAAAGATTGGCAACATTGGACGGATACACTGATTGCAAAATATCCACATAAAATAAAAACGAATTTGCAAGCTTTTGATGCAGTTGAATTGTACAGAAAAATTTTATCTCAGCAACCGGATAACAGCGTAACAATTGTAACAGTAGGTTTTTTAACCAACATTGCAAACTTGCTGAAATCTACTCCTGATAAGTATTCCAGCTTATATGGAAAAGAATTGGTCAACAAAAAAGTAAGGCAATTAGTTAGCATGGCAGGCAAATTTCCGCAAGGAAAAGAATTCAATATTTTTATGGATGCGCCGGCTTCAAAATATGTTTATGAAAATTTTTCAAAGCCGGTAATTTTCAGCGGTTTTGAAATTGGTGAAAAAATAAAATGCGGATTGCCTTTAATAAATAATGATGCAATAAAAAACAGCCCGGTTAAAGATGTTTTTCGCATTTGCATTCCCATGGCAAAAGAAGACAGCGCCGGCAGAATGAGTTGGGATGAAACTGCTACGCTTGTTGCTATCGCAGGTTACAAACCTTTTTATAAATTAAAAGAAGGAAAAATTGAAATTGCAAATGATGGCAGCAATACATGGAATGAAAATGGAAAAAATCAATATTATTTAATGGAAGACAAGCCCTTTTTACAAGTGCAGCAATTAATTGATAATTTAATTCAGCATCAACCAAAATAATTAATCAAAATATCATGCGATTATTAAAGTATATTTTTTTTATTCTGTTGATTTTTTCTTTCCAAAAAAATTATGCATCAGCTATTATTCTTCATGCAAAAGATGCAACTGCATGGCTGCCGCAACAAACGATGAACGGTGAATTAAAAAATTTTTATGCAACCACTGTAATAGTTCATCAAAATGAAAAGCAATTTTCCGTTCGTGTAAATAATGATAAAACATTTTATTTCAATCTGGTTCTTGATAATAAAAAAAATAAAATTTGGATTGAGGCAAATGATGGATTATCAAAAATTTCCTCTGATACAATTACAATGATTTTAGGTTATCATCTTTTGCCTGTTGCAGAACCTTTTGCAACAATAAAAAATAACAAGGCAACACTTCACATAAATATGCTGGAAGCTACATCCGCAAAGGGTTTGCGCTTTCATTGGTTTGCGGATAAAAACAATCCTGCAAAAGCAATTATCGAAAATAAAAATGATTCAGTAACCAAAGTTTTTATTCCATCAACAAACGGAATTTATTATTTTAATCTACTTGTAACTGCAGGAAAAGATTCAGCAAAATTTCAAACTTTCATTACAAAAAATTCAAATGAAATTATCGCGTTTGATTTAAGCAAAAATCATGCAGCGTGGATTGACAGTGCAATTGTTTATGAAATTTCTCCAAGTTTTTTTGTGTATCATGGAAAATACAATGACATTACTCAAAAACTTACTGAAATAAAACAGTTAGGTATAAATACAATTTGGCTTCAACCCGTTTTTAAAAGCGGATATAACGATCAGGGTTATGATATTATTGATTACTTTTCTCTGCGCGATGATCTGGGAACTGAGCAACAATTACAACATTTAATAAACACAGCAAAAGCTTTACACATGCGGGTTTTATTCGATTTTGTTCCAAACCATACCTCGATAAATCATCCTTATGCAAAAGATTGTGCGAAGTATGGAACTGATTCGCATTATTATAATTTTTATCAGCATACAAATGACGGCGCGCTTTATTCATCATTTTATAATTACACTTCAAGCGGGTTCATTTATTATTTCTGGAATGGTCTTGTAAATTTAAATTATCAAAACGCGGAAGTGCAGCAATGGATGATTGAAGCCTGTAAATATTGGGTGAAAAAATTTGATGTTGATGGTTACCGTTTCGATGCAGCATGGGGCGTGAATGCAAGAGCGCCGCAGTTTGCAAATAAATTGCAACAAGAATTGAAAAGCATAAAACCTGATTTATTTTTGCTTGCAGAAGATAAAGGCGCGTTTGAAAGCGTGTACCGGCGCGGATTTGACGCGGCTTATGATTGGACCGCAGATACAAGCTGGGTTAGCCAATGGAGCTGGCAATATAATTATAGCCGAAGAAATAATTTTAATATTTTTAATTATCCGGATGAAAATAAACGTAGTAAATTATTACGTGGCGCATTGTTTAACAATGGTGATTCAACACACTTACGTTTGAGATTTTTAGAGAATAACGATCTTCCACGTTTTATTGTAACACTTGGTTTAGAACGCACAAAAATGGCAGCAGCATTGTTGTTTTCGCTTCCCGGAATTCCATTAATTTATAATGGGCAAGAAATTGGCTTTCCGCATCATCCATATTCATCTGATCCGATATTTTCATCAAACAAAACTATTCAATCTCTTGATAAAGACAGTCTTTTTCCATATTATCAAAAATTAATTTCTTTAAGGCAACAATATACAAGTTTGCGCAGCAAACAAATGGAGGAAATTGCTGTAACGCCGTCTGGTAGCTTATTTGCGCTGCATCGCTGGAAAAATAATGAACATTTTATTGTTTTGATAAATATGAGCAATGCAGATGAAGAAGCGCATTTGAAATTAAGCGAAATGTCAGATTTTGATCATTCAAAAAAATATATACTGATTGATGTTCTAAATAACGATACAGTTGAAGTAAACAACAATTTTTTTAATGTAAAAGTACCAGTGAAAGCTTATAGTACCCGCTTACTTCTTTTATCATGTGAAAAAAATTATGATATGCCTTTTTATTCGAAAACGGAGAGATTGCTTACTTTAAATTTTTAATTTTTCGCAAAAAAATTATGCATTGAAAAAATTCCTCGGACAATATAATAATCACAAGATTAATTTGCTACGATAATTTTTTTTGATGTGAAGGATGATTTTAACTGCTTTGTGTTTTTAAAAATTCTTCGCGCATTATTTTTGCTGTTTTGTGTTGGCCGGTATGGCTCCAGCCCGGTGGCATTATAATGTATAAAAATTTATTTCTTATTCCGGGTGCTTTTTTTACATCTTTCCATAAAGCTCCGATCTCGCCGAAATAAACATCAAGAAAATTGTTGGCATTCATTTCTCTTGTAATTCCATATTCAGGTTTGAGATCTTTTTTTTCATTGCGCAAAGTTCCGAAAAGCCGATCCCAAACATTTAGCAGGTTACAAAAATTTGTATCCATATACAAAGGATTTCGCGCGTGATGTACGCGGTGATGGGACGGCGTTAAGATAATTTTATTCAAAAAACCTAAGCGCCCATCTTTCAAAAGATTTTCTCCAACATGAATAAAAGCTCCCCAAAATCCATCAATAAACATAATGATAAATAACAGTGGCGCATTTACGCCAAATAAAATGCAAATGGAAGTTCGCACAATATCTGCATAAGGCGCTTCTAAAAAAAAGTGCGCATAAGTAACAGAAAGATTCATTGTTTGTGGTGCATGATGCGTGGAATGCAGGCACCATAACAAGCGTACCTTATGCCCAAAATAATGATAAATAAAATGAGAAAATTCCCAAATTATATAACCATAAATAAACCAATACCAGGCAAGCGTAGAATGAATTATTGCATACTTTTCAAAAAGACCGATGCAAAATGCAACTGCTGCTATAGAAATAAATCTGGAAGAAAAACGATTAAATACATAAATAAAAAAAGTAACCTTATAATGATCAATTTTAAATCGTTTATAAATTAATGCGCGGATAATTTCAATAATTAATATGAGCGGAATAACAGGGCCCAAGGCGCCAAACAAACCATTGAGTGTGAGCAGGCTGCTGTAATTGCCCGATTTATACATTTCGATTAATGAATCGAAACCAAAAAAAGCATTTAATTCATCATACAAGGTTTGAAAAATATTCATCAACATGCAAGTAAAATCAAAGTTTGAACTAAGATTAAATAAATTACAAAAATACAAACTTTATTTTTTGTTTTATGAAGAACAAATTATACAAACAAAAATGCAATACATTGTAACTACTTTATTAACCTTAACTTGTAATTACATGTTTATACATTAATTTCGCATTCGCAATGACAAAAACTTTAGATATATTAAAACTTCCGCACGCAAATGATATTGAACCGAGTATGAATTTGCTGTATGAAAAAGAACAACATATTCCCGGCTCTATTAAATATTCAATTCGTCGTTATTATGCGCAGTATTCAGCCATGGCTGATGATCTTGGCGCTTTAGTATACCATGTTGATAATAGTCGCCAAAAAGAAAATTATTTAGAGTTGCGTTTTTGCATTGCCGGCAATCGTTATTGCGAAGAGCGCAGTTGCACAAATTGTAATCAAAAACCAACTGAGAATTGTAATGGTAAACACGAAACGGTTGATGTGTTTACCTTTCATTTTACTTCAACTTTTTTGCATCAGTTTGTGCACAATATAAAGCTTAGCAACAAAAAAGATGAAGTGCTTGCATTTAAACATTCCGATTCATTTACAAAAACATTTCCTGTTTGCAGCCGCAAGCGAAATGTGCTGGATGCTTTATTGAATCAAAGTTATTCGGGCGCACTTGAAAATATTTTTATCAATGCAAAAGTGCACGAACTTTTAGTGTATAGTTTGGAATGCTTGATTGATGAAAAAGAAGAAGGTTTCAATTGCAAATTTCTTGCAGATGAAAGCGGTGTTGAACGCATTTACCAGGCAAGAGAAATTTTATTGCAGCGAATTGGCGAACCCATAACCATAAAGGCTTTAAGCCGCAAAGTGGCAATTAATGAATGTTATTTAAAAAAAGGTTTTAAAGAAGTTTTTGGCACAACCATTTTCGATTTTTACCAGCAACAAAGAATGGAACATGCCAAATATTTATTGTACGAAAAAGGATTAAATGTTACAGATGTTTCTGCGCTTTTAGGCTATTCTTCCATCTCGCATTTTTCTGCTGCGTTTAAAAAACATACAGGACTTAAACCTTGTGAATTGCTGCGATAATTTCTTGCAAAGAATTATGCAATATATTTTTTCTTTGAACCGAGCTTTAGCAATGCTATTTTACTTTTGTTGCGTCGCACTCTTGTACTTTATATCTTTACGAAGCAAAAATTAGTATTTTAATCAATCCAATTAATTAATGTTTTTTCAGAATAAATTAATCAAAAAAATTTCATTTGCAGTTATCGGTTTAATTGCCTTGTATTTGCTTTTATTAACTGCAGTAAGCATCTATGTTGCAACACATAAAACCTATATTATTTCAACCATTCAGTCAGCTGTTAAAAATAATATACAAAGCAATTTTGTTATAAAAGATGCGGATGTTAGCGTATGGAAATCGTTTCCAAAAATTGAAGTTGCATTAAAAAATGTAAGCATAACAGATTCATTATATAACTTACCCTTTTTACAAATGCAGGAAATGGATTTTAGAATTGGCATACTCGATGTAATGGGCAAACAAACTGATATTAATACTGTAAAATTAAAAAATGGTTTACTTCACTTTTTTAAAGATTCAGCCGGTTATTCGAATGCGTATGTAATTACTCCTAAAAAAAAGGCAAACACTAATGCAGCAAATAATAATAAAAATTCTTTATTTATTAATAATATTACTTTAGAAAACGTACATATAATTAGTGAAAATAAAAAGTTGCAAAAGCTTATTGATCTTCAGTTTCATCAACTGAATGCTGATGTGGAAAAAAAAGATTCTTTGCTTTATATTTCAATGAGTGAAAATTGTTTGGTAAAAGGTTTGGGTTTCGATCTTTCTAAAGGCAGCTTTCTCAACAATCAAACAATAGAAGGTAATTGGAATATTCAATTAAATTCAAACAATAATTCTTTTTCGTTCAATAAAACAAAACTTTATTTTAATAAACATGCTTTTGAAATTGAAGGCGCTTTTTATTTAAATAAAACCGCTCCGCATTTTAACCTGAATGTTAAAACGGATGGTTTAAGTTTTCAGCAAGCCGAGCAGCTGTTACCGCAAAATGTTCAGCGCAAATTAAGCTTGTTTAATCTTACCAAACCTTTAAATGTAACTGCTTTCATCGGCGGCTCTTTGCTTCCAAAAACTAATCCCTTGGTAAATGTAAAATGGGTTACTGAAAAAAATGATTTAACCACGCCTGTTGTTTCGTTTAACGATTGCAACTTTAATGGAATGTTTACAAACGAACTTACCAAAGGTCTTCCTTTAACTGATGAAAATTCTGCAATTATCTTCAATAATTTTTTGGGCAAGTGGGGTAACATAAATCTTGCAGGCCGTAATATCATTATAAAAAATCTTACTTCTGCAACAATTCAATTCGAGTTTGTGTCGCAATGTACTTTTAAGCAGTTGGATGAAACGCTTGCATTAAATACAGTTCATTTTACGGACGGAAAAGCGCAGATTTATTTTAAATATAACGGACCTTTACTTACGGATGCGTTACAAATTAATAAGCTAACCTTAGATATGCAGTTGCAGAACGGAACGATAAATTATGCACCTCGAAATTTAACCTTTACAAATTGCAACGGAGAAGTTTTATTATCGCAAAATTTTTTGCAAATAAATAATTTGCAGTGCGATGTTAAGCAAAATCACTTTGTGGTAAATGTTGCAGGTAATCAATTAGGCAATCTTATTACTAACGATACATCAAAAGCAAATATCACCTGCTCGGTTTTTACGCCTTCGTTAAACATTGCTGATTTTCAAAGTTTATTTTCGCAGCAGGTAAATGTTTCCAATAAAAAAGCAGTTAATAGCCCATCATCCGTTACTTCAAATGTTGACAGCATTTTAGAAAACGGCAATCTGCAGCTAAATATTAAAGCAAATAAAATACTATTAAATAAATTTATTGGGCAAAATGCACAAGCGCAATTATTATTTCAGCAAAATGATTGGCGAATACAACAAGCTTCTTTAGAACATGGTGACGGAAAACTGAATTTGAATGCAAAGCTTCACATGATTAATTCTAATTATCACCAGGCAACCGCCAATGTGCAAGTTCAAAATGTTGATATAAGAAAACTGTTTTATGCCTTTAATAATTTTGGACAAAACGGAATAGAATATCAAAATTTAAAGGGCATTGTAAACAGCAATTCTAACATAAATTTTAATATTGATAGTAAAGGAAAAGTTGTTTCAAAAACATTGCAGGGCACAGTTAACTTTTCTATAAAAAATGGAGCACTGTTAAATTATGAGCCTTTGCAAAAAATAAAGGATTTTGTTTTTCAGGACCGAGATTTAAAAAATATTCAATTTGCTGAATTGAAAGACAAGCTGGATATTGATAAAACCGAAATATATATACACAGAATGGAAATTGAATCAACTGTTTTTACAGCCTTTGTTGAAGGCACTTACAGCTTGCAAAACAATACGGATATCAGCATCCAGGTTCCGCTAAGTAATTTAAAAACAAGAGATGAAAATTATGATCCAAAAAATAAAGGCACAAAAGCCAAAGTGGGCAGCAGTATATATTTGCGGGCAAGGTCTGATAAAAATGGCGGTATAAAATTTGGGCTCGATTTGTTTAGAAGATTTAGAAAAAAAACATAAGATTATTATCTTATCACGATCAACAATGTGCTTTATAACTTTAAATATTCTTCAATAACTTTCGGATAATATTTATGTTCTAATTCGTGTATGCGTTTTGAAAGAGATTCCGGCGTATCATTTGGTAAAACCGGACAAGTTATTTGAAAAAGTTGTTTTCCATGATCGTACAAATCATCAACAATGTGTATAGTAATTCCGCTTTGTTTTTCGCCTGTTGAAATAACTGCCCCATGCACAAAATTTCCATACATTCCTTTGCCGCCGAATTTTGGCAATAAAGCCGGATGAATATTAATGATTTTTTCAGAAAAAGCTTTGGTTAATTGCGAAGGCAACTTCCATAAAAAACCTGCTAAAACAATCAGATCAATCTCTGCATTTTTTAATTCATCTACATAAGCATTCCCTTTGAAAAATTTTTCTTTTTCAATTAATAAAACAGGAATATCATTTTTTTTGGCAACATTTATAACACCTGCGTTTGGCTTATTACAAACAATTAATGCAACTGTAATTTTTTTTGGGGGATGATTAAAATATTCAATAATTTTTTGTGCATTTGTTCCGGCACCTGAAGCGAAAATGGCAATTTTTTTTTGAGTGTTTAATTGCATCAAATTCTTTTATTTGAAATCAATAAAATTTATACATAAATATCAAGCAAACCATCAGGCAAAATTACATGCACTTCTTTTTTTTTCTTATCAATTTTAATAAGCGTTTTTTCGTGCAACGGAATTAAAACTTCTTTATTATTAATTGTGATGTGCAATAAAATTTGATGCGGCTGCTCTGTTACTTCTTCAATTATACCAAGAAATTTTTTTTCATTAATTAATTGATAACCGATAAACGCAATTGGTGATGATTTGCCAGCAATTTTTTGAAAATCTTCATTTCGTAGCCACGCTTTTTTTCTAAGAAATTTTTGTGCTGTTTCTTTAGTATCAACACCTTCTAATTTTATAAATATTTCTTCCGAATTTTTTGGTTTGGATGATTGTATAAAGTAAGGCAAATAAGCGTTGGGATGCTCTTCAATAAAAACGGCTTCTATATTTTTTAATGATGTTTTTTTTGCAAGCGCATGCTGTAAAATAAGCTCACCCTTTACGCCAAATGTTGCAACAAATTTTCCTATATTAATATAATCATTCATTAATTTTATAAATCAATTAGTTAATTGAAGAAGATAAATTATCATCGTAAAATAGAAAAATAATAAATTTTTTTATCGTGTAAATATTAAATTAAAATCATTAACCAATTGTTGTAATTAAGATATTTATTTTTTACGTAGTTTCATTTTATGATTGGAAATCGTTTTACAAAATTTGATCCTAATGCACAAGGCAAAAGCAGGTTTGAACAATTGCTCGACCTTTTTATGCAAATGCTTACTTACACCAGCGGCGATGTGAGCGAGGCGCTGCAATGGATGAATGAACTCGATAAACAATATGGCATGACTGACGATGAATACGGCATGGGCGATTTTATTGACGACCTGAAAGAACATGGATATATTACGGAAGATAACCAAACAGGAAAAATTAAGATTACACCAAAATCGGAACAAACAATTCGCAAACGCAGTCTGGAAGAGATTTTCGGCAAGTTGAAAAAAACAAGACAGGGAAATCATGATACGTTTAAGCCTGGACAAGGAGAAGAAATTAGTCCTGATTACAGACCGTTTCAGTTTGGCGATATGCTTGAGCAAATTGATTTTACAGAAAGTATTCGCAATGCGCAAATAAATCACGGCGTTGAAAGTTTTAATATGCAGGAAGATGATTTGCAGATTCGGGAAACCGATTTTAAAACGCAAACTTCAACCGTTTTAATGATTGATATTTCGCATTCGATGATTTTGTATGGCGAAGACAGAATTACGCCTGCAAAAAAAGTTGCAATGGCTTTAAGTGAATTAATAACAACAAAATATCCGCGCGACACGATAGACATTGTTGTGTTTGGAAATGATGCGTGGCCGATTGAAATAAAAGATATTCCTTATTTACAGGTTGGGCCGTATCACACAAACACAGTTGCAGGCTTGGAATTAGCAATGGATATTTTGCGCAGAAGAAAAAACCCGAACAAGCAAATTTTTATGATAACCGATGGAAAGCCAACTTGCCTGAAGATTGGAAAAAAATATTATAAAAATGCTTTTGGATTGGATAGAAGAGTGGTAAACCGATGCATTAATTTAGCAGCGCAATGCAAGAAGTTAAAAATACCAATCACGACTTTTATGATTGCCTCAGACCCTTATCTGCAAAGATTTGTAACGGAATTTACGGAGATGAATCACGGCAAAGCATTCTTTGCGTCGTTGGATAAATTAGGTGCATTTATTTTCAGAGATTTTGAGAGCGGAAAAAGAAAAACGGTGTATTAAATTTGTAAAAAGAATTTATGGCAGAATTGATTGTAAATATTTCTTCTGAAAACGAATTTTTGGTAAAGGAATTGGTTGAAAAATTAGGTGGAAGTGTTAAACAAAAAAGGAATGGAAAAATTGCTTCCAAAAAAAAACAATCATCTAAAAAAATCGAAATGGTAAAATCAACAAATAACAAACCAAGCAAAACGAGAAGAAATAAAAATAACAAAAAACAAAAGATCGACCATACTTTTTTGTTTGGTAAATGGAAAGATTATGATATTGATGCAAGAAAACTGAGAGAGGAATCATGGTAGTTTATGAATCTGTTTTAGTTGATTCTGATATTTTAATTAAGGCATATAGAGGAGAATTGAAGAAACAGCATAATCTTAAGTTGCTTAAAGAAAAATATTGTATTTCAGTTATTACAGCTTGTGAACTTCTTAATGGTGCAAAAAATTTAAATCAAAGGAAAGAATTTAATAAACTTCTTCGATATTATTATATTGTTTTTGTAGATGAAAAAATATCTGAAATTGCTTTCTCAATTTATAAAAAATATTCCTACCAAAACAATGTGAAAATATCCGATGCTTTTATAGCAGCCACTGCTATTCGAAATAATCTTGAATTATATACCGATAACAAAAAGCATTTTGATTTTATAGAAGGGATAAATTTTTATAAAGAGAAATAATTGATTAATTTAAAACATGAACATTCAAAATATAAAAACATTAGGACAATTAAAAAAGAACGGATATAAAACGCAAACAATAAAAGATGAGATTCGGAAAAATTTAATTGTAAAAATCAGAAATAAAGAAAATCCATTTCCGGGCATTCTTGGTTTTGAAGATACTGTAATTCCAGACACAGAGCGGGCTTTGCTTAGTCGTCATAATATTTTATTTCTTGGTCTGCGCGGTCAGGCAAAAACAAGAATGGCGAGGCAAATGATTGATTTGCTTGATGAATATATTCCTGTAATTGCAGGTAGCGAAGTGAATGATGATCCGCTAAAACCGCTTAGCAAATTTGCAAAAGACCAGATTGCAGAATACGATGATGAAGCACCGGTTGAATGGATTCACCGCAGCGAACGTTACGGAGAAAAATTAGCAACGCCCGACGTTAGTGTTGCAGATTTAATCGGTGATATTGACCCAATCAAAGCTGCAAATCTTCGCTTAAGTTTTGCTGATGAAAGAGTGATTCATTATGGAATTATTCCGCGAAGCAACAGAGGAATTTTTGTGATTAATGAATTGCCAGATTTGCAGGCAAGAATTCAGGTTGCGCTTTTTAATATTTTGCAGGAAGGTGATATTCAAATTCGCGGATTTAAACTTCGGATGCCGCTGGATATTTTATTTGTATTCACTGCAAATCCTGAAGATTACACCAATCGCGGCAGCATTGTAACGCCGTTGAAGGACAGAATTCAAAGTCAAATTCTCACACATTATCCAAAAACAATTGAAATTTCACTTGCAATTACAGAACAGGAAGCAAATATTTTGGAAGAGCAAAAACAAAAAATAAATATCAGCGATTTAATTAAACGTTTGATTGAACAAGTTGCGTTTGAAGCGCGCGGTAATGAATACGTTGATAAAAAAAGCGGCGTAAGTGCTCGTTTAACGATAGCTGCTTTTGAAAATGCTGTAAGCAGCGCCGAAAGACGTGCAATAATTTATAACGAAAAAAATACTCAAATTTGGGTAAGCGATTTAATTGGAATTATTCCTTCCATCACTGGAAAAATTGAATTAGTTTATGAAGGCGAACAGGAAGGTCCTTTTCAGGTTGCAATAAATCTTTTGGATAAAGCAATCCGCTCACAATTCATTCAATATTTTCCAAATCCTGAAGCGCAAAAGAAAAAAAGAATCCCAACCAATAAGCCATCGCAACAAACAAAAGAAGAAGATGGACCTTACAAAGCAATCACACGCTGGTTCGATGCAGGCAATCATGTTGATTTAATGGTTGACATGAAAGATGCAGATAAAATTGCTGCATTGTATAAAGTGGATGGTTTATACAATTTCGTAAAAAAATATTTTCCTCATGCAAATGAAAAAGAAAATGCTTTGCTGATGGAGTTTGTATTACACGGGCTTTCATCGTATTCAATTATCAGTAAAAAAATTATTGAAGGCAGAATTCAATTTAAAGACCTAATGGGCAGCATGATGAATTTAGGACAAATGAATTTTACAGACGACGAATTAAATGAAAACGATTTTAATTAATAATAGTTTTTTTTTGAACTCAGCTTTTGTAAACTAATTTAACTTATGTTGCGTCGCACTCTTGTGCGCCTTGTTCTCTGTTGAGCTTATAAATTTTATTTAACTGCAAATTCTATTTTAAATCAACATTATTTTTACAGAAGAATAACAGAATTTTTTTGTTTAAAATTCACATTTAAAATTTTGAGTAGGCTCAAAAAAAATGAGAAAATCCAAATATTTTATTAATACATTAATAACCGGCGTTGTCAGAAAAATTTAAATCGCGACTTTTACAGGATGAAAATTCAATTCTTGAGCATCGGAAAGCCGCATGAGGCTTATGTTAGAGCAGGCATTGATGATTTTACAAAACGAATTAATAACTATTTTTTTGCCGGATGGAAAATAATTTCATCGCCAAAAAATGCAGCAAGCTTATCTGAATCCGAATTAAAAAAACAAGAAGCAAAAAAAATTATTGATTTATTGCAACCACTGGATTATGTTATTTTATTAGACGAAAACGGCGAACAACTTTCTTCAATTCAACTGGCAAATTTTATTCAGCAAAAAACATATGATAATTGCAAACAATTAATTTTCTTAATTGGCGGTGCTTTTGGTGTTGATGAAAAAATAAAGCACCGTGCAAATTTTATATGGAGTTTATCTCAGCTTGTTTTTCCGCACATGCTGGTGCGTTTAATTTTGACTGAACAAATTTATCGTGCGTGCACCATTTTGCGAAACGAAAAATATCATCACATTTAAGAAAACCTTTATCTTGCTAAAATTATGAATATCACTCTTGCTATTGTTGTTATTACCTGCGTTGTTTCGTTTACGGCATTTTCAAATCAAAAAATAATTAGTGATCTTATTTTTTATCCGCCTGCAATAACCAACAATAATCAATGGTATCGCTTTATAACCTGCGGCTTTATACATGCAGATCTTGGTCATCTTGCATTTAATATGTTTTCATTTTATTTGTTCGGCCAGTTTGTTGAAAAAGCATTCGGTCAAATCTTTCCGCAAAATGGCGCGCTCATTTATCTTGCTATGTATTTGCTTGCATTAATTGTATGTTTATTGCCAACTTATTTTGCAAATAAAGAAAATTATAATTACAGAAGTTTGGGCGCATCCGGCGCTGTATCGGCCGTGGTTTTTGCAGGAATTTTTTTATTTCCTTTAAATAAAATAGGATTATTTATTATCCCTCCCGTTATTCCCGGATTTATTTTCGCGCCAATTTATTTATTCATTTCTGCTTACATGTCGAAAAGAGGTGGCGATAACATTAATCATTCTGCGCACATTTGGGGCGCCATTTTTGGAATAATTTATTTAATAATTGTTTGCTATTTTTTAAGCAGTTTTAGTCCGGTGCAAAATTTTATAAATGATGTGCAATCATTTTTTTAAATTGATTATGATGATTGATTTTATTTTTTAAACTATCCAATTAACTTATATTTTTTTATTGATTTTTATTTCGCCTCTGGCAAATTATTTTTCCAGCCTTTTAATCTGAAAACAGAAAAATTTATTGCCGGTTTATTAGCTCTGAATATTTTAATGATTGTTACCGAATCAATCTCAGCATAATAATTATCATATTGTGCGTGCACATTATAATTATCGTTTGATGGCACAATGCAATACGCTGTATTGAAATTTACTTTTTGGTTACGCATTTTATTCATCCACATATATTCATGCAAACTATCCAATGTTCCCAAGCCAATCATTTGAATATTTTGCGGATAACAAAAATAATATTCTAAGTGCGCGCCCCACCATTTATAGCAAACAACAGGCGAATTTTTTTGCATTATTCCTTTGCTTATTTCATTGTAATAAATTGAGTCAAATTTCTTTCCTGCCTCGCGCCATCCATACATGTCTAATGTAAGATCGCCGGCGCCTAAATTTTCTTTTGTTTTATTTCCAAAATTGCCGGGATAAAAACGAATTGTGCATGTGCAAATAATCAAAAAAAAAGTATAAGTTCCTACACTCCAGCGAAGCGAATTTGGAAAAATTATTTGTTTATTTATTTTATCTAACCGAATGGCTGCAAGCGGCATCAGCGCTACATAAGCGGGTCCGCTCCAGTGTGGTAAAGTTTGTCTGAAAAGCGAAATAAAAAGTAAAAGAAACGCAAGCGGTAAACTAATAAAATTATATATTGATAAAGCAGTTAATTGTTTGAAACTATATTTTTTCCACGAGAAAAAACCTAAGATTATCAGCACTACATTTATTGGATTATTGATAATAAACTGACCAATAAATTCGTGAATAAAGTTGTTCCAACTTAATGGAAATCCTGATACGACAACTCTCTCGCTTTGAAAATTATAAGTCGCAAAATTGTTTTGAATATTCCAAATAAAAATCGGGCATGTAATAATTAATGCAATAAAAATTGCGATGTATAACCGCGAATTTGTTAGCCAGTTTCTTCTTTTTAATAAAATAAAAAAGCCTAATCCAATCCATATAAAAACGCCGTGCACTTTACTCATAATGCATAAACCTGAACTTACCCCAAACAAAATCCAGTACAACCATTTGTGATTGTTAATTGTAAATTTTGCTATCATCCATAAACTAAAAGTGAAGAAAACCATTTGCGGCGAATCGGGCATAATAAAAAGCCCTGCAGTAATTCCTGTGTAAAAAGATGCGTTATATAAACATGCTCCAAACCAACCCGCTCGTTGCGAACTTAAAACTGTTATACATTTATACATAAACCATGTTGATAAGCCGCACGCCACAATACTTCCAAGCCTTAAGAAACATACATATTTTTGAAGCAATAAATTTGCAGTAAATAATCTTATCCAAATTGCCACCATTGGCGGATGATCAAAATAATTCCATTTTAATTTTTGGCTGTATAACCAGTAATAAGATTCATCATTTCCTAATTCAACAGAAGAAGCAACTATAAATCGAATAATAGAAAGAATTATAATTAATGCAATAACTTTTTTTTTATAAGATAAACCAACAAAGGTTTTCATGTCTTATTGACTTTACATAACGCAAAAATGCCGTTTAAATATGAAATGAAAAATTATCAGAATGATTAAAAAAAATTTATATTTTTTATTTAATAACTAAAATAATTTTAAAACAAGATTGAATTTTTTATTTATAGATAATTATATTATTAGGGTTTTTTCAGCCTCTTAATTATCTATAAAAAAGTCGATAACAGGTTTTAAAATATTTTGTGATAATTGCATATAACAATAAAAAATTAAGCGGCTAATTAACCGCTTAATTTTAAATTTTTTAATACAGCCAGGTAAATGCTTAATTAACCCAAGTTGCCAGTCAAATAACTATTTGAAACAAAAATAAAGAGCATCGAATAAAGAATAATTTTGAGTTACCATACTTAAAACCACTTTACCGATGCTCAAAGAAGATAAAATTATTG
>JBPCKN010000013.1:0-53502 GCA_051004255.1 Chitinophagaceae bacterium | reverse complement strand
ATAAAATTATTGCAATTTTTTGTTTGGTGGATGATTTATTAAAAGGAATTGAACACCAGGAACATAGTTTCAGAAAAATCAGCGATAGCGAAGTGATAACCACCGCTATTGTATCAGCTCTTTATTTATCTGAAAGACATTCACAGAGCAGGCGATTATATTGTAGATTCCTTTCCTGTAGCGATTTGTGACAATATACGAATTGCTAATTGCAAACTATTAAAAGGTAAACAATGGAGAGGAAAGCACTGCAGTATGCGGCGTTATTTTTATGCCAGTAAAAGTGCAGGTGCTTACCACTAAAAAAGGGATACCTGTAGAATTTAGCTTTGTTCCCGGAAGTGAAAGTGATGTACAGGCATTAAAAAAATTACCCTTGAGTGTAGCGCCTGAAAGTAATATTTATGCAGACTCAGCTTATACAGATTATACAATAGAAGAAGATGCAAATGGGGAGATGAAATAAATTTGATGATACAGAGAAAATCAAATTCAAAAAGGAAAGATGAGCCTTGGATAAAATTTCTGAAAGAGTGCAGCAGAAAAAGAATAGAAACAACCTTTAGTGAAATAAAAAATTTGTTTCTAAGAAAAATACATGCCGTTACCTTTAAAGGATTCTTACTAAAAATATTAATGTTTATAGTGGTATTTACCTTTAATAAACTGACATGATAACTAGCAACTTGAATTAATTAATATTTCACCTTTCTAAGGTTTTATAAAGGATTCTAAACTGTTTAAGTAATTTTTTCTTTTACCCACTTCAAGGCAATTTTTAATTGCTGCTCTGTTGAAAGGTTAGAATTGTCAAGGATAATTGCATTATCAGGTTTACGCAAAGGGCTTACTTCACGATTGCTATCAATATAGTCGCGCATTTCAATATTTGTTTTCACTTCATCCGGTGTAATGTTGGGATTTTTTTCATACAATTCTTTAAATCTTCTCTCAACTCTAATTGAAGTATCAGCTTCCATAAAAATTTTTAATTCGGCTTGTGGAAAAACGGTAGAGCCAATATCTCTTCCATCCATCACAATGCCTTTTTCTTTTCCCATTTTTTGTTGTTGTGCAACTGCAAATTCTCTTACTTGTTTTATTGCAGCAACTTCGCTTACATGCTCACTTACCAGCATTTCTCTTATCAATATTTCTACATTTTCTTCATTTAAATAAATATCAGTTTCGCCAGTGTGTTTATTATATAAAAATTCAAGATGAATATCAGCCAATGCTTTTTTTATCTCTGATTTTTTTGTCCAGTTAATTCTGTTGCGCAAAAAATATAAGGTAATTGCACGATACATTGCGCCGCTATCAATATAAACATAGTTTAGCTTATTAGCCAATTGACGAGCCAGTGTACTTTTTCCGCAGGATGAACAACCGTCTATCGTAATAATTATCTTTTTCATCGGCACAGTAAAAGTGCTTCAAATTACTGGCATAAACAAGAATATTTTATAATAAAAAAGCCACAAAACAGTGGCTTTTTATGAAGAAATTAAAAAAAAATATTTATTGAGAAATTACTTCAACACCAGGATATTTTGAAGCATCGAATACAAATTTAGTATCGGGAAGTGCAGCATTTGTATTTATGTTTGACAGTGAAAATTGAATTATATTATCCGTTTTATCAATCACTTTTGCTTTTGTAATAAGATTTTTCGATTTATCAACAAATATATTTACCTGTTTAAAATTTTTTCTTTTGTCAACAGGAATCATGTCTATCTCATAATAATTTCCTGCAGATGAAACCAGCGTATAAGTAAAATCTTTATCGTAAAAATCCGATAGAAGTTTTTGCGGAGTAAGCGTTTTAGAATCGTCTTCATCAACATCTGCAACAGTTACTTCTTTACTGTCGGCAGTATAATTCCATGTTTTATTTCCGTCGCAATAAATTTCTGTTGTTCCTTGTTTCACATAATATTTTTGTCCTTTAATAAATATTTGGCCACTTACAGATCCTCTTTTTATTCCTTTTTTATCAGTTGTTGTATAAGAAAAGTTAGCAGTTATACCTTTTAAAGTTTTTAATTTAGCGCTTACATTATCTAAAACACTTTTTGCGGTTGTTTGTGCAAAACTTAAAGTAGATAAACTAAAAGATAAGACAAATAAAACATACATTTTTTTCATCATAAAATATTTTTATTATTGATTTTAGTAAAAAGGTAAGACGAATACAAACGTAGATTATTTAAATTAAACATGTTAAATATCTGAAATGAATATATAATTATCCATTGAAAAAATAATGCCTGCTTTTAGTAAATTACAACGATTTGGGTTTTTATTAACCTGCAAAGAGCACAGTTAATAATAATGAGTTTTTAAATTGCCGCAGAAAACCTAATTTTGCAATCTTTATGAAAATTTTAGTTCAGTTATTATTTATAGGTGTTTTATTTTCTTCCTGCGCTTCAAAGTTTGGCAAAGTTTTAAAAACTAAGGATAACGAGTATAAATATAAAATGGCCGAGCAATATTATGTTCAAAAAAAATATAATTACGCACAACAACTTTTTGAAGATCTCTTTCCATACGTAAAAGGCACGGCACGTTATGAAGATATGAGTTATAAATATGCTTACTGCGCTTATTACCAGAACGATTATGAAAATGCCGAAAATCTTTTCAAAGCTTATACAGAAAATTTTCCTAATTCTTCGCGCGCCGAAGAGTGCGAATACATGCGTGCTTACTCGGTTTTTAAGCAATCGCCAAAAGTTGAACTTGATCAAACAAATACATCAAAAGCAATGGCTTTAATGCAGGCGTTTATTAATACACATCCCGATTCGCAACGAAACAAAGATGCAACAGCCAT
The DNA here is from genome assembly GCA_051004255.1 of Chitinophagaceae bacterium. Taxonomy (GTDB): domain Bacteria; phylum Bacteroidota; class Bacteroidia; order Chitinophagales; family Chitinophagaceae; genus JBPCKN01. The sequence goes on along the minus strand of JBPCKN010000013.1, from coordinate 50,660 downwards.
TATTGATAAATGCAGAGAAAAATTAGAATTAAAAGAATATAAAAGCGCCGAGTTATATTATACTATCGGGCTTTATCAGGCAGCGGCTGTTTCATACAATGCCTTGCTGGATGATTATCCTGATAGCGAAAAAGGCGATTTTTATAAATTAAGCGGTATTAAATCTTATTACAAATATGCGCAGAATAGTATTGCTGAAAAGCAGGAAGAACGCTACGAAAAAGTGGTTGCAGAAACTGACGATTTTGAAAACAGATTTCCTGACAGCAAATTAAAAGCCGATGTAAACCAGTACAAACAACTTTCTCTTAATTCAATAAAAAATTTACAAAATGAGCAAAATGCGGCGACAACTCGGCGGTAATGGTACCAATGTAGTTGAAACAAAAAATCTTGTAGACATTAAAGACCGAACAGGCAATTTATATGAATCTATTGCAATTATTGCAAAGCGTGCTAACCAGATAAATATTACAATGAAAGAAGAATTGCATAATAAGCTGGAAGAATTTGCCAGCCATACTGATAGTTTGGAAGAGATTCATGAAAACAAAGAACAAATAGAAATTTCGAAAGCATACGAAAAAATGCCGAATGCTGCTATCTTAGCAACACAGGAATTTATGGATAATAAAGTGTACTACAGAAAAAATGATGATGATTTATTTAGATAAAACCTAATTTTTTTAAATCGAAAACGGCAGTTGAAACACTGTCGTTTTTTATTATTTTTAATTTCAATTTTGTTAAGCGGAAAAAAAATATTACTCGGTATAACAGGCAGCATCGCTGCATATAAATCTATTTTTTTAGTAAGATTATTAATAAAACATGGCGCCGAAGTAAGAGTAATTATAACACCTGCTGCAAAAGATTTTGTATCTCCATTAGTTTTATCAACGCTTTCAAAAAATAAAGTATTGTTTAATTTGTTTGATGAAGATGAATGGCAAAACCACGTAATGTTAGGTTGCTGGGCAGATGTTTTTTTAATTGCACCATTAAGCTGTAATACACTTGCAAAAATGGCAACCGGACAATGCGATAATCTGTTGCTTGCGGTTTATTTATCTGCAACGTGCCCGGTTATTGTTGCGCCTGCAATGGATGAAGATATGTGGCATCATCCATCCACAAGAAAAAATATAGATTTATTACAAAGCTTTGGAAATAAAATTTTTGATGTTGAAAACGGTGAGCTTGCAAGTGGCTTAACCGGCGAAGGAAGAATGGCAGAGCCCGAAAAAATAGTAGAATATTTGCAACAATTTTTTTTTGAAAGCAGCGTATTAAAAAATAAAAAAGTTTTAATAACTGCAGGCCCGACTTACGAAGCGATTGATCCGGTTCGGTTTATTAGCAATCATTCATCAGGTAAAATGGGTTTTGCACTTGCCGAAGTTTTTTATAAAAAAGGCGCAGAAGTAATTTTAATAACAGGCCCAACGCATGAAAAAACGTCAAATAAAAAAATAAAAATTATTAATATTACAACCGCCGAAGAAATGTATGATAATTGTATGAAAGAATTTCCTTCAGTTGATATCGCTGTATTTTCCGCTGCTGTAGCAGATTATAAATCTTTAAATGTTTCTGCAGAAAAAATTAAAAAGAAAGATGAAGAAATAATTTTACATCTTACAAAAACAAAAGATATTTTACAATCGTTAGGCGCAATAAAAAAACAAAATCAAATTGTAGTTGGCTTTGCACTTGAAACGAACAATGAAAGAAAGAATGCACTGCAAAAATTAAAAACAAAAAATGCAGATTTTATTGTGCTTAATTCAACAAAAAATGCAAATGCAACTTTTGGCTTTAATACAAACAAAGTAACTATTTTCGATAAAAATGAAAATGAATTTGAATCAGAACTTTTGCCAAAACAAAAAATCGCTGAGTTTATTGTTGATACAATTATTCAAAAAAAATCATGAAAAAACATAGTATAATTTCCCTATTTTTTTTACTTCCATTTTTTAATTTGCTTCATGCGCAGGAATTGCAGGCAAGAGTTTCTGTAAATGCGCAGCAAGTTGGTACTACAGTTGATCCTAAAACGTTCACAACTTTACAAACTGCTTTGGCTAATTTAATAAATAACAGAAAATGGACAGATGATGTGTTTGAAATGCAGGAGCGAATTCAATGTAATTTTTTATTAATCATTCAAAGTGTTACGGATGATAACACATATAAGGCTACGCTTACCATTCAAGCTGCAAGACCGGTTTATAATTCATCTTATCAGGCCACGCTAATTAATTTTCAGGATGCTGATTTAGTGTTTAAATACATACAATTTCAGCCTTTGGATTTTGATGAAAACCGTGTGCAGGGCTCCGATGCATTAACAGCAAATTTAACCGCAACTATTGCGTATTATGTGTATATAATTTTAGGATTTGATTACGATTCTTTTTCGCCAAAAGGAGGTGAAGATTTTTTTCAACAGGCGCAAAATATTGTAACCAACGCGCCTGAAGCGAAGGACATCGGTGGATGGAAATCGTTCGATGGTTTGCGAAACCGTTACTGGCTTGCACAAAATATTATGGATAATCGTTACAATATTTTTCATGATGTAATTTATCAATATTATCGTTCAGGTTTGGATAGCATGTATGATAATGCAAATACGGCGCGCCAAAATATTTTAAATGCATTATCGAAGCTCGAAGATTTTAACAGGGAAAATCCAAACACAATGATCCTGCAATTTTTTATTCAAAATAAGTCCGATGAATTAGCGGGTATTTTTCAAAAAGCTTCACCAACAATAAAATCAAGAGCGCTGGAATTGCTTACTCAGCTTGATGTTGCTAATATTTCAAAATATCAGTCAGCGTTGCGATGATGCGTTTTTTTTTCATATTAATATTAATTCTTTTGTCAGCTTGTTCATCAAGCAATAAAATTCCCGACAATATTCTTCCTCCTGATAAAATGAAATTTATTGTGTGGGATATGATGAAAGCCGGCGAACTTGCCGCACACGATACACTCAAAAATAAAACAATAAATTATAAAACAATATCACTCAATTTTTATCAGCAAATATTTTCTATTTATCACATTGATAGAAATAGTTTTTATGAAAGCTATGATTATTATTTGAGACACCCGGATATGAATAATATTTTAATGGATTCTGTTTCTGCTCTGGCTTCAAGAGAAAAATCAAAATTATATATGCATAAATTCGCTCCATTATAATAATTTTTTAACTCCTGAATATGAATAAAGTTTTTGCTAATGCGGATGAAGCTGTTTACGATATTAAAGATGGCGCTACTATAATGTTAGGCGGCTTTGGTTTATGCGGCATTCCTGAAAATTGCATTTCAGCATTAGTAAATAAAGGCATAAAAAATTTAACCTGTATTTCGAACAACGCAGGTGTTGATGATTTTGGTTTAGGACTGCTTTTGCAAACACGCCAGATAAAAAAAATGATGAGTAGTTATGTTGGTGAAAATGCAGAATTTGAACGCCAGCTTTTAAGCGGCGAATTAGAAGTTGATCTTATTCCGCAAGGCACACTTGCTACGCGCATACAAATGGCAGGCATGGGAATTCCTGCTTTTTTTACGCCCGCAGGTTATGGAACTGAAATTGCGCAAGGAAAAGAAATAAGAGAATTCAACGGAAAAAAATATTTGATGGAACTCGCGCTGCATGCACAGTTTGCGCTGGTAAAAGCATGGAAAGGTGATACAATGGGAAACCTTGTTTTTAGAAAAACCACAAGAAATTTTTCTACCTCAATGGCAAAAGCTGCAGATATTACTATTGCAGAAGTTGAGCATTTGGTTGAGCCGGGCGAATTGGATGCTGATAAAATTCATGTTACAGGCGTTTATGTACACCGGATTTTTGAAGGAGTTAATTATCAAAAACGCATTGAAAGAAAAACGGTGAAAATGGAGAAAAGCTAATGGTGTCTGCACACTCGCAGAGTGTCTGACACCACAAAAAACCTAAGCAAATTGCAAAACAAAAAAACATAAGCAAATTGCAAAATCGTACATCTAACATCATAAATCATACATAAAATGGCTTTAGATAAATTCGGTATCGCAAAGCGAATAGCACAGGAATTAAAAGATGGCATGTATGTAAACCTCGGCATCGGTATACCAACGCTGGTATCAAATTATATTCCGAAAAACATAACCGTTATTTTGCAAAGTGAAAATGGAATATTAGGAATGGGTCCTTATCCTACAGAAGAAGAAATTGATGCTGATCTCATTAATGCAGGAAAAGAAACTGTTACAATTATTGCCGGCGCTGCTTTTTTTGACAGCGCCGAAAGTTTCGGAATGATACGCGCAGGCAAAATTGATCTTACTGTTTTAGGCGCAATGGAAGTAAGCGAAAAAGGCGATATTGCTAATTGGAAAATTCCCGGCAAAATGGTAAAAGGCATGGGCGGCGCAATGGATTTGGTGGCAAGCGCCAGAAATATTATTGTAGCCATGCAACACACCAATCCAAAAGGCGAAAGTAAATTATTGGCTGCATGTACATTGCCTTTGACAGGTGTTGGTTGTGTAAAAAAAGTGGTAACAGATCTTGCCGTACTTGAAATTACTGCCAATGGTTTTTTATTAAAAGAAAGAGCTCCCGGCGTAAGCGTGGATGAAATAAAATCAAAAACAGCAGGCAAATTAATAGTTGAGAATAATATACCCGAAATGCAAATATTCTAAACAAAAAAGGCACCTCATTTGAGATGCCCTTTCTTGTTATCGGGGGTCTGTTACTTCAAGGGAATAGTGGTGAAAATTGATATATTGCTCCAATAAACAGAAGGCTGAACCGGATTTTTTGCCAGTGGCGTTATACTATGCTGCCACTGTATTCCAACAGTTTTATTTTTTGATAACGTTACAATTGCATCTGCATGCAGATTTACTATATAATAATTGGTTAATTCTTTGCTATAATAAAATTTATTATAACGCCCATCTGGTATAAGCCAGTGATCATACATCATATAAGCAATAGAACCACCGCTTTTTAATTCCAGTTTTGTATGTGCTTTCGGATTAATTGTATATCCTACACTTACCGGTAATTCTAACCAGTTTGTGTAATTAGTATGTGTAACATTAACGCCTGTAACATAATGATAAGGAATTTTTACAAAACGACCAGAGGGTGATGAACTGGTATCAAACCTGCGCGATATGTTTGTAGGGCCAATATATTTATTGCCTGTTCTTTGATGGTTCAATAAAAAGCTATATTGAAGCCCGGAATACAAAGCCCAATGCTGGGTTAATTGTTGGCGATATTCCACACCTGCAGTTATATGTGCCCCGGTGTACGCTTGTTTCATTTGCCTTAATGTATCAGCTCTTGTATTACCAGGCAATTGATAAATAAGATTATTATCTGTTCTAAATAAAAAATCTTTATTGGTAGTATTTGTTGTTCCGCCCGAAATTAAAAAGAACCATTTTTTTGGTTTATTAGCTTTATATTTTTTGTTTGATATATCAGCTATTGTATTAAAATTATTTGTTGAATTTAAAGATGACGTTTCAAAAGTTTTATTTTGTGCAGCCGAAGGAAACAAGTAAGTATTAAAATCTGGAACAATTCTTTTTGAACTATTTAAATTATTGATTGCTGTTACATTGACTATATTTTGTTCAATTAAATTGGTACTAATAATTTGTTGTTGATTATTCTTCCTTATTAAATCATTCTTTTTTAGAGATGAAATCGAAAAATTATTTACCGTTTGTTTATTTAAATTGCTTTTATTAATAATTGAGTTATTATTTGATGAGTTAATTTGCGGTATTACTTTAACTGCTTGTTGATTATTATTTTTTGAGGTAATTGTTTTTTGCGAAGAAAAATTATGTGTAATCAGCCACCAGCTTACACATATAATTATTAAAAAACCAGTTGCATATATCCACCATCCAAACACTCTTCTTTTTTTATTCGTATTTAAGGAAGCCGCAACATCTTCCCAAACCTGTTGCGAAGGTGTAAGATGAAAATCATCTAATTTTTCTTTTATATTTTTTTCAAAATTTGTCTGCATAACTCCTCTTTTCTCTTGCAAAATCCGTTTTTCTTAAAAGACCAATTATCATGCTTCTCGAGCGGCTGTATCTGCTTCTTATCGTATTTTCATTTGTGTTTAATAAATGTGCTACTTCTATTAAATTGTAACCTTCAACAGCAACAAGATTAAAAACCGTTTGATAACCTGAAGGAAGTGTTCGTATTAATTCCACCAACTGTTTTGTATCAATGCTAATTTCAGGATCGGCATCGCTAACAGGATGCATTAAAACAGTTTCTAACTTCATATCTTTTTTATAGCGATTATGTTTGTTTAAATAAGTAATTGCTGTATTAACCATAATTTTTCTTATCCATGCACCCAAGTCGCCTTCATTTTTAAATTGATGCATTTTAGTAAAAACTTTTATAAATCCTTCCTGCAAAATGTCTTCGGCATCTTCAGCACTTTTGGTATATCTGTAACAAACACCCATCATTATTTCGGCAAATTGTTGATACAAAAGCTCCTGCGCCAGCCGCTTACCTTCAAGGCAATTTTTTATCAGTTCTTTTGTGGTCATGTACATAAACTACATCTTATGACTCTGTTTGTAAACATTTCATTGCATCAAAAAAAATTATTAAGTTAACCCGAAGTTTAGTTTTTTTAGATTACTGCTTTAAATTGAGGAGATACATAAAAATAAAAAAAAATTTAGATTATCAAAAAGAAAATTATTAGCTTTATTTATAAATTCGAGTTGTAATAAAATTTTGTTACAACTTTTTTTATCCAATATCCAAATTATCCGCGTTTGAAAAACCAAATGATCTATACAAGATTATTATGTATTGTAATTTGCTGTTTAGGAATAAACTTTATTTACGCTCAACCTAAAGCGGCATTTACAGCTAATTTTACAAAAGGCTGCAGCCCTCTTATAGTTCAATTTACCGATGCATCAACCGGAAATCCCACACAATGGAAATGGGATTTAGGTAACGGCACTCAATCTACACAACAAAATCCAAGCAGTATATATTTTAATCCCGGTACCTATACAATAAAATTAATTGCAGTAAATTCAAGTGGTCTTGATTCGGTAATAAAAACAAATTATATTACAGTTTATGAAAATCCAAACATAGCATTTACTGCTACTCCTACTTCGGGTTGTAATCCTTTAAATGTTCAATTTACTGATGCTAGCACTGCAGGATCAGGAACTATTGCAAAAGAAACATGGGATTTTGGTGACGGGCAAATTTTTTCAGGAACAAATCCATCACATATTTATACTGTTTCTGATACTTTTAGTGTTACGCTTTCTGTGCTTAACAGTTATGGTTGCAAGCAAATTCTTCAAAAACCTGCACTTATAAATATTGCGCCTGATGTAACTGCAGATTTTAATTACAATTATACCAATGCATGTCAGCCACCAACAAACGTAAATTTTAATAATCTTTCTGTTTCAAAAAGCCCATTAAATTATCAGTGGTTTTTTGGTGATGGCGGCTCATCTGTTCAAACAAATCCTTTTTATACTTATAATAAAAATGGCAATTATTTGGTACAATTAGTTGTAAGAAGCGACCAGGGTTGTGCTGATACAATTTCAAAATCAATTTCAATCGGAAAAGTAATTCCTGATTTTATTTTGCCAACGAATGCTTGTGTAAATATTCCTCTTTTATTTACTAATGCATCTTCACCTTCGCCGGTATCTGCATCATGGACTTTTGGAGATGCCGGCACAAGCAACAGGCTAAACCCAACACATACTTACACAACTGCCGGAACTTTTCAAATACGCATGACGGCTGATTTTGGAAGCTGCAACAGTTCTATTGTAAAAAATATTACTGTATTAGATAAACCCAGAGCCGATTTTTCAGCAACAGGAAATTTATCAACCTGCGCACTACCAACTGCAATTCAATTTAATAATAATTCAACAGGTGCAGTTTCTTATAAATGGATTTTTGGTGATGGAAATATTTCTGAAGATAAAAGCCCATCTCACATATTTACAAAAGCAGGTTTTTTTTCTGTAACATTAATTGCTTTTAATACTAATGGTTGCAGCGATACAATTGTAAAAACTAATTTAGTAAAGTTAGGTCCGCCCAACATTATTTCATTTGATAATTTGCCTTTTAGCGGCTGTGTGCCTGAAACAATAAAAATGCATGCAGTTATTAACAGCCCTGAACCTGTTGTAAAATATACATGGTTTTTGGGTGATGGAAAAAGCGACAACGATTCAACACCTGTTCATCAATACACGCAAGCCGGTACTTACACAGTAAAACTTATTGTTACTTCTTCAGGCGGATGTTCTGATACATTTAGTATGCCCAATGCTGTTCAATTAGGAATTCCGCCTCATGCAAATTTCTCAGGCAATCCGCTTGATGTTTGCGGCTTTAATTCTGTTTCTTTTACTGATCTTTCAACGGGCAATATAACATTATGGCAATGGTATTTTGGTGATGGCGGAAATTCAACCACGCAAAATCCTCGTCATCAATATACTGATACAGGATATTTTACGGTTAAGCTAATTGTAAGCAATAATGGTTGTTTGGATTCTATCAGTTTTGCAAAATATGTTCATGTAAATCCGCCGATTGCCAAATTTAATACTGTCGTAAATTGCAGCGCTCCTTTTATTAGAAATTTTATTGATAAATCCATCGGCGCAAAAACATGGAACTGGAGTTTCGGCGATGGCGCAACTTCTACCTTACAAAATCCTTCTTATACTTACAAAACTGCAGGTAAATATTTTGTAAAGCTTACTGTAACAAATGCAACCTGCACAGATTATATTACAGATTCAGTACTTGTCGTAAGCGAGTCTCCATCATTTACATATAGTCCGTCAGATACAACTTTATGTAAATACGATTCTGTGCATTTTAACGCTACCAATTATAATTCGGTTTATGTAAGCAGCTTTTTTTGGGATTTTGGGGATGGCACAACTTCCGGTTTTGCTCCTCAAAATAATAGTCTTTCCCATAACTATAATCAGGCAGGAATTTATACTCCAATTTTAGTTGTGAAAGATGTTGTTGGATGTAAGGATACAATTTCAAATCAAAAATTACATTTTCATATTTATGGTCCAACTGCAGGTTTTATAAATCCTGCGGGCACTTGCATCAATGGTTCTATTGCATTTACTGATCAATCTGTTTCTGATGGCACACATTCTATAACAAAATGGATTTGGAATTACGGAGATGGTAATTCGCAAACCTTATTTGCGCCGCCATTCAATCACAACTACGATACAGCCGGAAATTTTACTGTGCAATTGAAAGTATTTGATAGTTATGGTTGCATGGATTCTGTTATAAAAAATAACGATGTTCTTATCACAAAACCTGTTGCAGATTTTTCAGTTTCAGATTCAATTAAATGTGAAAAAACTGCAGTTAATTTTAATAATCTTTCTTCCGGCGTTTCACTAAACTGTATTTGGGATTTTGGGAATGGACAATTGTCTAATGATTTTAATCCATCCGTAAATTATACAACCGAAGGAGCTTATACAATTAAATTAGCAATAACTGATAAATTTGGTTGTAAGGATAGTATTACAAAACCGAATTATATAACTATTTCAAATCCTAAAGCATCATTTAATTTAACCGATACATTTGCGAGTTGCCCGCCATTATTAATTCAGCCAAAAAATACTTCACAAAATTACAATTCTGTTTTATGGAATTTTGGTGACGGCAACAGCGCAAGTTTTGTTGACCCATCACACTATTATGTTGATGCCGGCACATACAATTTGCAATTAATTGTAAAAGGATTTGGGCAATGTTACGATACTTCAACCAAAAAAGTTATACTAAAAGGTCCGTCAGGAAATCTTCAATATAATACTGTAAACAGATGCGTTCCGCTAACAGTTTCTTTTTCGAGCGCTGCAAAAAATGCCAGTTCTTTTACATGGGATTTTAATAACGGCGTAACGCAAACTACAACCGATTCAAGCATTACGTATGTTTATAAATCCTATGGTTTTTACTTGCCAAAACTTGTGTTGCAGGATGCTGAAGGTTGTAAAGTAAGCATTGTAAATACTGATACAATTCAGGTTGCAGATGTAAAAGCAAACGCAATTCAAACAACAAAAATTAATTGCGATTCATCGTTAATAACATTTGCAAATACTTCAGTTGCTTACAATGATGCAATAAAAAATTATGCATGGAATTTTGGAGATAGCACCACTTCCACAAAATCTGATCCTGCACATTATTATCAAGTTCCGGGCACATACAATGTTTCTTTAATTACAACAACAAATGCCGGCTGCACAGATAGCATTACAATTCCGGTTACAGTGCAAATAAATAAAAGTCCGCAAATAGTTGCGAGCATTCCGGATTCTGTTTGCGTTAATACTGCCGCTGAATTTAATGCAACAAATAATGATACTTCTGCGGTTGTTTGGCAATGGAATTTTGGCAACGGAGTTTTTAATTCAAACCGAAATACAGCTTATGCTTATTCATTAAACGGCATTTATAATGTGATTGTAAAAGCAGCAGATAAATATGGTTGTAAAGACTCAGCGTTTGATAAAATTACTGTGCTTGCGTCGCCAAACATTAATGCCGGTGCGGACACCGCAATTTGTTTTGGAAATTCTGTAACGCTGCAAGCCTCCGGTGGCGCAACTTATGAATGGATTTCTTTTCCATCTTTAAGTTGCATAAACTGCGCAAACCCGGTGGCAAAGCCGGATTTTAATACAACTTATTGTGTAAAAGGCAATGATTTTTTTGGTTGCTCTGCGAGCGATTCGGTAATTGTTCAGGTTAACCGGCCTTTTATTATGAGCACATCAGCAAGCGATACTTTATGTCATGGAGAAAAAGTTACGCTTACTGCATCGGGCGCTAATTTATATCAATGGTCTCCTGCAACATTTTTAGATAATCCAACATCGGCTCATCCTGTTTTTAATGCGTTGGCAGATACTTCAATTATTTACACAATTATCGGCAGAGATAATAAAAATTGTTTTGCCGATACAGCAACAGTTAAAATAAAAGTGTATCCAATTCCGCAAATGCAGGTTCTTCAAAATAATATAAGTTTAAATGTTGGGTCATCGGTGCAATTAACCACAAAAAATTCTGCTGATGTTACACAATGGAGATGGTCGCCATCAACATGGCTTAACGATCCCACATTAGCAAGTCCAACAGCAACGCCGCAACAATCGGTAATTTATACTGTTGTTGCTTCCAACGCTGGTGCATGTGTTGCAAGAGAACAAATAAATATTACTATTCTTTGCAACAATGCAAATGTTTTTGTGCCCAATACTTTTTCGCCGAATAATGATGGAATGAATGATAAATTTTTTCCGCGCGGCAAAGGTTTATTCAGCATAAAATCGCTCATGATTTTTAATCGCTGGGGACAAATGATATTTCAAAAAACAAATTTCAACGCAAATAATCCGAATGATGGTTGGGATGGCACATACAATGGCAAGCAAATGCCTTCTGATGTGTACGTGTATATAATGGATGTTATTTGCCAAAATAGTACCGTTTATTCAGTGAAGGGAAATGTTACTTTAATAAGATAATTTTTGATAGATGAAATAAAAAAACATGCATTAATTCAGAGAATATAATTTGAAAAAAACATTAGTTAATTCAAGCAATAAAATTTGAAATTAAATGAGAATAATTCCTATAAAATAAAAAATCAATTAGAAAACCATAAGTTAATTCAGTTAACATAATTTGAAATAGCAATATTTCAAAAACCATTCAATATCCAATTTTTATGAAAAAGCAATTTTTTGCATTCTTATTTTTATGTGCATTTATTGCGCAAAAAACAAATGCGCAAGACCCGCATTTCTCGCAATTTTTTGAAGCGCCTTTATTGCGTAACCCTTCGCTGGCGGGCATTTTCGCGGGAGATATTCGCATACAAGGTGTTTTTCGCAGTCAGTGGGGTTCAGTAACTGTTCCGTATCAAACAGGTTCTTTCAACATAGAATATAAACAACCGATTGGCAAAGCGAATGATTTTATAACAACCGGTTTACAAATTTTATACGATAAAGCCGGCACCACCAATTTTACTACAACAAATGTATTGCCTGCGGTTAATTATCATAAAGCATTAAGCGGCGATAAAAGCGAGTATCTTTCTTTAGGTTTTATGGGCGGCTGGGTGCAAAGAAAAATTGACCGCTCGAAAATTACAACTAACAATCAATTTGATGGCGATGGCTATAATCCAAGTTTGAGCGATGGAGAAACACTCACAGATTATAATTATAATTATTTAGATGGAAGTGTTGGCATGAGTTATAATTCTAATTTAAACGGAAATGATAAAAACACTTATTTTATCGGGCTTGCTTATCATCATTTCAATCGTCCAAAAAATTCTTTTTATAAAGACCCGCAAATAGAGCTTAATCCTAAATGGGTTTTTTCCGGCGGAATAAAACTCGCTGTTAATGAAACATCGTATTTTACTTTGCAGGGCGATTACAGCAAGCAGGGAAGTTATACCGAAATAATAGGCGGCGTTTTATATTCTTATAATATCGGAAATGATTTTGATAATCCCGATTACACAATTCATTTCGGTGGTTTTATAAGATGGAAAGATGCTTTTATTCCGGTAATAAAATTAGATTATCATCCTTTTTCGGTTGCTATTAGTTACGATGCAAATATTTCATCACTAAAAACTATAAGCCAGGGGCGCGGTGGTGCAGAATTATCTATTACTTATGCCGGTTTTCTTGATAGAAATAACACAACAAAAAATTCAGTATTGTGTCCTAAATTTTAAAACTTTTATAAAAATATTATATGAAAAAAAATTTACTTATTTGGAAAAAGAATATTTTAGTGTTAATTTTGGTTAGTAAACTTTTATTCTTTTGGATGATGAAACCTTTACACAACATTTTAAAGCATTCTAAAAAATTAAGCCTTCTACTGTTTTTTATAGGGCTTAATTGGGTTGTGTATGCAGATGGCGGCGGCAATAATTTTGTTCAGGCAAAGGTTGTAAAATGTTATCCTAATCCTGCCACTTCAGTTATTAATTTCGATTTTCCAAAAAATATTGATAACAGTTATCTTCTCCAGGTGTATAGTTTCACCGGTCGCAAAATGGCTGAAACATCTGTTTCTTCCGCTAAAATAACTATCGATCTTACAGATTTTTATCGCGGAATTTATGTTTATCAGCTTCACGATAAATCCGGTAAAATAGTTGAAAGCGGAAAATTTCAGGTCGTAAAATAAATCTTGTTTTATTCTTCAATTATCTTTTTTTAATTGATTTTTAATGTTGTTTTATTTATTACCACATTTATAACATCAGCAATAAAACAATAAAAAATCCAAAATATTTCTGCCAATTTTTCCCCTTACTTTGTCTTGGCAATGTATTTGACTTTAGTTATTCAATAATTTAATTAGTATGCAAGAAAAAGATAACAATCAAAATGGCAATAATATTGCAGATACGGCTGACTTTACAATAAACACTGACGAAAACGCAGCAGGCACAACGCATTTGAATGAGCCCGTAGAAAGTGAAGATGAAGTTGAAAAATTAAACGAAGAATTGCAACAGCAAAAAGATAAATATCTGCGTTTATTGGCCGACTTTGAAAATTATAAAAGAAGAACTTCTAAAGAACGGATTGAATTAATGCAAACAGCCGGTAAGGATATTATAGTTTCTTTGCTTGATGTTTTGGATGATTGCGACCGTGCCGAAAAACAACTGCAAACCAATGATGATATTGCTTTGCAGAAAGAAGGAATTCAGCTCGTATTTAATAAACTGCGAAATATTTTGCAATCGAAAGGTTTAAAACCAATGGAAAGTTTGAACACAAATTTCGATGTAGAAAAACAAGAAGCTGTCGCAGAAATTCCTTCACCGTCAAAAAATTTAAAAAATAAAGTGATTGATGAAGTGCAGAAAGGATATTATTTAAATGATAAAATTATTCGTTTTGCAAAAGTAATTGTAGGGAAATGATTTGATGATTTGGAGATGGAATCAATTAAATGAATAAAAATTAAAAGTTCGGGTTCATAAAAATTAATAATTGGGGAACAATGTTCTATGCCACAAACAATGAGTAAACGAGATTATTACGAAGTATTAGGCGTAAGCAAAACTGCAAATGTTGATGAGATAAAAAAGTCTTATCGTAAAGTAGCAATGCAATATCATCCTGATCGTAACCCCGGAGATAAGCAGGCAGAAGAAAAATTTAAAGAAGCTGCTGAAGCGTACGAAATTTTAAGTGATGCAGATAAACGCGCTAAATATGATCGCTTCGGTCATCAGGCATTTGCGCCCGGTACTGGCGGCGGCTTTAGCGGCAACATGAATATGGACGATATCTTCAGCCAGTTTGGAGATATTTTTGGCGATGATGTTTTTGGTAGTTTTTTTGGCGGTGGTAATCGCAGAAGCGGCGGCACAAGTCGCAGCAGAGGTACACGCGGCAGCAACCTGCGTGTAAAACTAAAGCTCACTTTTGAAGAAATGGCTAAGGGTGTTACGAAAAATATTAAGGTAAAAAAATATATAATTTGTACTACTTGCGGTGGTAGCGGAGCGAAAGATAAAGGCAGTATTCAAACCTGTAAAACCTGCGGTGGCAGCGGGCAGGTGCGCAGAGTTACCAATACTTTTCTTGGTCAAATGCAAACTGTAACAACTTGTCCAACCTGCGGTGGCGAAGGTTCTACGGTTACTGCAAAATGTAATAATTGTAAAGGCGAAGGTCGTGTGTACAGCGAAGAAACGGTGAATATTGAAATACCGGCTGGTGTGCAGGAAGGGATGCAGTTGAGTTTAAACGGAAAAGGAAATGCCGGTGAACGCGGCGGTTCTGCCGGTGATTTAATTGTGTTGATTGAAGAAGAAGCGCATAAAGAATTGCATCGCGAAGGATTAAATGTTGCGTACGAATTGCATATTTCTTTTGCTGATGCGGCTTTTGGCACACAGGCAGAAGTGCCCACCATTGATGGAAGAGCAAAAATAAAAATACCGCCCGGCACACAAAGCGGAAAAATATTCAGGTTAAAAGGAAAAGGTTTTCCTGAAGTAAATAGTTATCATAAAGGCGACCAATTAATACATATAAATGTTTGGACGCCGCAAAATCTTTCTTCAGAGGAAAAAGCAATGCTTGAAAAACTTAGTAAAAGCGCCAACTTTCAACCTCAACCCACAAAACAGGAAAAAGGTTTTTTTGATAGAATGAAAGAAGTGTTTTCGTAAGTGTTATGTGTTCACGTCATGCCTGCGCAGGCAGACACTTCATAAAATTTATACTGATTGATGTTGTTGGGATTCCCGCCTTCGGCGAGAGGTTGAGATTTTTTTAAATTGCTACTGTGTTACACTCTATTATAATTGATCAAATAAATCTATCCAGTGAGGATTAAAACCTGAAATCAGTTTTTCTTTCCATTCTCTTTTCCATTTCTTCATTTGCTTTTCTCTGGCAATTGCTTCTTCTATTCTGGAAAAACATTCATAATAAATTAATTTGTTACAATTGTATTTAGCTGTAAAAGAAGTTTCATATTTTTTCTCTTTATGTTCGCTTACTCTACTGTGCAAATCAGAGGTTACGCCAATGTATAGCACTGTATTAATTTTATTTGTTAATATATAAAAACAGCCTCCGAACTGCATAACTATAAAATTAAAATTTAAAGTTGATAAATGTAAACGTATTCTTCGTCATGCCTGCGCAGGCAGGCATCTCATAAAATTTATACTGATTGATGTTGCTGAGGTTCCCGCCTCCGCGGGGAATGACGGCAAGAGATGTTGATTTTTTTAGATCGTCTGCCTGCGCAGGCAGGCACCTCATAAAATTTATACTGATTGATGTTGCTGAGGTTTCCGCCTTCGCGGGAACTCCCGGCGCATCATCAATAAATCTTTTGAATTGAATTCTCCCTTCTTTCTTTTTTAGATAAATTAATCTTCCTTCTTATCAAGTTTCTCCATTCTTTCTAAGGAGACTGCCCAACCATTCGGATGAGGTTTATAACCTTTATATCCATACATTAAGTTAGGCCGTGGATTTGGACTGCGTGAATCAACTGATCTAAATTTTCTACCGTTTTCATCAATAAACCGATAAAACTTTTCGACATACTCTTTTGAATATGGAAGGAATTGTTTATTAAAAATTCCTTCACTTTTATGATAAAAAAATATTGAATCATTTAATGCACCAAATTGATTTTTTGCATCATTATGACTACTTGTTCTTTTCTAAATAATTTCATTTCTAAAATTATTAAATCCAAAAATATTATCGAGCATAATTTTTACATAATGCGATGCATGCCAGTCGCAGTGGTAATAAAAACTTCCTGTTTTTTTCAACACACGATAGAGTTGCTCTACACGCGGCTGCATATAATCTATGTAAGCGCGTACATCGCCAAAGCGATCATTAAATGCACGCTTTTCTGCTGCATCGCCCCAAAAAACTTCGTAGTTGCGATTGCTGTTAAACGGCGGATCAATATAAATTAAATCAACAGTTTCATCCGGAATTTCATTCAGCATTTTTAAATTGTCTCCGCAATAAATTGTAAAAGGTTTTAGCTGATGTTTTGGCATTTTATTTAATGGATAATTGATAATGGAGAATGGAGAATTGATTGCAATTTAATGTGTTTTATTCTGCAAAGTCACGCTGAACTTGTTTTCAGCATCTTTCTTTTTTGCAAAGGTTTTAAAAAAGCTTGCCTTATTGCGGTTGCAGGTTTTCACTTTTCTTGTTAACTTACATGTAAAATCAGATACAAACTAATTATGTTGCAGAATAGGGTTGATCCGCAAGGAAATATTATTAAAACCAGCGCAAGAGGTGCATGGATGGGAAATCGCGGGCAATTGCACGATGAGCAGCAACATGTGTTGCGTAACTTTAAATTAAAAGCATGGTTAATTTGTTTGCTCGAATTTAAAAACAGGAAAAGGCACGTAATGGCTCCAAATCGTTACACAGAACTTTTTTTCTTGGATGAGGCAACGGCTTTTGCAGCTGGTCATCGACCCTGTTTTGAATGTCGCAGAGAAGATTATAATCGGTTTAAATCCTGCTGGCTTAAAGGCAATCCTGAATATGGTTTTGACAATAAAATTTCTATTCAGAAAATTGATAATATTCTTCACGGCGAAAGAATAAACGGTGAAGGGAAGAAAGTAACTTATGCGGAAAATATAAAAAATATTCCGGATGGAACTTTTATTCTATTTAATAGAAAACCATATCTTATTGCAAATAAATTGATGCATACATGGTCGCCATTTGGTTATAATGAAGTAATTGATCTACCGAAAACGGGAATGGCAACTGTACTTACTCCAAGATCAACTGTCAATTCTTTTCGCGCAGGATATAGACCACAAATGATGTTAACTGCTGAACAATAAACAGAACGTACAAGAGTGCGACGCAACGGAAGAATGATAGTAGCAATGGCGCCGGGTTCAAAAAAAAATATACTCAATTATAAAAAAGCATTATTTAATTAAGCTTGCCTGTTCTTTTTTATTCTTTTTTCTGCTTCCAATTTTAGATAAGTAATTGTTATGTTTAATTCAAAACCGATTAGCAGAATTAGTGAGTTGATAAAAGTGAGCAGCATTAAAATTAAAACGGTGCCAATTGAACCATAAAATTTATTGTAGTTAGAAAAATTTTGCGCCCACATAGAAAATAACCACGTTGTAAGCACAGTTAAAAATGTTGCAAATATTGCGCCTGGCGAAAGCAGCTTCCATCTTTTCTGCACAGATGGCGCGTACTTATAAATGAATGCAATGGAATATAAAAACATTGCGATAATTACAAGCCATCGCAAATTTTGTATCCACCAGCGTGTGTGAACATTTTTTATGCTCATCCATTCCATCACTTTTTTAAATAATTCTCCCTGCCCGATGGAGATAAGCAATGTGCCCATAACAAATAAAATAAGTAAAACTGTTAGCTGAAGTGCGCGTATTCTTTTTTGAATAAAATTAGATCTGTGTTTTGTGATGATAGAACTATCGAAGGTGCGGATGATGCCCATCATTGCGTTGGATGAATAAAATAACGCCAGTAAAAAACCGATAGATAATAAGCCTGTTTTTTGTTTATTAAAAAAATCGTCTAAAAAATTTACGATAAATTTTTGCGTTTCACGGTTAGGTGTTAGGTCTGTTACAAATTTAATTAGCTGCTGATAAAAATCTTTTGAAATAGGCAAATAGGGAATAAGCGTACATAAAAATAAACCCGCAGCCGGAATAGCCATCACAAAATTAAAAGCAATTGCAGCAGCGCGCACATTAAGATCTTCTTTTTTTAATTGCTTGATAAAAAAATGAGAAAGATCATATAAACACAATCCTTGTATTGAAATTTTTTTAGCTTTTTCGCGTACGAAACTTACAGGTTTTGAGTTTACTAATATGCGTTCAAGCTTTGTCAAAATTAATTATTGTTTTGGGTGTGCAGCCATCCATTCGTCTAATGCTTGCTGATATTGTTTTGCATATTGCTGATGTTCTGCATAATTTGTACTGAAGTGATGATGACCGCTGAAATCGCTTTTGGCAACAAAAAAAAGATAATCAGTTTTTGGTTCATTTAAAACTGCATCAATTGTTATTGGAGATGGCGTGCAAATTGGTCCCGGCGGCAAACCTTTATTTTTGTAAGTATTGTAAGGCGAACTCACAGCAAGATCAACAAAATATATCCGGGTTAAAGCAAAATTTTTTAATGCAAATTTTATGGTTGGGTCTGCCTGCAAGGGAATATTCTTATTTAGCCTGTTTAAATAAACGCTTGCAATTGTATCTTTTTCACTATTCTTATTTGTTTCTTCTTCAACAATGGAAGCAAGCGTATAAACCTGTGTAGGAGTGAGTTTCAGCGCTTCTGCTTTTTGTAAACGATTATTTTCTTTCCAAAAATTATCTTTTGTTATATTAAATTTTTCTAAGATTTTTTTGAGAGAAGTATTCCATGAAAAAAAATAAGTACCGGGAATAACAAGCGTTAATAAAGTATTGCTGTCAACTCCAAAAGATTTTAATGAATCTGCATTCATAAAAAAATGCATTGCAGTTGTTGAATCGGTTGAAAAATTTTTGCCGATCATTTTTGCAAAATCTTCATTCGTTCTTAATTTATTAATAACAAGTTTAACGGGTGATTGAGTATTATTTCGCAATATGCGGATAATATCTAAAACGCTTTGTTCTCTTTTTATTTCAAAGCGGCCTGATTTTAAATTTTTCCATATGTCAAGCTGCGCTGCTAATAAATTAAACATTGGTTTATTGTGAATAAGATTTTTATCATTTAATTGTTGCGTTACTTGTTGCTTCACATCTTTGCCTTCATAAATATAAATGTATTTTGATTTTTGTTTAAAGGTTGTTGCCGGCCCAAAAATCATCCAGCCAAATAAAACTACAAGTACAATTAAACAAATAAAAATATAGACTGATTTTTTTTTCATCTTTTCAAAATAACAAAACCCTTCTAACAATGCAGAAGGGTTTTGAAATATTTATGATAGATTTTTATTATTTTTTTGTACTATCTGCCGGCAAAGTAGTTGTATTTGCAGGCGCTGTTTGCTGCGTATTTGCTGGTGCAGTTGATGTGTTTATGTTCTGCAAAAATTTATTATTATTTTCTTCTCCGCCTTTAAAAAACAATGTAGAAATAATACACAAAACGCCGATGATGGCTGCAAAAATCCAGGTGCCTTTTTCCAATACATCAGTAGTTTGTTTTACGCCCATAAACTGATTATTAAAGCCCGCAATCGTGCCTGATAATCCGCCGCCTTTTGGGTTTTGAACCAATACAATAAAGCCTAAAATTATGCAGGCTATCATTATTAAAATCAAAAATAAAACTGCCATTTTTATGTTCTTTTTAGTTCTTCAATTTTGGATGCAAAGTAAGCTGATTTGTCTGGATTCAAAAAACTTAATTTTGTATAAACCTGAACTGCTTTATCAATTTTTCCTTGTTTAATAAGCACTTCAGCCATTGCTTCTGTTACAATTTCTTTTGGCTCGTTTGATGAAGCTGCACTGTTTTGAACACGGCTTTCCATTTCAGGATCCGTTCCTAAATCTGCCGGATGCGGATTAATGCGTTTCATTTGTTTAAGCCAATCTGTAAACCTGCGCACCTGGCTTTCCAATTTATCCTGTGTTTGCGCATCGAGCTTTATTCCCTGCGAAGCAAAATAATCTACTGTATAATATGGTTCTGTTTGTACAATTAAATGCTCGTTTTTTTCCATCGGTTTTTTAAAACCGGCAGCGTGTTCCTGAAGTAATTCTGCAAGTTTCGTATTTGAAGTTTTAAAAGAATTAATTTCAGTTTCAATTTTAATTTCTTTAGATAAATCGGATAATTCAACATCCTTATTTAATGCAATTTTTTCCTGTGTTTGTTGTTGAATATTTTCATTCAATAAATCATCATTTTTTTCATCATTTAAAATATTTTCTTTTGTAATTGATGAATTTGATTGTTGAATTTCAGTTTCCGCAATTTCATGCAAATCATTTTTTTCAATAACTAAATTATCGGATGTTTTTTCAACATCGGTTTGAAAAACATCTTTCTGCAAAAGTTGATAATGCAACCAAAAAGGATTGGGAAGATAAACTGCTGTTTTTTGGATTTGCTGCAAATAATCTGCATTATTTTGTTCTTTCATTTTTTTTGAAAGAAGCAATTGGGCAACTGAAAAATAAGGATATTGATTTAAAATATTTTGAAGTTCGGCAACAGTTACATCAGCAAAATTTTGTTTGTTGTTTAGTGTTTGCAATATTTTATTTTCTACAGCATTCATGAAATAAAAATACAATTCAATTACCAGTTTGAAAAAATCTGATTAAAAATTTCGTCGCTCACATCTTTTATTATTTGAGGCAGGAGTGAACTTTCTGCCTGGGTTAAAGTAAGAGTGGAGGCAAAATCGAAATCGCGGCTTACATCAAATTCTCTTGATTTATTTTGCGTTGCGTTTGGCATATTGTTTACAAAATTAATATGTACACCAACGGTTAAACGATTAGTAGCTGTTTGTGTAGTACCGTTTTGCGTTGTAATACCCGAAGTGGAAACATTGTAAGTTGTAATGGTACCGCTAATTTGGTAATTAGCATCATCGTTAGTTGTTCTCGTTAATTTTGTATTGCTTGAAATTTTTTGCTGTAATGCATCCGTTAACCTGGAGCTTAATTGCGGGTTTACATAACGCGCTTTGTTTTCAATATAACTTATTTTAACTGTTTTTACATTCGGCGGAATGCTTACATCTTTAAATGTATACACGCCGCAAGAGATTAAAAAATTACAAAAGACAAAAAACAAAAAACAAAAAAATGAAATCCGAAACCCGAAATCCGAAATCGGAAATTTTACTTTTGGCTTTTTACTTTTTACTTTTGACTTTTTATTCATTAATATCATATTCTTTCAGCTTTCGGTACAAAGTTCTTTCGCTGATGCCCAAATCTAAAGCAGCATCTTTGCGTTTGCCTCTGTGTTTTTTTAATGCTTTTATTATAAGTTCTTTTTCTTTATCCATAATATTTAATGTTTCTTCCACTTCTTCATGCTGATGAATACCATCGTTATTCGGTAAAATAACCGGTTGATTGCCACCATGCGCAACAGGTTGCACTAAAGAAGATTGTGCTACGATAGGTTGTAAATGCGTATCTCCATTTCCTGCATATTCATGCATGTTTTCTGTTGCAAAATTTGATGCATTATTTGCTAATGACGGATTTTGCAACATTTCAAAAAACATTTTTTTTAATTCGGTAACATCTTTTTTCATATCAAAGAAAAGCTTGTATAAAATCTCTCTTTCATTTGCAAATTCCGTTGCATTATGCGCAGAAGAAACAAGCACCGGCATTCGGTTTGTGTTTTTTTCCGGCATAAATTTTCTTAATTCATCTGCGGTTACCAGAGGCTGTTTGCTAAGCACCGAAATTTGTTCTGCAATATTTTTTAATTCCCGCACATTGCCGGGCCAGGTATAGTTAATTAACAGGTTTTTAGCTTCGTCATCCAATTGAACCGGAGTGGTTTTATAACGTTCAGCAAAATCAACCACAAATTTTCTGAACAATAAAGGAATATCTTCTTTTCTATCTCTTAACGATGGAACACGAATTGGCACAGTGCTTAAACGATAATATAAATCCTGCCTGAATTTTCCATTTTGCGTAAACTCATATAAATCGCGATTCGTTGCAGCAATTACGCGCACATCGGTTTTCTGCATTTTGGATGAACCTACGCGAATAAACTCGCCTGTTTCTAAAACGCGCAACAAACGCGCTTGCGTGCCCAAAGGCATTTCACCAATTTCATCTAAAAAAATTGTTCCGCCGCTCACAGTTTCAAAATAACCTTTGCGGCTATCCACTGCGCCGGTGAAAGAACCTTTTTCATGACCAAATAATTCTGAATCAATCGTACCTTCAGGAATGGCGCCGCAGTTTACGGCAATAAAAGGATTATGTTTTCTTGATGAAAGTGCATGGATGATAAGTGAAAACGCCTCTTTACCAACGCCGCTTTCACCCACAATTAATACACTTAAATCTGTTGATGCAACCTGCACCGCAACATTTAACGCATGATTAAGTGCAGGCGAATTACCTATAATTCCAAATCTGTTTTTTATACTTTGTATGTCTGCCATTATAATTCGTTTAAATCTAATTTTCTTTCGTATTCTTCTAAAATTAATTCACTTCAGTTTTTAAGATTGGAAGACTTTTTAATATGATTGTATAAAGTTTGTCATATTCAATTTCATAATATTCATGATTAATAATATTGCGCAAGCCAATTATTCTTTTTCGCATTACTGATTGGAAGTTGAGGTTGTAATTTAATTGACCGCTTTAATGCTTCCGCTATTATCTCAAGGTTTCTTTCCGTTGCATCAATTGTTATTCTGCTCGATAAAAGGTCTTTTAAAGAATAAATGGTTGTAAAATAAATTTCAATCTTTTCAATTGCTTTTAATATATCCTCAAGCCAAACAGATATATTACGATACGCCATAAAGCAATCTTTTATCTTTGTTAATAAAATATCTTAAATATTTGTTTGAAATATTTTTTTCCTCAATCAAATCAATATTCCTTTTAAAAACTTTTTTTAATTGTTCCTCAAGCTTGTCTCTATTTTCAACTATATAAAAAACTTGTTCGTTAGTATCAGGAGATAAATTTTGAAAATTTACAAGTATATCAATATCGCTTTCGTCAGAAAAATCTTTGTCTCTTGCAGCACTTCCAAAAACAAACAGTTCTTTTACGTGATGCCTTTTGCAAAGCTCAATAATTTGTTCTTTGTTATTTTCTATAATAGAATGCATATTCTTAAATTATAATTTCTGCCAGCAACGTTGCTTGCGTGCAACTATTCACTTTCACGTTTACATAATCTCCTTTTTTAAGTTGAGATTTTTCTTTTGAAAAAACAATCACTTTATTTTGTGAGTTCCTTCCCATCCAATAATCTGTACTTTTTTTGCTTTCTCCTTCAATTAAAACCTTAAAAATTTTCCCAATATCTTTTTGATTGCTTTTTAAGGATAAATTATTTTGCAAAGCCACAATTTCCTGCAATCTTTTTTTCTTTGTTTCTTCAGAAACATCATCTGTAAAGCGGCGTGCAGCAAGCGTTCCCGGGCGTTCACTGTAAAAAAACATATAGCTCATATCGTATTGGGAGTATTGCATAATGGATAAAGTATCGAGATGATCTTCTTCTGTTTCTGTACAAAAACCTGCAATAATATCTGCGCTAATACCACATTCAGGAATAATATTTTTTATCTGATCAATTTTTGCCTTGTACCATTCTCTTGTATAAGTTCTGTTCATTAATTGCAAAATTCTGGTGCTGCCGCTTTGCACAGGAAGATGAATATACTTGCAAATATTTTCATGCTTTGCTATTGTATGCAACACTTCTTCCGTAATATCTTTCGGATGCGAAGTGCTGAAACGAACTCTTAGTTCAGGATGAATTAATGCAACTTTTTCTAACAACTTTGCAAACGTTATTATCTCATCTTTTTTTTCATCTATCCAATAATAACTATCTACATTCTGACCCAATAAAGTAACTTCTTTATAACCTTGTTCAAAAAGATTTTTTGCTTCTTCGATTATGGAATGCGCATCACGGCTGCGTTCGCGGCCGCGCGTAAAAGGCACAACACAAAAACTGCACATATTATTGCAGCCGCGCATGATAGAAATAAATGCCGTAATTCCGTTACTGTTTAAACGAACCGGCGAAATATCTGCATAAGTTTCATCGCGACTTAATAAAACATTTACCGCTTTTTGTCCGCCTTCGGCTTCGCCAATTAATGCAGGTAAAGTTCTGTAAGCATCAGGTCCTACAACAATGTCAACCAATTTTTCTTCTTCTAATAATTTTGATTTTAATCGCTCCGCCATGCAGCCCAAAACACCAATTAACATTGATGGATTGTGTTGCTTTATTTTTTTAAATTCAGTTAAACGTTTACGAATTGTTTGCTCAGC
The DNA here is from genome assembly GCA_051004255.1 of Chitinophagaceae bacterium. Lineage (GTDB taxonomy): Bacteria > Bacteroidota > Bacteroidia > Chitinophagales > Chitinophagaceae > JBPCKN01. The sequence goes on along the minus strand of JBPCKN010000013.1, from coordinate 25,927 downwards.
TTTTTCGCGGATGGAACATGTATTAAGAAATATAAGATCTGCTTCTTCAAAAACATTTGTGGCGCCGAAGCCTTCGTTATTCAATATTGATGCAACAATTTCACTATCGCTAAAGTTCATCTGGCAGCCATAACTTTCTATGTAAAATTTTTTATTGTATTCAAAAAAATTTTCATTGTTTAATAGCAAAGCTTCGCCCTGACGATTTTCATCATGCACTTTTTTTATTAACTCTAACATTTCCATTCAAAAAATTTTGCAAAGCAAAAATAATTAAAAACATTGGTAGCGCCAGTTTGAACAAAAGTTAACAACTGTTGAAAAAATGTGTTGCTATATTTGCACTTTTAAAAAATTGACACCGGTTTTACTTAAGATCATCAAATACCAATGCATCAAACAGATTTTTTAGTTATCGGTTCCGGAGTTGCAGGATTAACGTATGCTTTAAAGGTTGCCAATTATTTTCCTAAAAAAAAATTAACTATCATCACCAAAACGCAGGCGGATGAAACAAATACGAAATATGCGCAGGGTGGTATTGCGGGTGTTTGGGATGAATTAAAAGATAGTTTTGATAAACATATTGATGATACTTTAATTGCCGGCGATGGTTTATGCAACGAACACATTGTGGAAATTGTTGTGAAAGAAGGTCCTGAAAGAATTCAGGAGATTATTGATTACGGTGCACGCTTTGATAAAACAGAATCAGGCGAATTTTCTTTGGGCAGAGAAGGCGGCCACAGCGAACACAGAATTTTACATCACAAAGATATTACGGGTAAAGAAATTGAAAGAGCTTTACTTAATCAACTGCATCGTTATAAAAACATTGAGTTAATTAACCATTGTTTTGTGGTTGATATAATCACACAGCATCATCTTGGTTTTTTGGTTACAAAATCAACGCCGGATATTACTTGTTACGGTGTGTATGTTTTAAATCTGCATACCAATCAAATAGAAAAAATTCTTTCTAAAATTACTTTGCTTGCAACCGGCGGCTGCGGGCAGGCTTATCGTACAACAACCAATCCAAAAATTGCAACAGGCGATGGAGTTGCAATGGCTTACCGCGCAAAAGGAAGAATTGAAAATATGGAATTCATTCAATTTCATCCAACCGCTTTATTTGAGCCGGGCATTTCTCCTTCGTTTTTAATTACAGAAGCAGTGCGTGGCGATGGCGGTATTCTGCGCAATAAAAACGGAGAAGCCTTCATGGAAAAATATGATGCAAGAAAAGATCTTGCGCCACGCGATATTGTTGCACGTGCCATTGATAACGAAATGAAACGCGCAGGAACAGAGCATGTTTATCTGGATTGCAGGCACATGGATAAAGAAAACTTTATTCATCATTTTCCAAATATTTATGAAAAATGTTTGAGCATTGGCATTGATGTAATGCAACAAATGATTCCGGTTGCGCCGGCTGCGCATTACAGTTGCGGCGGAATAAAAACAGATGAATGGGCAAGAACATCCATCATGCAATTATATGCCTGCGGCGAATGTGCAAGCACAGGTTTGCATGGCGCCAATCGCTTAGCCAGCAACAGTTTGCTTGAAGCAATGGTCTTTGGTCATCGTGCATTTTTAGATAGTATTAAACTTGTGGAAGATTTAAAAGCCTCCTCCTTTGAAGGAGGTTTAGAGGAGGCTGTTCCTGACTGGAATGCGAAGGGAACGAATGAGCCAAAAGAAATGATTCTGATAACGCAAAGTATAAAAGAACTGCAACAAATTATGAGCGATTATGTTGGCATTGTGCGCAATGATGTGCGTTTAACAAGAGCTTCAAAAAGATTAGATCTTTTGTTCGATGAAACGGAAGCTTTATATAAATCAACGCGCGTTTCGCCGCAACTTTGCGAGTTGAGAAATTTAATTACTGTCGGTTATTTAATTGTGAAAGGTGCACAGTTTAGAAAAGAAAGTCGTGGCTTGCATTACAATACCGATCAACCACAAAAAAGTGAATTAATTCAAAACATTATCTTATAATTTAAAAGCAATTATCATAGGCTTTTTTGCTGTTACATTTGCAGGTTATTCAATCATTTTATTTTTCTAAATGTATTACCTCGTTTACGGTTTATTATATTTTTTTTCGCTTTTGCCTTTTTGGTTTTTGTATGTTATCAGCGATGCAATTTATTTTTTTCTTTATTATATTTTCGGTTATAGAAAAGAAGTTGTGATGCAAAATCTTTTAATTGCATTTCCTGAAAAAACTTTTAATGAACGCAAAAAAATTGTCAAAGATTTTTATAGAAATTTTATTGACAATTTTATTGAAACTCTTAAGCTGCTTTCTGTTTCACGCGAAGAATTGAATAAAAGATTTACAGGTAATTATGAAGTGGTAAATAAGTTATATGATACCGGCAAAAAAGTACAGGTTCATTTAGCGCATTTTTTTAATTGGGAGTATGCCAATGCAGTTTGCGCAATGAATTTCAAATATCCGTTAATTACTATTTACATGCCGATTAAAAATAAAATCTTCGATAAATTATTTTTGAAAATGCGGGAAAGATTTGGTGCAATATTAATTCCGGCAACAGAATATGGCAAAAAATTTCAGGCTTATGCTAAAACACAATATTGCCTTGCATTGGTGGCAGATCAAAATGCAGGTGCACTTAATAAAGCGTATTGGGCTGATTTTTTTGGAAAGAAAATTCCGTTTGTAAAAGGCCCGGAAAAAGGCGCGAAGTTAAACAACACTGCCGTTGTAATGTGTAGTTTAAAAAAAATTAAAAGAGGTTATTATAATTGTGAATTTAGTTTGCTTACAACCGAACCGCGAAGTTTGCCTGAAGGAGAAATAACAAAAAAAATGATTGCTTTTATTGAAGATTCGATAAGAAAAAATCCATCGAATTATTTATGGAGTCATAGAAGATGGCGATGGCAGTTTGATGAAAAAAAATACGGGCATTTGGTAATATAAAAAAAGCTGAATGCTGAACAGAAAGTACAAGTGTGCGACGCAACGGAAGTTTAATTAATTCAAGTTGCTAGTTGTCATGTCAATTTATTAAAGGTAAATGCCACTATAAACATTAAGTGATGTACAGGCATTAAAAAAATTACCGTTGAGTGTAGCGCCTGAAAGTAATATTTATGCAGACTCAGCTTATAGCAAATCTTCGAGGTCAAGCGGTTCAGTAAACATATTAAAGAGCCATCGGGTTTTTTTGGCCATTGGCCTTTAGGCTTATCCCAATAAAGCTCAACACCATTTCTGTCAGGGTCATCAAGGTAAAGCGCTTCGGAAACTCCATGATTTGCAGTACCTGTTAACGGATAATTTGCATCAAGCAATCTACGAAAAATAATTGCCAAATCTTTTCTTGTAGGATACAAAATTGCCGTATGAAAAAGGCCTATAGAATTGATTGGCGCAGGTGGCGAGTTTTTACTGAACCAAGTGTTTAATCCAATGTGATGATGGTATCCTCCGGCAGAAATAAATGCAGCATCGTTACCATAAGTGATAGTTAATTCAAACCCAAGCAAGCCGCAGTAAAAATCGAGTGAACGCTTGAGGTCAGCAACTTTTAAGTGTACATGACCAATACGTGTTTCTTTAGGTATTGTGTAATCAGCGTGTTGATGCATACTTAAAGTTATGAGAAATTTTTTTTTGACGAATTAACGTTCAAACATTACTCTATTAACTAACTTAAAATTTAATTTTTTTTATAATTTTATGATTTTGTATTGTCTGCACCATACCATAAAAAATATTCCCTAAGAGGAAGCATAGAAAGATGATCTTCATTTTTTATTTTATATTTTGGTTTTGGCGGATATACGAATATTGTCGTAATAAGTAGCAGATGTCTAATTAAGGGTTATAGAACACATCCTGCATGAAATTTTCAGAAGCATATTTACAATGTTGCTAAATAAATAATGTCAAGCTCGAACTGTTGCCCCGGTTAGCAAACAAAAAATTGATGTTGCGTAATGTCAGCCCGCATTTTGCTAAACCTTTTGTTAGCGGTTCGTTGTTTGTAAACAATCTACAAATTGATAATAAAATAATTGTTAGTATATAAAATAAACTAAGCTTATAATGGCGCAAAAAAAATTAATACGGTTTAAAGGAATACGCAGTTTTGCAAATGTGCTCGAATACCCGCAAAACATGAAAAGGCAGTGGAATAATTTTTTTAAAAATAATAATTCTATCGTTTTAGAACTCGCGTGCGGCAAAGGAGAATATGCTGTTGAATTAGGAAAAATGCATCCGCAAAAAAATTTTATTGGTGTGGATGTAAAAGGAAACCGTATTTGGAAAGGCGCGAAAACCGCTCTGGATGCGGATTTGAAGAATGTCGCTTTTTTACGTACACAAATAGAAATGATAGCGAATTATTTTGACCGAAATGAAGTAAGCGAAATTTGGATCATATTTCCTGATCCGCAGTTGCGTTTTTCAAAAATGAAAAAAAGGTTAACGCATCCAAGATTTTTAAGATTGTATCAGCAGATTTTGAAACCGAATGGATCAATTCATTTAAAAACTGACAGTTCCGAACTTTATCATTTCACAAAAAAACTAATTCATTTTTATCAACTCAATTTAATTGATGATATAAATGATGTTGTTAATTCAAACAAATTAAACAACGAATTAAAAATTAAAACGCATTATGAAAATTTAAACATTTCGCAAAGCGATAAAATTTTTTATCTTCAATTTAGAATAAACAAAGATTTGCCGCTTGAAAAAGATGCACAATTAAAGAAACTTTTTTATGAAGAACAAGTTAAATGACGATGATTATTTTTTTAACAGTAACGGTTTAATTGTAATGACTAAAGAATATCTTTTAGAGCGAGGATATTGCTGCGGAAATGGATGCATTAATTGTCCGTACGATTATAAAAATGTTCCTGAACCAAGGAGAGCTGCTTTACTTGAAAAGAGAAAAGCTGCATCAAATTCAACAAAAAATATTTCTTCAATTGATCAATGAAATCAAAAAGTAAAAAACCGGAACATCAATTAAAAGATACAATTAATCAACCTTCATTTTTTGAAAATGTGTGGGATGTTGCAAGGCAAATTCCTAAAGGTCGTGTAACCAGTTTTGGTGCTATTGCAAACTATCTCGGTACAAAACTTTCTGCACGCATGGTTGGCTGGGCAATGAATGGTTGTTTTTATGTAAAGCCAAAAGTACCTGCGCATCGTGTTGTAAACCGCAGCGGATTACTTAGCGGCAAAATGCATTTTGCAACACCAACACGCATGCAGGAATTGTTGGAGAAAGAAGGAATAAAAATTATGGATGATAAAATTGTTGATTTTGAAAAGCGCTTTTGGGATCCTGCAAAAGAATTGAAATTGTAAAAAATATTTTAATCAATTCACCTCACATAACACCAATGTTGCCAAGATTTTGCCCTATAAAATGTTATCTCCTAATTCCTTGGCAATCTTTAATGAAGTGGAATAGTATTCTAATGCCTTTATATAATTCTTCTGATTTTCATACAAAATGCCAATGAGACTAAAAGGTCCCTGGTTATTTCTATTTTAAGTCTATTGATTGATAGATTTTTAAGATTTTTAGATAATATTCCAATGCTTTGATGTAATCATCTGCATCTTCTCAAAAAAAAATTCTTTATTTTAAAGCTGTGAATAAAAATGAATTTGCACATATAACTGACAGGGAGTTATTAGATAATTTTTATAGTTCGCAAAATAATCAATGGCTCGGCATTTTATTGCAGCGCTATACGTTACTGCTTTTAGGTGTTTGTATGAAGTATTTAAAAAATGAAGAAGAAGCAAAAGACAGTGTTCAGCAAATTTTTTTAAAGGTAATAAGCGAATTACAGAAATATAAAGTTGATTATTTTAAAAGCTGGTTATACATGGTAACGCGCAATTATTGTTTGATGAAATTAAGAGATTCACATGCCAAATATTCAACAGAATTAAAGGATAGTTTTTTAGTGCAGGAAGATGTTGAATTTAAAAACAATCTTTTTGAAAAAGATAAAATGCTTACTGTAATTGAGCTTGCATTGAATGAATTAAGTGATGAGCAAAAAACCTGCTTAACTTTATTTTTTTTAGAACAAAAATCTTATCAGCAGATCAGCGAACAAACCGGGTTTAATTTATTAAGAGTAAAAAGTTATATTCAAAATGGAAAAAGGAATTTAAAATTATTGGTTGAAAAAAAATTGAAACAATTATAATGGCCGATGTAACAGATATATTGAACGACGATGAAATTAATCAGGAACAACTGATGAATTATCTGAAAGGAAAATTATCTGCCCAGGAATTGCATGAGGTAGAAAAACAAATGGCAGATTCAGATTTTGTAAATGATGCAGTGGAAGGTTTACAAACTTTTTCGTCAAATAAAAAACTGGATGAATATGCTAAACAGCTAAATAAAAATCTGCATGATTACATCAATCAAAAAAGACAAGTTAAAGAAAAAAGAAAAATAAAAAATCTTCAATGGATAATTTTGGCTGTTATTATTATTTTGCTGCTTTGCATTTTTGCCTATTTAATTGTAAGCCTGGATTATGAGAGTATTAAAAAATTAAGAAGCTTGCATCTGTTGATTTATGTTTACTAATGCTTATTTATTTTCTTTTAAACAATTTCGCCATTTACAAACAGACTAATTTATAATTAAATAAGATTTTTTTTGCTAATATAATTTGTTTATATTTCTTTATATTTTTTTAAACAATGGATAACTTCTCTATTTCACAACTTGAACAATTTTCCGGCATAAAAGCGCATACTATACGAATGTGGGAACTGCGATACAATGCATTGCACCCATCCCGTTCTAAAGGCAATACAAGGTTTTATAATAATTCACAATTAAGAAGATTATTGAATATTGCAAGCCTTATTAATTCTGAATACAAGGTATCTTATTTATGTTCTCTGACCGATGAGGAGCTTTTTGAAATTTTAGATAGAAGACTGAAGCAGTGAAGGAAACTAATCCTTCTCATTTATTTTTCTTTTTTGTTCATAATGATACACCTGAAAATTCTCAAAATTATTTGACCTCATTAAAAAAATATTTTGCCAAACCGAGAATTTATTTTTCGGGAAATCAAAAATTAATCAGCCATTTAAAAACAGGAAAGGAAATTGAATGGCTGCGTTCTGTTGATGAACTGGAAGCTAAGATTTAAATGTATGAAATAATTGTTTAAAAGATCTATTATAGATCGGGTTTTCAGGTTAATATTACCTTTTTAAATGTTATAAAAATCAAATAATTAAATAATTTTAAATTATCTTATTATATTTATTAAATTGCATTAACTTTTTATTAACATAATTTGATACAATTTTTTTGTCAATAGTTAACATTTTATTTGCATTTGTATTTTCTATTTTTAAATTATAATCAACATGAGAAATTTAGTACTTTTAGTTATTATTCTATTATCTACTACGCAGGTCTATTCGCAATTTTTTAGCTTAAAAGGCAATGTTACCGATAAAACCGGTAAACCAATTGAAGGCGCTTCTATTCAAGTAAAAAATTCAAATAAAGGAATCTCTGCAGATGCAAACGGCAATTTTACTATAGATGCTAAAGTTGGTGATGTATTAATAATTTCTGCAATTAATTATCATGCGCTTCAAATAAAAGTAAGTGACGAAAATTTTCTTAATGTTAGTTTAGCAAATAATGAAAATGTGATGGATGAGGTAGTTGTAACTGCCTTAGGTATAAGAAGAGATAAAAGAACGCTTACTTACAGTACACAAGAAGTGAAGGGAACGGCTTTAGTAGATGCTAAGCAAGATAATTTGGTAAATGCTCTGGCTGGTAAAATAGCTGGCGTTCAAATCACTAACTCGAGTGGTATGCCGGGCAGTTCTGCGCGAATAATAATCAGGGGAAATAGTTCATTAGTAGGAGAAAACCAAGCTTTATTTGTGATTGATGGTATTCCTATGGATAATGGCGAAGCTGGAAACCCAGACGGTTCTTTAGGTGCAGGAAGCACCGTAAATAGAGCAAGCGATATAGACCCAAATATTATTGAAAGTATTACGGTTCTTAAAGGAGCTGCTGCTACCGCTTTATACGGTTCTGCGGCTGCAAGAGGGGCGGTAATTATCACTACCAAAAATGGTGCTGGTTATGGTAAATCCGGAAAACCGAATGTTTCTGTCAGTTCAAGTTATTCTTTTGAAAATCCAATTCTACCCGAATTTCAGGATAAATATGCACAAGGCTCTGGTGGAGTTTATGTAGATGGTAATAATGGTCAGTTAGGTTCTGCTTCCTGGGGACCATTAATTGATACACTAAAAGTAGATGGTAAGCCTGTACCTAAGCGGGATAATGTTAAAGACTTTTTTAAAACAGGGCATACAACAGATAATAATGTTAGTGTTAGTGGCTTTACAGACAGGTCTAATTACCTGGCGTCATACTCTTATTTGAAAACAGATGGAACCATGCCCAATACGGATTACACAAGGCATTCTTTCTTTCTAAAATATGGAACAAAAATTTTAAATACCCTCACCCTAACTACTCAGTTTAATTATATTCATTCCGATAATCATCGCTTATTGGAAGGAAACAGTTTGGCTAGCCCGCTGTGGACTATTTATGCTGCTCCCATTTCATGGGATCCGTTTCCGGAAACTTATCCTGATGGCACACAACGTGTTTATAGAGCTGCAAGAAATAACCCTTATTGGTTAGTTGATAATACAGGATTGGAAGATAAAACCGATAGAATATTGCCTGTAATTAATCTAAGTTATAATCCTTTACAATGGCTTACTATAACAGAACGGCTCGGCGCAGATATGTATGTTGACAACACTGATTATCATGAAAACATTGGTATTATTGGGTCAACCTCACCTGAAGGAAGATTGTACACAAGAGAAAACCAATATCAACAATTTAATAACGATTTTATAGTTGAAGCAAAAAAAGATTTCAACAATAATTTATTTGCCGATCTTTTGGTAGGCAATAATATACTTACTAATTATAATAACAGTTCATTTGTCGAAGGCGTTGCTTTATCAATTCCAAACTTTTATAATATTAATAATGCCAGCAGTGTAACTTCTACTTATAATTATTATAAAACCAGAAAAGTTGGTTTTTATGCCCAGGCTACAATTGAGTATAAAAAGATGCTTACTCTTGGTCTTACCGGCCGTTATGATGGCAGCAGCGTACTTTCTGTAGATAAACAGTTTTATCCGTACGGTTCTGCAAGTGCGGGTTTTATTTTTACACAAGCTCTTGGAATGGCATCTAATCCGATAATGAATTTTGGTAAAATTCGTGTCTCTTACTCTGCTGTTGGTAATGATAATGTTGGTCCTTATTCATTAAGCAATCCGTATTTTCATGCCGGTGTTGGAAATGTAGCTTTCCCTGTAAATGGGCAAAATGGATTTTTACTCACAACAACTTACGGATTTCCGCTTAAAAATGAAAATGTAAAAGAGTTTGAAGCTGGCATTGAAACACGGTTTTTTCATAACAAGATTTCTTTGGATGTAACCTATTTCAATAAGAAAAGTTTAGATTTATTAACACCCGGAACTCCTATTGCACCTGGTACCGGTTTTTCGTCTGCTAGTATAAATGCGGGCGATATGAGTAATAAAGGTATTGAAGTAATGCTGGGAATTACACCAATAAAAACTAAAAATTTTACATGGGAAGTTGATGTGAATTATACAAAAATTAAAAACCAGGTATTGAAGTTAGCGCCGGGTATTCCTTATATTCAATTTGCAGGTTTTGTAAATCCAGGAATATTTGCATTTGCCAACCAGCCTTATGGAGTGATTTATGGCTCTCATTTCTTGCGGGATAGTACAAGTAGTCATAATTTATTATTAGATGATAATGGCTATCCACAAGTGGCTAATGATTTGGCGCCAATTGGCAATGTTACCCCAAAATGGATAGGTGGATTAACCAATACCATTACTTATAAAGCATTAAGTTTTTCCTTTGTGCTGGATTATAAAAATGGTGGTGATATTCTCAATTTAGATAATCACTATTTATTATTTTACGGTACCCCTAAAGTAACAGAAAACAGAGGATCAACCTATGTTTTTCCCGGTATTATTCAAAGCACAGGTAAAGTAAATACAACACCTGTTGTTCTCGATCAGGCTTATTATCAATCTTTATATTCCATTGTTGATGAATCATCTGTACAGGACGGCTCTTATTTTAAGCTGCGTCAAATTTCTCTGGCTTATAATTTTAGTTCATTTTTAAAAGGCACAGCAGTTAAGGGATTAACACTTACAGTAAGTGGCACTAATTTTATTTTGTACAAAAAATATTCAGGCTCAGATCCCGAAGTAAGTCTTAACGGAAGCGGCAACGGGCAAGGGTTTGCCAATTTTATGGCTCCATCTGATCATAGCATTATTGTAGGTTTAAGAGCTATGTTTTAATAATAACAAAGAAGAAGTTTTAATAATAACAAAAGAAAATGAAATGAAAAAAAATAGCGCATTCCTTATATTAGCATTTATTTTATTTAGTGCGGCCGGATGTAAAAAATATCTTGATATAAATAAAGATCCAAATAATCCATTACAAGTAAGCGAATCATTAATTTTAACCCCTGTTGAAATAACCACTTCAACAGAAATTGTAGGCGGCTTCAATGGAACAGTTGCAGCTTATTGGATGCAACAATTATCGCTCAACCAACCTTCTCCGGATATTGAGAACTATAGAATATTACCCGCAGATGTAGACAATACTTGGAGCTTTTTTCTTTATCCAAATATATTTGAGAATTTGAATGTGATGATTATGCAAGCTGAAGCTGCCGGGCATTATCAATATGCTGCAATAGGTAAAACATTATTTGCATTTAATATGGCCATTACTACCGATGTATGGAATGATGTTCCCTATTCTCAGGCACTTCAAATTCCGCAAATTTTGAACCCTAAATACGATAGCCAGGAAACTATTTATAATGGCATTCAAAACATGCTTGATAGTGCATTATATTATGTTGACCAAACACCAAGTGCAGTGGCCCCTTCAAGTGATGATTTTATTTATAGTGGAGATATGAGTGAATGGAAGAAATTTATTTATATGCTGAAGGCAAGATTTTATCTCCGTTTAACAAAAGCGCCAGGGCATACAGCAGCCGCACAAGCAGACAGTGCATTAGCCGCATTACAAAATGGATTTACTTCAAATGATGATAATGCAGAAGTACCTTACACTGGCGCTGCGCAGGATGAAAGCCCATGGTATGAAAACACATTACCAGGCGCAGGTGGCGTAGTAATGGCCGCTTCTTTTATCGATTCTTTAATTGCGCGTAATGATCCGCGGCTACCTGTTATTGCAACTACTGGCAGTGATGGAAATTATGTTGGCAGAGTTTCAGGTTCTGAACCGGTACCCGATCCCACTACATTTTCTCAGGTAAATGCTTTTTATGCAGGCATCAATTCGCCACTATTTTTAGCAACTTACAGCGAAGCCTTATTTATTAAGGCAGAAGCTACTTTTATTACGCAGGGCGCTACTGCAGCAGAGCCTGTTTATCAGGCTGGCATTGCCTCCCACATGTCGTTATTAGGCATAAGTCAGGCAAACCAAACTACATATATTGATTCAAGACCGCTTTTAACATCAGCTAATGCTCTCAATCAAATTATAACAGAAAAATATGTTGCGGATTTTTTGTCAATCGAAACTTATAATGATTGGCGTCGCACGGGCTACCCAACTCTTTCTTTAGCGCAAAATCCTTATGTCAATTTTATTCCAAGAAGATGGCCCTACTCTTCAACTGAAATATTAACTAATCCTCAACCGCAGCAAACTGCTACCGTCGCGGACAGAGTTTGGTGGGATGCCCAATAAATTAATGGTCTAAATAAAAGGGTAATTTTTTAAACTGCTCTAAAGAAAAAATTAAATTAGCTCATAGCAAATTATTTGTCGCTATTAAGGTTTCAATCTTGACAGCGACAAACTTATTAATACTGCGATAAAAAATAATTTAATTATTAATCTTTTTTAATATTTGCAAATCCTTATTTTTAAATTAAATTAAAATTAAAAAAATGGATGCAGCCATAGAACAAAAAATAAATACCTGGCTTAACGGAAATTACGACGAAGCCACAAAAAATGAAATAAAGAAATTACAAAAAGAAAATCCCCAGGAACTTGAAGAATCTTTCTATCAAAATCTTGAATTTGGCACCGGCGGCATCCGCGGATTGATGGGTGTTGGCACAAATCGCATGAATAAATATACGGTTGGAATTGCAACACAAGGCTTCGCAAATTATCTTAAAAAAATTTATGGAGATAAAGAAATAAAGGTTGTTATCGGTCACGACAGCCGAAATAATAGCCGTTTATTTGCCGAAACCACTGCCAATGTTTTTGCAGCAAATAACATAAAAGTTTTTTTGTTCGAATCGCTGCGACCCACGCCCGAGCTGAGTTTCGCAATCAGAGAATTGCATGCACAAGGCGGCGTTATTTGCACTGCATCACATAATCCTAAAGAATATAATGGTTACAAAGCTTATGGAGATGATGGCGGACAACTCGTTCCGCCACACGATAAAAATGTAATGAATGAAGTGAATTCAATCGCAAGTATCGATGATGTAAAATGGAGCGGCGGCGAAAAAAATATTAAGATAATTGGTAAAGAAATGGATGAAAAATACATCAGCATGGTAAAAAGTTTAAGCGTTTATCCTGATGTAATTGCAAAGCAGCACGATTTAAAAATTGTGTACACGCCAATTCACGGAACGGGAATTATGCTGGTGCCGCAAGTGTTGAAAACATTCGGTTTTACAAACGTTCACATTGTTGAAGAACAAGCAAAACCGGACGGAAATTTTCCTACAGTTAATTATCCAAATCCTGAAGAAAAAGAAACGATGAGCATCGGTTTAAAAAAAGCTAAAGAAATTGATGCAGATATTTTATTAGGAACTGACCCTGATGCAGACCGCGTTGGCATTGGCATAAAAGATTTGAAAGGTAATTGGGTTTTGATGAACGGAAATCAAACTGCTGTGCTTGCTTTCAGTTATATGATTGAAGCACGCAAAGAAAAAGGAATTGCGCAGCCAAATGATATGGTTGTAAAAACAATTGTTACAACCGATATGATTGATGAAATTGCAAAGCGAAATAATGTTGCTTGTTATAATGTGCTTACCGGTTTTAAGTGGATTGCAGAATTAATAAAAGAAAAAGAAGGGAAAAAACATTACGTAATTGGCGGCGAAGAAAGTTTTGGTATGATGATAGGAGATAAGGTGCGTGATAAAGATGCAGTTTCTGCTGTTGCAATATTGTGCGAAATGGCTGCCTACAAAAAAAATAAAGGCAATACTTTATTCAACACTCTTTTAGGTTTGTATGTTGAATATGGATTTTATCTCGAGCAACTTATCAGCATTACAAAAAAAGGAATGAATGGTCAGAAAGAAATTGCAGAGATGATGAAAAGTTATCGTGATAATCCGCCAAAAGAAATTAACGGTTTTAAAGTTGTTCAATTGCTTGATTACGATTCGCAGATTGAAAAAAATTTACAAACAAGCAAAAGTTGGAAAATTGATTTACCAAAAAGCAATGTGCTGCAATTTATTTTAGAAGACGGAACAAAAGTTTCTGCGCGGCCATCAGGCACCGAACCGAAGATTAAATTTTATTTTAGTGTTCACACAAAGCTAAACAGCAAAGAAGAGTATGATGCAAAACACCAGGAATTACAAAATAAAATTAATGCAGTAATTGAAGATATGAAGCTGAAATAATACATGTATTAATAAGCATCAATTACATGAATTAATATTTTTGCATTAGACTTTAATTGGGGAATTAGCTCAGTTGGTTAGAGCGTTTGCATGGCATGCAAAAGGTCGTCGGTTCGACTCCGATATTCTCCACTTCACGGAACAGATGCGAAAAATTAGCGTTTGTTCCGTTTTTATTTTCGCTGAAAGCCTTATCCAGACTGTATATTAGATTGACTGCCTCATTTATTTAAGCGGTTCGTAATTCTTGATTTTGTTCTTTTTTCAGTTCTTGTTTTCCTGCTTTAATTCCGGCTCAAGTTCTTTTTTTAATTCTTGTTGCATTACTCTTTTCATTTCTTTATCATAGATATTAAGGCTTTTCACTTGAACGTTGTGTGTAACAAATCGCCTAAACGACCTTACAGCCAACTTTTCACCGACACATAATTGCTTAACTTTTTCATTCTCTCAAAAAATATTTTCAAATTTTTTTGCGTAACTTAAAAGTTACTTATATATTTGCGTAACCTAAAAGTTACTTATTATGCAAAAAGAAATCAAAAATGAATGGGTTTATGAGCAATCTCCAACGAAGTTTGGGAATATCTCACACAGGCGGACTTAATCGCTCTTTGGTTAATGCCGAACAACTTTAAACCAATTTTTGGATACGAGTTTCAGTTCAAGACAAAACCAATCCCAAGCCTTGATTTGGATGGTATTTTTCATTGCAAGGTGCTTGAAATAGTTCCTTTTCAAAAACTAATTTATAGTTGGAAAGGTGGTTCAGGCAATGGCACTTTCACGCTTGACACAGTTGTTGAGTGGACTTTAGAAAAATATGGAAATGGCACCAGGTTATTTTTAAAGCAATCAGGTTTCAAAGAAGCCAACCTTGCAATCTTTACAGCAATGACTAATGGCTGGCAACAAAATATCCAAAAAATGATTAACTATTTAAACGCAAACAACAATGACGCCACAAAGATTTGACGCTTTTCAAGTTATTGCCGACCCCAGCCGCAGGCAAATGTTGATGCTGCTTTCAAAAAAAAGTTTAACGATAAATGGATTGGCAGAAAATTTTGACATGAGCCGTCCTGCAGTTTCAAAACACATCAAAATCCTTTGTGGTGCAGGGTTTATTTCCATCACAGGAATTGGCAGGGAGCGGCATTGTATTTTGAAGCAAAATGGCTTTAATGAACTACAGAATTTCATCAATCACTTTGACAAATTTTGGGCAACAAAACTAAAAAAATTGGAAACAATTTTAAACAATAACGCAAAATGAACAATCAAAATTACACAGCACCAATAGGGGTTGCAAATTCTCCGAAAAATGTTTTTAACCACATCAAAGATGTTTCAAAATTGGCGTAGCAAAGATTTTGAAGGCAGCAGTACAAAACTTAATGATGAATTTATTCTCCGGGCTGACCGGCATTATTCAAAACAAAAGCTTGTTGAATTTGTGCCAAATAAAAAGATTGTGTGGCTTGTTACTGATAGTAAACTTAGCTGGATTGAAAGGCACAAAAATGATTTTTGAACTAACTTCCAAAAGTGGCAAAACTGAACTTAATTTTACTCATGAAGGTCTTGTTCCAGAAAAGGAATGTTATGAGCACTGCGCTCAGTTTTGGAATATGGTTATTAAGGAGTGGCTATTCAACTTTATAACTGTCGGTAAAGTGATATAAATTATTAATCAAATAAAACATAGGTTATTTCATCATCATATTTCCAACTCATCAAATTTCCAAAGCAATTTATTTGTATAATAACTCGTAATACTCGGCAGCCATGCGGTTGCTGTCGAATTGAAAACGTACATCGTTCATTCCATTTTTTACAATTTGCCGCCAGGTATCCTGATTTTGATAATACATGGGAATGATTTGATTTTCTAAAATATCGTAAATCTGTTCAAGGTCATATTCATCCTGTTCATGCACATTCATATTTACATAATCGGCGGTAGGCACAACAAAACCATTGTTGCCGTGATGAATAAATTCAGGGATCCATCCATCATCCGTAGAAAAATTTACGGCGCCATTCATAGCCGCCGTCATCCCGCTTGTGCCGGACGCTTCGCGCGGCACGCGAGGATTATTTAGCCAAACATCAGCAGCTTGTTTTAAGCGTTTACTTAATGCTAATTCATAACGAATTAACACAGCCATATTTTTATAATTTTTACTTGTTTGCACCAAACCATTGAATTGTGTGATTGCAGGATAATCAAGCGGGTAGGGCTTTCCTGCCCAGATTATTTGTACAGGAGTTTCTTCGTTATTCATTAATTTATCAAAGCGTTCTTTATCCTGCGTTAAAAAATCTGCACGTTTATAACCGGCAAATCTGCGTGCCCAAACAATGGTTAAAATGTCTGGCTTAAAAATTTTTCCTGTTTGGTCTGCAACAATTTCAAACGTTCTTTTTTTTAGATATTTTTTTCTGTCATCAAATCCCCGGTCGTTGCCTTCTTCTTTTGCACGATACAATTGTTTATCGCTCCAATATCTCCAGTTTTGTGCATTTGTTATGGAAATGATGGGGCAAATTCCTTCATACTTACTCCACATTTGCCTCGCAACGCGACCATGTAATTGCGATACGCCATTTGCAATTCTTGCAAAACGCAAAGCTGCTAATGAATGATTGAACTGATCGTCTTGCATGCCGGTTAATTTGCGCACTTCATCAATACTTAATCCGCAGAAATAACTCATTTTAGAACACAAATAAATATCATGTTTTTCATTACCTGCTTCTTCCGGTGTGTGCGTTGTAAATACCAAATGTTCACGCAATTTCTCAACACTTTTAAATTTATTCAGCAAATAAAATGCGGCAGAAACGCCGTGCGCTTCATTTAAATGATAACGCTCAGGATTAAAATTTAATTCATCAACTAATTTTGCTCCGCCAACACCCAACAAAATAAATTGCGCAACTTTTGTGGCAACATTTGCATCATATAAACGGTGTGTAATTGTTTGCGAAATGTAATCGTTCTCCGGTAAATCGGTACTTAATAAAAATAACGGAGCACTATTAAATGTTTCCGGATTTAGATACCATGCTTTTACCCAAACAGGCGAATCGTGAATAAGAATTTGAAATTTTATTCCGGTATCTTCTAAAAACCAATAAATTTTTTCGCGCCAGCTAACCTGCAAAGTTTGGTCCTGGTTTCGTACCTGATCGTAATAACCGTACTTCCATAAAATGCCAATGCCAATAAGGTTTTGGCGCAATTCGTAAGCGCTGCGCAAATGCGAACCTGCTAAAAAACCTAAACCGCCGCTGTAAATTTTTAAAGGCTGGTGAATTGCAAATTCCATCGAAAAATAAGCTACTCTTTTTTTATACTGATCATCTATCTGGTAAGGAACATTGAAGTTTGTAAAATCCATTCTTACTGTATTTGGTTATAAAAAACCGGCGCAATATAATGGTTAAAAATGAAAACGTATTTTTTACACATTAAAAGTTATAAACACATCGAAGAGTTTGTTTTGATACCGGCTTTTGTTCCCTGAATTATCTTCGTTGCGTCGCAATCCGTTCATGTGCAGTATTTCAATTAAACAATATTATTTCTTCGCGTTGTTATAATTTAATTTTTTCTTTTTTTATAAGTATCATCAAAATAACATTTAATGCCGCGATGATTGCCACAATTACCTTCTTCTTTTACTGTAATGCTTTTGTTTTCAAATTCAAAATCAATAACGCAGGCATCACCGCTTTGTTGGTAAATTGCTTTATTTGCAGAAGTTAAACGCATCTCGCCTTTTAACTCTCCAATACATTCATCGTCTTTTTCGAAGTGAATAAAAAAATTATAAACTAAAGCATTTTTTCCATCGCGCAGCGAAATAAAATTTTTTTTATTCTGCACATAATTGCCGCTGTATTTATTTTTCTTTGGAAAACTATCAATAGGATTAATTATATTATTCAGCTTTGAAACATCTTCATTCGAATCGTTTATTACAATTATAAATCCACCTGCATCTTTATTAAATGCGTATCCGTTTTTTGTATAAAAGGTTTGATTATTTGCTGTTGTTTTTTCGCGACTAACCAAAAACGTTGGTTCATTATTAATATTTACAGAATGAATATAATTATCGCCGGATTTATTATTCAATAATTCGAGCGCTGCAATAAAATGATATTTTCTATCGAACAAAAAACATAAAAGTATAATTTTTTTGCCTTGCGTAAATTTTGTAAGCAGATACAGTTCATTGCCTTTTTCAATTTTGCCAACAGAATTTATAATAAGATTATTTATTTGATTTCCCGTAAAGTTTTCTAAAATACTGTCGGGAACAAATTGCTGAAACACTTTATGGCTAATGGTTACAGTGTCAGTAATTATTTTAGAAATGTTTGTATCAGCAACATAAAATGGTAAATTAAGTTTTGGAAAAGCAGAAAAAAAATCAGCAGGTTTTACGGGTGCATCTTCCGAAAGCGTTGTTTTATGTTCGCCGCACGCTACACAAAAAAATATTAAAGTAAAAAATATTATGGGTTTAAACATACATACTTTTTCTAAAATTATATTTTTAAAACTAATTGAATAAAAGCAAAAAAAAATTGATTATTTCAAGCCGTTAAAAAGGATAAGCAAATTATATTTTAAATTCACTGTAAGAAAAAGGATAATTTTATTGTTTGAAAAACACTTTTAAATTTCAGCAGCAAATATTTAAGTATGAAAAAATATAGAGTAGAATTTATAAATTATGAAATAAAATCTATCGCTCTAACGGAACAGGAAATTCCATCAAATGATACTTTTCTTGAAAAGAATACCGGCGATGTAATATGGGCAATATTGCATGCGGAAAATGATAAGCAGGCAAGAAAGAAAGCAGAAGAACTGGCGCACAGCCTGAAAACCGGAGAACTTCCAAAACATAATATTGAAAAATGATAATTAATTTATTTATTTATTGGTGAAAAACGAATACAACCAACCAGCTAGAAAACAATGGATAAACGGTTAAAATAATTTAATTTTTTTAAGAACATTTCATTTTAAACAAAACTAATTTTATGCAATTTAAAAATGCAATCAGCTGGTTCGAAATTCCGGCAACTGATTTAAACAGGGCTGCTGAATTTTATGAAACAATTTTTGGTATTAAATTAAATCCGCTGGATACGCCCGGTTTTCAAATGCGTATGTTTCCTTTAGAAGATCCGATGAATGGCGTTGGTGGTACAATTGTTAGAGCGAAGGTTTTCACAAACCTTCTCAAACCGATGGAGTAGTAATTTATTTAAATGCAAATCCTGATGTACAAAATGTATTGAATAAGGTAGAAGAAGCCGGCGGAAAAATTATTGTACCTAAAACGGAAATTTCGCCCGAGTATGGTTTTATGGCAGTGATTATTGATACTGAAGGAAACCGGATTGCACTGCATTCTGTGCCGGAAAAATATTTGAATATGTAAAAGTGTGAAAAGTTTTTTTAAGTTATTGTTCTAAAATTATTGCTGAGAAACGCCAACAAAGGCGGAGAATAAAGCACTTTGTATTACCTATTTAGGCAAGCTCTTCTTTGTAAAGACAAATTTATCCAATCAGCATAATTTTGATACACTCCAAAGAACAAGGCGCACAACAAAGATGAAGAATGATTTATAGCGGGTTCATAAAAATTAGTTCGCTAATTTATAATTCATCATTCATTACACTTCATCCCAAAAACCCATTTTGCCAAATTTTTTTATGCGATTATTAATGCGCTCTTGTGCAGGTATACTTTTTATCTCATTCAATGAATTAAGTATAGATTTTTTGAGATTGCATGCTGCTTCACTATAATCCCAATGTGCGCCACCAACGGGTTCGGGTACAATTTCATCTACCAAACCAAAATTTTTCATGTCCATTGAAGTGAGATGCAATTGCTCTGCAGCAACTTCTTTTTTCTCCCAACTACGCCACAAAATAGAGCTGCAATTTTCCGGTGAAATAACGCTGTACCAAGTGTTTTCCATCATCAAAACTTTATCGCCAACACCAATGCCCAATGCGCCGCCGCTTGCACCTTCTCCAATTATCGCACAAATAATTGGAACCTTTAAACGAATCATTTCATAAATATTTCTTGCAATTGCTTCGCCCTGGCCACGCTCTTCGGCTTCGGCGCCGGGAAATGCGCCAGGCGTATCAATTAAAGTAATAATTGGCTTATCAAATTTTTCTGCAAGTTTCATTAAACGCAATGCCTTGCGGTAACCTTCAGGATTTGCCATTCCAAAATTTCGAAGCTGACGTGTTTTTGTATTGCTGCCTTTTTGCTGACCAATAATTATAACAGTTTCCCCATTAAGTTGAGCTAAGCCGCCAACCATTGCCGGATCATCTTTTACGTTTCTGTCGCCATGAAGTTCAATGAAATTCGTGGCAATTTTTTCAATGTATTTTAAAGTATAAGGTCTATCCGGATGACGGCTTAACTGCACTCGTTGCCAGGGAGTAAGATGTTGTGTAATTTCTTTTCTTTTTTCAATGATAGAGGTTTCCATTTTTTGGATGGAATCGGTCATATCAATTTTACTTTTTTCTGATGTTTGTTTTAATTTCTCTATTTCTTCATACAATGTTTTAATTGGCTGTTCAAAGTCGAGAAACTGTCTATTGGGAAATTGCAGCATAAGCAAAAGTAAGCGTGAAAGTAAAATTAAGTTTGATTTTTTGAATAGAAAGTTTTGTTTGAAAAAAAGAAAACGGCACTTATCTTTGCCACCGTTTGTTAAAAAGAAGCAGTTAATTGGATCGGTAGTTCAGTTGGTTAGAATGCTGCCCTGTCACGGCAGAGGTCGCGGGTTCGAGTCCCGTCCGGTCCGCTTAAGCTAAGGATTACAATTTGTGATCCTTATTTTATTTTACACAACTTTACAAGCATATAGTTGATTTTCAGTCTTTTGCAACACTTTTTAGAAGCCTCCGACTTTTACCTTTACAAAGGTTTGCAGTTTCAAGATAGACTAAAAAAATAGACTAAATATGCTGTTACCAATCAAAGCAATTTGCGGAAGCAAAAGAGTCAGAAAAGATGCTACAAGCATCATCTTTATTCAGTATTGTTATACTTCAGAAAACCGTGTATTATTAAATACGGAAATTGCCATCCCGCCTGAATTCTGGGATAAAAAGAAATTGTGTATTTCAAATGACTTACCTCATGAATATGGTGATGCATTGTTGTTAAATTACAAATTGAAAACAATGATTCGAAATGTTGAAGACCTCATCGTTTACACCGCAGAAAAATTAATCACAGATAGACTAAATTTCATAAAACAAGTTTTTAAACCCGATTTTGATATGACAATTTTTTTGCAAGAGGCGAAAACAGAAAAGTTGAATGCAGATAAAAAGGATGTTAGAATCAATCTGGATATTTATTTTCAAATTGAGGACTATATAAAATTCAAAGAAAAAAAAGTAAATAAGGCAACTATTTGCGTTTACAATTGCATGAAAGAGCAATTAAAAGCATTTGAAGAATTCAGAAATGAGAAAATAACATTTCAAAGTTTTGACTATTCATTTTATGAAGCATTTATTGATTTCCTAACTTTCGATTATATACAGCGCAGAAGAAAAAAAATTATCAAGGGTCTAAAACTAAATTCAATAGGCAAAACAATAAAGCAACTGCGCATTTTTATTCGCGATCGTGTACGTCGCAAGATTATATCTCCAATTGATCTTAGTGATTTTAAAATACCGGAAGAGGAAGGGGATGCGATATATCTTACCTATGAGGAAATTGGTAAAATATACAGAACGGATTTAACTGCATTCCACTATCTAATTGAGTACCGTGACTTGTTTATTCTTGCATGTTTAACAGGGCTCCGATTCTCTGATTTTTCCATGTTGGAAGCTGAAGATCTGCAAAAGGACATGCTGTATAAAAAACAGGAGAAATCTGATCATTGGGTAGTAGTACCTCTTAGAAAAGAAGCAAAAGAAATCTTTTTGAAACAATTTAAAAATAAGCTTCCCCAATTTACAAATTCAGAGTTTAATAGGCATATTAAAACAATTGGAAGACTTGCCGGTATTGACCAGCGTATAAAATTTTCTTACAAAAAGGCGAATAAAACCATCGAAATTATTAAAAGTAAATATGACTGGATAACCACACACACAGCCCGACGTTCGTTTTGTACTAATGAATTTTTAGCTGGTACCCCTGTAAAACTTATTATGAAGATAATTGGTCACAAAAATGAAAAAGATTTTTATAAATATATAAGAGTTACACCGGAGGAAGCAGCTCAAAAGATAAAAGAACTATGGAAAGAGAGAAACGAAATGGAGCCTTCAGAGCTCAATTGAAGAAGGTGTCATTAAAATTATAATATGGTTCTACACAAATTGCTAACTGAAGAGGGTCATTGAAATGAGATGCTAGGCGTTAAAAATTGATTTATCTAATCAAATTTATCAAAATCATTTATGCTATTTTAAGTGGGCTGAACAATTAACGAATGTGAACTTTTTGTAAAGGAAAATATGTGAAATGGATCCCGTTCTGTTATTCGCATTACTAAAGTAACAATCAGGCGTCAATATATTGAGTAAAAAAAATCACTAATGCATTGGCATTGGCGGATCATCAAATTGAGGTGGTCCATAATTTATGTTTGGATAAGTAAGATAATCCGGAGCATGATTGGCGCCGTCATCTATCCACGTAAAGTTGATAGATAAACCATTTGGTCCAAAATTGCTTCCTTCATGATTTTCGCCTCCCGCAATAAAACCTGCTTCCAATGCATGCTTAGTTAGATTGGGTAAATTCTCAACCCAATTAGGAACATAATTGCCTTGGGGTTCACCAGAAATTTTTTGAGAATTTCTGACCACGGTAATTCATAAACATCTGTATGAATGCCTAAAATTTTTGCTTTGCTTAAAACAATTTTTCCACCAATAAGAAGCTGTAATGTATTTTCAACGATGATTTCCTTATAGTTTATCCGGCCTTCATTATCAGTGCTTAACGTACCTGCTTCTTCAGCACCATATATCTCTTGGCCGCCGCTTAAGTCAAAGCCGTTTACCGTAATAACTTTTAGTGCTTTCCATGCTACTCGGGCTGGAGACTTTAGACATATTCTAAACCGATGAGGTATATATGAGCCCACTTCGACTTCAATAATATCTTCTTATCAATCTTGGTAAAAAATCTGACCAAGTTAAAACCTTTGCCATAAAAAAGTATTTAAAAAAAATTATAAATTTTTTGTCTTCGTACAAAACCTTAATGATTTTTCATGCTAAACTATCCGTGTTTATAACACGGATAGTTATTGCATACAATGTTTTTTCATGATGTTTTCAACGCTTGATCATGAAGCTCATCCATTTTTTGAGCCATTTCTACAATGTTTTTTACCGCAGACTCACGTACTTGCTGTGCCAATTTCTGATCGGAAAGCAAATATGACGAAGTGTGGATGTTAAGCGCAGAGAGAATACTTTCTAACGCTATGGGGTAGTTAACAGGTATTGGCCTTTTCCAAGGAACTTTTGTAGTATGCAGGTTCCAAAGAATTAAAGGCCACCATTCTGGGCAAAGAGGTACCTCTTCCATAATATTTAATTTCTTGCCTACTTTTTTATCCCGTTTTTCGGCTATTCGGGTGCTTACTTTTTCTAAGGATTTCAGCTTTTCCTATAAAGAATTTGATTACAATTCAACCATTGAAAAATTTGAATAAGTATCTAATAATTCAACTGATATAATTTGTTGCAGATATAACAATATTCAGAGGTAAAGATATTTTTATAAAATACTTTGTACAAGCGTATTTCTACTCAATTTTAAAAAAAATCTTACGTATTAATACTTAATATAACTGTGTGGAGGCAATTAAGAGTTAGGATGTAGTTTGAATAAAAGCAGGGTCATCAAAATTGATTTGTTTCTGCTTCACGTAGAGCTTTTAGTTTCTCAACTTCTAATAACAAGATTTTGTTTATATCAAGCTTAACCTGAAAGTAATTTTCCATCACCTGCTCTTGTGTGATGTTTGAAATAATTGGAATTTCTTTAAATCTTTTCATTTCACTATTCAGTTTTTTTGTGTCGTTGATAATAGTAGCATTGAACATCTTTAATTTTATTTTTTCGTCCGGATCATCTGCAACCATACCCACAAATTCACCTGACGACAATGCCGAAATTTTAGAAGCAGGAATAGCAAAATCCAATTGCTTCGAGCGGCTAATGGAAGTGTCTGTGCGATTAATGGAAACACTTTCTCTGTCCTGCATAATCTTTCCGAAACGTTCGGATAAGAGTTTTGCGGTTTCGCCCATAACTTGCCCACTGATAATATTTCCTGTAATATTTACGATTACATCAGCCTGTTCTTTACCGTAATCTTTTTTCAATTGACTAAAATCCTGCATCGCTAAAGTTGTTGCCACTTTATTACTTCGTGCCGTCGCTATCAGCGAATCAATATGATTAAAATAAATCGTTGGAAATTCATCAAAAACAAGACTGCATTTTTGTTGTGCTTTTTTATTTACTTGTCTTACAAGTCTTGAAATATACAATGATAAAACTGCACCATAGATTTGCTGCTTTTCAGGATTGTTTCCCATCACAACAACTTTCGGATGCTTTGGGTTATTGATATCAAGCGTAAAATCATTTCCTGATAATACCCAGTATAGCTGCGGTGAAGCAAGGCGCGCCATTGCAATCTTTGCAGATGCAACCTGGCCTTCCAATTGATCCATTGCATCATTTTGAAATGCCGTAATAAAAGGATTGACCAAAACTTCAATTTCCGGTTGAGTATTTAAAACAGGAAATAATTGATCGTACTCTTTTTGCATGAGTTCGATAACATGTGGCAGTGTACAATATTTTCCGTCTTCGTATTTTTTAAGAAACCAAATAATAGCTGTAATAAAATTGATGGGAGATTCAACAAAGAAGTCGCGTTATTAATCCATTCTCTGTTTAAGCCAAGTAATATTGTTCTTGCTGATTCTGTTGCATCAGTTATATCGTGCATTGCAGAAGGCTCTAAAGGATTGCACCTGTGAGTTACCGAAAGATTATCAAAATTGATTACATAGAATGAAGGCTTAACAGAATATTTATTCTCATGCAACAGCAACCAATTGTAAGCAATCCTTGACAAATCATCATACTTGAAATCATATACAAACATTGCAAAGCCTTTCTCAATATGCTGCTTTATTACATGCTGAATTACGAACCATGATTTTCCTGCACCGGGGCTTCCAATTACGAGTAAACCACGAAAAGGATTGATTATGTTGATCCAGCTTTGTTTGATCTTTTCTTTCAACTTATAACGAGCCGGAAGGTTAATGGAATAATCATTGTTGATGTTTCTTTCTTCTTGAGGAAAAGATTCATTTAATTCATTGAAAATATCTTTGGATAAACGAAGGTGAATTAATCGTGATAACATTGTGCCACTACTGAGCACCAACAAAAATCCTATACCACAACCAACCATGTATGTGATTGCAATTGTTTCAACAGAATAATTTAAATTAAATGACAAGCTGCTCAAGAAGTATATTGATAAACCGATTAATAACCAAATTACAATATTTCTTATTTTAATATTCTCATCTTTTTTTCCTGCTGCTCCAATTAATGAAATAAAAAGTAAACCAATAGAAATCAACTTTGATGTGTATAAATTTTCAAATAATCCGGTATGTGTAATGTTTATGAGCAACCGGTCAGAAATAGTTGTGGTGAGTTTCCATTCTTTGAACGCAGCATAGCAGTAAAAGTAAAAGTGCAATAACAAGATAGCAATTGCTGAAAGCCTTGTGAAGTCTAATATTTTCGTTAACCCCATTTCATTTTCTCCTGTACCAGACATAACATCATTTTTAAAATTTATATGAAATAGTCAAGATTTAATCTGACAGTTGGGATTAACTTTAAAGTAACAACAACTATTAATTAATCCCAAAAATGTCAGATCATGAAAGTCGAATCTAAGTTAATCAAAACAAAATTAG
>JBPCKN010000012.1:0-170048 GCA_051004255.1 Chitinophagaceae bacterium | reverse complement strand
TTATAGAATTAAAGCCGTTTATTGTATCATCAATATTTACAAACACACCTTTCAATCCTGTAAATGCTTCGGCAACATGGAATGGTTGCGAAAGAAAACGCTGAACTTTTCTTGCACGCTGCACGGTCATTTTATCTTCATCACTTAATTCATCCATACCAAGAATGGCAATAATATCCTGCAGTTCCTTATAACGTTGTAAAATTAATTTTACGCGATTCGCACAATCATAATGGCGATCGCCTACAATTAACGGAGTTAAAATTCTTGATGTTGAATCGAGAGGGTCAACTGCAGGATAAATTCCTAAATCGGCAATTTTTCTGCTCAACACTGTTGTTGCATCTAAGTGTGCAAATGTTGTTGCCGGAGCAGGATCGGTTAAATCATCCGCCGGAACATAAACCGCCTGAACCGAAGTAATCGAACCATTTTTTGTAGAAGTAATTCTTTCCTGCATCAATCCCATTTCAGTTGCAAGTGTTGGCTGATAACCAACCGCAGAAGGCATTCGACCCAACAACGCAGAAACTTCAGAACCTGCCTGCGTAAAACGAAATATATTATCAACGAAAAATAAAATGTCTTTTCCTTTGCCTGTGCCGTCGCCGTCGCGAAAATATTCTGCAATAGTTAAACCGCTCAAAGCCACGCGGGCTCTGGCTCCCGGAGGTTCGTTCATTTGTCCGAACACAAAAGTTGCGCGTGAATCTTTTAAGCCTTCCATATTTACTTTACTTAAATCCCATCCGCCGTGTTCCATGCTGTGTTTAAATTCATCGCCATATTTCATAATGCCGGCTTCAATCATTTCGCGCAAAAGATCGTTTCCTTCGCGGGTTCTTTCACCAACGCCGGCAAACACACTCATGCCACCGTAACCTTTTGCAATATTGTTAATTAGTTCCTGAATTAATACTGTTTTTCCAACGCCGGCACCGCCAAACAAACCAATTTTTCCGCCCTTTGCATAAGGCTCAATTAAATCAATAACTTTAATTCCGGTATATAAAATTTCGGTTGCTGTGCTAAGGTTTTCAAACAAAGGCGGCAGCGCATGAATCGGACGACCATTTTCTTTACTCACTTGAGGCAAACCATCAATTGCATCGCCGGTTACATTAAATAAACGACCATTAATTGCTTCGCCGGTGGGCATTGCAATTGCTTTGCCGGTGTCAATCACTTCCATGCCGCGCACAAGACCTTCGGTGCCATCCATTGCAATGGTGCGCACACTATCTTCACCTAAATGTTGCTGCACTTCAAGAACTAATTTATCGCCGTTATCACGACGCAATTCAAGTGCATTATAAATTTCGGGAAGATGTGCTTCTTGAAACTGAACATCCACCACAGCGCCGATAATTTGTTTGATCTTGCCTTTATTTGCCATAAAAAAAACGTTTATTAATTCGGCGGCAAAGGTAAGCGTTTGAATGTTTTGAAAAAATTGAAATTGAAAAGATTTTTTGAAATAAATTATCTGATGTTTTCTTTGAAATAAATTATCTGATGTTTTTTTAATGATAACTTTCCCTCTAAAAAAATATAGGATAATTGTCAGCATGTCAGATTTATAAAAATGGTATTTTGTTTGATGAATGTGAACGGAAAAGATTGTATCCATAAAGGAAAAAGAAAACGCAAAGTGCCCGAAAGGATTTCCTTGGCAATCTTTGTAAAAACTCAACGTTCTTTGCGTTACTCGTTTAGATGCCATTTTATTTGCAGTACAAGTGAGTGACACAACGAAGTTTAATTGAAAACAAAAGCCGGTAACAAAAAAATTTTTATTATGCAAAAAGGACAAATAAGAGTTGAAACGGAAAATATTTTTCCGATTATCAAAAAGTTTTTATACAGTGATCATGATATTTTTCTTCGGGAATTAGTGAGCAATGCTGTTGATGCAACGCAGAAGTTGAAAACGCTTTCGTCGCTTGGCGAAGCAAAAGGAGAACTTGGCGATTTGCGCATTGATGTTACGCTAAATGCGAAAGAAAAAACACTTACTATTAGCGACAAAGGCGTTGGCATGACGGCTGATGAAGTAGATAAATATATTAACCAGGTTGCGTTTAGCAGTGCGGAAGAATTTTTAAATAAATATAAAGATGCCAATATTATCGGGCATTTCGGACTTGGTTTTTACAGTGCTTTTATGGTGAGCGATAAAGTGGAGATTTATACAAAAAGTTATAAAGAAAATGAAAGCGGCGTTTACTGGAGTTGTGATGGAAGCCCCGAATTTGAATTGTATAATATTGATAAAAGCGACCGCGGAACAACAATTGTTTTGCATATAAATGAAGAGAGTAAAGAATTTTTGGATGCGCAAAGAATTAAAAATATCCTTGAAAAATTTTGCAGATTTTTACCGGTTTCAATTTATTTTCATGATGCAAATGAAAAAGAAGAAGGCGAAGAAAAACCAATCAATAACACGCAGCCAATTTGGATAAAAAAACCAAGCGAACTTACCAAAGAAGATTACGAAAAATTTTATAGAGAATTATATCCGTTTGGAGAAACGCCTTTGTTTTGGATTCATTTAAATGTTGATTATCCGTTTCATTTAACCGGCATTTTATATTTTCCAAAAATTAAGCAGAGTTATGAAATTCAAAAAGATAAAATTCAGCTTTATTCAAATCAGGTTTTTGTAACAGATGAAGTGAAAGATATTGTTCCCGAATTTTTGATGCTGTTGCATGGCGTGATTGATAGTCCGGATATTCCACTGAATGTGAGCAGGAGTTATTTGCAGGGCGATCCGAATGTGCGGAAAATAAATTCGTACATCACAAAAAAAGTTGCCGATAAATTAGAAGAAATTTTTAGAAATGACAGAAAAGAATTTGAAGCGAAATGGGAAAGTTTGGGATTATTTGTGAAGTATGGAATGATGACAGACGATAAGTTTTTTGAGAAGGCAAAAAAGTTTTTTATAATGCAAGAAGCCTCATCCCAACCCTTCTCCAAAGGAGAAGGGGAAGAAGAAAACACTCCAAGATTTTATACACTTGATGAATACAAATCTGCAACCGAAACTTTGCAAAAAAATAAAGAAGGAAAAAACGTAATTATTTATACAACCGATCCTATTCAGCAGGATGCATATATCCGGCAATGCAAGGCAAAAAATTATATTGTTGTAAAGCTGGATACTTTGATAGATGCGGCTTTTATTAACACTATGGAAACAAAATGGGAGAACATTCATTTTGTTAGAGTTGACGCAGATATTGTTGAAAATTTAATTGATAAACAGGAAACGCATGAAACTGTTTTAAGTAAAACGGAAGAAGAAAAATTAAAAGAATTATTTTCTTTTCAGATTCCCGATTTGCATGCAACCGTTGAACTGAAAGGCTTAAATGCAGATGCAGCACCGGTTGTAGCAACACGCCCCGAATTTATGCGCCGCATGAAAGATATGGCTTCAGTTGGTGGCGGCATGGCTTCGTTTTATGCGCAAATGCCGGATGAAGTTACTTTAACAGTGAACGGCAATCATCCTATTTATCAAAAATTATTAAAAGAAGATAATAAAGAAAAACAGGAAAAACAAGTTAGAACGCTGGCTGACCTTGCGTTATTATCACAAGGATTATTAAAAGGAAATGATCTTACCAATTTTATAAATCGAAGTGTTGACCTTATGCAGGATAAAAAAAGCAACATTATTTTGGAGCTTTAGTTTCTTAAATATATTGATTTATATGTTGCTATAAAAATCCGTTGTACAAGAGTGCGACGCAACGAAGCACTATTTTTATTCCGAAAGCCGGGAGCATGAAAATTCTTATTCATTAAATAAATAAATTTTTAAAAAAATATGGCAAAACTCAGTGCCGGAATTTTAGCATATCAATATGATGAACAAAAAAATTTATGTGTTTTATTGGTGCATCCCGGCGGACCTTTTTATATAAAAAAAGATTTGGGCGTATGGTCAATTCCCAAAGGCGAATATGATGAGCATGAAGATGCGCTAACTGTTGCCATGCGCGAGTTTGAAGAAGAAACAGGAAACAAAATTATAACTGATAATTTCATTCCTTTATCACCGGTGAAATTGAAAAGCGGAAAAAAAATTTCGGCATGGGCAACAAAAGCAAGCTTTGAAAAATGTTTTATACAATCTAATTTTTTTGAAATGGAATGGCCGCCAAAATCAGGTAAAATGCAAAGTTTTCCTGAAGTTGATAAGGCAGAATGGTTTACTATTCAACAAGCAAAAATAAAATTATATTCAAGCCAGGTATCTTTTGTAGAAGAGCTTGCCACTATGAATGGGAAACTTTAAATATTGCAATTTATTGTTTGCTTTTATAATCCAACATATAAAATAAACCGTATTTTATGTAGGATAGTTTTTTAGTATTGAACAATAGTAAAGTTTATATTCGTACCCCAACGAGAATGCAACGTCAGCAAACATTCTCATTCACTCGTTTTAAACAAGTGTTTTTGTTGCTTTTTTCAAAAGACAGCAAATCGTATTTATTTATTATTGCAGCGCTTTTTTTAAGTTCAATTTCTTTTTATAGTATTAATTCTTCTTTAGGATTTTGGTTTAAAATACTTCAAATAATTGCTTTTTTCGGCGCGGGATTTTTGCATAGTTTATTGTTAAATAAAAGTCTTTCTTCAACAGATAAAAAAAATATTTCTGTTAAGCTTTTTTTCTCAATTCAATTAACTGTAATTATTCTTGCAGCGCTTGTTTTTCTTTATCTTTTTATTAATAAAATTTTGCTCAGCATCGCATTTGCCAGCGCTTCGGCATTTTTACTTCCTTCCATAATAACA
Organism: Chitinophagaceae bacterium; assembly: GCA_051004255.1. Classification (GTDB taxonomy): domain Bacteria; phylum Bacteroidota; class Bacteroidia; order Chitinophagales; family Chitinophagaceae; genus JBPCKN01. Next base: position 165,230 of record JBPCKN010000012.1, on the reverse strand, counting down.
CAATGCTTTATATTTTTTACAACCATCCCTTCAAAAAAATTTAAATTATGGTACCCGAAAAATATTAAAGAAGATAAAGCAACTGTTATTGTTAACAGTATTCCTTTATATTTTAAACTTACAAAAAGATATTTCGATATAGAAGAAATAAGTTTTTTTGTAACAGCTGATGGCAATAAAACGTTAAGTAGTGTTTTTAATGAATTTATTATTGAGCAAAACCAAAATGGTATTAAAAACATTGAATGCTACGATAAAAAACATAATTTTTATGCATGGGAATTTTTCATAAAAACCAATGAATTATTTGGAATGAAACGCCTTAACCCTGAATTGAATTTAAGAATAAATAAAATAAAAAATGATTCGATTATAATTGCCAAACGCATAAAAGTTACACTGATGAAAGAAATTTATTCTATTGCATACAACAATTAATAAAAGTATGAAACCAACAAATACTGCTGAGATAAAAATAGCGAAAAGAAAATTTGCAGTTATGTATTTAGTTTCTATTATTTTAATCGCAATAATTTTTTCATCGTTTTGGGAATCTTCTCCTGCTTATCAAAAAAAAATAAACGCCGAAAATAACGCATCAACTAAATCTATAAATAACAGAAGTGAAGTAAGCAGTAATTTAAAAGATTTTACACTGAACAACAGTTTAGACAGTTGTAAAAAAATAATAGATAATAATGCTCAACAGATAATTGTTTTGCAAACTGATTTGATAACAAAAAAATCGAAAATATCTGAGCTTGAAAATCAGCTAAAACAACAGAAGCCGCAAAATAATAATGCTGCCGATAAATATGTTGCAGCAGATGCTAAACTAAAACAAGAAAATCATTTTTTAAGTTGGGCTTTAAGTTCTCAAACAAATACAAGTAACCGGTTAAGTGATGAAAATAGTTTATTAAAACAAAACATCGCAAATTTAAATGCTCAAATAAATGAACTGCGAAAATCGAATACTTCGCAACGATAATTATATATGAATTAATTATTTGCTCAATCTCAGCATCAAAACATCATGCGGAGGAACAGTTGTACTTAATGCAGATGCAGTATTTCCCAAAGATTTTTTTGCCCAAAGATCTTCAATTTTATAAGTTGTTGTTTGCGCATTTAATTGTTTGTTACTAAGTGTATCATCTATCATTTTATCTTTCCAATTAAATAATATTTTTTGCGGCGTGCTTGCACGATTTAAAAAACAAACAGCCCAATCACCATTTTTCAAAGGCTTCATCCAGGTTTCTAAACCATTGTTCGATGCATATCTGAAACCCTGAATTCCCGCCGCATCCTGATCAACTGCAATCGCTTTTTTATTCGTTAAAATTGAATCAGTTTCTTTACTCATTTTTGTAATATCATTTCCTGCAATCAGCGGCGCAGCTAACATACACCACATAGAAAAATGTGCTCTGTTTTCACTCGTTGAAAGACCGTTGCCAACTTCAAGCATATCAGGATCGTTCCAGTGCCCGGGACCAGCATATTTGCGCAAATCAGTTTCCAAATCAACAATGTGCATAATGCCATTTGAAGTCCATGTTCCCATATTTTTTACTGAATCAAATTGCGCAGAAATATCGCCGGTAGTTCGCCACAATTCTCCAACACTTGCAGCCCATTCCCAGGGTTTGTTTGTGCCCCATTCGCATAAACTAAAAACGATGGGGCGACCTGCAGCTTTCAATGCTTTGCTCATTGTTGTGTACGCTTCTTTTGCATTAATGCCTTCTGTGTTACACCAATCGAATTTCAAATAATCAATACCAACCGATGCATAAAATTTTGCATCCTGATATTCATATCCACGTGTGCCGGGATAACCAGCGCAAGTTTTGGTTCCGGCGCAATTATACAAACCAAATTTCAACCCTTTCGAGTGCACATAATCGGCAACAACTTTCATTCCGTGCGGAAATTTTTTTGGGTCAGCAACAAGGTTTCCCGCACTGTCGCGTTCCATCGCCATCCAGCCATCATCGAGCACAAGGTAAGTGTAGCCTGCATCTTTCATCCTGCTCGAAACCATCACATCAGCAGTTTTCATCACAAGCTGTTCGTTGATATTTGTTTGAAAAGTGTTCCAGCTATTCCAGCCCATCGGCGGTGTTAGCGCCAAGCCTTCAAACTTTTGCGCATACATTTTTATGGATGCAATCAGCAAAAAACTAAGAAGAATTTTTTTCATCATTATCATTTTAAATTATAGTATGTTTTTTAGGAGCTAAACTTTAGAATTACTATTAAACTTTCGTTGCGTCGCACTCTTGTACGCTTTGTTCTTTATTCAGCAATGTTCATTCTGTAAGTGAAAGTGTATTTCCATCAGGATCTTTAAACCATGCAACTTTCGCACCATTGGGCGTTGTCCAAATCCCTAATTCATCTTGTTCAAAAAAACCATACTTTTCACAAACAATACCTTTATCATTCAGCAATTTTATTGTTGAAAAAATATCATTAACATTCCAACCCAATACTGTAAAAATTTGCGGCTTAAATTCCTGCACAGTAATAACTCGTAGCAGGGTTCCGTTTGCCTCAAATTCCAAAGCATATTTATCTTCAGAAGCAATTTCAATCCTAAAATATCCTCATAAAATTCTTTGGCTTTATTTGGCATTACTGTTGGAACAAACGCTTTAAGTTTTTTATTTGCAAGCATGTTAAAAAGTTTTTAAACTTGGAATAATAATTTTTAAGATTTCATAAATGAATTAAGTTATTCAATGAAAAGTAATTAATAACTAAAAAATTATTTTTTATTATTTTTATAAAAAGCCGCTGTTTATAAAGATTGCTGAAAGATAGTTATTAAAATTATAATGATTAATTGCAGCAGAATGGCAAGTTGAAAAAAATTTAATACAAATTAAATATTGGAAAAAGCGAAGTAAACGCTGAAGAAACTTTTAAATATATAACTCGATTTAGCTGAGAAGAACAATTTTTTTATCAGGTAGTTTGCACCCATCCAAAATGATCGAACATAGTTTGATGTTCATCCATATTTTGTGAATGATCTGCATGTAAATTTTTCTTTTGCTGGTTCAGGTAAATCGTAAAAATTGCTGCAGCAGCGCCTGTTACAGTTAATACTATTAATATTTTTTTCATTACATTTTTATTTGTAAAATACATTCGCTTCATTTATAATAATTTATTTTTCTCAGCAAAGATAAATCTTACTCATTTATTCATTAAACCTAAAAAATAATAGTTTATTAATTCAGCCATCAAAGCAACTATTCATGATGACGCAAGTGCCGGCGAAATTTCGTTAGCCGGTACAGCTTTCGGCTTTCTTTTTTGAAATGAAAATAAAAACCATGCAAAATTATCTTTAATAAAAAGATTATAAATTATAACAGGAATTGTAACTGCAAAAGGAATTATGGTAAATAATAAAATAGCAGGATTGTGAATTCCAAATAATTTGGTTAAACATATTCTTATTAATCCGGCAACAATTACATGTATTACGTAGATATATAATGAGTGATAACCAAGCACACGCAAAAATTTAAACGTATTCCAAATTTGAAAACGAAAAGCAAGTACAAACATGCACAAACAACCGATGAGCGCAATGATTAAAAACTGCATATCGCCTGAAAAATTTGTGCGGTTTTGTATATAATCATTAGCCAAATAATATATTTGTGTTGCAACGAAAACCGGAATAAGTAATAATAAAACAATGCCGCTTTTCAAAAATTTTTGCGTTGATTGCTTGAAAAAAAATTGTGAAATAGCATCGCCTAATGCAAAGAAAATATAGAATTCCATCCAGTCAGAAATCATACTTATTTGCTGCACGTGCGCCGAAAGAAAATAAAAGCCAATGCCAAGTAAAAATTGTAACCAGGTGGGCGCTTTTAATTTTGTTTTTATCAGTAAATAAATCACCGTTGTATTAAATAATGCAGGTAAATACCAAAATTGATCGAGGTTTCGCGGCTGATAAAACATATACAAATAATCAATTAAACCTCTGCTTGAATTTGTATAAGATGATAATAATATTTGTAAAGAAATTTGTATAAAAGCCCAGATAAAATAAGGATAAAGCAGGTTTTCAAATTTGATAAACACTAATTGCTTTACCGACTTTTTTGCAAGACTTGCGCTGATAAATATACCTGATAAAATAAAAAATAATGGCATTCTGAAACTATAAAAAATCATATTTGCATTGATGAGATAAGCAGGAATAATAATTCCGCTTCGATCAATTCCTAACAAAACATGACGATATACAACCAATACAATTGCAATACCGCGCAAATAATCTACCCAGGCTAACCTGCTTTTTTGCAGCACAGAAAGATTAAATGCTTTGGCAAACCAACGCTGTATGTTTGCCTGAAAAACTTTCATCTGTTCTCTTTTATTACTGATATATAATTTGATGCGGGCTTTATTGCGGTTACCGATTTTTTTGCCTTTGTTTTAAAAAGCTGATCTTTTAATTTTATAAATTTCGATTCGTATAATCTGTAACTAAGCACTGCAAATAAATATACTAGAATTGTATACGGAATAAAAAGTAAAATTCTCACAAGCATATTTTGCGGCTGAAAAAAATGTTCAAAAACATACACTAAAATTGCCCAATGAAAAATGTACATTCCGTAAGACACTTTTCCAATTCGCACCAATATTTTACTTTCAAATATTCTGCGTAAACTGATAAATTTTTTTTGAGTATGATCGCTCACAAGAAATAATATAAAAGAAGCAAATAATATATTGAGCACCGTGTAATGCCAAACATGTTCGTAGTTTGCCGTTAAGCCATGATTATAACCGAGATCACTAAAATAATTATTTGAAGATGGAGTGTAAATAAAATTAATTATTCCGGCGAAAATTGCTATCAATAAACTAATGAAAAATATTTTGTGCGGTTTTTTTATCTTAGTGTGCAGCGATAAAACCGGAATAATCCCGCCCATAAAAAATGCATCTAAATGGCTTAAGGTATTCCAGTAAACCGCATCAGCAACAACTTCAGAAGGCAAGCCTTTACTTTGATAATATTTACCTAAAGCAAAACGAATAAGCGGCGCAAACGCAATACCAGCAAGCATTAGCGCTTTTATAAAACGAGGCGGGCCAAAAAAAATAATTAACGGAAAAAATAAATAAAATTGTTCTTCAATTGATAATGACCATAAATGAGTAAACAACGGATTGCCCTGCCATTGCAGTAAAGTTCGCGTGTAATTAAATGTGTAAGTGGCGAGGTAAGGAATGTAAGTTTCATAATAAGAAGGAAAGTGGAAAAAAACATACGTTAATCCTAAAAAAAACAAGTAACCAAAATATAAAGGAAAAATTCTTAATGAACGCCTCGTCCAAAATTTTTTAAATTTATGAGAAAGTGTGCTTTCAGCAGATTTTTCCTTCCATAAAATTCCGGTGATTAAAAAGCCTGATAACACAAAAAAAAGTTGAACGCCAAACCATCCGAAATGGGTAATGTTTGCATGAAAAGTCATAACGAGTAAAATGGCAATTGCCCTTACTCCGTCCAAACTTTTTATGTAGCCAGTATTCATTATATTTTCAAAGGTTTAATAATATTTTACTTTAACATCTGCAGGTAAAATTTTTTGAAAATCAATTAAATTCTTTTTTAAATCAGGTTCTATATTTTTATCAATTGCATAAAAAGAAACAATATCACTTCCACAAATCACATTATTTTGCATCTGCCATGTAGCAACTTTTTTCCAGCGATTAAGTAACGAATCACTAAACCAACTATCGTACACAATTGCAATTCCTGCATTTTTATTTTTACTTAAGCTGTCAAGAAAATTCGCAGTCCAATAATTATTTTTTTTACTCCTTGCAACATCAATATTCCCAAGTCCCCATAAATCAAGATCGTTAGCGTTTGTAAAGAAAGTTAGTGCACCAATATCGTTTGCACAAATATTGTAGTTATCATAATATTTTTTTTGAAACTGACCCATTTGATATTGTTGCTGATAGATGTTAACGCAAGCCTGACTTGCTTTTGAGAAGGCTGCCATGCTTCTTAAAACAAATGGAAATGATAACATAAATAACAATGCAACAAGTACAATTAACTGCATCTTTTTTGTTCTTTCCAAAAAAAAATCTTTTAAATAATTATAAATTAAAACAGATAATATCATTATCGAACATAAAATAAGATAGGCTTCGTAACGATAAAACCAACCTGTTGATGCAAAGGAAAGTTGCAAGAAAGTACAGCCGATTAAAATAATAAGTATGAATTTATAAGAAATTTTTTGCTGAATTTGTTTGATAAAAAAAAGATAGGCAAGAGGTAAAATAATTAATAAACGCTGCGTTGCCAATAAAGTGATGCCTGTATTTGCAGTAGTTAATTTTTGAATAAATATGTTACCAAAAAATTCAACAATTCCGTTTAAAGAAAACGGGATTGATTGCGATTTTAATAAAACAGAATTTGGCAAAAAATAACTTCCCTTAGTTACTGAATAAATTCCAAAAATAATTATTGGTAAAAGAGAAATAATTCCGAGTTGAAAAGCGAGTACAATTTTTTTATAAAATAATAAGATCAAACAAATAATTCCTATCAAAAAAATTCCTTCATATCTTATGGAAGAAACTAAAATTCCGTATAAAAAAATTTGCCATGGAAGTCGCCATTTTACTTCCTTATTAACTAACATTTTTTCGAGCCATTCGGAGAATTTAAAAATGAATAAAAAAGAAAAAATGCATTGAAGTATATGCTCCATTCCGCTAATAATTAATATGGGAAGCGGCGTAAAAAAAATGATGCAAAGCAATATAATTAATTGTGCTGTTGCAGGTATGTTTTGTTTTTGCAGCCAGCGCTGTAACACAATCAGTAAGCCGATTGCAGCAACAACATTCACAATAAAAGGTATGATAATTTGCGCTGAAAATATTTTAAATAATGCGGCTAATAATAATGTATAAAATAGCGAAGAAGATGCGGATGCAAATTCAGATTTATTAATTCCCCAATTATTATAAAAAGCAAAATTTTTTGCTACGGACATATGTATAAATGTATCGTCCAATGGATACATAAAAGTTCCGTTTGTAGATTTCATTACATTATATTCAATTGCAATAACAGGTATAAAAAGCGCTGCCAGCGCCACGATTAAAATTATATTCCGGTCATTTAAAAAACTGTTTTGCCGCATCAATTCAAGTTACTGTTTCAAAACATTTTCTAATTTCATGCCTATCATTCTTTCAATATCCAGCTTTATTAAATCTTGTTGCAACTGTAAATTAATGCGGTTAGCCATTTCTGTATTATAACTTTTTGAAGCTGCATTAAATACTTCCACAGTAACTGATCCATCTTTAAATTTTTGTTCTGTTTGTAAAAAAGCGGCCTGCTCATCATCTATCACCTGGTTTTGGAGAGCCAGTAATTGCCCGTAACTTTTATATTGTTTGTATTTCGATACTACATCAGCTCTTATAGTTCTGGCTAATTCTTCCTGATCATTCTTTTTAATATCTACATTATTTTTTGCAATATTAATATCGCTGCCTCGCGTAAAAATTAAACCTACCGGAATAGTAACACCAAAAAAATATTTTGGATAAATATAATTTTGCTGTGTGCTGCCCGTGCTTTTTGGTGCAAAGGTTTGATCGTTATAATTTGTAGAAATAGTTAAAAGATCGAGCCATGAATTTCTTGCTTTTGTTAATTCGTACTGAGAAATTTTTACCTGAGATTCTGATGCCTGATAGGAAGGTTTATTTAATGCTAATTGCACAAGTCTTTCTTCAATAGCAGTTGATGAATCGCCGCGCTGCGGAATAGATACTGAAGGATTAGACGTAGTAAAATGACCTTGTGAAAAAGCCGCAGAACTAATTAGCAAAACTGATGTAATTAAAATTAAATGATGTAATGAAAAAAATTTTTTCATGTGGATATTTTTTTTAAATAAAAGATGCGTGATCTGTTTCATGTGAAAAGCGATTAATTTGATTGAAATATTTCATTTTTAAAATTATAGCTATTAAAGGATAATACACAACTAAATCAGTTATTTGCCCGATGGCATCCTGCGAAAATTCTGCAACATAAAAAGAAAAAATAGCTGCTGTTGCAGCAGCATACATAACTTTTATGTGCTCATTTTTTGTAGAAAAATATCCTTTTATTCCTGTTTTTGTAATCAAAAAATATAAAATGCAAATAAGCGCAAGACCCATCCAGCCTGTTTCTAAAGCTTTTTTAAGATAACCGCTATCCGGTGGAAATCCGGCAAGATAATGATCAGGATTAAATCTTAATCCGCCTGCGCCTGTTGTGCATAAGCCACCACCGAATGGATGCGAATAAATATAAGGTTGAATAAATTTTCTGTTCGCTTCTCTTACATTAAATGAAGCGTCGCTGCTTGAAAAAGTTGTTCTAAAACGATTAATTGTTGGGCTGCTGTAAAAAGGTCCATACATCAGTACTAAAAAAATAAGTATTGAAATAACAGCAAATATTTGTGTGCTTTTTTTATTAAGCGTTAGCAAAATAAAAATCAGCAGTCCGCCAATTACCATTGCATTTGCTGTTCGAGTGCCGGAATAAGCCATGCCTAATAACATAAAAATTGAGCCGATAATTAAAATTATTTTTGTACTTGCTTTTTTTTGATTCCACGCAATTACCAGAAAAAAAATGGAGCAGGAAGCCATAATAATTGCATAAGCAGTGGGGTCGCTCATGGTAGAAAATTTTCTGAAATCGCCATCAATATAAGTTAGTGCAAACCTGTTTGCATCGGCCATCACCCAGTCTCTTTCAAAACTAAATAATCCGTGCCATTGCTGTATGCAACCGTAAATGCCGGCTATTGTACAAACAATAAATAAAAGCGTTATAAATCTTTTAATACTGCGATAATTGCTGAACACATGAAAAGAAACAAAAAGTACAAATACTGCACCCAGCATTTTTCTAAATGTTTGATACCATCCTTCAAAAGAATGTGCGTAAGGATTAAATAGTTCAATAAAGAGATAGAAAAAAAGAAACAGTATGCAAATTGCAACCGAAGTTTTTGTAAACTGATTAACTGTATTTTTTAAACTGATTCTTCTTACAAAAAGACTGAATAATGTTGCAACAACAAGCACATCAGAAGCAACACCAACAGGGAAAGTATCATGAAAAAAAAATCGTGAAAAATGAAATGCAAAAAACGAATAAACAACATTAATATATAAACCTGCTTCGGTGCTTAATAAACAGGTAATAATAACAGCGGCGCTAATTACAATGCCGGTTATACCAAAACCTACGACTGTATTTTGCGCTAACAAGTAACCGAGAACTGCCGCAATTGAAAAAATTAATACATAACCCAACCAGTTATTTAATTTTTGATCGAGAAATGTTTTACTCCAGAAGTCTTCAATTTTTATTGAAAGTTTATTTTTCATTCAAAAAATAATGCGCAGCAGATTGATTTTAAAAAAATAATATCTTAATAAAAAAAGTAATGATAATAACAGCTACAATAAACGTAACTAATTTTTCATGGAACGAAGTTTTTTCTTCAGTCATAGATTGTGAATTGTGAATGGTAAATGGTGAATTGTCAGTTGTGAGTAATAAAACGTTGCTCTCACCATTCACAACTCACCACTCGATGTTAGGATACATTTACATTTTCAAGCTGTACTTTATTAAGAATTGAACCGGTAAATTTTCCGTTCAAACTTTTAAAAAATTCAATTGATTGTTTATCTATTTGCTTAATATTTCTGTTGGCTGAAAAAACAGCAATCACTCCATCAACATAACTTGCAAGTTCTTTACTGTCAGAAAAATCGTTTAGCGGCGGACCTTCTAAAAAAATATAATCATATACAGGAGTGAGTAAATGTAATCGCTGCAATAAATTTTCGCGGGGCAACATTTCCGACGGTGTATAATCTCCGCTTTCGCATCCTATTACATAAACAGTTCCAGCGCCAACATCAATTGCGCTGTTTTTTACATCTTCCAAAAATGTTCCGGGAGTATTATCTATATCAATTTTATCGAGCGAAGAAGTGCCGTTTAATTGAACAGTGAGATCGTTATTGCAAAAGTTTGTATCAATAATCAGTATCTTTTTTTTGCTAAGACTCATGCTGTAAGAAAGCGCCTGAATTAAAGTGGTTTTTCCTTCGCCTTTTTTTGTGCTTGTAAAAAGAAATATTTTTTTACCACTGCTTTCTATTTCATACCTTAATTTGCGAAGCGATTCGCGAAATACATTGTGGCGGTTATCGTCTGACTTACCTGTTTTATAACTTTTGCTTGTTACAATATCAGCAAGTTTTTTATCTTTCAAATTCATAAAATTCACCATGCTTATTAATTTAAGATTAACCGTTTTTGAAAAAATAGCCGGTGTTTTAACAGATGAATCGAGATAAGCAAGAAATACAATGATAAGAATTGAAATTACAAGCGCGCTCATACCAGCCATGCCAATAATCATTAATCTTTTTGATGGCAAAGGCTCCAGCGCAGGTTGCCCTGTTAATATTTGTCTGAAATTATTTACTGATGAAAAATTCTTGTCGAGTGCGTCATTATAATTTTGTTTTGCAGCCTGATAATCTTTGTCAGCTTGCGTTGCATCGTTTAATAAGGTTTGCGAAGCAGTGCTTTTTTGAGCATCTGAAGTAACATTTCCTTTCAATGCATTTATCTGCGATTGCAAGGTGCTGATGTTTGCAGTACTTGCATCAAGTTCTGCCTGCGCATCGCTTTTTTTATTTTGAAGCTCCTCAGTATTATTAGTAGAAGTAATAGGAGTTACATTTTTTACATTTCCGGAAGTTTTTAATTTATTGTTATATTGAGCTTTTGCCTGGTTGTATTTTTTTAAAAGATTTTGATCTGTTGAACCAGTGCTTACATATGCACTAAGTGCATCATCTCTTTGTTTTCTTAATGCTACCAGTTCATCGTTATCAGTTGCTGAGTTATTGTTATTTGTAGTTGCGTTACTTGAGTTGCCAGAATTAGCTAATCTTTTATTTATTTGTTGCAAGGTAAAAGTAGCCATTGTTTGTTTTGACTGTTCATCAGCAAGTTTACCTTCCAATTCTTTAATTCTGTCTAAATTACTTTTCGCTTCTATATCGCCATTAACAAGACCTGCGGATTGTAATGCTGCATTTTTTTGATCGAGAATTTCTTTTTTCTTATCCAATATACTTTTTAAAGTATCAATTGATTCGGACGATCTTTCGCTGCGGATAGTTTTATAATATCTCATAAATTGATCGAACGCTGTATTTACAACGAATGCAGAAAGTTCAGGATTTTCTGAGCGGTAATCAATCTGAATATAATCTGTTTGCCCTACACGATAAACATTTAGATAATTTATTATAGAGGTAAAATCGTAATCATATAACTTTAAATATTCGAGCAACTTTTTTTCATCCGGTCTGTAGGATGTAAGCACACTCATCGTTTCCAGCTTGTCTGCAAAAACTCGTTTAGCTTCTTCTTTATTTACTTCAAAATATAACGGTGATTTTTTTTGCGCATCAGTTAATTCGTGAAAAGGCTTGGGGCTTTCTAAATCGTGTAAAATAAGCGAGTACGATACAAGACTGATTACAGTTGGCGATGTAAGCGTTACGATGGCATTACTAAATTTGGTATCGGCAGCATAAAAATCGAAATTTTCGTTATTCACTTTTATTTCGTCGCCAACCGTAAATCCGGTTGATATTTGTGTTGTAGAGCTGTATAGTTTTTTATCATCTTTCGTAAAAAGAAATGCTATTAAAGCCGCAATAAAAGCGGCTCCTAAAATAATCCACTTTCTTTTCATTAAAATTCTGAACAAATAAATGAAATCCATAAAATTGGTTTTTTTATAAGATAATTAATTTGAAATAAAATTTAATATTTATTGTTTGATAAGTTTAATAATAGCAAAAGTTTTTTTATTCGTAAATAGTACTTTTGCAATGTAAACACCAGGTGCGGAAAGGCTTTGATTTGTTTCTACTTTAATATAATTTTTCCCTTTTGTGAGATTATTAAATTGATTTGAATACAGCAATTTGCCATTAAGATCATAAATTGATACTGCAATATTACCATTATTTTCTGATGGAACAGCTAATGTAAAATTCTGATGAAACGGATTTGGAAAAACTGTAACTAAATTATCCGTTTTTGTAACCGCAATTTTATTTGGCTGAAGAGAATTTTTCCTTTCCTTATTATCTGCAGTTTTTGCAAACTGCATCATCATCATTGCAGGCGGCGGTGGAGCAGTGTTTGAAGACGGAATATAACCTTGTATAATTAATGCACCAATTAATCCAAACTGAGAAGTTGATGTGCCCGGAGAAACTGTAATAATTATTTCGCCAGTATTATCCGGTACTATATCATACATAGTTACTGTTCCGCTTTTATTCAGTGAAGCATTTAATAAACAGGTTTTACCGTTAATTGTATAAGCTACATTTACATCTCCATAAGCCTGAGAGCTGGCAAAGAAAGTAAAGTTGTATTTCATTGTAAAGTTAAGACCTGTAATCTTTAATGTTCCATTTTGACCAGGGAATAAACCATAACTATCAATCATTACATTATCAGGAAAAATGCCTGAGTTATTTCCTGTATTCATTCCTGCGCTATAAAGACCAGCCCAATTATTTGTAACCTGCATTCCAATGCTGGATGGAACGCTTGTTTCATCAAGAAAATTATTCCATGTATAACCAATCTGTGGTATAGCGTTAATGTTATTCCATGGTAAAGGCGCTTCGTTCATGCTTGTAAAATTTATATACACTGCATAAGCGAGTGTTGTGGCTGTAGCTACATTGCTGAAATTAGAAAATGTAACACCTTGTTTTGCCCTTACAATATAATAATATGTTGAGTTTGTGCTAACGCTTGCATCAGTATAAGATGTAACATTTGCTGATAAGGTATTCAGAAGAATATATTGACCACTGCTATCGGTTGCACGCCATATTTCAAAGCCGGTTTCAGAATAGCTTCTATCTGCCCATTGAAGTGTAACAGAGTTACGCTTTGTATCTGTTATGCGCAAATCGGTAGGCTCTAACAAGGTTACAGAAGGATCGTAGATTTGAATAACCATTGCACTTATATATGCATAATCTGCACCTGTACCTTTTGATACACTAACAGAAACTTGACCATTTACATCAGGACTAATACCATTTATCTGAACAGTTTTATCAATATTATAAGTTGCATTTAAGGAATCTGATTGATTATTTATAGTGAATTTGGTTAATCCATTCAATCCATCATCATGACTATTAAAGAACACAAAATTGTATTTTTTAGTTGATGATAATCCTGCTATTTTAATTGTTCTTGCTGTGGTTGAACTTTCAAATTCTCCGGTGCGCATCACTACTTCAGGATATACTCCTTTTGCATTACCCGGTCGCATACCTGATGCAACTACTCCTTCAAAACCGTTTACCAATGTTACAGATATGCCGGTTTGGTTGTTACTATCATCAACCATATTAGTGAATGTAGTGCCCGCAAAAGGCCAGCCCTTAAGATTATTCCATGGTTTACCAGCAAGCGTTCCGTCAGAAAAATTTAGATATACAGAGGCTGCATCTTTATCTGTTACAGTAATATCGAACGAAGCAGAACTGCTCGAATCACTATTATCAGTTGCGGTTACAGTTATGTTTTGATAAATACCTGTTGTGCCTATAATAGGATTAATATTGATAGCGCCTGTTCCGTTGCCATTATCAACAAAAGTTACAAATGATGGAAGATTTGTTGCCGTTAAATTGATGTGATCTGAAACATCATCCATTGCTGTAACATTTACAATTAACTGCTGATTATTTTTTATTACTACATTATTGATTGAAGCAATTTTTGGAATTTTATCGGTTGTAATAATATCTGCAATATTTGAATAAGCAGATGCTCCGTGTGTATTAACAGCTCTTACTTTATAATAATAATGTGTATTGCCTTTTGTTGTAGTATCAAGATAAGTAGTAACTCCCGGCGCATTTGCAGTGCCTGCAAGATTAAACGGACCATTAGCATTTATTGCACGATAAATTTCATAACCGGTTTCATTGTAAGCTGCATCTTGCCAGGATAATTGAACTCCTTGCCCAGCCATATTTTGCGCTATGAGCGCTTTAGGAGATAGCGGCAAACTTCCATCATCATATAAAGAAGTTATTACAAGTGCATTAATATAACCAGCAGGTGTGTTTGCTCCCTTTGCCATTGTAAAGGTAATAGTTCCGTCGGCTGCAGCTTTTATGCTGTTTATTGAAGCTGTGTTTTGCGTGTTGTTCTGCACATATAAAGGAACTGTTTGTGCGCCTACAGTGTAAGTAGTTGTTCCATTATCTGACGATCCGCTCCAATTGCTTCCTGCATAAAAGCTAAGATTATATGACCTTGATGTATCAAGCCCGGTTAGTTTTGCAGTTACTGTTTCAGGACCTCCGAATATTCCAAAATAATAATAGTCCTTTAATACTGCGTCAGGATATATTCCGGAATTATTTCCCGTTTGCGGACCTTCGTGCCATGCTGCCCACCACGAAGTTTGAAAAGCTAATCCAACATTTGTTGTATTGCCGTTGCCATCTTTTAAATTATTTGTGCTTACGCTGGTTACACTATTCCATGGTGAACCAATTGAATCCTGATCTTTAAAACGAACATAAATATTTGCATTCGGGTTTTTATCATTTACCGTTAACTTAAATTGTCTTGTTGCCAAACCTCCTCTCCCATCATTAACATTTATCAAACCTGTATAAACGCCGGCTGCGGCATAATTTGGATGCAGTAATAGAGTAGCAAACCCATTTGCGCCTAGTGTTAAAGTAAAAGCATTTGGTAAACCAGTTATTGACCAGCTTAATATATCTGTGCTGTTTTGATCATGTGCACTCAAGTGCAGATTTAATGTATCATTTTCATTTAGTGTGTAATCTGAAATACTATCTATTGTTGGATCATAATTATCATTTACCGTTAAATTAAATGTAGTTGTGTCCGCTCCTCCATTATTATCTCTCACAATTATCTGCATGTTATTATATACACCTTGCTGCGCTGAAGTTGGGTTTAAAGTTAAGGTCGCCGTTTTATTTCCGCTATTTGTTAACCTTGCAAAAACAGGTTTATTTTTTATTATGAATGTAAGCGGATCACCATCCGCATCGGTTGCAGTTACAGAAATTATTGTAGTAATTCCATAACGCGCACTTCGGTTAGGAATATCAGCAATTATCGGTGCATTATTTTTTGTTTTAGCAGAAGCTATTGATGAATAACCAAAAGTTCCGCCCACGCCGGTTGCTGCTATTTTATAATAATACGTAACATTTGCAAATAATAAGGAATCAGTAAATTTATTGCTGTTACTTGATAAAGCAGCGAGCAATTTGAATTTTGTTGTATCAGAAACTGATCTATAAACATTATAACCTGTTTCTGTTGTTGCAACATCTTTCCATGTAAGCTTAATTTGTGAAGTTGATAATGCTCTAACTACAAAATTTGTTGGTGAATTAGGAGCCGCAGGTAAAGCCAATGTTGTAGCTGAAGCGCCCGCAGGATTAAACGCCGAATCGGGAATTAACTGTTTTGAAATTCCCGGACCTTGATAACTTGTACTTAATGCATATCCTCCGCCTTGTTGAAAAAAGGTAATATAGATAGGATAAATTCCTTTGGTTAGTGTTATATTTCCCGATCTTTCTGTGGGCGCCTGTAAATAATCGTTATTAACAACAACATTATTTGAATTGAAGCCACCAATATAAAGTTTGCTTCCATCATCAGAAGTAGTGTAAAAAGTATATTGCCCGTCAGATGGAATATTTATAATTCCTTCATATTTAAATGCATAATTTGTTGTATTGTTTGCAGGCGATAATGAAACGTTATTAAGCGAACCTGTTTTTATTGGAGTAAGTGAATTAAAATCGGGCAAATTATTCCAGATTCCTTCATAATAAGAATATTTTAAACCTCCCAAACCAGATGAGCCAAATTGATTTACTGCCTGAACTTTATAATAATAAGTTGTAGAAGCTGTTAAGTTAGAATCAGAAAAAGAAGTAACATTTGCTCCGGTTGTAAACACAATATTATAAGGACCTGCCGAATTAGTTGAACGATAAATTTCAAAACCAGTTTCGTTATTGCTATTATCTGTCAACGCAATATTGATTTTGTTATAGTTTATTGGAACAGCGGTAATATTTGCAGGCGCTGCCGGAGCAATGCCGCCAGGCGTATATGTATCCTTAAAATATTGATCTGTTATTTGATGTCTGTTATTATCGCCATATAATTGAGTGCAAGTCCAATACAATTGCATTATTTGACCGCCGCCTTGTTCAAAAAAAGCTGCGGAGATTGGATAAATACCAGCCTGAAGTGTAATAGTGCCTGCTGCATACTGCCCGCCATGTAATCCATCGTTATTAACCAAAGGTGTAGTGGAAGCATTATAAGGACCAATCCATAATTTGCTGCCATCATCAGAATAAGTTTCAAACGTGTATGTCCCTGAAACAGGCACATGGATAAATCCTTCCCAAACAAAGCCAAACTGATCATCTCTGTCTCTAACCGAAATATCTATGTTAGAGGTAGTGCCTTGTTTCAATGGAATTAATGTATTAAAATCCGGCAGCACATTCCATGAACCTTCATAATATTTATAATGAATTCCTACTAAAACGGTGGCAGCATTTACCTGGTTGCTTTGCGGTGAATAATTGCCGCTTATATCTCTTGCCTTTACATAAAATGAATATTGCTGAGTTGATTGCAACCCACCAACAATAAAAGAAGTTTGTGTAGTAGAATAAGTTTTAATGCCATTTACGAATACATCATATCTATCTACACCAACATTATCACTTGAAGAATCCCATGCTATAGAAACAGATGTGCGATTAGTTAAAATTACTCTTAAATTTTTTGGCGCAGATGGCGGTATTTTATCTGATTGTGTAATAGCGTTTGCTTCGTTTGAAAGAACTGCTGCGCCATTATTATTAATGGCTCTTATTTTATAATAATATTTTATGTTAGGAGTTAAGCCTTTATCGATAAATGAAAGTGTATCGGCGGGCACTTGTCCTGCAAAAGTGTAAGGACCTCCGGATGTTGTTGAGCGATATGTTTCAAAGGCAGTTTCATTGTAAGTTGGTGAAGGATTATTTGCCCAGTCTAATTCGATCTGTGTATTTGATAAAGTAAGCGCAACCAAATTAGTTGCAGCATCAGGCGCATTATTTCCATTTGCATTTATTACGGCAAAAGGAGGAGAAAAAATGCTTGAGCAACCATATTGCTCTGTAACCGAAACAATATAATTGCCGGCTTGGTTTACTGTAAGTATTCGTTGATTACCAATAATACTATCTTTGCCAACTTTTTTCCATGAATAACTTACATAACCATTATCAGGCACCTGAAGATTTACATAGTTTTTTCCATCAGCCGCAGGAATAGCTGTGCTCATTAAACCGACAACTGTAATAGGAGGTGTAACTGTAGGCGCTTTAATTTTTATTTGTACAGGAGTATGAGACCAGTCAGACCAAATTAAACCTCTTTTTATTCTTGCATCATACACTCCGGTTTGCGTTACATGCAATGTATTGGATGTTGCGCCGGAAATAACAACGCCGTCTTTACGCCATTGATAACCATCAAACCCATTTGTAAGTCCTAATGTAACATTAATAGAATCACCAGGGCAAAATTCTGTTCTGCCAAATAGCGGCCATGGATTGGATTGATATGATCTTAAAATAAATGGATAAAAATCAGGCTCGCTCCATGCCATGTCCCACGTACCATGACCGAGATAAGGATACTCAGTATATTTAAAATCTCCTCCAGCATTTAAAATTGCATCTCTAACTTGTTGCGATGTTGGTGGCGCAGGTGAGCCATCCAAACCACCCTGAAACAGCCACATAGGAGTATATTTTATAGCATTTACTACATTTGAATCTTTATAACCTATGGATGAAGATGACATTGGTAATGATGCAGATAAATAAGTTGGATGATCAATCAACATTTCCCACGTTGCCTGGCCACCGGCTGATAGACCATTATCAGATACTCTGAACGGGTCTAATTTATTATTCGCCACCATATAATCAATTAACTCAGTAATGTATTGATATTGGCCTGGTCCCCAAAAACCCTGGCTTTGCATGCAAAGTATATATCCATCAAATGTTCCGTTGTCAACTGCATCAGAAAAACCCTGGCCTCCATGATAAAGCTGGTATTCGTTATCATAAATAGACCCTGTTTCCCCAAGCCCATGAAAGAAAATGAGCATAGGATATTTTTTTCCATCATTAGCTGATGGGTCATAAGTTTTAGGAAATTTCAGCCGGAAAGCACAGCCTTTATAAATATAAGCTTTATAAGAATTTGTGTTCCATGAAAGTCTTCGTGTTCTTACCCATTTTCCTATCTGACCAAAAGCTGGCTGTACAGGTGGATTGTTTGAATTATATTCAACAATTGTATCAGAAGAATTTAAGACTGATTGAGCAAAACAATGTGTTTTCAAAAAAATAGTACATGCCAACGCAAGTACCGTGTAAAACTTTTGCATTTTATTTCTTTCGGGTAGGATTAAATTATGTACGTTATAATTAAAAATTTATGCGATATAAAACGCAAAAGTAGAAAAGGAAACAGTAAGCAAGTGATGAAACCAGTGAACTGCAAAATTTTGTTCGTAAGTGCAGGAAAATGCTACGCGAAGAATATTTTATAAATTGCTGATTGACTTATGTTAAGCAGACCAATGAAATTAATCGTATGCCTTATAACAAATATGTTTATTTGAAATTTTCGAAAAAATAAATACGCAACTTCAAATATGCATATTTTTGAAGTTGCGTATAAATGTTTACCTTGAATTAAGGTAGGTTTTATTTGAGATTAAATACTAAATAAAATTAATCAGTTTATTAAAGTTATTCTTTTACAAGTTTAATAATCTTAAATGCTTTTCTATTAGTAAATAAAATTTTAGCAGTATAAACACCAGGCGCTGAAAGATTTTGATTGGCTTCTATTTTAATATAATTTTCGCCTTTAACCAGATTATTAAATTGATTTGAATATACCAATCTTCCATTAATGTCATAAATTAATACTGCAAGATTATCATTGTTTTCTGATGGAATAACTAATGTAAAACTCTGATGAAAAGGATTTGGATAAACCTTAACTTCATCATCCGTTTTTGTAACGGCAATTTGATTTTGCTGAACAGAATTTTCTGCTTGTTTATTAACAGAATTTCTTGCCATTAATTGCCTTGTTGCAGGCGGTTGGGGTGCAGTGTTTGAAGATGGAGTATAACCTTGTATAATTAATGCGCCAATTAACCCGAATTGCGAAGCTGATGTATTTGGTGCAATTGTTATAGTTACTTCTCCATTATTATCTGGTACTACATCGTACATGGTTACTGTACCACCTTTATTAAGTGAAGCATTTAATACACAGGTTTTGCCGTTTATTGTATAGGCTCCGTTTACATCTCCGTAAGCTTGAGAACTTGCAAAGAACGTAAAATTATACTTCTTTGTAAAATCGAGCCCTGTAATTTTTATAGCAGCACTATTTCCCTCAAATAAACCGTAGCTATCAATCATTACATTATCCGGAAAAATGCCTGAATTATTTCCCGTATTCATGCCGGCACCATATAAACCATTAAAATTTCCATTAATCTCCATTCCAATGCTGGATGCTACGCCTGCATCATCAAGAAAATTATTCCATATATAACCATCTTGTGGTAAGGCATTTGTATTATTCCACGGAGCCGGAGCTTCATTCGTATTTGTGTAGTTTATATACACACTATATGCATATGTAGTAGCATTTGCAACATTACTATAAGCAGATTGAGAGCTTCCGTTAATACTGCGTACGATATAATAATAAGTAGTATTTGAACTTAAGCTAGCATCTGTATATGCTGTTGTATTTGCTGCAACTGTGGTTAAAAGCGAATATTGACCTGCGCCGTCTGTGGCACGCCAGATTTCGAAACCGGTTTCATCGTAGCTTCTATCTGCCCACTGTAAACTTATTGTACTGCGCTTAGTGTCTGTTACAAGCAGATCTGTTGGGCTTAATAAACTAACCGAATTGTCGTAACTCTGAATTACGAGTGAACTAATATAAGCATAATCTGCACCCGAACTTTTTGCAACTTTTATTAATACTTTGCCGTTCGCATCCGGACTGATACCGTTAATTTGAACAGTTTTATTAATGTTATATGTTGCATTTAAAGAAACTGTTTGATTATTTATTGTAAAATTGGTTAATCCGTTCAAGCCGTCGTCATGACTATTAAAGAATACAAAATTGTATTTTTTAGTTGATGATAGGCCAGCAATTTGAATAGAATCTGTTTTATTGGTTCCTTCAAATTCAGCAGTACGTGTTACAACTTCAGGATAAACGGTTTTACCATTGCCAGGTTGCATGCCTGATGCCACTACACCTTGAAAACCATTTATGAATGTAACTGATATACCAGTAGGGTTGTTGCTATCATCTATCATGTTCGTGAATGTAGTTCCTGCAAACGGCCAGCCGGTTAAATTATTCCATGGATTATTTGCAAGGCTTCCGTCAGAAAAATTAAGATATACGGATGTTATGATTTGATCTGTTACAATTATAGTAAACGAAATAGAGCTGCTTGAATCACTGTTATCCGTAGCAGTAATTGTTACGCCCGGATAAGTTCCTGTTGAACCTACTGTGGGGTTAATATTGATTTTACCTGTTCCATTCCCATTATCTGTGAATGTTACAAAAGGTGGTAGATTGGATGCCGTTAGTGTAATGTGGTCTGTACTATCATCTGTTGCTTTAACATTTACTGTTAACTGCTGATTATTCTTTATTGTAACATTTGCGATTGGAGTAATTTGGGGAACTTTATCGGTTGTAATAATATCTGCTATATTTGAATAAGCAGACGAACCACGCGCATTAACTGCTCTTACTTCATAATAATAATGTGTATTACCGCTTACTGTACTGTCTAAATAGCTTACAGTATTAGCTGGCAACGCAGAATTAATTAAATTAAACGGACCGGCTGAATTTATTGAACGATAAACTCTATAGCTCGTTTCATTATAAGCCACATCCTGCCATGATAATCGCACTCCTTGTCCTGGTATATTTTGAGCCGTGAGTGCTTTTGGAGCTATCGGTATAGTTCCATCGTCATATAAAGATGTTATTACGAGTGCATTAATATAACCCACAGGTGTGTTTGCACCTTTCGCCATTGTAAAGGTAATGGTGCCATCTGCAGCAGGTTTTATGCTGTTGATGTTAGCTGTGTTTTGTGTATTGTTCTGTACATACAATGGAACAGTTTGTGTGCCTACTGTATAGGTAGTTGTTCCATTATCTGTTGCTCCACTCCAATTGCTGCCTGCATAAAAACTAAGATTATATGATCTGGATGTATCTAATCCTGTAACCTTAGCACTTACCGTTTCTGGCCCTCCGGATATTCCAAAATAATAATAATCTTTTAATACTGCATCAGGATATATTCCTGAATTATTGCCTGTTTGAGGACCTTCATGCCAGGCTGCCCACCATGATGTTTGCAAGGCTAATCCTACATTGGTTGTGCTGCCGCTGCCATCTTTTAAATTATTGGTGGTTACACCCGTTACACTGTTCCAGGGTGAACCTATTGCATCCTGATCTTTAAAGCGCACATAAATATTTACATTAGGATCTTTGTCATTTACGGTTAACTGAAATTGTCTTGTTGCTAATCCCCCTCTTCCATCACTTACATTTACTATCGCAGTATAAACGCCTGCCGCAGCATAATTAGGATGTAATAATAAGGTAGCAAAACCATTAGCGCCAGATGTTAATGTAAAAGCATTAGGTAATCCACTTACTGACCAACTTAGCACATCTGTGCTGTTTTGATCATGTGCAGTGAGGTGCAGACTTATTATATCATTTTCATTTAAAGTGTAATCAGAAATGTTATCTATCGTTGGATCGTAATTATCATTCACCGTTAAATTAAATGTAGTTGTATCTGCTCCTCCGTTATTGTCTTTTACTATAATTTTTATCTTGTTATATGTACCTTGCTGTGCGGAACTTGGATTTAATGTTAACGTCGCAGTTCGATTTCTATTATCTCTGAAACTGGCAAAAGGCGGGAGATTTTGCGCCAAAAACAAGAGAGAATCGCCATCAGCATCTGTTGCACTTACTTGTATGTTAGTAGTAATTCCGTATCTGGCGCTACGGTTAGGAATATCAGAAATTATTGGTGCATTATCTTTTGTTTTAGCAGAAACAACAGAAGAATAATTTGCAGAACCGCTTAAGCCTATTGCACTAACTTTATAATAATAATTAATGTTACCATATAGTGAGCTGTCTATATAAGCATTGCTGTTTGCAGGCAATACAGCTAATAATTTAAAATTTGAAGAATTTCCAATTGATCTGTACACCTGATAATTTATTTCTGTAGTATCAATATCATTCCATTGAAGTTTGATTGCGGAAGTTGAAAGTGCGGTTGCCTGTAAATTTGCGGGAGCATTCGGTGGTGGCGGTAATTGTTGTGTTGTTCCTAATGCAATTGTGGTAAATGCTGATGTACCATATTGATTGACTGCATTTATTTTATAAAAGTATTTTGTAGACGCTGCCAAATTTGAATCAATAAACTGGGTAATATTTGCTGCAGTAGTAAATATTATTTTATAAGTACCACCCAAATATAATGAGCGATAAATCTGAAATCCCATTTCGTTATTGCTTTTGTCCGCCCACGATACTTTAATTTTATTATAACTAATTCCATTGGCTGAAATATTATTTGGTACAACAGGAATTGTATCGGCTGCTATATAACCACTATTAAAATATTCATCTGCAATCGGGTGTCGGGTGCTGTCACCAAATAAGGCTGAACATGACCAATATAATTGCATTGTTTTATACCTGTAAGTTTGAAAATAACCAATGCTAATTGGATATATACCCGGCTGCAGAAAAACATTGCCAGCTGCAAATTTTGCCGCATGAACGCCATCATTATTTACCAAAGGCGTAGCCGAAGGATCGTATGCATTTAACCAAAGCAAACTACCATCATTAGATCGGGTTTCAAATTTATATCTTCCTGCCACTGGTATTCTTATAAAACCTTCCCATAAAAACGCGAAATTTGCGGGGGTTTGTTTAACGCTTAAAGTAACATTTGGTGTTACCCCTACAGCAACAGGTGTAAGTGTATTAAAATTTGGTACATTATACCAAGCACCTTCATAATATTTATATATTAATCCGTTCAACACAGCAGCTGCAGAAACAATACTGCTTTGAGGAGAATAATTACCACTGGAATCTTTTGCTTTAATATAAAAAGAATATAATTGTCCCTTTTGTAATCCATTGGCTATAAAATTGGTTTTGGCAGTTGAATAACTTTTTGTACCGTTTATAAATACATCATACCCGGCAATACCCACATTATCAGTGGAAGAATCCCAGGCAATACTTATTGATGAATTAGTGGCATAAACTATTTTTAAATTAGTAGGTGCTGTTGGAGCCGTTTTATCTGATTGAGTAATTGCACTGGCTTCGTTCGAAAGTGGAGCAGCACCATTTTTATTAACTGCTCTTACTTTATAAAAATATTTTACATTAGGCGACAGATTTTTATCAAAAAAAGTTAGAATATCTGCCGGCACTTGTCCTGCAAACGTGTAAGGTCCGCCAGAAGTAACTGAGCGATAAATTTCGAATGCGGTTTCATTATATGTAGGATGTGGATTATTAGCCCAATCTATCTCAATTTGTGTGCTCGAACTTGCAAAAGCAACAACGTTGGTAGCTACATCAGGCGCATTATTTCCATATGCATTAACAACTGTAAACGGGGAGGAAGCAATAGAAGAACAACCATATTGTTCTGTTACGGTTGCAGTATAATCTCCGGGCTGTGTAACGGTTAAAATTCTTTGAGTGCCGATAACACTATCTTTTCCAACTTTTTTCCATCTATAACTTGTATAACCTTCAGGTTCTTGCAAGTTTACATAGTTTTTTCCATCAGCCGCAGGTATAACGTTGCTCATTAAACCCGAAACAGTAATTGGAGGAGTAACAGTAGGAGATTTTATTTTTATTAGAATTGGAGTATGAGACCAATCTGACCAAATGGAATCTCTTTTAACCCTTGCATCATAGGTGCCTAATTGCGTTACCTTTAATGTATTAGAAGTTGCATTGGTAATTACCACGCCATTTTTGCGCCACTGATAAGCATTAAAGCCGGGCGCTAAACCAATGGTTAAATTAATGGAATCGGCAGGGCAAAACTCTGTTCTTCCAAACAATGTCCATGGATTAGAACAATAAGCGCGCGCCATAAAAGGAAAAAAATCCGGTTCAGCAAATGCAGCATCCCAAGTGCCATGACCCAGATTTGCATATTCGGTATAGCGATAATTACCACCCGCAGCCACCATAGCGTCGTGTACCTGTTCAGAAGTTGAAGCCGCAGGAGAGCCATCTAATGCACCTTGGAAATTCCACATTGGAGTAAATTTTACAGTGTTTACTACACTGGCATCTTTATAAGCGATCTGCATGTAGGACATTGGTAAAGAAGCAGCAATATAAGGTGTATAATTTAGCAACATTTCCCATGATGCCTGACCTCCTGAAGACAATCCGTTTACGCTAACACGAAAAGGATCTAATTTATTATTAACAATCATGTAATCAATCACCTTAGTAAAAGCCTGATAAGCTGTAGAGCCCCAAAAACCCTGGCTTTGCGGAAAAAGTACATAACCATCATAAGTTCCATCGTCAACCGCAGCTCCGTAAACCGGACCGCCATGATATAATTGTGTTTCATTATCTGTAATAGGACCAGCTTCTCCTCCACCATGAAAAACAATTGCCATTGGATATTTTTTACCATCATTGACATTTGGGTTGTAAGTTTTTGGAAATTTTAACCGAAAAGCATAGCCATTAAATATATATGCTTTATAAGAATCAGAATTCCAATCTAAAGTTTTAGTTCTAACCCATTTACTTATTTCGTTAAAAGGATGCGGCGGAATATTATTAGGATCATACTCTACGATAGGATCGTTCGGATTTAGCACCGATTGCGCCGAAGATGGAATTTTCAATAAAACACTGCAGCAGGTTAACGCAATTATCAGGTATAGCTTTTGCATTTTTCACTTTTATAATGTAATAAAAAAATTGTAGAAAGGCATAATTATTATACACTATCACAACTTAAAACTAAGGCTGGCAAATTTAATATACGGAGAGAATTGGTAAAATGATTGGTTTTGTTCGTGAATGTAAAGAATTGCTTTGTGAAAAAAATTTCAAAACAAAAAAACATAAGGTTATTATGAACGCTTTACTTTCTCCCATGTAGCTGGTTGTTTTTTTTGAATAAACCTGAAAAAACCCTGAACAACCGAAACATTCATAAAAACAAAATAATAGGGCAATTTTACTATTTTAAGCCATCGGTTATTAAACGAAATGAATTTTGCAATAACAGCAATCAAATAAAAACATATTTGAATCGCAAAAAAAATCTTATACCAATAATTATTTGTAAAGCATAAAATTAAATTAGAAAGAAACGCAAATATCAGGCAAAGCGGTGTAAGCGTCCACCGTAAAACACGATGAGAAATGTATAAAAAAGACAACTTAAAATTTTTCCAGAAAAAAAATAGAGAGCCCAGCATACCGATTGCCTGAAAACCTCCGGCAGCAATTCGCACCTTTCTTTTTTGTTCATCCATCAAAGAAAAAGAAGGCATTTCTGTTGCGTATGCATCCGGTTCGTAAATAATTCGATAGCCTTTTTGTGCCACTTTTAAGGAAGTAACAAAATCATCCAGAATCACCGAATTGGGCATTGGTTCATACAACTTTTTTCTAACAGAAAATAATTCGCCTGCGGCGCCTACCACCGAATAAAAATTTGAATCTGTTTTCTTTAAAAATGATTCATATTTCCAATATAATCCTTCGCCTGCGCCTACTTCATTTGCGCCGGCAAATAAATGCATGATTTTTTTTTCTCCTGCTACGCCGCCAACAGTATCATCTATATAATGGCGGGCAATGTTTTGTACAGCATCTTTATTTAAAATTGTATTGGCATCGCTAAAAATAATTATTTCATGTTTTGCATTTTGCACAGCCCTGTTCATTGCTGCAGATTTTCCCTTTCTTTCTTGTTGATGCATTAGTTGAATGGAAGAAAATCTGCTTATAATTTCAGCCGTTTTATCTGTTGAGCCATCTGTTATAAATATGAATTCAATTTGCTTTGAAGGGTAATTTTGTTCCAGTGAGTTTAATATTTTTTTTTCTATAACATCTTCTTCGTTGTATGCCGCAACTATGAAGGAAACTGAAGGAAAATATTCCTTAGTTTTTTGTGTGGTTTTATTTGCTGTTTTTAATGCATTTATAAAATAAATAATTATTGCATATCCTGCATAATTGTAAAAAATGATAAAACAACTTATAATAAAAATGTATTGCCAAAACAACATTTAATAATAATTATCAGATTAAAAAACTATGCAAAATGACTCGATGTTTTTTTAAATTAAAACGGCATTGATTTTGAAATATTTATTACGTTATTCTTCTACATTAATCTATAAAAAATACGACGTTAAATTCATCTTTGTTCTCATTTACATTTTTTGCCTTTGCATTTTTTTGCGTTTACGAGTATTTTATCAACGTTCACGTAATTCAATTTTCCGGCATTCTGCGTTTAACCTAATTTGGTCTTAAAGTTACTGTTATCATATCATGCAGTAAGCTACAGATAAAATAAATCTCCGTTTTATGAAACATACTTTGCTAATTATAGATGATAATGATGCAATATTACAAGTGCTAAAAAAGCTATTTGAAAAAAAATACCAGGTATTTACAGCTTCTGATGGTGTTGAAGCTATAACTATTTTGGCTCGCGGCATAATGCCTCACCTTATTATTTCTGATTTAAACATGCACAATATAAATGGTTACGAATTAATAGGGCATCTTTCCACAAGTAAAATGTATAATAAAATACCGGTAATTATACTTTCCGGAAGCTATCAATTAGACCCTACATTTTTAAAAGATCAGTTGGTAGTTGCGCAAGTTCTTAATAAACCATTCGATCCTATACTTCTTTTAAACATTGTTGAAGAAATAATATTTAAAAATGAATATTACCCTAA
This sequence comes from Chitinophagaceae bacterium, assembly GCA_051004255.1. Classification (GTDB taxonomy): domain Bacteria; phylum Bacteroidota; class Bacteroidia; order Chitinophagales; family Chitinophagaceae; genus JBPCKN01. Next base: position 137,792 of record JBPCKN010000012.1, on the reverse strand, counting down.
CAGCGAAAAAGGCAGATACAAAATTCTTAGAAAAATGACAAAATATTTACAAACCCTGAATTTCTTTATATGATTAACCCTCTAAACTTTAACGAACTTAAACCGCTTCCGGGCAAAAATTTAATGCCTGGCAAACACACAACTACAAGTAAAAAAATATTGCTTATTGGTAATTCTACATCTTCAATAAGCAATGAAATATTTGAATTTGGCTACACACCTGTTATTGCAAATACAATTCACGAAGCAAGAAGTATTCTTGTATTAGATTGTATGCAGCAAAAACCTATTCCCGAAGCTATCCTTTTTAATATTGAGGAGAATGAACATTTTATTCAACATTTTGCAGGCTATCTGTCTTTTTCAAAAGACTTTAAACACATACCTTTTATATTATTAGCAAAAGAAGAAAAAATTAATAATATTAATATCGGAATAATAACCGGCGTTGATGACATTATTAGTTATACCTCACCTGTAAAAGATATTTTTGAAAAAATTAAATTGCTGAAAAAATATAAAAACCTCAAAAATAATTTACCTTATAAAACAGAAACTCCGCAAAATTTAAACTTACATACACTTTCTCTGATAAGAAGAATAGTAGATATTTTATTTACTTCTGTTTTGATTGTTTTATTGTTACCTCTTTTTTTGTTAATCGCCCTTGCAATAAAGATTGATTCAAAAGGTTCTGTTTTTTATGTTTCACCGCGCGCAGGTAAAGGATACAAAATATTTAAATTTTATAAGTTCAGAACGATGGTTGTTGATGCAGATAAAAAAATAGAACAGATGAAACATTTAAACCAATACAAAGTTTCAGAAACATCCGGCCCGGTTTTTATAAAAATAGATCAGGATCCCCGTGTTACAAGAGTAGGAAAATTTTTACGAAACACAAGCCTTGACGAATTGCCGCAATTAATTAATGTACTTATAGGAGATATGTCAATAGTTGGCAACCGTCCTCTCCCATTGTATGAAGCCTGTTCTTTAACTGCCGATGAAACTGCACGGCGCTTTCTTGCACCAGCCGGAATAACCGGTTTATGGCAAACAAAAAAAAGAGGAATGCCCGATATGTCGGTTCAGGAAAGAATTGATCTGGATATTGACTATGCAAACAAAAATTCTTTGTTATTCGACATACAAATATTATTAAATACGCCGAAAGGATTAATTCAAAAAGCAAATGCCTGATATTTTATATGTCTTTTTTATAATCGTTTTTATTTATTGCGGTTTATCCGTGCTCTATCTTTTTATTTTATCTTTTGCAGCAAAATTTTTTTCACGCAAAAAAAATAATTTAATCTTTTTTCAGCCTGCAAAAAAAATTGCCATTCTTGTGCCGGCATATAAAGAAGATGAAATAATTTTTTCAACTGCAAACAATTTGTTGCGCTTAAATTATCCCGCAGAACTGTACGATATTTTTATAATTGCCGATAATTTTCAAAAACAAACCATTGAACAATTACGCAAATTATCATTAAATATTTTTGAAGTTTCATTTAAAAAAAGCACCAAAACAAAATCGCTGAACGAAGCATTTAAACGAATAAATAAATTGTATGATATTGCTTTAATCTGCGATGCAGATAATATGCTGGCGCCAAATTTTTTACAGCAATTAAACAATGCTTTTTTAAACGGCGCAAAAGCAGTGCAGGGAAGAAGAGTTGCAAAAAATTTAGATTCTTCTTTCGCAATTTTGGATGCGTGCAGCGAGGCAATTAACAATAACATTTTCAGAAAAGGAACCAATGCAGTTGGTTTATCATCCGCAGTTATCGGTTCAGGAATGGCCTTCGATTTTGGAATGATAAAAAATATTTTTACTGAAATTGAAGCTGTTGGCGGATTTGATAAAATCCTTCAATTAAAAGTTATAAAGCAAAATATCAAAATTCAATATCTGGAAAATGCATTGATATTTGATGAGAAAGTTTCTTCATCTCATGCATTTAAACAACAGCGTAAACGCTGGGTTTCGAGCCAGTTTATTTATTTAAAACAATTTTTTGTTCCTGCAATTAAACAATTGTTTAAAGGAAATATAAGTTATTTCAATCTTGCTGTTGCAAATAATGTTATTCTTCCAAGAGCATTTTTATTCATCATTTTACCGGCATTAATTATCGGTTCTTTTTTTATAAGTTATTCGTGGATGATTGCTTCAATCGCATTATTAATAATGTACATTTTAACGCTGATTATTGCGCTGCCTAAAGTTCTTATCAATAAAGAACTATTTTTTGCAGTTGGAAAGTTGCCAAGAGCAATCGGTTTAATGTGTGTTAATTTAATTCAGCTTAAAAATGCAAACAATAATTTTATTCATACAGTTCATACAAAAACAGAAATAAGTAATTCTTTATTCAATGAACGCAGTTAAAAATCCTTTGGTTTCTATTATCACCATTAATTATAATAATGCTGATATTACCTGCGATTTGCTGCTTTCAATCGCCAGCATTACTTATAAAAATATTGAAGTAATTGTGGTGGATAATGCATCGAAAGAAAATCCATCACAAAAATTGAAACAGGCTTATAAAGATGTAAAAATAATTTTGAGTGAAAAAAATCTTGGCTTTGCAGGCGGAAATAATTTAGGAATAAAACAAGCAAAAGGTGATTATCTTTTTTTTGTAAATAATGATACGGTTTTCACTCCGAATCTCATCGAAAGATTATTGGAAATTTTTGGAACTTATCCTGACGCAGGAATTGCAAGTCCAAAATTTCATTACTATTATTCGCCCGGCACCATTGAATTTGCGGGTTATAAACAGGTGAATATTTTTAACGGAAAAAACAGCATGATTGGATGCAGAAAAAAAGATGTTGGTCAATACGATAAAATTTCTGAAACAAATTATGCACACGGCGGCGCAATGATGGTGCCTGCAAAAGTTGTGGAAGAAGTTGGCTTAATGCCCGAAGTTTATTTTTTATATTACGAAGAATTTGACTGGTGTGAGCAGATAAAAAGAAAAGGTTACAAAGTGTATTATCAAAGTAAAGCGCTTATCTATCACAAAGAATCTATGACGGCCGGTAAAAAAAGTTTGCTGAAAACTTATTATCTCAACCGAAACAGAATTCTTTTCATGCGCAGAAATGTAAAAGGCTTTCCATTATTTGTGTTTTCACTTTATTATGTTTCTGTAACGCTTCCAAAAAACACAATAAATTTTTTATTTAAAAAAGAACCAGATCATTTAAAAGCATTCTGGAAGGGATTTACATGGAATTTATTTAATTATAAAGTAAAAAATATTTGAGATGTGTGGCATTGCCGGCTTTTGCGATTTTACTAAATCTACAAACATTCATGTTCTTCAAAACATGACCGATGTTTTGGCTCATCGCGGCCCGAACGATTCCGGTTACAATGTTTATAAAGAACAAAATGCTATTGTGGGTTTGGGAATGAGGCGCTTATCTATTCTCGATTTATCGAGTGCAGGTCATCAGCCAATGCATTTCAATAATCTCAGCATAATTTTTAATGGAGAGATTTATAATTTTAAAGAGATAAGAAAGGAGCTAATTGCAGAAGGTTATTCATTTAATTCATGGAGCGACACTGAAGTTATTTTGAAAGGATACGATTGCTGGGGCGATGCAGTTGTAAACAAATTTATCGGCATGTTTGCTTTTGCAATTTTCGATAACAAAAAGCAAGAACTTACTATTTTCAGAGACCGGGCCGGTGTTAAACCTTTATATTATTATTGGAATAATTCGGTGTTATTATTTGCATCAGAATTAAAAAGTTTTTATGAGCACAAAAGTTTTGAAAAAGAAATTGATGTAAACAGTTTGTCTCTTTTTTTGCAGTACAGCTACATTCCCGCGCCGTACACAATTTTTAAAAATACATGCAAACTTTTGCCCGGTTATTTTTTGAAATTTTCTTTATCAACTAAAACATTTACTGAAACAAAATATTGGGATGTTGCTGATTGTTACAATAAACCGCGATTAAATATTTCAGAAGAAGATGCAATAAATGAAGTTGAAAAATTATTGATTTCTTCTTACGAATATCGCATGGTTGCTGACGTTCCGGTTGGATTATTTTTAAGCGGAGGTTACGACAGCAGCAGCGTTGCAGCAATTCTCCAAAGCAATCGCACTGAAAAATTAAAGACATTTACGATTGGTTATAAAGAAGCTGAATTTAATGAAGCGCACGATGCAAAAAAAATTGCCGAACATTTAGGAACCGACCACAATGAATGGTATGTAACAGCTTCTGATGCTGCAGATATTTTTCATCATCTTCCTGAAATTTATGATGAACCTTTTGCAGATAATTCTGTTGTGCCAACTGCGTTGGTGAGCAAGCTGGCACGAAAGCAAGTCGCAGTCTGCCTTTCAGGAGATGGTGGCGATGAAATTTTTGGCGGATATAATAAATTTAATCAATCCATTCGCTATACAAAAGAAGTTCCTGGCTTTGTTCAATCAACATTAAGCAATGTGATGGAATTAATTAATCCGGAACAAATTCCATACTTCAACAAAAAATATAATTTCAGTACGCGATATAAAAAGATGAAAAAAATTTGGGCTGAGAAAACGCCGCTGTCGGCAATGAAATATATCAGTCAGTACATTACCGAAGATGAAGCAACGATTTTTATTCAGCCCAAATACCAACACTACAAAACAAATTTTGATGCCGGAAATAGTTTGTGTAACAATCTCGACAGCCTAAATAAAATGCTGGCGATTGATTATAAAACTTTTTTGGTTGATAATAATTTAGTGAAGGTAGACAGAGCTACGATGCACGTGGGGCTTGAAGGACGCGAGCCAATGCTCGATCACAGGCTGATAGAATTTGTTGCGCAATTGCCGGCAGATTTAAAAATCCGCAATGGAACAAATAAATATATTTTGAAAAAAATTGTTCATAAATATATTCCTGAAACGTTGATGAATCGCCCAAAAATGCCTTTCATTGCGCCGCTTAAAATTTGGTTTAAAGATGAGCTGAAAGAAAAAATGCAATATTATTTGAGCGATGAAAAATTAAAAGAATCAGCCCTTTTTAATTCCGCACCTATTGTAAAATTATGTGATGATTATTTGAAAGGAAGGCAAGTGAATTACCAAAAAATATGGAATTTATTAGTGTTTCAATTATGGTATGAAAGATGGATGAAAAACGCAGCTTAAAAAATTAATGCAACAAAAAAAGAAAATAAAAGTTTTAGAAGCAATTCGCCAGGGGCAAATTGGAGGAGGTGAAACGCATATCTTAAATTTGGTTGTAACGCTTGATACAACTAAGTTTGAGCCTGTTGTGCTTTCGTTCACCGATGGGCAAATGATGGACACATTAAATGAAATTGGTGTGAAAAATTTTATCATTCCATCCAACAAAGCATTTGATGTGCTCACCTGGAAAAAAGTAAAACAACTTTTGCAGGAAGAAAAAATTGACATTATTCATGTTCACGGCACAAGAGCAAATACAAATATTTTTTGGGCGGCAAAAAGTTTGGGCGTACCGATTATTTATACCATTCACGGCTGGTCTTTTCACGACGACCAAAATTGGGCAGTAAAAAATGCAAGGATTTTTGTTGAAAAATTTATCACACAAAATTCTAAGTTTAATATTTCGGTTTCAGAATCAAATCAAAAAACAGGATTTGAAAATATATCCAACTTTAAATCTGTCGTAATAAATAATGGTATTAATTTAAATGTATTCAATCCAAATAAATCACTTAAAAATATTCGGGAAGAATTAAAGATTTCGCAAGAAAAAATTGTTGTTGGATTTGTGGCAAGAATGACAGCGCAAAAAGATCCGCTTACATTAATTCACGCATTTAAAAAAGTTTTACAACAAAAAAATAATGTTGTTTTATTGATGGTTGGCGATGGCGAATTAAAAGAAAAAGTAATTCAACTTGCAAACGAATTAAAAATAAATGAACAAATTATTTTTGAAAATTTCAGAAATGACATTCCTGATGTATTGAATGCAATTGATATTTTTTGTTTACCGTCTCTTTGGGAAGGCTTGCCAATAGGGCTTTTGGAAGCAATGACAATGAAAAAAGCAGTGATTGCAACTGAAGTTGACGGCTCAAAAGAAATTATAAATCACCAAGAAAATGGTTTGATTATTCAGCCGCAAAATGTGGATGAATTAGCTAATGCAATTTTAATGTTAGCAGAAAATTTTTCACTCAGAAATGAGTTAGGAAACTCAGCGAGAAAAACGGTTGAAGAAAATTTCGACATAAAAAAAATGACCAAACAAATCGAACAATTATATTTAAACACTTTGAATTTAAATTAGAGAAATGGTGGAAACAATGTATGAATATAATAGAATAGCAGACCGCAAACGCGTTGATTTTATAACGAATGTTTTAAAAAAATCATTGCCGTTTAATGCACGAATTTTAGATGTTGGCTGCGGCAATGGTGTTATCAGTCGCCATTTGGGACGCGCCGGTTTTAATGTTGTTGGAATTGATGTTAGCGAAAAAACAATTGAAATTGCAAAATCAAATACGCAATTATCGAACGTAATTTTTATGAAAAAAAATGCTGAAGAATTGGTTGCATCCGGCGAAAAATATGATGCAATTATTTGCAGTGAAGTTTTGGAACATTTGAGCGAACCGGAAAAATTGTTGGAGGTTTTGCATGAAAGTCTGAAAGAAAAAGGTAAATTAATTGTAACCGTTCCTAACGGCAAAGGGCCGAGAGAAACGCTGGTTACAAAACCAGTTTTAAATTTAAGAAAGAAAAATAATTGGCTTTGGAAATTGATGAATAAAATAAAAAGTTCGCTCGGTTACAAAGGAACAACAGCGCAATCTGCGGCTGATAATTTAGACCATGTTCAGTTTTTTTCAAAAAAAGATTTGGAAAAATTATCGCAAAAAAATGGTTTTAAAATTACCGGTTTTGGAAAAGCAAATTTTGTAGAAGATGTTTTTCCGTTTTCTCTTTTCAGCAAAAAAATAATTTTTCTGCAGAAGATTGATTGCAAAATTGCAGACTTATTGCCATATCAATTTACAGGCGGTTTCTTTACGGTTTGGGAAAAAAATTAAATCAATCAATTATAAGCATAAAATAAAAAATATTTTTCATTTTATTAAATTAAAACCCTTGCGCAGATTAAGAATTGCATATTTAACCGTAAACGACCCACTTGATAAAAGATCATGGTCCGGCACTACTTATTATATAGCTAAAACACTTCAAAAAAATGTAGGCGATGTAGATTTTCTCGGCCCTGTAAAACTTCCAAAATCAATTGATAAAATTTTGCGCGCAATTGCAAAATTTACACGCGTCGTTTTTAAAAAAGAATACATTACAAAATACAGTCTGTTGTTAAGCTGGTATTCATCACGTATATTAAAAAAGAAAATGGAAGGACATAAATACGATTGCATTTGCGCACCGGCAGCCTCAACAGAATTAAGCTATATAAAAACGGACGTACCTGTAATTTATATCTCCGATACTACCTTTAAATTACTCAGTCATTACTATATAAAAGATTTCAGCAATATTCCATTCTTTTCTAAATGGGAAGGAAATATTTTGGAGAGAAAATCTCTCAAAAAAAGTTCACTTGTTATTTATCCTTCGCATTGGGCAGCTGCATCTGCAGTTAATGATTATCACATAAAAAAAGAAAAGCTTTTTATTATGCCTTTTGGCGCAAATATGGATTATACTCCTGAGCGTGAAATGATTTATGAAAAGGAAGAAAACCCAACACTTACTTTGCTCTATATGGCTGTTGAGTGGGAACGCAAAGGCGGAAGCATTGCTTTTGAAACTTTAAAACATTTGCATTATGTGTATGGAATAAAAGCGAAATTAATTGTTTGCGGATGCGAACCTCCTGAACAATTTTCTCACCCTTATATGGAAGTAATTCCTTTTTTAAATAAAAATAAACCGGAAGATCATGAACGTTTTGTAAAGTTATTATCTTCTGTTCATTTTTTAATTGTGCCTACGCGTGCCGATTGTTCTTTAATAGTTGCCTGCGAAGCTAATGCTTACGGCGTTCCGGCCATTACAACGGATACAGGAGGCGTTTCTGAAATTGTAAAAGATGGCATTAATGGTTATTGTATGCCCTACGGCGCTGATGGCTGGATGTACGCCACCTTAATCGCTGAATTATTTGCAGACAAACAAAAATATCATCAATTAATTACTACCAGCAGACAAAGATTTGAAGAAGAATTAAATTGGGATAAATGGGCAGATGGTTTCCGCGAATTATACGAAACGCATATAAATCATCAATCAACTAACGGACAAGCAAAAACAAATTCAAATTAATTTTTTTTATTGTTAATAATAAAGTTCGATTTATTAGCCCGGCTAAATTTATTAATTCAACTCTTGTTGCGTCGCACTCTTGTACGCCTTGTTCTTTATTCAACTGCCCCGGCTCAAAAAAAAATATTAATCAAATTCATTTTGCCAGCCTTCGCTTTTTAAACGCGCTGCTTTTTTTAATACATCTGCTTCGAGACTTTTTTTATAAGCAATTATCTTTTCACCAATATTTTCATTAAAAGCGCCGATAATTGTTGCAGCCAAAATACCTGCATTTTTTGCTGCGTTAAGTGCAACCGTTGCTACAGGAATTCCATTCGGCATTTGAAGAATAGACAAAATGGAATCCCAACCATCAATAGAATTTGACGATTTTACAGGCACACCAATTACAGGCAAACTTGTAACTGAAGCAACCATGCCCGGCAAATGAGCCGCACCTCCTGCACCTGCAATAATAACTTTCAAACCTCTGGAATGTGCGGTAGCAGCGTATTGCAGCATTCGCCGTGGAGTGCGGTGGGCGGAAATTATTGTTAATTCAAATGGAACATCAAATTCTTTTAAAATATCGGCCGCGGCTCGCATAATGGGCAGATCACTATCACTGCCCATTATGATACCTACTAAAGTTTGTAGTTTTTGGTTCGTGGTTTGTGGTTCTTGCATCAACGATTTTTAACTTTGGTTCTTTTTATCAGATAATTAATAATGTATGAACGAAGTTATCATTTTAGCAGTACAAAAGTTAGGCGAAAATATCAATTAATTATCTTATTCTGCCTGCACCAACAAAACGTTGCCTCCAATAATCATCATTTAAATCGCTAATCATAACGCCGCTGCTCGATGCGGCATGAACAAATTTATTATTCAGCAAATAAATGCCAACATGCGTAACATCGCCGCCCGAAGTATGAAAAAAAACAAGGTCACCTTCTTTTAAATCTTCAACTTCAATTGGTGAGCTAAAATTAAATTGCTGCTGCGCAGTTCGTGGCACATCAATCGCAAACACGGTGTGCATAAGGGTTTGCGTAAATGCGGAACAATCAATACATTTTTGCGAATTGCCACCATAACAATACGGCGTTCCCCACCAACTATCAATTTCTTCATACAATGGAACATTGGTAAGTTGCTCAACTGTTGCATCCAAAATAATTGCATATTTTATTTGCAGCACATTTAGTTTTTCAATGTTCACATTTGAAACAATAAAAGGCGGCGGCGCATAAATTACCTTTTGATTTTTATATGAATAATAAGATGTTTTTTTTGATGAACCTTCAAGTGAAACTCCATCCAAAAATTTCAACTCATGATTTTTGTTCGAAGATGATTGAGTTGAAGAATTATCTTTTGAGGTAAGATTTTTAAAACTTCTGCAACTGCTTAAAAAAGCAATTGCAAAAAAACATAATATAATTGATGGATACTTCACTAAAAACTCTGTGCAAAATAATTGAGATAAAATTTAAAATAAATTCTTATTTAAAAATTTTTACAATCTGTTAAGTAAATGTGAGCAACCTGTTTCATCAAAAACGAAAATCTCTAAAATAAAATTGCGAAATTTGTAGTTAGTTTATTGTTGATGGTTTTCCAAAATTCATCATTCATAATTTATAATTCATAATTAAAAGTATGCAGTTTTCTCACTTACATGTTCACACACAATATTCGTTGCTCGATGGCGCGGCGTCAATAGATAGTTTGTACAAAAAAGCAATAAAAAATAATATGCCCGCATTGGCTATAACCGACCATGGCAACATGTTTGGCGTTTTTAATTTTGTAAGTCATGCGTGGAAAAACACTAATATAATTGGCAAAGATGAAAATGGAAAAGACATTCATTCACCAATTGTAAAACCAATTGTTGGTTGCGAATTTTATGTTGTTGAAGACCGTCATAAAAAATCTTTTTCAAAAGAACAAAAAGATGCGCGCTATCATCAGGTGCTGCTTGCAAAAAATAAAATTGGCTATCAAAATTTAATCAAGTTAACATCGCTTGGTTTTATTGAAGGTTTTTACAGCAAATATCCGCGCATTGATAAAGAGTTGATTGAAAAATATCATGAAGGATTAATTGCCACAACTTGCTGCATCGGCGCTTATATTCCGCAAACAATTTTGCATAAAGATACCGCATCGGCAGAAAAAGAATTTAAATGGTGGCTCGATATTTTTGGCGCAGATTATTACATTGAATTGCAACGCCACAATATTAAAGAGCAGGAAATTGTAAATCAAACTTTATTGAAGTTTGCAAAAAAATATAATGTAATTGTTATTGCAACGAATGACAGCCATTACACTGAACGCGAAGATTATAATGCGCACGATATTTTATTATGCATTAATACAGGTGAAAAACAGAGTACGCCTGGCGTTGACGATTTTGTAAATGATGATATTCAAATAAAAAATCGCAGGTTTAAATTTCCGAATGATCAGTTTTATTTTAAAACGCCTGAAGAAATGCAGGAATTATTTAGCGATGTTCCGCAATCGCTCGATAACACAAATGCAATCGTTGATAAGATTGAAACTCTTAATTTAAAAAAGGATGTTTTATTGCCTGCGTTTCCTGTTCCAAAGGAATTTCAAACGAGCGACGACAGCAATCTCAATCAATCAAATTATTTACATCATTTAACGTATGAAGGAGCAAAAAATCGTTACAGTGAAATAACCGAAGAGTTGCGCGAGCGCATAGATTTTGAATTGTTCACCATAAAAACAATGGGTTTTGCAGGATACTTTTTAATTGTTTCAGATTTTATAAAAGCAGGTCGCGATATGAAAGTGTATGTTGGCCCTGGGCGCGGTTCTGCGGCTGGAAGTGTGGTTGCATATTGCATTGGAATTACAAATATTGATCCGATAAAATATAATTTATTATTTGAACGATTTCTTAATCCTGACAGAAAAACCTTGCCCGATATTGATACCGATTTTGATGATGAGGGTCGCCAAAAAGTGATTGATTACGTTGTTGAAAAATATGGAAAAAATCAGGTGGCGCAAATTATTACTTATGGTACGATGGCTGCAAAAATGAGCATTAAAGATGTTGCACGTGTGATGGATTTACCTTTGCCAGAAGCAAACGCTTTAGCGAAATTAGTTCCGGAAAGACCAGGCACAAATTTGGGCAAAATATTGCGCGCATCTTTAACCGCAATTGAAGGCGAAAAATTACCTGAGGAAGAAAATAATTATGGCGGAAATTTTATTGATAATATTAAACGTCTCCGTGAAATTTATAAAGGCAGTGACCTTCGCGCACAAGTTTTGAAAGAGGCAGAAAGATTAGAAGGTTCCGTTCGCAACACAGGAATTCATGCGGCGGGAATTATTATCGCTCCAAAAGATTTAACTGAATTAATTCCGGTTGCAACTTCAAAAGATTCTACTCTTTGGGTTACACAAATTGAAGGTAATATTATTGAAGATGCCGGTGTTTTAAAAATGGATTTTTTAGGACTGAAAACTTTATCCATTTTAAAAACTTCGCTTGAGCTTATCAAACAAAATCATGGAATTGAAATTGATATTGACGCACTTCCGCTCGATGATGAAAAGACTTTTGTGCTTTATCAAAAAGGCGAAACCAATGGCACATTTCAATTTGAAAGTGCAGGCATGCAAAAATATTTACGCGAATTAAAGCCCGATAAATTTGATGATTTAATTGCAATGAATGCGTTGTATCGTCCGGGGCCAATGGCTTATATTCCGAATTATGTTGCACGTAAACATGGGCGCGAAAATATTGTGTACGATATTCCTGAAATGAAAGAATTTTTGGAAGAAACTTATGGTATAACAGTTTATCAGGAGCAGGTAATGTTGCTAAGTCAAAGCCTTGCAGGATTTACAAAAGGACAAGCAGATGTTTTGCGAAAAGCGATGGGAAAAAAGGATAGAAAAACGCTGGATAAAATGAAGGATGATTTTATTAAAGGCGCTGCAATAAAAGGACATTCAAAAGAAATCATTGAAAAAATATGGCACGATTGGGAAGCGTTTGCGCAATATGCTTTTAATAAATCTCATTCAACTTGTTATGCGTTGGTTGCGTATCAAACAGCATATTTAAAAGCCCATTATGCAAGCGAATATATGGCTGCGGTTTTAAATCATGCGGGCAGCATTGAAAAAATTACTTTCTATATGGAAGAATGCAAACGCATGAATTTAAAAGTTTTGGGACCTGATATAAACGAGAGCCACCAAGGCTTTGCGGTAAATAATAAAGGAGAAATTCGTTTTGGTTTTGGCGGATTAAAAAGCGTTGGCGATGCAGCAATTGAAGGAATTATCGAAGAAAGAAAAAAAGGAATTTATAAAGATATTTTTGATTTTATAAAACGCGTTAATCAAAGAACTGTAAATAAAAAATCTATTGAAAGCCTTGCATATTCCGGCGCTTTTGATTGTTTTAAAGAAATGCATCGCGGGCAATATTTTTTTACGCCGCCCGGCGATACAATGAATGTACTTGAAAGAATTATTCGCTTTGGAAATATCTTTCAAAATAATAAATTAAACAGTAATCATAGCTTATTTGGCGATAGCGTAATGCCTGAAATTGCATCGCCGAAAATTCCTTTTTGCGAACCGTGGAGTTTAACCGAATTGCTCGATCATGAAAAAGAAATTACCGGCATGTTTATGAGCGGGCATCCTTTAGATCATTTCAAATTTGAACTGAAATATTATAATATAATTCCGCTGAATGAATTTAATGAAATAAAAGAATCCATTACTTTAATTTCTGCAAACAACAATAAAAATATTCGCATTGCGGGTTTAGTAACTGATGCGCAACATCGCACAACTAAAACCGGAAAAAGTTTTGGTTCTTTGGTGTTGGAAGATTTTACAGGAAAAACAGAATTGATGTTATGGAGCGATGAATATATGAAGCATCATAATTATTTAGAAAAGGGAAAAAATTTATTGGTTTGCGGATGTTTTAAACAACGCTATAACAGCGAAGAATATGAGTTTAGAGTGAGCTCCATTTCGCTTTTTGAAACAACAAAACAACAACTCACAAAGCAATTGGAAATTCACATTGAACCTGCTTCTTTAACAAAAGAATTTATAGAATTTGTTGACAAAAATATTCGTTCTAATCCCGGCAAATCTTCTTTGCGATTTAATATTTATGAACCTTCAGAAAATTTAAAATTAAGTTTATGCAATTCGGAAAAAGGATTTTCGATGAACGATGAAATGGCTGAATTTTTATTAGATAATGCAGATGTGGAAGTGAGCGTGGGATTGATTAATTGAACTTAAAATAGTTATAATAATCTTTATTATTTTGAATAATGAACGAGCAAATAAACCCATGGAAAATTCTTTCTGAGAAAAATGTATATGATAATAGCTGGATTAATGTTACAGAATATAATGTTATCAACCCTTCCGGCGGAAAAGGAATTTATGGTAAAGTTCATTTTAAAAATTATGCAATAGGAATAATTGCGCTGGATGAAAAAATGAATGTTTATTTAGTTGGTCAATTTCGTTTTCCAATCAATGAATATAGTTGGGAAATACCCGAAGGCGGCGGCGCAATGAATGAAGATATTTTAGATTCTGCTAAAAGAGAATTGCTTGAAGAAACAGGTTTGAAAGCCGCAAGCTGGAAAAAAATTTTATCACTTTATTTATCTAATTCGGTTAGTGACGAATATGGTGAAATTTATCTTGCAACAGAATTATCGCAACATACATCTGCACCTGAAGAAACAGAAAAACTTGTAACAAAAAAATTGCCTTTTATTGAAGTTTATAATTTTATTGAAGAAGGAAAAATTACCGATTCACTTACTGTTACTGCAATTTTAAAAGTGAAAATAATGATGATGGAAGGGGAAATAAAATGATGTTTTTTTGCTGAATAAAGATTAAGGCGTACAAGAGTGCGACGCAACAAAGACGAATAATATTTTAAAGCCGGTAACAAAAATAATTTATTGCATTTCCCAAACCAAAGCGCTGGCGCCCAAAATAGCAGCATCAGATTCTCTTAAATGACTCACCAAAATTTTTACTTTATTTTGAAAAACCTGTATAAGATTTGCTTCCATGTGTTCGCGCGTTGGCTTTAAAATTAAATCGCCGGCTTTGGTAAGTCCGCCAAATAAAATGATTGCTTCGGGGCTGCTGAACATTACAAAATTTGCTAAACCCATCCCTAATATTTTACCGGTGTATTCATAAATTTCTTTTGCTAATTCGTCGCCTGCTTTTGCTGCATCGTACACTTTTTTTGAATCAATTTCTTCTTTCGGAATTTTTCTTAATGTGCTGGGCGTTTTAGTTTTTTCAAGCAGCTCTATAGTTGTAAGTCTTACGCCTGTTGCGGATGCATAACTTTCCAGTGAGCCGCGCTTGCCTGTGCCTTCGTGATAACGCCCGTCGGGAATAATTATAGTATGACCTAATTCTCCCGCAAAACCATCATGACCTAAAATTAATTTTCCGTTTGCAACAATGCCGCTTCCAACGCCGGTTCCCAAAGTAATCATTATAAAATCTTTCATGCCTTTTGCTGCGCCGTATGTCATTTCACCTTCGGCGGCAGCATTGGCATCGTTGGTTAAAACAACAGGCAATTTAAATTGATCCTGTATCATTTTTGCGAGCGGAATAATTCCTTTCCAGGGCAGGTTAGGTGCGTATTCAATTGTGCCGGTATAATAATTTCCGTTAGGCGCGCCAACGCCAATACCTTTCATTCTGCCAACGCCGCCGGCACGGTTAATAAGCGCAGAAAGCAGTGTATGTAATTCGGCAATAAAAGATTCAACAACTTTATGTTTTCTTGTTAACATTTCGCCCGAAAATAAAACATTGCCCACTTTGTCAACAATGCCAAATTTTGTTCCGGTTCCGCCAACATCAATGCCGATAGCCAATGGTTCGGGCGAAGATGTTACTGTTGCTGTTGCCATAATTTAATTTGAAATTTTATATAAGTGCTTATATATTTTTGTTACCAGCTTTTTGAATTACTATTAAACATCGTTGCGTCGCACTCTTGTACTTTCTAAATTTATTCTGCAATTAAATGATGTTTTTTTATTCGGTTCAATGCAAAAGTTTCTTCACTTAAATATTCAATATTCAACTTTTAATGACCACCGGAAATTTGCGCATCAAAATCCAAACCTTGTGTTTTAAGCACATTTTTTAATTTCAATGCGAGAAATGCAAGAAATGCAAAACTACAAGCCGCAACTAAATAAGAATTATGCATTCCTATAGAAGGCGTATCGCCAAGCGAACCCTGAAATGGCGGAATTACTGCGCCGCCTAAAATCATCATAATTAAAAAAGCAGAACCTTGACCGGTATATTTTCCCAAACCGCCAACACCCAAAGAAAATATACAAGGCCACATTACAGAGCACCACAATCCGCCGGACATAAATGCATACACTGAAAAAATGCCGTTTGTAAAAACGCCAATTAACATAGCAAAAGTGGCTAAAGTTGCAACAGTAAGTAATGTTTTAACCGGTTTTTCCTGCCCGAAAAAGAATGCTGCAATTGCAATTAAAATGCAAATAGAATAAGGTAATAATTCAGTTATATCATTTCCATATAAATGATTTACAAAAAGAATTACGCCAAATGCAATAAAAGGAACTACAACGGTAGCAATTGTTTTTCCGGTTTTTGAAAGATTGAAAACGCTTATAGCGCCTATCCATCTGCCAATCATTAAGCTGCCCCAATAAGTGGAAACAAATTTAGAAATCTGACTTACATCCAAACCAGCGGAAGTTAAATAACCCGGTGTACGAAGTAATGCGCCAAAATTATTATCAATAGTTACTTCACAACCAACATAAACAAAAATGCCAATCATACCATAAATTAATTGAGGATATTTCATGGCGCCCCAGCCGATATTATTTTTTAATGCACTGTTATTAGAATAAAAAAGTGTACATATAACTGCAATTAAAGTAAGTATTAATAATGGCACTTTCCCAACATCAGTTAATTGTCCGATAATTACAAATAAAATAATAAGCCCGGTTAACATCATTAACGACATTGCTGCTTTTCTTGAAGCTTCAAATTTTTCGTCATTTTTTCCGCTTGGTAATTTGGAGAAAGTAAAAAATAAAGCAACGGCTGCAAAAACCGCTGCAACTATTTCATACAAATGATTTACGTTGGTTACAGTAACTTCTTTCGGTGTTCCGCCAACGGAGCCAAATAAAAAAAAGCTTACGATAATTGGCCCGAGTGTTGTGCCTAAAGAATTTATGCCGCCTGCTAAATTTAAGCGATGCGAGCCAGTTGCCGGATCGCCCAATGCAATGGCAAAAGGTTGCGCTGCTGTTTGCTGTAACGAAAAACCCAAAGCAACAATAAAAAATGACACGAGAATAAGCGGAAATGAATTTGCATTGGCAGATGGAATAATTGCTAATGCGCCAATAACCGAAATCCACAAGCCATAAATAATTCCTTTTTTATAACCTATTCTGTTTAAAATATCTTTACCAAGAAGGCTTGAAACAAGATATAAAACTAAAGAGCCAATAAAATAAGCGCCATAAAAAGCAGAGCCAATTAATTGCGATTGAAACTGGCTTAAATGAAAATGCGACCGGCAAAACGGAATAAAAATACTATTGCTTGCCGCAATAAATCCCCAGAAAAAAAATACAATTACTAAAGTGGCAAGTGCACCGCTATTTGTTTTTACAGGTGTTAAAGGAGCGGTGGTAGAAATAGTGGATGTTTGGTTCATTGCAATCGGGTTATGAAATTTATTAATAACTCTGTAAAGTAAATATATTTTATATTTCTAAAAATTTTTAATATTCATATTTTAATAATTAAATTCATTCTGAATTTGGATGCAGAAAATTGAAATGTTTGATGTTTGATATTAATTTCAAAATTTAATTTTTAATTTTCTGATTTCATTAAATAATACTATGGAAATAATTCATGTTAGTGCCGAGTGTTATCCGGTGGCTAAAGCCGGTGGTTTAGGTGATGTGGTTGGCGCGCTTCCAAAATATCAAACAAAAATGGGGCATTATGCAAAAGTTGTAATGCCGATGTACCGCACAAAATTTTTGTACCAAAACGATTGGGCAGTTGATTTTAAAGGCCGTACAAATCTTGCTGACTGGTGGTTCGATTTTACTGTTATCAAAGAAAAAAATAATAAACTCGGCTTCGATCTTTATCTTATAGATATTCACGGATTATTAGACAGAGAGCAGGTTTACGGTTATAGTGATGATACCGAACGCTTCACTGCTTTTCAAATTGCTGTGGTTAATTGGTTAAGTCATTGGCAACATAAACCCGATATTATTCATTGTCACGATCATCATACAGGTTTAATTCCTTTCATGATGAAATATTGTTACGATTATAATAGTCTCGTAAATGTGCCTTCTGTTTTTACAATTCACAATGCGCAATACCAAGGTTGGATGAACTGGAATAAAAGCATTTATATTCCAAGATACGACACATGGAAAGCGGGTTTGCTTGAATGGAAAAATATGATAAACCCGCTTGCTTCTGCGGTAAAATGTTCGTGGCAGGTAACAACAGTAAGCCCGAGTTATTTGGATGAATTAAAATACAACGCAAATGGTTTGGAAGCTTTGTTTGAATATGAAAAAGGAAAATGCATCGGCATATTAAACGGAATAGATGCAGATGTTTGGGATCCATCAACAGATAAATTTATTACTGATAAATACGATGTAAAAAATGCTGATGAAGGAAAGAAAAAAAATAAATCAGTTTTATGTAAACAATTTAATCTTGATGAAAAAAATCCGCTCATAATTTTCATAGGAAGATTGGTGGGAGAAAAAGCAGCCGATATTTTGCCCGATGCAATTTTATCATCCATTTATAGTTTTGAAGGCAACATGAGTTTTTTAATATTAGGCAGCGGCGATCCGCAGGTTGAATGGCAGCTAACACAATTAAACAATAATTTTCCCGGAAATTATTATGCAGTAATTGGTTACAACGAAACGCTTAGCCATCAAATGTATGCAGGTGCAGATTTTTTATTAATGCCCAGCCGCGTTGAGCCTTGCGGATTAAATCAAATGTATGCCATGCGATACGGCACTGTACCGATGGTGCGCAGCACCGGCGGATTAAAAGATACAGTTGTTGATGTTGGCGATTTTAATGGATGGGGAATACGTTTTAATCATGCAACGGTGGGCGACGTTACTTATTCGGTTGGTCGTGCAATTAACATATATAAAAATAAAGAACAGTTATCTAAAATGCGAAACCGCATGATGAAAATAGATAACAGTTGGGAAAATGCGGTGCAGCAATATATTAATGTTTATGAAAGTTTGAAATAAATTTCAATTTTCAATTTTTAATTTTTAATTTAAATTATAAATTATAAATTAACAACCTATGCTTTCAGTATCAAACTCAGTGGTAGCAGTTATTTTAGGTGGTGGTGCAGGCACAAGATTATATCCGTTAACTGCCAGCCGTTCAAAACCTGCTGTGCCAATTGCAGGCAAATATCGTTTGGTTGATATCCCTATCAGCAACTGCATTAATTCCAGTATTAACCGCATGTTTGTGTTAACTCAATTCAATTCAGCTTCGCTAAATAAACATATAAAAAATACCTATCTTTTTAGCGCATTCAGTTCCGGTTTTGTAGATATTCTGGCTGCCGAACAAACGCCCGATAATCCCGGATGGTATCAGGGAACGGCAGATGCAGTAAGGCAATCGTTGCGCCATATCAACAATAACGAATATGAATATGTGCTGATATTAAGCGGCGATCAATTATACCAAATGGATTTTGGTGCAATGATTAATGCGCACAATAAAAATGGTTCTGATATTTCAATTGCAACTATCCCGGTTTCAGATCGCGAAGCATCAGAATTTGGAATTTTAAAAACCGATGAAAACAATTATATCACATCATTTATCGAAAAACCAAAAAAAGAAATTTTAAATGAATGGACAAGTGATACAGGAAATGAAATGCGTAATCAGGATAGAAATTATCTTGCTTCAATGGGCATTTATATTTTTAAAAGAAATGTGCTGGATGATTTATTAAAACACGAACATCCTACATCTGCAGATTTTGGAAAGGAAATTATTCCCGATTCAATTGGTAATTATAAAGTGAGCAGTTATCAATACGATGGTTACTGGACAGACATTGGAAATATCTATTCTTTTTTTGAAGCCAATCTTGCATTAACGCAGGATATTCCTCCATTTAATTTATTCGATAATACAAAAACGGTTTACACACGCGCAAGAATGTTGCCGCCCGGTAAAATAAGCGGAACAACTTTAGAAAAAACGGTGATTGCAGAAGGTTCCATTATTTTAGCCAGCAGAATAGAACAAACCGTTGTTGGTATTCGCACCAGAATCGGTCATGGCACAACAATAGTAAGCACTTATATTATGGGCAACGATTATTATGAAACTTTAGGAGAAATGGAAATGAATGCAAACACCGGCATTCCTAAAATTGGCATTGGCGAAAGATGCTATATAAAAAATGCCATTATTGATAAAAATGCACGCATAGGCAATGATGTGCGTATAAACGGAGGCACACATTTAGAAAATATAGATCACATGCTTTATACGGTGAAAGATGGAATTGTTGTGGTAAAAAAAGGCGCTGTTTTGCCAGATGGATTTGTAATATAAAATCAATTAAAATAATATACATTTTTTGTTGACGATCAAATAATCAAAAAAAAATTATTGCTTTATTGAAAAATTTTAGATCGTAAAATTCCAATTTTATTTAATGGATATTTTATTGAAGTAGCTAAAACACCAAAACCATATTTCACACTTCGACAAAAATTGATGGATGATGCTTCAGCAAAATATTTTGCAGGGCAGGATATTTCGCCAACTTCATATCCTTTATATAAAATATTTGCAAGTAATTGATTGTCGAAAATATAATCATCAGAAAAATGATTAAAATTTATTTCTGCCAGCACTTCCTTACTATAAGCTCTGTAAACCCGCGCCGGTAGCCGATTTGTCAAGAATCGTAACTTTTCCGAAAGAGCTTAGGCCATCGTATCCGCCGCCAATTTGATCATAATATTTTGCCATGTCCAAACCATCAATAAAAGGTTTCGGAAATGGAACCGGCAACCATGAAGGAAATTTCTTTTGCACGTTTTGAAACAGCTCGCTCATAAAATGATAACTCGCTAAAGTTTGGTTACTTTCAAAAAAATAATATCCTGCATTAATTACAAACCAATTTATAATTACAAAAAGCAACAAATATTTAAGCAACGAATAAAAATGAAAACCCGAGCGATTTACAAAATAGTAAACAACTAAAATAAGCGGAGCTAAAATATATAAATGAAATAAAGATTGCTTTACTAACTGATCCAGCGCCATCAACAAAGAAAACAACAAGAAATATTTAAAACTTTTATGTTTACAAAATTTCCATAAGCAATACATAGTGGCTAATAAAAATAAAACCGAGTAACTATCCGTAGTAACCAATGTTGCATTTGCTAAATTATTCGGACAAAAAGCCATTAAAAAAATTGCAAAAATTCCTGCGGCGCTGCCGTACAATTCTGCAGCCCATACATACACAATTAATAAACTAAATACCGAAACAAAAACAGTAATGTAACGGCCTTGCATAATATCATGCGTTCCGCCATCGGTTGATTTATATTGCGGATAAAGAATTTGCTTAATTACTCTTGGTATTGTGTTTAAAATAACAACAGGCATTTTACTGTTATCGCTTCGCGGATTGGTTCGTGCAGGATTTCCTTTAAGATATTTTGCGGCATAATCGTAAAAAGAACCTTCATCCGAAGTGATGGATTGAACCTGTGAATATTGAATTGCATTAAATAAATAAACAACAATTATTAACGCCGGTAATAGTTTTAAGCGATGAAATTTCAGCGATGAAAAATTTATATTAACCATGAATAATTGCACATTAATTCACTTCAGTTTTTTATTTGTTTATTTAGCTGCATTTACTGTGCTCGCTAAAATAACAATTTTGAATGAACACTATTCTAAAGAAATTTTTTTTGTTATCTGAATTTTAATGCAAATTTACTTATCTAACAATTGCTATGGCTTTAATTACTACCGAACCTGAAATACCTGCAACCACTGCGTTTAAACCAAAACTTAGTTTAACGCAAATATTTAATATGAGCTTTGGATTTTTAGGAATTCAATTCGGTTTTGCTTTGCAAAATGCAAATGTGAGCCGCATATTTCAAACCCTTGGTGCATCAATAGATAACATTTCTATCTTGTGGATTGCAGCACCTTTCACCGGTTTAGTTGTGCAGCCAATTATCGGATATTTAAGCGACAGAACATGGCATCCTTTCTGGGGCAGAAGAAGACCATTTTTTTTTGCAGGCGCAATATTAGCATCGCTCGCATTATTTTTAATGCCTAATTCATCCGCTCTTTGGATGGCAGCTTTATTGCTTTGGATTTTAGATGCATCCATCAATATTTCAATGGAACCTTTCAGAGCTTTTGTGGGAGATAAACTCCCCCAAAGCCAGCGCACAACAGGCTTTGCGATGCAAACTTTTTTTATTGGTATAGGCGCTGTAGTTGCTTCGCTCCTGCCCTATTTTTTTACAAATGTTTTAAAAATAAGCAACACTGCGCCCGAAGGAATTATTCCTGATTCTGTAAAATATTCTTTTTACATCGGTGGAATTATTTTTTTAGGAGCAGTAATGTACACGGTTTTTTCAAGCAAGGAATATCCGCCTGAAAATATGATTGCATTTGAAGAAGAGAAGCAAAAAAAACATGGTTTAATTCATGCAATAAAAGAAATTAACTCCGGCATTTTTACAATGCCAAAAACAATGCTGCAATTAGCGATCGTGCAATTTTTTACATGGATCGCTTTTTTTTCAATGTGGATTTATACCACGTCCGGCATTGCATTAAACACTTACGGAACAACTGATACAACCTCAAAACAATTTCAGGATGCCGGCGATTGGGTTGGCGTAATGTTTATGGTTTATAATGGTATTTCTGCTATTACCGCTTTTTTGCTACCAATGCTTGCAAAACGCATCAGCAGAAAATATACGCACATGATTTGTTTAATCATCGGCGGCGCAAGTTTGGTTTCAATGTTGTTTATAAAAACGCCTGCAATGCTGCTTGTGCCAATGGTTGGCGTTGGGCTTGCATGGTCATCAACATTAACTATGCCGTATGCAATTCTTGCCGGCGCTTTACCCGCAAATAAAATGGGTTTTTATATGGGCGTTTTTAATTTTTTTATAGTGATCCCGCAAATATTAGCTTCAGCAATTTTAGGTTTTTTTGTAAAAACTTTATTTCACGATCAAAGCATTTATGCACTTGTAATTGGAGGAGTTTCAATGATGATCGCAGGATTATTAAATTTTATGGTGAGAGATAATGATGCATGAAAAGTAAAATCAAAATTCAAAAGTGAAAAATAAATATAGAATAATTCTCTTACTCCGATGTTATCCATTAACTATGATTCCTTATGAAAAAAGCATTATTTAATTTATCATTTATCAGCAGTCAACAATCAATTATTATTCATCATCTTTTTCTTATTTTTCTATTTATTGTCTCTCATCTGTCAAGTTTCGCACAGGAAATTTATCCAACTAATTGGTGGGTTGGAATGAAGCACGATACAGTTCAATTATTAATTCGCGGAGAGAACAATCAATTTAATAAAGAAAAAATTCAGATAAATTATCCCGGCGTTCATCTTCTTCAAACATACTATTTTGAAAATGGAAAATATATTGCTGCTGATGTGAAAATTGATGCTTCCGCAAAACCCGGAAATATAAATATTGAATTTATTTCAGAAGATAAAATAAATAAAGTTCAATGGCAATTAAAAGAAAAAAGAAAAGGTAAAGGAACTTTATTTGCGCAAGGTGTTACTTCATCCGATTTGATATATTTATTGATGCCCGATCGTTTTAGCAACGGCGATAAAACCAACGATAAATTTGCTGATATGAACGATACTTCCTGCAATAGAAATAATCCTTTTCTTCGCCATGGTGGCGACTTTCAGGGCATCATCAATCATTTGAATTATTTTAATGATCTTGGTGTAACCGCTTTGTGGCTCACGCCGGTAATTGAAAATAATCAGGGCTACACAAATGAAGGCGGCACTTTGCGCAGCGCTTATCACGGCTACGCTTTTACCAATCAATATAAAATTGATAAGAGATTTGGCGGCAATGAAATGTATAAAAAATTGATTGATTCTGCACATGCGCATGGATTAAAAATTATTCAGGATGCAGTGTACAATCATGTGGGCGATAAACACTTTTTATACGTTGATCCGCCCGCAAAAGATTGGTTTAATCAATGGCCCGCTTATACAAACACTTCTTATAAAGATCAACCTTTGGTGGATGAATATTCTTCGCAAAGCGATAGAAATATTTCGGTGAAAGGTTGGTTTACACCTTTTCTTCCTGACCTCAATCAACAAAATCCTTTCGTTGCAAATTATTTAATTCAACATGCAATTTGGACGGTGGAAGAATTTGGAATTGATGGCTGGCGCGTTGACACTTATTTTTATAGTGATAAAAGTTTTTTGAATAAAATCAATGAAGAATTATATAATAACTTTCCAAACATTTCCATTTTTGGCGAAACAACAATGCAGTCTGTAACTGAGCAGGCTTACTATATGCAAAATAATTTAAACGTTGCATGGAAAAGTAATTTGCAAGGCGTTACAGATTATCAGTGGTATGGAAATGCATTGCCCGCGCTAAACGAAAATTTTGGATGGAACAGCGGCATAAATAAATTATACAATATTTTAGTGCAGGATATTTTATATAAAGATCCGATGCGGAACGAAATATTTTTAGATAATCATGATCAGGACAGATTTTATTCTGTTGTTGGCGAAGATTTTAATAAATATAAAATGGGTATTGCGCTATTGCTTACGCAGCGCGGCATTCCAACAATTTATTATGGAACAGAAATTTTAATGAAGAATTTTAAAAATCCATCAGACGCCGAAGTTCGCAAAGATTTTCCCGGCGGATGGAAAGAAGATACTGTAAATAAATTTATTGCTTCAGGAAGAACGCAACAGGAAAATGATGCATATAATTATGTAAAAGCACTTGCACATTTTCGCATGAATTCCTCTGCTTTGCAAACAGGAAAATTTATGCAGTATGTTCCGGTTGATGGTTTGTATGTTTATTTTAGATATGATGATAATCAAACCGTAATGTGCGTTGCAAATACAAGCGATGCGGCAAAAGAAATTTTTTTCAGCAATTATGTAGAACGAACCGGCAGTTTTAGCGGAGCGCAAAATATAGAAACAGGTGAAAACATAACAAATCCTTTCACCATTCCTTCAAAAACAATGTACGTTTTGGAATTAAAAAAATAAAAAAATATTGGTTTATTTGAAAAGAATTAATGCATATTTTTTCAGGAAATCAGTTTATGCAAAAGATGAAAATATTAATTAAAATATTATGTTTCCTATTAATTTGCTTGCATGGCTTTTCTCAGCATAAAAAAATTTATGTAGAAAAACAAGGCGATAATGGCAAATATTTAAACGGCGCAGATTTTTCTTATTCACCCGGCGACACCTTAGTTTTAAAAGCAGCGCAAAATCCATATTCTTATTTTGCTTTAGAAAATTTTCATGGCAATGCTGATAATTATGTTGTGATAATTAATGAAGGCGCACAGGTTCAATTTACAAATGGAATTGCTATAACTAATTGCAGTTTTTTAAAAGTGCAAGGCACAGGCAGCGCCGATAAATATGGTTTTAAAATTGAAGACCCGGCATCAAACGGCGTTGCAATAGATATTAACGGGCGATCAAAAAATATTGAAGTAAATAATGTTTACATTAACAAAAAAACCTATGGTTTTTGGGTAAAGCAGGAAGCAAGTTGTATTGATTCTTTACAATATCCAAACTGGGTTATCAACAACATTTTTATTCACGACAATAAAATAGAAAATGTAAACCAGGAAGGCATGTATCTTGGCTCAACCGGACCAAATGGTAACAGACCAATCACCTGCAATGGAATTTCGATTTCGCCAGTGCCACTGCGGCTTGGCGATATAAAAGTGTACAAAAATATTATAGATAATTCAGGCCGTTCGGGCATTCAATTATCAGGCGCAGATTCCGGCGTAAATGAAATTTATGAGAACAATATTTTGAATGCCGGGCTCGAATTAAATTCCGTTCAGGGAAATGGAATTAGCCTTGGCGGATTTACTCATGCAAATGTTTACAATAATGTTATAAAAAATACTTATGGTCCGGGAATTTTTTGTGTTGGCGCAGGATTAATCATCATTCAAAATAATACAATTGACAGCAGCGGATTTCTGCAACAAAAAAAAATAGATGGCATGCCCGGCATTATGGTTGATACACGCCCAACAGCGCCTGTTGATAGTTCTTTACTGCATATAATCAACAACAAAATTGGCGCAAACACTGATTATGGAATAAGATTTTATAAAACATATAACACGTATAAAAAAGGCAATATAATTCAGGGCAACACCGGCACTGTAAATGTTGATAAAGCAATAAACTGGAATGGCGCAAAAGAAATGAGCTTTTCAATAAAACCAATATTTATCATAATTGTTTTAGTAATATTTATTATTTTATTTTTTGCATTTCGCTATAAAAATAAAACTGCACAAAAATCTTAAACATTTTTTTTGTACTAAGCCTCAGAATAAAAATTAAGCTTCGTTGCGTCGGTTATAATATACTTGTTTACACTAAGGGGTTGAGGTTGCTTTTTTATTTTTCTTAAAATATTAATTACTATATAAAATTTCCTAAGTTAAGTTTGTACATCTAAGCAAAAATTGGTATAACATAATTTATGCGAACATTTTTAGATTTAAAAAATGAGTTCGATAAGAAATATAACAATCAGAGTATTTTGGAAACTTTCTTGTCTGTTAATCTTGAGTTTAATAGCAGAATTTCTTTTTATCAAATTGCATTTTAAAGTTTTTAGGGTAGCATATTTTTGTATCATCAAGTTATCTTTGTATTACATCATCATTTAATTTATTAGCATGGCCAAAAATAAAAAAACTGATTCTTTTATACATGAAAACAACGGCTTAACAACAAGACGTGAATTTATTACGCACACATCTGCATTAACAGCAGGCGTTGCATTTTTTACACCATCGCCGCCAAAAAAAATATTAGATAATTTCCATCAGACACCGCAGGACATGCTTGCCATTTCTTTAAAAATAAATGGCAAAAGCAAAACATTAGAGATTGATCCGCGTACAACATTACTTGATGCTTTGCGAGAAAACCTTCATTTAACGGGAACAAAAAAAGGTTGCGACCGTGGGCAATGTGGTGCATGTACGGTGTTGGTTGATGGACGAAGGATTAATTCATGCCTGCATCTTGCTGTCATGTGCGATGGCGCTAAAATAACGACCATTGAAGGTTTGGGCACTGAAGATAATCTTCATCCCATGCAGGAAGCATTTTTAAAATATGATGCATTTCAATATGATATTGTAATTGACGGCACAGATAAATTTCCTTCAAAATATTTAATAAACGATGCCTGTGTTTTGCTAAACAAGCCTTTGGTGTATGCGGCAGTTTAAAAGTTTGAAGGTCAGGTTGCAGTGTTTAATGTTGCGGATGAAAATGGAATGAAATGTAATTATCGTGATTTGTTTGCAAAACCACAAATTGAAAAAATTTTAAACTGTGCAGAAGAAGGTGTGCTGGGAATTGTGCCGGGTATAATTGGATTAATGCAGGCAACGGAAACAATCAAGCTTATCACAAATATTGGTACTCCGTTAATTAACCAAATTCTTTTTTACAACGTATTGAATCTTCAATCTTATACCATTTTGCTGTCAAAAAATAAAGATTATATTTTGCCGGAAAATGAAGATGCATTTAAAAAAACGAATTATTATTTTTATTGTGAAGCCAATTCAAACATACAAATAATTGATGCTGAAACATTAAATAATATGCTGAAAGAAAATGATACTTTATTTATTGATGTACGCGAAAAAAACGAGATACCGGAAGTTGATTTTCCGCATAAAAAAATTCCGTTTTCTGCGTTTGAAAATGAAATGAAAAATATTGATGCAGATAAAATTGTACTGTTTTGTGCGTCCGGTAAAAGAAGCTTAAAAGCTGCGCAAATGCTTGCTGGTATCAGCTCAAAAAATAAAAATATTTATAGCTTAAAAGATGGCATCATCAGCTTAACCGATTGATTTTATGATTGAAAAGAAATCCAAAAACATTTTTATTGACGGAGCAATATCATCTTCATTCATTGCTGAAAGCATACAAAAACATGCAGCGAAAAAAGATATTGGCGCTCATTCTATTTTCTTAGGGCAAGTTCGTGCAGACGAAATAAACAATCAAACCGTTGTTGCTATTGAATATACAGCTTATGAAGAAATGGCTTTGGAAAAAATACATGAAATAAGAGAAGCTATTTTTGAAAAACATCAACTTACCTGCATACATATTTATCACAGTTTAGGTAAAGTGTTTGCAGGTGAAATTTCTTTATTTGTGTTTACATCTTCCAAGCATCGCGCTGCAGCAATTAATGCCTGCAATGAAGTTGTTGAACGTATAAAAAAAGAATTACCGGTTTGGGGAAAAGAAATTTTTGAGGACGAAACATACACGTGGAAACAAAATACGAATGGTTAACATCACACATAAACAAAATAGTTTACGCAAAGCCATTGCAAGTGCCATAGTGAAAGTGTCGTCGTACGAAACAATGAATGCAATAAAAAACAAACAAGTTTCAAAAGGCGATGTGTTTGAGTTTTCGCGTGCAGCTGGTTTGCTGGCAATAAAAAAAACGAGTGATGTAATTCCTGATTGTCATCCGTTGCCGATAGAATTTGCAGATATTACTTTTGCAATTGATGAATTACGGATTTTAATACATGTTGAAGTGCACACAATCTACAAAACCGGTGTTGAAGTAGAAGCAATGCATGGCGCATCTGTTGTTGCGCTGGTGATGTATGATATGTTAAAACCGATTGATAAAGCGATTGAAATTTCAACAATAAAATTAGAAAGTAAAAGCGGCGGAAAAACCGACTTGAAATTTGATGTGCATAATTTTAAATGCGCTGTGGTTGTGTGTTCGGACAGTGTTTCAGCGGGTAAGAAAGAAGATAAATCAGGAAAAAAAATAATTGAAAAATTAGACCGGTTTAATATAAATACAAGTGATTATGAAATTATTGCTGATGATATTGATGCAATTCAATCAACCATAAAAAAATATGTTGAGCAAAATTTTGATTTGGTGATTTTTACCGGCGGCACCGGATTATCAAAAAGAGATAATACGCCTGATGCCATTAAGCCTTTGATTGAAAAAGAAATTCCCGGTATTATGGAAACTGCAAGAAGTTATGGTCAGCAACGAATGCCTTTTTCTATGCTTTCAAGAGGCATCGCAGGCTTTATAAAAAATACGTTGGTACTTACTTTACCCGGTTCTGTTCGTGGTGCTGAAGAAACTATGGATGCCTTGTTTCCACAGGTTCTGCATATTTTTAAGGTAAGGGAAGGAACAGGGCATAAATCAAATTAATATTATTGAATGTTATTGTAATCCTGCAAATGTTTTGAGCTTTTCTTTTGCGGTTAAAAGTTAGTAATTGTCTTTAATAAATGAAGTTTTTTATTCTTTATCTTAGAACAGTCTTTTATATAATTGTTTACCAACTATTGACGTTAAAAATATAAAGCTACGCGTTTTATTTCTTCCTGTAACTGCATTATGGCAAATAAAGGCAATTAATTGAAGGAAGATATTATTGCATAGTCCATTCAATATTTTCTTCTTTATTTATACTTTTTTTCTTTTTGTTTCTAAAAGATAAAAAGCCCGGCAACATGATAAGAAAGAAAAATCCTAACTAAATAAACAAGTCTTTATAAGTTAAAAAAGTAGCCTGCTGGCTTACCGTTTGTGAAATAACAGCAAGAGCCGCTTTGAACTGCAGCAGATGCCTTTCTGCAGGCAGTATACAGTTCATTAACCAGCTTATCCTTGCTGTCAAAATATATGTACACCGTACCTGTTGCCAAACTGGCCCGCGATGCAATCTTGTTAATTGTTATTCCGGCAAGACCTTTTTCAATCACCAGTTGCAATGTGCTTTAAATATAGCATCAACTTTTGTATCGTCTCGCGGTTTCACTTACCAAATTTAAGTGAATAAATATTCATTTAAACCTATTTTTAATATATTTATAAAATAAAATTGGAGCAAATTTCAGGTAAACAACTCTTATTAAAAACAGGCGGAATTATTTTAGGTAATGAAGAAACAATGGTAATTAAAGGTGCAAAGCTGAGCGCTGAAACACATAATGTGCCTTATGAATATTTAGATTCCAAAGAAATTTCAGAGCGATTCCTGCATTAAAACCTTCAGAAGAAACAGTCGCAGTATTGGAAAAAAATGCAGGCATTTTATTTCCTGAAGAATGCATCAAAACAAGTTTGAAGTTAGCCGATGATAATGGAACTGTGAAATTATCTAAAGAATTTTTACATGTTAAAAAAAATTACTTGATTCTAACAACATTTAATGATCTGTTAGTTCCTTTCGCGATACTAAACCTTTCACTAATTTTTTCCATTGAAATTTAGAGAAGCCTAACATAGCACCTAACGCCATAACTGCATTTCTTAATGTATCAAGCCTAGTTTCTTCGTGGACATTTGGCAATTCATTTCTACCGTGAATCTCTGCCTTTACAATATTTTTTTCACGAACTATCATAAATGTACTGGTTGCTTCATTCTGAAAAAAATGGGCTGTTTCTTCCGAATTATTTTTTGGATTTTTTGCTGGCCGAGTACGCATAGAAAGCTCTTCGTAACCATGTACAAGATTTTTTTTATTTTCAATTGCCTCCACTCTTACCCAATCGTATCCATCACCGGTCTTTGAATCAGGGGCCGGAATATCTATTCTTAAATGATCCCCCTGTCTGGCTGATCGTCTTACTTTATTGCCCCTGCTATCCGTTAATGCGAATGTTGCCGAACCTAAGCCACAGAGCTTATACCAATTAGATACATCCAGCAAACGATTTTTTGCAACATTAAAAAATGCTTCTGCGTCTTTCAGATTCTTTAGTTTAATAGAATGAGATGTATCTGACTTAGCCCCTTTTTGCTGTTTGGGAACAGGCGACTTTTTTGATTGATCTGTACTCATACAAATAAAAAGTTACATTGTTTTATATCGAGTGTGCATTAAACAAATATAATAAATCTTTATGTCCACATGTTACAAGCAAGAAAATAAAGTATGAATTATTGAATGCTGAATAGAATTACAAACTGTTGAAGAGTGCGACGCAACAGGCATTCAATAGTAGCAATGTAGATAGGTACAAAAAATTCCTCTTACTTTTTTATAGTTTAATTAAACCAATTAACCATCATTATTCTTGCGCCAAGTATAACGCAAAGAATACAGGAACCAACAACAAGTATTTGTTGCACTCGCGCAAATGATTGCAGCTTTTTTGAGAATGGTAAAACGAATAATCCTGCGGCTGTCATCATACCGAGAATACAACCTGCACTAAACACAACAAGAAATAAAAGACTGCTGCCAATAGTTTTCATGGCTGCCATTGCTGCTGCAATTAATACGCCACTGCCCGCCAAACCATGAATGATGCCCACGCCGAAAGATACTTTATGCAAATGTTTGTGCGTATGTTGTTGTGATGCATTTGTATGGATATGTATGTGTGAGTGTGTTTCACCATTATGTATATGTTCATGCGCATGAATGCTTACCGGGTTTTGTTTAAAGAATTGCCACAGCCTGAAAATGCCAAGAGCAATAATCATCACGCCAACAGCGCCTTCCATTGTTTGAAAATAACTATCCGGAATTGCGTAGCGCAGCAGCAGCATAATTAAGCCGACAATTAAAATAGAAGAGCTATGACCAAGCCCCCAAAATGTGCCATCTTTCATAGCCAATAAAATAGAATTGCGCTTGGTAACAATATTACTTACAGCAACTAAATGGTCTGTTTCAAATGCATGCCGGAAACCTACTAATGCAGCTAATAAAAAAGGTAAAATTTGCTCCCACATTTTTTAAAAATATTTTTATAAATATGAAGTTTGAATTATTGAATATGAAATGTGGAAGATGAGTTATGAAATCGAATTGTTATTTCATAATTCAAATTTATAATTTCATATTTCTATCAACATATTCTTGGTAACTGCTCACCAGCTAACATATTTACTACTCTGCGCCCTCCTATATTACTTTTTAAAATTACTTGCGCAGGGTGTTCAGAAACAAACTCGCCGATATTAGAAGCCATCGAGCCATGCTGCCATTTTTTTAATTGCGATACAAATGCATCGGCAACAGATGTATCAACAACTGAAACAAATAATCCTTCATTAGCAACAAACAACGGATCGAGCCCCAGCATTTCACAGGCACCGTAAACTTCTTCTTCTACCGGAATATTTTTTTGGGAGATATCAATACCCAATTTTGTTTCTCTTGCAATTTCGTTCAGTACAGTTGCCAAACCGCCGCGTGTTGGGTCACGCAATAAATGAATGTTTTTTCCAAACTCATCAAGCAGTTCAAGAACAATTTTATTTAAAGAACGTGTATCGCTTGTGATTGTAGTTTCAAATTCTAATCCCTGCCGATGACTCATGATGGTAATTCCATGCCGCGCTAATGGTCCACTTAAAATAATTTTATCGTTGGCTTTTACATTGTCAATATCAATGTTTGCTTTTTCATGTACTTCCCCTATGCCGGTTGTATTGATAAAAATTTTATCTCCTTTTCCGCGTTCAACAACCTTTGTATCGCCTGTTATAATTTGCACACCGGCTTCTTCGCAACAAAATTTTATCGTGTTTAAAATTTGCCAGAATTCTTCCATTTTTAATCCCTCTTCCAATATAAAACCTAATGATAAATATTTAGCAACAGCGCCGCACATGGCAAGGTCATTGACGGTTCCATTTACAGAGAGGTCACCAATGTTTCCGCCTGCAAAAAAAATGGGAGATACAACATAGCTATCCGTGCTCATTGCTAGTTTGCCTTGTAAATTAAAAATTGCGCCATCATGTTTTTTATTCAGCAGTTCATTTGCTAATAATTTAAAAACACCGGTTTCCAAAAGTTGATTGGTTAAAGTACCGCCACTACCATGACCTAATGTGATGATGTCAAAATCAAGCTTTGGCATGGGGCATTGTAGTTGCATTTTGTTGGTTTAAATCTATTGAAATTAATATTTTTATTTCTTATTCACTTTCCAAAATTGCTTTTACTTTTCTCTCTAATTGTTTTTTGTTTGGCAGATAAAGCTGATATTTTGAAACAAATATTTTATTTGATATTCCACCCATTGCAAATTCAACCAGCACTTCATCTTTGCCTGCCGAAAGAATGATGCCTATTGGTTCGTTGTTATCTTCTACATTTTCTTCAGTCTTAAAATAATTAAGATAAAGATTCATTTGTCCTATGTCGCCATGCGAAACTTTTTTTATTTTAAGGTCAATAAGCACAAAACATTTAAGAATGCGATGATAGAAAACAAGATCAAATATAAAAATGTTTATTACGAAGTGAAATTTTGTATTGTCTTGCAACAAACGTAAAATCCTTGCCAAGTTCAAGAAGAAACATTTGCAGGTTGTCTATTATTTTCTGTTCAAGGGCTTTCTCTGTCATACGCGTTGCTTGTGGTATTTTGAGAAAGTCAAGAACATAAGGATCTTTAACTACTTCTCTTGGAGATGAACCGATGTATCCTTTTTCAAAAAGTTTCAATACTCCTTTTTTATCTTTACTTAAAGCAAGTCTTTCAAAAAGCGATGAATCAATCTGTCTTTCCAATTCACGCTTCGACCAGTTTTCATGAATAGATTGTTTTTCATAAAATCGTCTTGCGGTATCATCTGAAATGCCGAGTAATTCTATGTAATGGCTCCAGCTTAATTTGGCAGACACTGTATGCCACTTTGAATAAGCTAAATAAAAACGACGCATATCTAAAACATTTCGTCTGCCAAATCCCTTTCCATAACGTTGCCTTAAATCTTTTGAAAGCCTTGTCAGCAGCTCACTTCCATACTCTGCTCTCTTCTCCACGTTGTTCATATTCTACTATGTGTCTGCCGATTTCCCAGTTAGATTTCACTAATTCTGTATTAACTGTTCTTACAGCGTTTTGTCTTGCCCGTTCGATTGTTGAACCGATGTCTGCTAATAATTTTTCATATTGTGGTTTTGATGAGATCATTTATTTAACTCCTTTATTTGCATCTGCAAATAACTCAAGCGCTTTCGCCGATGGATAAGTTGAAAGTGATGCGATTTTATTTGCAAGCTCAATTGGCAATAGTGCTCCCTCGAATTTGTTACTCAAAATTTTCGGTAAAGTCGCAATAATGTTTTTGAAGTTTATCAAGCGAGCTTGTGAAGGTGCGTTTACAAATTCTCCCTTTTGTCCTGTCGGAATATTTATAACCATTTTGTGATAATCATTCATCTTCACAAATAGTTTTGCTCCGTAATTTGTATCTGCTCCATAAACTGCCGTTGTATTGTTATGTTTGATTTGCTCCTGAATGTATTTGTTGTCAGGAATAAAGCAAGAACCAACTGGTGCTGCATTTCCAATTAGTTGTAAATGGTCAAAAAACTGTCCTGTTTTTTCTTGCCCAATCATTGCCACATCAATTCCTTTTGATTTTGCAAATTCAAAAAATCGTCTAATAGGAGCAGAAAGTTTCGCAAGGGTTGCCCGCAATGAAAGCGGACCGTCTTTTACAAACAAACAATTCTTCAAAATTTCTCTTTTGGTGTCCCAAAAAAAGCGAATAGGAGTAAATATCATTAGGGTTTCACTAACTCCCATATAATCGGAGGCAACCTGGTTTGGTGCATAATCATCAGTCATCCCCAAATGCAATCCGAACATATCAGTAATAAAAATCCCACCATTGCAGGAAGGGCAATTCCCCATTTCAGAATCAAGTGGAAGAGTTGCTACTGTTTTATCGCAGTGGGGGCAATTAAATTTTTCAAGTTCTGCTTTCGGAGTATCAAGCCATTTTTCATAAGCAATCCATTTCAAAGTTTCCATCATTGCTCCTTCAAGAGAATCATTCAGCCCTTTGTCCTTTACTGATTCAAACAATACTTCTCTGATAGCATCAAAGTTTGATTTGCCTTCAATGTAAACATTGCGTAATGGAAATGCTGTTGAATGATACAATGCAGATTCTTTCATCAGGTCACGCAATGCAAATGGGTTAGGAGTGTCTTTATCAATTTTTGAAATTGCATATTGGTCAACTCGTAACAGTGCTGACTTTACAAATGCAATTGCTTTGAAAGGTGGATTTGGATTTTCAATTATTTGAAGTGAACCATCAGTTGAAAAAATGATTTTCAATTCAGTTCCATCAGTCGGAAGTTTCTCCCACTTTGAAATACTTCCTGTGTGTTCAACAAATTCGGGATCGTTAAAACTTTTACATAGCTTCTGAACAAGGTCACTTTGGATAACTTCCAAGTGTCCTAATTTGCTTGCTCTTTCAGGCGGAAGACGATTTCCTTTTCCTTGTTGATATGGCATTACTTTTTGGTTGAAGGTGGAACAAATTTTTTCGCTTGCAATGGAACAACAAAGCGATGTGAACGAGTCAGCATTCTCATATATCCTTGCGTTTTTGCTTGAAGAATATCACTCTTGATACTGTCGTAAGCGATATTGATTTTTGCAAGTTTATTTGTGTCGTCTTGTGAAGCCAAATGAGCAACAAAGAAATTTTCCGTTTGTGCAAGTAAATCTCCGTTCATCGTTGAAGGAGATTGAGTTGAATAAACCATACCGATATGTCTCTTTGCACCTTGCTTTGAAAAATTTCTATAAATTTTTGTTTCATCACTATTGTCATTAATGCCAAATAAATTATGGGCTTCTTCAAAGTATATTTGAACAAAATGCTGATGACCTAACTCGTTTTTTAATTTGTTGTTACTGAATTTATCGGTTTGATGATAGAAAACTGCCTCTGATAATTGTCTTGTAAAATACAACATCACTTCTTCGTCAGCATTACCTAAATCAATAATAACAGTCAATCCCTTATCTAACTCAATTAAAATTTCCCTGATAAAATTGGAAGCGGTGGAACTATGATATTTCCTAATGTTCTGAATAATTCCCGGACCTGCACTCGTTGAAGATGATGGTTGCAGAAAGTTTAATAGTGCTTCATCGTCCGCATCAAATAAATTTTTTCCCTTCGTTGAACTTTGAAGTTTTCCTACTCTGTCAACTTCAACAGCTTTTTCATAAAGTGTTCTGTAATCGTCAAGAGAATTAGGTTTAAGCCATTTGTTTTCGTCATCACCAAAAATTCTTTTCATGGCATCTTTATTAAGTGCCTCTCCGAATGGAATTTTTGATTTGAGTTTGTTCTCATCTGCAACAAATCCCGCCTTCTTTAAAATTGACCAGTAGATTTGAATTTTTCTGATTGCTCGTTTTTTGTCTCCCTCATCTAATTCTTTTAATTGCTCTATGCTTGGAATATCTACTGAAAAAAATCGCTGAATATAAATTGATGTTATTCCTTGTTCTCTTAAAAGAGTTCTAATTATTTTATGCGACTCTTTTGGGTTTTCATAAAAGTTTATTTTCAATTCTTTTGATTCTGTTTCATCTTTCTTTTCCAATGCGTAAACAACACACTTATCAGGAAATGCAGTTTTGAGAGAGGCATTTTGAGGATTGTCATTTGCATATTCACCGTCAATATCAAAAATTAATTGTCCGACATCCTTCGTGTCTTTTGTTGTTTCAATTAAACTTTGAGCAATTAATTTCACGACATTACTTTTTCCCAATCGTGTTTTTCCGAACATAGCAGTTCGTGTTCCTTTAAAATCATTAGTTGAAAGAAAAATATCTACATCTGGAAGTTTCTTATTAGGCAATGGCAATCTGCATTCTGTCAAACGAAGTTTGCCGATAGGAAACCTATTTTCTTTAGGAACAATTTCGTTGCTAACCAAATCCAACAACTTATCGTCTGGAGAGTATATCTTGTATTTATGTGCACTCACATAATTATTCAAATCACCTGAAAATTCAATGCTATCTGCAAGTGTCGGATGTGGGTAAAACATTCCAAGCACTTGCGTTTTTAATGCTCCCCATTGCAATTCGCTTTGAGTAAAAATATCTAACTCTGGCATTGATTTTTTTTGAAGTTCAAAATAAGTTTGCTGAACTTCTTTCGTAAGTGGAGTAGGTGCAGAATCTAACACACGAAGCAAAGTAAAATGCGGTGGTATGCTTGTTCCGCTTTGCTCAAACGAATCAGGAACCATTATTAATAATGAATTTCTTGGTACTCCACCTACATTAACTTTAAATGGATCACAGGTAATAATTGTTATTTCATCATAACCAATATCTAATACATAGCCAACAAATCTACTTTCGTCGTATCGCTTAGCTGTTTCAACACTTTCTTCATTTTTTAAGAAGTCTGAAAGTATTCGCAAAGGATGATTTTGATTTGCCGCCTCATCTAAAAATCTTTTCATAATTAGTAATTTGTAATTAAAACTTCACGTGCATTTTTTGTTTGGATGCCAGGCTTAGTGCCTGTACCAAAAGGGATTTTTTTAATCTTGAAACCTTTATATAATTTCAAAATATCTTTATGAGATGAATTTGTCATTGCCCAACAAATGCATTTTGACTTCGGCAGACTCCTTAGCGTTTCTGCCAAACGAATCTGTTCATCAAAGAGAAATTTCCCATTGCAATAATGTAATTCATGCAAATCTTTTTCCCCTGGTTTGTACGGAGGGTCAAGAAAAATAAAATCATTTTTTGAAGCATTCAAAATCACTGCTTCAAAATCGTTGTTGTGAATTTCTGCTTTCCGAAAAATCTTTGAGAGTTCAATGATGCTTTTGTGTGTTATAACCCAACGCCTTTCCTCGCCACCGTAGCCAACATTAAAATTTCCATTGTTGTTGTGTCGCCACATTCCTTTGAAGCAAGTTCGGTTTAAGTAAAGTGTTCTTGCTGCTCTGAAATAAAGCAGTTTTCCTCTTGTGCTTTTGTCTCGCACTTTGTAATACGAAGATTTACCAGATGGAAATGATTCAAATGTTTCCCAAACTTTGTGAGGGTAAAGTTTGATTCCTTTGTAAAGATTAATGAGCTCTGAATTCAAATCAGAAATCAAAGCGTTTTCTGGATTTATATGAAAGAAAATTGAACCGCCTCCAACAAATGGTTCAATATAAGTTCCTTTAATGTCTTTACTCGCAGGTAAATGATTTATCAAAAATGAAAGGAGTTTACTTTTTCCGCCTGGATATCTTAAAAACTTCATATTGTTCATCTATGTACTTCAAATATAAGTTTTAGATGTAACATTTATTTTAGTTCTTTGAAAGTTAGGCTTTTTGCATTTGGTATCATCAACCAATGTCTGATAATGCACCGAACCTTCACGCTTCATAAAACAATTTCTCATATTTTCTTCTGCGCCATATTTTTCTTCGTTCACTAAAAAGGTCTTTATCCGCAACTCCATTTATTTTTTCTTCTGTATTTATTTTATGAACAAAGCAATACCGTTTGTAATCGTAACCCCAATTATCATCATAAAAATTTTTATGCATTTTTTCCAATTCTTCTTCACGATATTTTTGTAAAAGTTTATAATTTTCGTCTCTGTTGCGTTTGAATTTTTTTGCAGTTAATAATTGCGGAAAATAAGAAAGACGCGCAACTTCTTCTGCAACCATTTTTACTTTTTTACGAAATGCTTCCGCAGTATTTTCAAAACAATCGTCAATTAATTTTACTTCCAATGCAATATCTGTTCCCCAGGGAAGACATTGTTCCGTGAAAAGATTCGCACGCTGTGTTCCAATTCTTTTTGGTAATAAATAAGTCCAGTATTCTGAACCATACAAACCCATATTTCTTGTATGAGGGTTAAACACAATGCCTTTTCTTGCCAGCACTTTGTCTGCAGCTAATGCTAATGAAACGCCGCCTGCGCCTGCGTTTCCCTGCAAGGCACTGATTATATAATGTGTGTCTGTGCAAATGATTTCATGAATGAGGTCATCCATTGCATTAATATTTTCCCATGATGTTTGCGCAGGATTTTCAGATGCTTCAATGACATTAAGATGAATGCCGTTGCTCCAGATATCTTCTCCGCCCATCAGCACAATCACTTTAGTATTTCGTTGCTCCGCTGCAATAAAAGATTGCTGTAAACGGTTGCATTGTTCGGTGCTCATAGCGCCGTTGTAAAAATCAAAATATAAATATCCAACATCATTCGTTTCCTTATATTTTATTTCACGAAATGTTTTTATAGAATGATTATCTTTAAAAATATTTAGCGTTGATTGAGGAATTTTTTTTGCTTTATTACCCAAAGCAATTGTTGAAGGTAACTTGATAGAACCTTCTTCTTTCTTTTTCAAACATTGAATCCATAAGGCTGAATCTTTTGTCGCAACACAAATAGCATGATCACGTTGTGCTAAAATTTCTCCCGGCAATCCTTTAAACATTTCTTCTTCAACAATTCCATAACAAAAATATTCTTCCTCAATAATTTTACACAGTGCACCCGGAAAGCTATCGGCAGCATTAATTTTTCGTATGATAGAAGTTGTTTCGTCACTCCATGAAAATTTAAAATCATTTTCATTTGTGGAACGATTCCATTTGCCTTTATTCTTTATTTCAATTTCATCAACAGACTTAGGAATAAAAATTTTTTCTTCGAATCTTTGAACTGCTAACAGCAAGGCGTGCATTGAGTTTTGCGTAACTTCATGTCGGTATAAAAATGATTTGGAAACATCGCGCATGGGAAATGTTGCAGTTGCCCAAACCGGCCCTGCATCCATTTTTTCTGTTGCCTGCAATATAGTTACACCCCATTCTTTTTCATTGTTTAGAATAGCCCAATCCAATGAACTTGAACCGCGATCACCAACAATTCCGGGATGAACAATTAAACAAGTAAATTTTTTCCAAATGATTTCAGGAATTGTAGTTTTTAAATAAGGAGCAATAATTAAATCAGGTACAAAATCATTCACAGCATCAATCATGTTTTTTTGTGTTGATGTAATATGCACCTTTACCTGGTGATTAAGCTGGTCAACTTCAACCCAAGCTCTTTGCGTCATGCCGTTAAATGCTGTAACAATAAATAAAATTTTCATTCAGAAGCTGTTTCCATTAATTACTCAAATTCATTGTTCATATAATTTGATGACACATGATATGGTGATGAAAGGATTGCGACGCAACGATGATGCTATGAAAAACCGATGCTGGTATTTGAATTGTCTCAGGCAAACTCCGCTTCCAATTTTTCTGCCATTCCCGAATAATGATAATAAGCAGCACAGGCTCCTTCATTAGAAACCATTGGCGCTCCCAAAGGATTAGTGGGCTTGCATTTCGTTCCGAAATTTTTGCACTCGAAAGGTTTTTTTATTCCTTTCATTATATCGCCTGCGATGCATTCAGGATTTTCGGGTGCTTCTTCAATATGAATATTAAATTTTTTATCCGCATCAAAATCGCGATAAGATTCTTTCACTTTATAACCGCTCATTGGAATAATTTCCATGCCGCGCCATAAACGGTCAGTTACTTCAAACACTTCATAAATTATTTGCTGTGCCTGCACGTTTCCTTCTTCCTTCACAATCCTTGCATATTGATTTTCCACTCTTGCCTCGCCCGCTTCTAATTGTTTAACGGTCATTAAAATTCCTTCCAACAAATCAACCGGCTCAAAACCTGTTACCACAATGGGAACTTTATATTTTTCTACCAGCGGATAATATTCATAAATACCCATGATGGCACATACATGTCCGGCTCCGAGAAAACCATCAACACTGCTCAACTCATCATTCATTATTTCTTCAATTGCCGGTGGCACCAGCACATGCGATGCAAGTATGGAATAATTTTTTACACCTTCTCTTTTTGCATGAATTACAGACAATGCATTTGCAGGAGCCGTTGTTTCAAAACCAACAGCAAAAAAAACAACTTCTTTATCGGGATTTTGTTTTGCAATTTTTACAGCTTCAAGAGGCGAATACAAAATACGCACATCGGCACCTCTTGCTTTTGCTTCAAGCAAACTCATTTCACTGCCCGGCACACGAATCATATCGCCATAAGAACAAAGAATTACATCATGCTCCATTGCAAGATAAACTGCCTTATCAATCAAACTCACCGGCGTTACGCATACAGGGCAGCCCGGTCCGTGAATCATTTGTATATTTTTGGGCAGCATATTCAGGATTCCATTCTTTACAAGTGAATGCGTTTGCCCGCCGCACACCTCCATAATATTCCAGTTTCCTCTTACGGTTTGTTTAATCTCTTTAAAGAGTGCATTCACAATTTCAGGAGAACGGTATTCTGATAAGTATTTCATTTCTGTTAGAGTTAGAATGAGTTATTGGTTCTGCAAATCCATCAGTTCGCCTGTTTCTTTAAGGTATTGATAAACCCGCTCCGCTTCCTGTTCATTTACTTTACTTATGGCAACGCCCACATGCACAAGCACGTAATCATTTACTTCCGCTTCAGGCATCATTTCCAAACTTACATCTTTAATGATGCCTCCAAAAGAAGTTTTCGCCATTCTTACTGTTCCTCCATCCATCATTTCAATGGATTGAATTTTTCCCGGAATTGCTAAACACATAACTTAAGTTTTTATATTTTGATAATACATTATCTGACCAAAAGCAATACTTTCATCGTTAGGAGAAAGCTGTTCGTGAAAATATAATTCGAAATGTTTTTCTAATTGTAAATGTACCAAATCTATCAATACAGAGTTTTGAAAAACGCCGCCGCTAAATGTTATTTTTTTAATGCCAATTTTGTTTGCAATTTTTTCAATTAAAACAGCTAAGCTATTATGAAATAATGCAGCAATTTCTGATTTATCTTTTCCTGCGTTAATATCTTTTACTAAGCTCCTGATGATTTTTTTCATGGTTATTTGCGGCTGATTAATTTCTTCTTCAAAATAATGATCGGAAATTTTAAAATTATTTTTGATAAGATAATTGTGCGCTTGTTGCTCGAGCACCAGCGCTGCTTCACCTTCATAAGTATTGATGTTTACAAGATTGAGCAAAGCTGCGACACCATCAAAATATCTGCCTGCACTGGTGTTTTGCAAATTGTTTTGAGTAATTGCTTTTTGATAATAGCTCCATTCTGGTTTTGAAAACTTTGCTTCTAAAATGGATGTGACTTCTTCTATGTTTTTGCATATTGCCAATGCAGCAACTCTGGGTTCTTTCGCCATTTTATCGCCAGCAATGTTTGGAAATGATTCAAGCCAATGAATACGCTCCATCTTTCCATTTTCATATAAAAAAAATTCGCCGCCCCAAATATTTCCATCGCTTCCCAAACCGGTTCCGTCCCAAATAACACCCAATATTTTTTCGTCACTTTTAAATAAATTATGTTCACCAAGAATGGCTGCAAAATGTGCTTCGTGATGTTGTATTTTTTTTAATGGCACATTCCATTGTTTTGAAAATTCTGTTGCTAATTGTGTGGATGGATAATCAGGATGAAGATCTGCTAAAATTATTTGTGGCTGTGCTTTTAATAATTGTAAGAAATGATTAAATGTATGCTGATAGTTTTGCTGCGTATCATAACTTTCGAGATTGCCAAGAAATTGTGATAGATAAATTTGATTGTTATGCTGAATGGCAAAAGCGCTTTTCAACATGGCGCCTGCGGCAAAAATTGTTTCTAAATTTTTAATTTCAGATTGAAGAATAATGGAAGGAGCAAACCC
Source organism: Chitinophagaceae bacterium (assembly GCA_051004255.1). Taxonomy (GTDB): domain Bacteria; phylum Bacteroidota; class Bacteroidia; order Chitinophagales; family Chitinophagaceae; genus JBPCKN01. The sequence continues at coordinate 95,295 of JBPCKN010000012.1, read as the reverse complement.
TCTGGAACGACGAAGAATAATTTGCTGATTGCTTTTTTCAGTGAACCGAATTACACTGTCATCCTGCGGGATAATAATGTTGCGGTTGTGATCAAGAATAAAATCAGCATACTGAAATAATTCTTCTTTTTTTTCAGATTGAAAAACAATGCACGAGCCGCTTACATTTCCGCTCGTCGCAATCAAAGGATTTTTCCATGCAGAAATAATCCATTCTAATAAAGGCGCATAAGGCAGCATTACACCGATGGATGATAAACCAGGCGCAATGCCGTGTATATCTAATTTATGAAAACATTTTTCTTTTGCCTGCAATAAAACAATGGGTGATATTTCATTTTGTAATACCTGCAATGTTGATGAATTTACATAAGCATATTCTTCAACCATTTCAACATTCGGAAATAAAACAGCAAATGGTTTTTTTGGACGATGTTTTCGCTCACGCAATTCTTGCATAGCTTTTTTGTTCGATGCATCGCACATTAATAAAAAACCACCGATACCTTTTACTGCAATAATTTTCCCCTCGAGAAATGCATTGATTAATTGAGAAAGAATTTTTTGTGAATCAGTTATTACTTTACTGTTTTGTTTCGAATACCAGGATAATTGAATGCCGCAAACAGAACACGAATTTGTTTGCGAAAAATATCTTCTGTTATTTACATCATCATATTCTTTTTTACATTCTGCGCATTGAATGAAATTATTCATTGCAGTTAAATGTCTTTCGTAAGGCAGTTGCTGCATAATGGAATACCGAGGACCACATAAAGTACAGGTGAGAAAAGAATATTGGTAACGACGATTAGTTGCGTCATGAAATTCTTTTCTGCATTGCGAACACATTGCAAAATCGGGAGAAATTAAAAGATCAGGCTCTGTATTATTTTCCTGAATCCGAATGGAAAATTCATGAAACTGCTGTTCACGGGTTTCTTTCAAACACCAGCTTTGAATAATTGCTTTTGAAGGAGCTTGATGAATAATTTCTTGTGCAAATTCATCAGCATTTTTTTTTGATGAATGATTGAAGATAACATGCACGCCATCCGCTTCATTGCTAACATTTCCAAAAATATTTTTTTCAAGAGCGCATTTATAAATATGCGGACGAAATCCTACACCTTGCACACGACCTTTAATATGTAAGTGAAATGTCAAACAAATGGAGAATTAATTTACAGGATCTGATAATTTAATTATTTAAAAAAAGTAACTAATCATTTACAAGAACATTTGCTCCCTTTTTCTCCTTTACTTTTTCCAGCAGCCAATTGCACCATTCATTCATACCATCTCCTTTTAAACTCGATACTAAAAATGTATCAATATTATTGTTCACTTCTTTTGCATCTTTAATAACTGCATCAATTGAAAAAGGAACATAAGGCAGTAAATCGGTTTTTGTAACAACCATAATATCTGTAGTGAGAAACATGCTTGGATATTTTTTTGGCTTATCATCACCTTCCGTGCAGGAAACTAATGTTACACGAATATCTTCGCCAAGATCGTAAGATGCAGGACACACAAGGTTTCCAACGTTTTCTATAAAAAGAATATCAACACCATCAAAATTTAAATTTGGCATTGCCTGCTGAATCATTTGCGCTTCGAGGTGGCAGGTTCCATGTGTGACAATCTGTAAAGCCTGAATTCCCTGTTTTCTAATTCTATCAGCATCGCGTTCTGTTTCGAGGTCACCTTCGAGCACAGTAATATTCAGCTCATTTTTTAATCGCTTTATTGTTTCTTCCAACAGCGATGTTTTACCGCTGCCCGGTGATGAAACTAAATTCAATAAAAGAATATTTTTTTCTTTCATTTCATTGCGTATCATTTCGGCTATGTAATCATTCGCCTTTAAAAGACTTAATGAAACGTCCTGAACTCTTACGGTTCCAACGGCTTTATTGGTTAACTTCTGCATAAGATGATTCCTCTAAAATAATTTTATAAATTGTTAACTCGTTTCCTTCAATAATTGTTGAAGATGGCGTATCACATTCGGGACAAATAAATTTGTAATCCTCTACTTTGAAGTTTTTATTACAATGTTCACATGCTGCAACTACTTCAACAAAATTTGTGTATAAACTGCTTTTACTAAAGGGAGTTCCTTCAATAATATAGGTAAAAATATGTGTCAAAACTGTCGGCTCTACGCAGGACAATACACCTATCTTCACATGAATCTCACGGATATTTTGAAACTGCTCTTCCTCAAGTTCAGTTTCTATTGTTTTTATGATGCTTTGACAAATAGATATTTCGTGCATGTTTTAAAATCTTTATCCCACCGCTATTTTAACTATACCATTATCTTCTAATAAAGGAAAAGGATCAAGATGAATATCCGGGTCATCTGTACATTTTCCGGCAAGCTGCACATCATAGCGATGACCGAGTTGACAGCCAAGAATATTGTTTTCCAATGTTCCGTTACTAAATGGTCTGTCACAAGCCGGGCAAAGATTTCTATAAGCATAAAGCTGCTTATTTACACGGCAAAATATCAGATGTAATCCGGGAATTTCAACAGCTTTCATAGCATTGTTTGGCAATACATCAACACCTTTAATTACTCGCCAGCCTGCATCCAAATTGTGTGTTTTTTTTGAAGGAGCGTCAACAGCGCCTTCAACTTCCAGTCCTTCAAGATCGGGGCAGAGTTCTTCAATCGCCTGTTTGATACCAAGTTCCAGTGTGCTGGAAGAAGAAGGACAACCTTTGCAACTTCCTGATAATTTTAATTTCGCAACACCATTTTCAAGGCTTACAACTTCAACACTTCCGCCGTGACTGTCCATATAAGGTTTTACTTTTTCAAGTGCCTGGTATAAGCGTGTTTTTAAATCCAATGGATGAAGATCATGAATCAACAAAAGACTGCTTACAAAGCTATCTTCAATCAAATTATTATAAATGTCTTTAGCAGCTGTATTATTGCCCTTTGAGATAATACTTAATATTTTTTCAAGACCGTGCCCGTAAAAACTCAGCATTTCCTGTATACATTCCTGCATCAATACTCTTGCATTAGCATCCGGCAATGAATCAATCTCTTCTATTAATTCCTGTATATGCTGGCTTTGCTGATTAAGATCTGCTATTTCATCCTTTACAGGATTTGTTTTTGCAGTATGACCGTTTTGTCCATTAGTACTTTTAATAACTTCCTGAACGCCGTTAAAATTTTCCTGTGAGAATATATTCATAATACTTTCATTTTTCTGCGTAAATATTTTTTATAATTTCATCTACCATTTCAATCGCTTTATCAACAGATGCATTTACTGAATCGCTAAGGCCAATCTCAAATTCATCAACAGTTTCCGGCTCACATGCAACTATAAGTACCTTTGCAGGCCATGAGCCAATTGATTTTACAAATCTCAGAACTGTTACCGGATCTGCACCATGCGGATCAATAGGACCACCCTGCTCTAAGTCAGCATCAATATCATTTTCGTTAGGTTCAATAATGTAAAGCGTGCCTGGCTTTTCTCCTCTCGAAGAAGCATCGAGAAGAATCAAACCATCATAACCTCTCATGAGATCATACGCCAGTTTAAGACCGCCGGTTCCAAAATCTTTTACTTCTACACCTTCGGGAAATTCTTTGCCCATCATTTTTTTTATAACTGCACCACCGAAACCATCATCTTTCATGAACATATTTCCTACTCCTGCAATTATTACTCTTTTCCTAATTAACATACCTTTTTTTGGTTGCTCAATTTCTGTTGTTGGTGAATTATTTTCCATAATTTATTTTATGTGTTCAATTTCATCCGCATTAAAAAAACGATAAATCCCTAAGTCACGTTGCATGTCTTGCCCCGGATCATCATCTAAAGTAACAGCGATATGAACCTTATCTTCATAATCAGTGTATATAATTTCAATGGTCGCTAGTCTTCCATTTATAAGAATGTCTGACGCATCTGATCTTCGGTGACCAAGCTTAAGCCGCACTTTATCACCTTTACTGTACATAATGCCATCAATTATTTTTACTACTTCTCCAGGTGAATCATTCATTAAATCTGCTGATCTCATAATTAAAATTTTTCATTATTAATTTGTATTTGTGTACTTTCTTTTAATCCGCTATGAAAGTTAATCAATTCTTCGGGAGTAATTTCACCAACTTTTTTTAGCATGGCTTGCAGCTTTTCATCACTCTGTGAAATTCTTTTTTTCTCTTCATCCGACAATAAATTTACATGCAGCAGCAAAGCTTCTTCTATCTCTGTGCTGTCAAATAAATCGCCATGACTTTGGGGATTTATTTGCGGATGATCATATAAAATAATGGGCGATGATAGTAATGTTGTATTTGCTTCGTCAATGAGTATTGGCCAGGTATTTATATTCGCACACTCATCTATAACTGTCTTCCATTTTTCATCCGGGTCTTGATGAGATATAAATTGCCCGTCCGATGTATTTAATATTATATGTGTGGAAAGAAAAGATTGAGTAAGCACTTCATCGCGTGTAATTGCTTCAGTATTTTCAAAAGGAGTTGTGTTTGTAACAGTGACAGTTATACGAAAAGCGTTTTGTGTATTCTTTACTGATTCAGCTTCTACGATTATGGTGCCTTTAATTTGGGATACGCTATTAATTTGTTTTGCAACTGTTTCACCATTTTCATCAGAAATGTTTGTAGTATCATACACTTTATCAAATTTGATAAAAATGACTTTCCTGTTTTTTATTAATTGGGATATCTGTAAATTACCGGTACTTATCTTACGCTCTATTGTTTGCCATCCTGCCTGGTAAATTTTACCATTAAGACTTACATTATGAACCTGAACAAAATCACTCTCAGAAGTTTTTTGCTGTAAATCCTTTTCAAAGATTTCTACTTTTAGTAAATGAAGAAAACGAACACTTATATTTATCTGCAAATTATCACTTCCGGTAACAATACATTGTGTTTGCATCTTTGAGTGAGAATGCTCATTGTAAATATTATATTGCTGAGGAAAAACAACGCCGAAGGGAATAGGCTTTTGATTTTTTATCGCCGAGCGATGATAAGGATATAAAGCGTATCCTTCATAGAGAAGTGTTTGAGTAATATTTTCTAAAATAAATTCTGTATTTAATGTATCAACATTCACCTGATTCATACGCTTTGCTTTTCGATTAGCTGAATACCTTTTAAAGCCTCATCAAGAATAGATTCCAAACAATTTTCCAAAGTTGCAAATGTGGTTTGTGTTTTGTATTTTACCAGCCTGTCGTAAATATCTTTTCGCAACCGCACCCACCTGCAGTTGGGGAAGTAAATATCCATCATTTCCTTCCATAAATTTGCTGGCATTTTATATAAAGCTTCTTTTTCCCATGGAATCAGTGATATCTGCAAATTATCTTCAGGATCTTTGTAAAACAACGTGCCGCTAAACAGGAAAGCCAGCGGTACTGTACCATCCGAGACTGCATAAAAATATTTTCCTGCCGCCATTGCCTGATCTTCGCTGCATGGTATTGCAACTTCCACTACCGTTTTACCTGTGAACCTAGGAATAGGTATATTTATGATCATCCAGAAAAAACTTCTAAGTGTTTCGTCCCATCTAAAAGGTTCCCCAAAAAGTTCATGCAGTTTATTTTTTGATTCTTCATTGTACGATCGTTTTACCGCTTCAACCATCAACTGGCATTTTAGTGCTGCTGCATATACTTCTTCATTTTCAGCTTCGTTGGTAATCTGAAGTTTGAAAGCAAGAGTTGGCAATACTGCGTATGGCTTCACTTCGCAAGAAATGATTTCAAATTTCAAATTGGGCATACTACAGACTTTTCTTTTAGTTCTTCAAAAAATTGCCTGATGACATCATTAACTTCCTTACCACCAAAGATACCTTTCCATGTAATTCTTATCCTGCCAATTAGTTCGTAGCATTTATCAATAGGTACAATATAGTATTGACCTATAGTATCAAGCCGGTTTATAAGAAGCGCTTCCAGGTCAGGAGCCAAACTATTCAACAAAGGATTTATTTGTGTGAGTTGATACCATGCCTCCATTTTTAGTTTCGATTCTGTAGCTCCGGTAGGTGCAGGGTAATATGCCACAGCACCATTTCGGCCCGAGCTTAAAACAAAAAAGGCCATGTTTACAGGTATAAGAAAATCTGACCATAATGCATCTGACATGTTGAAGCCTTCCAGCCGCAGAGACCGCTGAGGCAAAGGTTTATAGGTCCCGGCTTCTGCCATTGTTATCATGCACATTTCACAGGTGCACATAAACTTCATAGCAGAAAGATCAACGAGATGACGGTGATTAGGAGATAAAATCCTGCCGCAAAAATCACATTTTTCTATTACTTCTTCCTGTAATGGAGTAGCTATCTTTCGCAGCCTTGATATTAATGATGAAGATACCATAGGCAAAGGCATTTAGATGTAAGTATAAGTTATAAGATATGAGGGAAGACAATGCATCTTCATTCATTATACATCGCTAATAACTCACAATTAAACCATTATTTTTTACCATTATATGATGCCAGCGCCGTTGGCGTATGTGTTGATTTAATCATCTTTCCTCCTCCTGTATACATGTGTACTCCGCAAGGCAGACATGGATCGAAGCTACGAATTGCCCTCATAAGATCAATGCCTTTGAAATTATCTGAATCATTCTCCTCAAAGATCGGTGTATTCTGAACTGCATCTTCATATGGACCCGGAGTTCCATAAATATCACGTGGGCTTGCATTCCATGGAGTTGGCGGGAACATTTGATAATTAGCTACTTTTCCTCCTTCTATTTTCATATGATGTGAAATTACTCCACGTGCTGCTTCATGAAACCCACAACTTACTGCTTCATCAGGAACTTTAAAAGGTGTCCATGTTTTTGTGCGGCCTGCGTGAACTTCATCAAGCGCTTTTTCTAAACAATATAATCCCACCAATGCTGAATAGGTTTGATGATATGCCCTTGCACGATCTCTTTCTATGGCATTGCTCCATTTTGGTATTTTCCATATCTGTTTCATTTCCGGCATGCCAACTGTTTTTGGCAGGTTCATCTCAAGTGAATCACCTGTAGCTTTTATATATCCGATATCTACCAAGCCTGCTTTTGCAGTTACCCACTGCCTTGCAAAGGGGCCGCCACCAGTATCGCAACATACATGTTTACCGCTACGTTTGTCATACCAACGCGGTGAAGTTACCCACGTATATTTATCGGCAAAGTCTCTTTTACCTGGTTTAGGTTTGGTGGTCTTGTTCCATGGATGATTTCGGTCAACCGGGTTTCCCAATGGGTCATTGGGAACATACATTTTTTCATTTTCCCAATCATCATAATAAGAACTGCCTAATAGAATTCTTATCCCAAGGTTGATCTCTACAAGATCAGTGGTAACAAGCTCTCCATTAATTACCACGCCTGGGGTAACAAATCTTTTACGTCCCCAGTTAGTCATATTCTTATAGTCATAATCACAATAGTTAGGATCATCAAAAGATCCCCAGCAAACAAGGTTTGTATCCCGGTAACCCACTCTTTCATAGCCGGGCAAAGCTTCATAGAAGAAATCATATAAGTCATCATGCAAAGGCACAATTTTTTTACAGTATTCAATATATTTCATTAACCGTACATAATAATCTGTAAAAATCTGGTGTGTTATTGATGTGCTAACACCGCCGGCAATTAATGTAGATGGATGTGTATGCCGGCCTTCCATGAGGCAAAACATTTCCCTGGTAAGCCTTGATATTTGGAGCGATTCCATATAACATTTTCCTGTAAAAGGATTGAGCGAATCCATAATTTCAGCGATGGTGTTATAGCCATGAATTTTTGCATTAGGCGCTTGAGTATGCTTTGCCTTTTCGTATACGCTCGGATTGGTTTCCTTAACCATTTGACCGCAGAAATCAACATTGCACATATTATCATTGAATATGGCATGGTCAAACATAAAATCAGCAGATTCGCCGAGGTTAACAACATACTCACCAAGATGAGGTGGTTTTACGCCATAAGCCATATTTTGATTAAGGCACGAACACGTCATGTGGTTATCGCCACAAATACCACATACACGGCTCGAAATGAAGTGAGTATCCCGTGGATCAATACCTTTCATGAAGATGTCAAATCCACGAAACACCATTGAAGTGCTGTAACACTCCTGAACTTTTCTGTTGGTAAAATCAATCTTGCAATGGATACCTAAACTACCTACTATACGGGTAATTGGATCCCATGACATTTCCTTTATTACAACGTTGGGTTTATCTGTGGAAACTCTTGGTTTGGTTAGTACTTCTGGCATAATAAAATTTTTATTTTTAATTAATAGTAGTCATTGTATAGAAAGTCAAATTTTAATTTTCCCATGCAGGCTGATAGCCACTTGTGATCTTCTTACCGGGTTTCCTCCATGCAGGTTCTTTATCTTTCTTATTAGCAGTCATTCTGCGAAAGACTCTCAAGATAGGGCCTGATATAAATTTTGCTGAATTAGAAGAAAATCTTGCGCCAATAGCCTCATCCATAAAAGGCATGAATTTATCAGGGAATCCAGGCATAGTACAGGCCATACAAATACCTCCAATATTAGGGCATCCTCCGATTCCATTTTGCCAACCACGCCTGGGGACATTGCAATACACTATAGGCCCATTACATCCTATTTGTACAAGACATTTATGTGTGCCATATTCTTGTCCGAAATCACCTTGTTCGTAGAAGGCACCCCTGTCACAATTTTCATGAGCAGTGCGATCGAACAACCATTTAGGACGCAATGCATCATCTAAAGGAATCATAGGTGCTTTACCGGCTAATTGGAAAACAAGATATAAAAGTGTTTCTGTTGTATTATCCGGCTGGGCAGGACATCCGGGAATACAAACGATGGGTAAGCCTGCCTTCGACTTCCAATTCCATCCTAAGTAATCAGGAAGACCCATAGCACCAGTTGGATTATTTTTCATTGCGGGTATCCCTCCATAAGTGGCGCAAGTGCCCAGGGCCACAACTGCGGCTGCTTTTTTTGAAAGCCGGTCAATCCATTCATTAGTAGTAATAGGATCACCAAAGGGGCCAGTAGTACCCATAGCAGCCCAATACCCGCCGGTGTGTTTAATGGCTTCCTCATTGGGTACCGAACCTTCCAATATTAAAACAAAGGGGTCAAGTTCTCCTCTTTCCGCTTTATACCACCATTGCATAAGTTCATCTCCGTTTTCATAAGATATCACCGGGCTATGAATATGAACGTTGGGCATGCCGGGCAATGCCCCTAATGCAATATCTTCCAGGCTGGGATTAACTGCCCCAGTCATTGCAACTGAATCACCATCGCAACTCAGTCCGGATGTTAGCCAAATGATATGAATATCGTTTACGGAGTTTGTACCAGTTACTGATTTTGTAGCCATGGGTTTAATTTTATGTGATGAATAAATGTTTGAGCGATTAGCGAAAATCAACTTTTCAACAATTTGCTACATCCTTACTAACCATCTTTTTACCAATTGAAGTGGAAACGTTTAGGCAAGTTCATCATTAATTTCACACAAATCAGAGAAAAAATATTTACGTTTCGAGTATCAAAACTCAACATACATATTCGCTATTAATGTTGAGTTACCAGTGAACAAAAAATATTGATTATCGTTAGAAAATATATTGTAAGGTACTGCATTTTTTAAATAAAGGATTCTTTTTAAAATATTTTTTTTTTGCACATATTTATTAAAATTTTAGAACGATTTCTGATATGAAGTGAGTAATTCCTTTTCAATTACCTTGAATGAAATAATAAAAAAGGGAATAAAAAAATTCATAATTAAAAAATTATCAATAAAATATTAATTTTATAAAAAAATAAAATTTTTTCCGATATTTTTTATTCTGTTTATTAAAATGAAAAGCGTATGAAAAAGAAATCATTGAACAAAAAAAATCTGCCTGCCTTTTCTGTTATAGCCGTTTTTATTGCAGGCGCTCTCATTCTGAAACTCATTGCGGATAGCCAGTCAAGAGTAGATTATTAAATGACCTTATGATTCTCAATATCGATTTTTGTATTACCTAACGGTGTATCATCTTTATCATTAATGTCTTTACAACGTATAAGAGCACGAGGCAGGATATTTCAAATTCATGAATAATGAAAGGGAGCTTTTATTAAAAAAAATAAAAGCTTTGGTACGCGTATACGGACAAAGTAATTTAAAATACATATTTCTCTAAAGAAAAATAACAATGGCTTCTATTATTTTGTATTATTGATTTGACATTGTTCCTGCTTTTCTCGCTAATACCAAGTCCTTAAAAGCAAGAGTAAATAATTGAACATAGCGATCAGAATACTTGACTGCACTTGCAAATTATTGCCACCTTACTTATTATAATGGTGATACATCTGTAATTGTAGAGGAATTACTTTATTACATTTTAAAAAACTTAATAAAAAGATTCGCCCTTTTACTGTGTAGTTACCTTATTTCTTTTTCATTATCCACTCCGCCATAAAAGTTCTGTTGATATATAACAAATTAAATTTTGCATCATGTAAAACAATTAGCTGCTTCACTATCCATAAACCTAAACCAAAACCTTCCTTGTAATCATCTTCTCTTTTGAATTCATCCGTAAGTTTTTCAATATTGATAATTTCTTTATCAGTTGTATTAGATATATTGAATAAAATATTTTTGTCAATTTGCTTAATAGTAATTTCAATAAGTGTTTGCGCCTTTGCATACTTTGCTGCATTTTCCATAAGATTAAAAATAATTATTTGTAGCAGCGCTGCATCAGCCCATACATCAAAATTGCCATCCACCGGCAGCAGATTTATTTTTAAAGAAAGAAATTGTTGCTGCATTTTATTCATTAATCTTTCTGAGCTGTCTGTTACCAACTCAACAATATTTACATTTTCTTTTTGCAACATCAGCGTGCCCGATTTTAATTGGCTCATCAGTAAAAAATCATTCACTAATTTATTTAATCGTTGAACCGCTGCTATTTGATTTTGCAAAATTGATTTTATTTCGAGTGACGTATTACTCATTTGCAACACCTGCAATTCAGTGAGCATCACGCTTAACGGTGTTCGCAATTCGTGTGATGCTGATGCAAAAAAAGCATTTTGCTGCTGCGATTGTTTTTGTATTCTTTCCAGCATACGGTTTAATGCAACAGATAAATGATGCAGTTCATCTTTTGTTTTGGGCTCCTTTAAAAGTTGTATTTCATTTTGCAAGCTTGTATCGTTTGCTTTGCTGATGATGTGATGAATAGGTTGTAATAAAAATCCCGATAAAAAATATCCTGCAATAAAAGAAATAAAAAGCGACAATGGAATATAAATAAATAATACCAACCGAAGTTGTTCAAGATTTTTATTTAATTCATTTGCAGACAAGGCATACCATATATTTATTATGCCGCCCGTTTCTAATATCCGTGAAACGTATAAAGCGCGCCACAACTGCACTCGCGGGTTTTGTGCAGATAATAATTTTGCAGATAAAGGCAGATTGTTAAACAGCGTGTCTGATTGCTTGCCGTTATTATAAGTGAGTAAAAAATATTCTTTTTCCTGCGGCAATGGAATGGTTAACGGGCTTATCTCCGTCTTTTGTAAAACAATGTTTGCCTGGCTTTTTAATCTGTCTGCAAAACTTTTTTCAAGTTGATATTTTACGTTTGAATAAAGAAAAAAAACAATCCCCAATAAAAAGAATAAAAATAATAAGCCGAAAATTAACCCGAACCGAAAGCGAAGGCTATGGTAAAAAGGATATGAAAATCTTTTTTTCAAAGTGATGATTTATTTCCTTTCAGCTTATAACCAGCACCAACAATGGTTTCTATTAAATTTTTATCAAAGCCTTTATCAATTTTTTTTCGCAATTGATACATATACACTTCTACAATATTGCTTTCGGGATCAAAATCCATTTCCCATACATTTTCCAGTATTTGATTTTTACTTATCACGCGGTTTGCATTGCGGGCAAGATATTCGAGCAACACAAATTCTTTTGAGGTAAGGTTTATTTCTTTTTCTCCTCTTACCACTTTGCGACTCATTAAATCAATTATCAAATCATCAATACAAATTTTTGTACTTTCTGATGAAAATAATTTTCGCTGCAGAATTCTTATGCGTGCCAGCAATTCCTCCCATTCAAAAGGTTTTTTTATATAATCAACTGCGCCAAGGTCAAGCCCCTGCACTACTTGCTGCGTATCGCTCAAAGCGCTTACAATAATCACCGGTGTTTGAATTTTAAAGGCACGAAGATTTTTCAGCACTTCAAAACCATTGGCGCCGGGCATCATCAAATCGAGCAATATCAAATCAAAATTTTCTGATGCAGCTTTTTCCAAAGCCTGCGAACCATTATTGCATTGCTGCACTACATGCCCTGCCTGCTGCAATCCTTTTTGTATAAAAGCTGCAAGTTTTTCTTCATCTTCTGCGATCAGTATTTTCATTTTGTTTATTGTATCACATAATTAATATTATCAATCGTAATAACAGAAGGTTTTATAAAAGGCAATCCGGTATTATTTACAAAACCATCAGATGGGCTGCGTTCGTAACCGCGTACAATAATTTCATGTGCCTGTTTCATCAAAGGCAATAACGTTTCTGCTGTATGCGGATGAAACTCAATTAACTTTCCTGATAGAATAAATGCTGCAGCGTTTCCCTTGTCGTCTAATTTTAATTGAATGTTATTTCCTTTTACTTCCACTTCATTTCCTTGCATTGGCGGAGGCGGCGGAATATCATGCACATTAATTATTTTACCCAATGCATCTGACCGCAATGAAATTAATTCATACATTATACTGTTATCATGCGGCGGCTTTTTGCCATTATCAATAGTTGCGTATATAGTAGTATTTTTTATAGCTATATTCATGACCTGTTGCGCAGTGTGCGGTGGAAAATGTAACCATATTTTTTGATTGCTTTGCTGCAATAAAATCTTATCAATATCACCAATAGCGTTGCTGCCATATTCTACAACAGTTCCGCTTATTTCGCCTGAAGGTTGCGGTAAAGTATTGTGCGGCAGCAAAGGCGGGGCAGGAGGTTTTTTCGGATTGATGTAGGTAAGCAGTAATAATAATCCGGAGATAATAAAAACTATCCAAAGAAGATTTTTACTATGCGGAGGAATATTAAACATAACTGGTTCTGAAATATACAATAGAATTAAGATGGACAAAGCAATCAAGATAATTTTTATTGTAGTTTGCTGAGATAATTTCATAAAAATCGTTTTTATAAATCTTCATAAAACATTTTTATGTATCGGTGTTTTTAATAAAAGTAATTAAAGCGACTCCTGCATTCATTAAAGTATAAATAAATTTCTTTGATTTTTTGATAGCTTTTATTTTTTGTGATTATTCACTTCTTAACTTTTTTATCTCCATTTTTACTATTATTATTTGCCCGCGTATTATCGGAGGCGGACCTAATAGTAGAAGAAAATATCAGCCATAATAAAATTGAAATGATTGCAAAGCTGCCCAAAATCATAAAGGTTAAACGATAGCCAATGCCTTGCGCAATCCATCCACCAATAGCAGGGCTCAACGATGCTCCAAGCCCTTGCACCGTCATCACAGCGCCCTGACCAATATTAACCCGTCCGGTACCATTTAAAATACGCGTAACCAATCCTGGAACGGCAACACTTTGCAATCCGGCACCTATACCATCCAGTATTTGAACGGGGTAAACACCTGTTTGATTAATCATGTGGGCTGCAATAAAACCGCGTATAGGAAGTGCTATAAATGAAATAAACAATACAAGCCAGTACCCGCTTTTTTCAGCCATGCGCATAGCAATGATGGATGCAAAAATCATAACCACTTGTGCAATAACTATTGTCATGGCTACAAAAACAGTGGGATTTCCTTGATTCTTTGAAGCAGCGGCTAAACCATATAACGGCAACATAGCACCGTTTCCTAAATGGAAACAAGCAAGAGCCGCAGCCAATATTAGCAGTGGCTTACATTTGAATAACACTTGAAGACCGCTTGCTTTATTATCTTCTCCATTTTCTTTTAAACCACGTGCTGCTTTGTTATCTATTGCTTTGCCAGGAATCATTAAAATAGATATGATGGATAACACACCAAAAACTGCGGCGAGATAAAAAATGGCGGGCATCCCGAATTTCATACCTAAATAACCTGATAGCGCTGCGCCGGCGACATTGCCTGCATGATTGAACGCCTGATTATGACCATTTTGACGATTAAAGCCAGCCTGTTTAACAATACCAAGCGTTATTCCTATTACAGCCGGTCCTAACGCAGAGCCTGCAATAGCTGTTGCCACTTGCGATATACTTACTATCCAAAAATTTTGTGAGAGAAGTATAAACGCTGAAGCAATAACCGTAAATATTCCTGATATAACAACATACATGCGTTTACGCGTTGTTGCATCAATTAATGCACCTGCAGGTGCTGTCATTAACATTCCGGCAACGCCGCCGATGGTCATTACAGAACCGATGGGTCCACTTTTCCAGCCATGTGCCAAAAGAAATATTCCCAAAAAAGGCCCAATTCCTGCCTGCATATCGGCCATGAAAAAGTTTAGTGACTCGAGCGGCCAAATAACCTTATGTTTTTTGAATTGAATAGATTGCGTTTTGTTCATTTTGCAACAGGTTTAAAAATTTTTCGTTATGATTTAAATATGAAATAAACCGCAGCCACCAAAAAGCCAAAGCCGATAAAATGATTAGTTGTAAAGCGAACATTTTTGAAAATCACCACAGAGAAAATAACAAAAACAATAAGCGTAATTACTTCCTGAATCACTTTTAATTGCACAAGCGAAAACGGACCGCCTTCTTCTGCAAAACCAATTCTGTTTGCAGGCACCTGAAAACAGTATTCAAAAAAAGCAATACCCCAGCTAATAAGAATAATTAAAAACAAAGAAGTGGTGGTGCCTTTTCCGAAGTATTTTAAATGTCCGTACCAGGCAAACGTCATAAATGTGTTGGATAAAAAAAGTAGCCCAATTGTAGATAGCGATTTCATAATTAAATTTTTGGTCGAAAATAAAAAGAGGTAAAGCATCTTGCCTTACCTCTTTTAAAAAATTATCTTACAAGATATTGCTGCCCGTTAATTTTAATTGTGTTGCAATGCACAATTTTGTAATTACCTGCAGCCACTTCGCCGGTCTGCAATTGTTTTAACGTGCCTGTATAGTCAATGGTAGCGCCGGTTTTAGCCGTGACTGATAATTGGTAAATAACGTCAGGAGGGATGCGCAAAATGGCGTTATCATTCAAAATAAAACCATTTATTCTGCCTTCGCGGTCAGTTTGTGTATTGCTGATTGTTCCGCTTCCATTAATAAATTTTTCAGAAACTGCAATGGGTGTTGCAGCGGGCGGCGCATCATAAATTGTTTGGCCGTTTGCATTTATGCTAACCATTTTTATTTCCTTTTCGCCAAATGGTGAATAATTCATCACACCGTTCACAGTAACGCTTGAACCATTTTTTATTGATGAAGTAATTTGTGAACCAAGATGCGGCGGAAATTTTACCAGTACACTATCACTTCCGGTAAGCATGTAAAAACCATCGTAAACATAATCATCGTTTACACTAATCTTAACAACTCTTCCCTGAAATTGACTTACCGGTTGTAATTGTTCGCCGCGGGGTGGATGAGGCGGTCGAATACCCCGAGCATCTGGTCTTGGTGACGGCGGAGCGCCCAGCGCAGGTGGTTGTGCATTAACTGTTGCGATTGTTGCGGCTGTTATTAAAACTGCCATAAATAACTTTTTCATTTTTTTTATTTTTAATGTGAATAAATATTATAAAATCAAAATTGAAATTTGCAAACAAGGATGGCATGAAATGCAGATTAAAATGTATTTATATTTTATTTTCTTTTTCTATTGCTTTAATACTCCATTCTGTTGCTTGTAGCAAAGCAGTAAAAGCAATCAACTCATGTTCCGGCGCATGAGATAAAATTTTTAAAACGTCTTCTGTTTGTTCTTTTTTAAGAGCAGTTGCCAGCAGCTGCAGTGGAATGATGAATTCATCCTCATTTTTTTTCGAAATAATTTCATTTCCTTTTTGTGCTGCGAAAGAAACATTTGTTTTTTCTTCGATTAATTGAACAAGCTTGAACATTCGATTTAAAAGCAAGGCGCTAAATACTTGTTTGTGCTCAGGACCTTCATTGGTTACCTGCTCAATAGCCCACTCTCTTTTTTCAGGCTCAGTAATTAATAAGTTAATCAGTTCATCAGATTTACCAATTAACTGTAAACCCACTGCTTTTTGATGTGGTTTTTTTTCATGATGCTTAGGCATAATAATTTGTTTTTTTTTATGATTTAAAATCAAAATTTCCTAAAAATGATTTTAGCGAAAACTTTGAAAAACAAAATTGTACTGATGAAATAAGTAGCAGATGAAGTGCAGATTAAAATTTATTCATGTAGAAATGCAGTAAATAATCACTTTTGTGATGGAGTTTGTTCAATTTGTTTTTTTGACAATTTCATATCGCCAAATATTGAAACGTTGGCGTATTGCACAGGAAAGATTATATCGCAAAAACTGAAACAACAATAA
Organism: Chitinophagaceae bacterium; assembly: GCA_051004255.1. GTDB lineage: Bacteria > Bacteroidota > Bacteroidia > Chitinophagales > Chitinophagaceae > JBPCKN01. The sequence continues at coordinate 78,623 of JBPCKN010000012.1, read as the reverse complement.
TGAATAATGCACAAGGTTCCCTTATGAGATCAGATTCAAGACACAATCCAATAAGGATTATGTTTATTATTATTCCGAAAAAATAGCACATCATTCCCATCACCAAATCATCACATCAAATATTCCCTTTCTTCAATTCATCCACCGCATAATTACAAGCTCTTGCAGTTAATGCCATATAAAAAATAGAAGGACTTTGGTTTGCAGTGCTCGTCATGCAGGCGCCATCGGTTACAAAAACATTTTTGCAGTTATGAAATTGATTCCATTTATTGAGCAAAGAAGTTTTAGGGTCTTTGCCCATTCTGCATCCGCCCATTTCGTGAATATCCCTTCCCGGCGCCCAATGATTATCGTTATGTGTAATATTTTTTATGCCGCATTTATCAAACATTTCTTCGCCCTGCGTTAGAAAATCATTCAATAATTTTTCATCATTATCATCGTAACCAACTGTTGTAACAAGCAACGGAATTCCCCACTGATCTTTTTCTATTTTGCTTAAACTTACATGGTTCGTTTCTTTCGGTATTGTTTCACCTTGCATGTACATGTAAACTTCCCAGCCGCCGGCTTCGCTCATCGCTTCTTTATAATCTGCACCAATTTGCACATCTAATTTATCGCCTGCACCACGATTGCGATAACAACCCATAAACGCCATGTATCCGCCAACAAAATCGGTGTCTTGCTTTTTGAAGTTTCTGAAATTTGCCATCATACATTCTGAAGGTCTGCGACCGTAATAATATGTATCTTCAAAGCCGTCAATTGTGCCGTGAACAGAGCCGCGATAATTTTGAAAACAAACATATTTGCCAAGCAATCCGTTATCATTTCCAAAACCGTTTGGAAAGCGATTAGAAGTGGAATTCAGCAAAACAAGATTGCTGTTTAATGCAGATGCATTTACAAAAATAATTTTGGAAAAATAATCGGTTGATTTTTTTGTGTTCGTATCAATTATTCTTACACCAATTGCTTTATCTTTTTTTTCATCATAGATAATTGAATGCACAACGGAAAAAGGACGCACCGTTAAATTTCCTGTTTTTGCAGCCCAAGGTAATGTGGATGAAACAGAGCTGAAATACGCGCCCCACGGGCATCCGCGCATGCAAAGGTCGCGTGCCTGGCACTGTGCACGGCCTTGTTGTAAATGAATTTGTTTTGGTTGTGTTAATTGCGCCCAGCGACCCTGAATCATAAACCGGTCTTTATAATTATCGGCTATTTTTTTCTTTAGATCTTTTTCAACACAGTTAAATTCAAACGGCGGAAGGTATTCGCCGTCGGGCATTGCTTCAAGACCATCTTTGTTGCCGCAAATTCCCGAAAAAATTTCCACGTGCGAATACCAAGGCGCAATATCTTCATAATTTATTGGCCACTCAATTCCATAACCATAACGCGCGGGATTTATAAATTCATAATTGCTCCAGCGCGGACAGGCTCTGCCCCAAATAATTGATTTGCCGCCAACCTGGTAACCGCGAATCCACTCAAAAGGTTTTTCCTGAATGTAAGGATGATCTTTATCGCGAATAAAAAAATGTGCAGTTGATTCGTCGAAACCTGCGGCTTGCGTTATTAAAGGATTTTCATCAACAAATTTTCTTGTCATTTCTCCGCGATGCGGAAACTCCCACGGAGCAAGCATTGCAGTGGGATAGTCTTTGTTATGCACCACATTTCTTCCACGCTCGAGCACCAAAGTTTTTAATCCTTTCTCGCAAAGTTCTTTTGCAGCCCAACCGCCGCTAATACCGCTGCCAATAACAATTGCATCGAACGTATTTTTTTCAACGCCGCCGGAATTGATGTTTATGCTGGTTGTATCGCCGGGCATATTTTAAATTAAAAAGTAAAAAATCAAAATTTAAAAACCTTAATTTTACTTTTCACTTTTGAATTCTTATTTTTAAATATTCATCTTCTTCATTTCCTTCACAGCAAAATCTGCTGCACGCGCAGTAAACGCCATGTAAGTAAGCGAAGGATTTTGGCAAGCTGCTGAAACCATAAACGAACCATCGGTTACAAAAACATTTGGTGCATCCCAAACTTGATTCCATTTATTAAGCACAGATTTTTTTGCATTTGCGCCCATGCGTGCTGAACCCATTTCATGAATACCACGACCCAAATATGGATTCGTATCGCTGCCTTTTACGTTTTTTACGCCGGCTGCTTCGAGCATTTCGATTGCATCAGCAAGCATATCTTTGCGCATTTTCAATTCGTTTTCTTTTAACTCAACATCAAACGCTAAAATGTTTAATCCCCATTTATCCGTTTTAGTTTTGTCAAGTGTTACTTTATTTTCATGATAAGGCAAGGTTTCTCCAAAGCCACCCATGCCCATTGTCCATGGACCCGGCTCGGTTAATGCATCTTTTAAATCTGCACCAATATTGTATTCAGCAACATCGCGGCTCCAGCCTGCGCGGCTGCCGCCGCCCTGGTAACCAAAGCCGCGCAGATAATCTCTTTTATCACCAAAGAAATTTCTGTAGCGCGGAATGTAAACGCCATTTGCACGACGACCATAATAATATTTATCTTCATAACCTTCCACAATTCCGCCCGCGCTAACATTTAAATGATGATCCATAATGTTATGACCAAGCTCACCGCTGCTGCTTCCTAAACCATCGGGCCACACATCAGTTGCGGAGTTCATTAAAACCCATGCACTGTTTAATGTTGATGCATTTAAGAAAATAATTTTTGAAAAATATTGATATGTTTTATTTGTTTCTGCATCTAAAATCTCTACACCGGTCGCGCGCTTTTTATCTTTATCGTACAAAATTTTTGTAACGATTGCCCACGGACGAAGCGTTAAATTATTTGTTTTCATTGCGGCAGGCAACGTTGATGATTGTGTGCTGAAATATGCGCCAAACGGGCATCCCAGCCAACATTTATTTCTGAACTGGCAATTAGTTCTCCCCGGCAAAGGTTCGGTAATATTTGCCGTACGACCGATAACCATTGCACGCGTTCCTTTATAATGATCTTTAATTCGCGCAGCAACATCTTTTTCAACACAGGTCATATCCATCGGTGGCATAAATTGACCATCGGGCAATTGCGGAATTCCATCTTTATTGCCGCTTACGCCAATAAATTTTTCAACATAATCATACCAAGGCTCAATCTCTTTGTAGCGCACAGGCCAGTCAATCGCAATTCCGTCTTTTGCATTTTCTTCAAAATACATATCATTCCAGCGATAGCTTTGTCTGCCCCACATTAGCGAGCGTCCGCCAACATGATAACCGCGAAACCAATCGAAGCGTTTTATTTCTGTGTAAGGGCATTCTTTATCTTTTACCCAATAATCCAAATTAGTTTCGTTTAAAGGATAATCGCGTTTCAGCACAGGATAATCTTTTATCATTTGTTGTGTTCGCGTGCCGCGATGCGGATAATCCCACGCTTCTTTATTTGCGTTTACATAATCTTTTATGTGCTCAATGTTGCGCCCGCGTTCGAGCATAATTGTTTTTAAACCTTTTTCGCAAAGTTCTTTTGCAGCCCAGCCGCCGCTGATACCGCTGCCTATTACAATCGCATCAAAAACATTGTCTGCCATGATTTACTAATTTATAATGGAGAATTAAGGTAATAAAATTAATTTAAATTTTTATGTTACCAACTTTAGATTATTAATTAAATTTTTCTTGCGTCGCACTCTTGTACGTTCTGTTCGCTGTTCAGCAGTGAAAATCAAAGTTTAAAAGTAAAATTCAATAAAACCATTTTGTGGGTTTTTTATAACCATATCTATTATTGATGTCACAAAAAATGTTTTAAAAGACAATTTTAATTTTATGTTGCCACCTTTTCGCAACAATTTTTATTTCATTCATTTCACCGTCTACTTTTTTGCATCAACTAAAAAAGCGCCTTCGGCAGCAGGTTTTTAAATGAAATATCTTTGCGTGCATAATTTCTAAAAAGCGTGCGTAATTCTGCACCAACATTTATTGCAAGTCTGCTGCAATGCAAAATTGCTTTCCAACGGGCAATAAGTAATTTTTTAATAACCTGATTTTATTGGCATTTAAAAATCGGCAATTTCATTTACTACGTTTGCAAAATGAATATAACGTTTACACTTAATGAAATAAATAAAATAGCCTTAGAATTCTGGCAGCTAAATCAACAAAAAAGAATATGGGCTTTTCATGCGCAGATGGGCGCTGGCAAAACAACTTTTATCCGCGCTTTGTGCGAGGAATTAAATTTAAACGATGTTGTAACCAGCCCAACATTTGCAATAATTAATGAATATAAAAGTGAAATTGCCGGAACAATTTATCATATGGATTGGTACAGAATAAAAAATGAAGAAGAAGCCATTCGCGCCGGCGTGGAAGATTGCTTAACAAGCGGAAATTTTTGTTTGATAGAATGGCCCGAAAATGCATCGCAATTATTACCCGAAAAAACATTAGATATTTATATTGAAATAATTGATGAAAATTCAAGACGCATTTTTGCCGAAAGTTGAAGTTTGATTGTTTGAAAAAATCAATACTTTATTTTAAATTTTAATTTTCTATTTTCAAAAGTTTTTCAAGTTCAATTAATCTATGCAACTTTGAACTTCGTAAGTTTGCAACTTTTTCAAACTTAAAATTATGTCAACATCTTCAAAACCTATTGTTAGTTCTTCTATCAGTTACGAAGCGTTAGAAGAAACTTTAGACATTAAGCCAAGAGAAGCAAAATTGCACATTGGAATTCCGAAGGAAACTGCTTTTCAGGAAAACCGCATTGCATTAACACCGGAAGCTGTTGGCGTTTTAATTAATAATGGTCATGAAGTAATGATCGAAACCAAAGCAGGCGAAGGCAGTAAATATTCTGATCAACATTATAGCGAAGCAGGCGCTAAAATTGTTGCTGATAAAGCAGCAGTTTATAAGGCGCCGATATTAATAAAAAGCGCGCCGGTTGTAGATGAAGATTTATCGCATTTGCAATTAAATCAAACCATCATTTCTCCCATTCATATTTCTTTATTAAAACAGGAATTGATTGAAAAAATGATGGATAAGCAAATCACTGCTTTAAGTTTTGAAAATTTAAAAGATGATAGTGGCACTTACCCAATTGTGCGAAGCATGAGCGAAATTGCCGGCAGCGCCGCCATGCTTATTGCAGGCAAATATTTGGGCAGCCCGGATAATGGTAAAGGCGTTTTATTAGGCGGCATCAGCGGCATTCCGCCAACAAAAGTTATTATAATTGGCGCGGGCGTTGTGGGCGAATTTGCGACCAGAACTGCATTGGCATTGGGCGCTTCAGTAAAAGTGTTTGATAACAATGTTTATCGTTTAAAACGATTACAAAATAATTTAGGTGTTCGTGTGTGGACGAGTGTTTTAGAGCCAAAAATTCTTGCCAAACAATTAAAAACCTGCGAAGTTGCTGTTGGCGCATTAAGCAGCGAAAACGGCCGCACACCAATTGTTGTAACAGAAGATATGGTAATGGCAATGCGCCAGGGAAGCGTAATTATTGATGTAAGCATTGATCGCGGCGGCTGTTTTGAAACCAGCGAAATTACAACGCATGAAAATCCTACATATATAAAACATGGAGTTATCCATTATTGTGTGCCAAATATAGCCAGCGGTTTTGCGCGCACTGCAAGCCATGCGATCAGTAATGTTTTAATGCCTTTGCTGCTCGATACCGGCGATGAAGGCGGATTTGAAGAAATGCTTTGGCATAATTTTAATTTGCGAAATGGCATTTATTTGTACAAAGGTTATCTCACCAATTTTTATATCAGTCAAAGATTCGATTTAAAATTTACCGATTTAAATTTATTGATTGCAAGCAGAAGATAAATGATTTTTTTTTAGCCTAACTTTCGTACTATTATTAAACATCGTTGCGTCGCACTCTTGTACTGTATAACTTTTTTCAACAATTGCTTTTAAAATTTTAAACAATGCATTAATTTATTACATTCACGTTATAAATATTAAGTTACAATTATTATAAACTAATTTTATTTATGAGAACATTTTTCACCTTTTTATTAGTGCTTATTATAGTTGCTGCTGTAATAATTTATTTTCTTCCTTCAACCATTCATATCGAAAAAACAATGGTGCTGAAAGCCGCGCCGGAGCCGGTTTTTCAATACATTAATGCAACCGGCGAATGGAATAAATGGGCTGCATGGCTGCAACAGGATCCATCCAATAAAATAACATTTAACGGACCGGAAAGCGGTGCAGGCGCCGCGCTAAACTGGAACAGCCAGGTGCCTGATACAAAAACAGGAAATGTGTTAATACAAACATCACAACCTTATTCGCAATTAAAGGCAGATATAAATTTTGATATTTACGGCAAATCAAACAATACTTTTTTGCTGGAAAATACAGGCAACGGAACAAAAATTACCTGGACGATCGATTTAAATGTAATTGGATGGATGAATAAAATAAAAGCACTTTCCTGGAAATCTAAAATAGATTCCTGGATGGATGCAAGCTTAAAAAATCTTGATCAGGCTACAGCCAATGCACCTAATGTGCAGCAACCTTCCGCAAGTGATACGCTGAAATACAGGCTGGATACGCTTTCTAAAAGCGTTGATTCTTTAAAAAATTCTGCAAATAAAAAAGATACGATAATTCGTGCGGATAGTATTCCAAAATAAATTTTTCAAATAGAAAAAAATAATAAAAAAAATTTTCAATAACAGAGAATGTAAAAAAATTTACATTCTATAACATACTGCATTAATATTCATCCCTGCGCCAACGGAAGCAAAAATTATTACATCGCCTTTTGATAAATTGTGTTCAGGCAAATTTCCTTTGAGAACCATATCGAGTAAAGTAGGAATGGTGGCAACCGAACTGTTACCAAATTCATGAATATTCATCGGCATAATATTTTCGGGAATATTATTAATGCCGTATAATTTATAAAAATGTTTAATGATGGCTTCATCCATTTTTTCATTTGCCTGATGAATAAATATTTTTTTTAATTCAGTAATTGCAACGCCGCTTTTATCGAGGCAGGATTTCATTGCTTCAGGCACATATTTAAGAGCATATTCATACACTTTGCGGCCTTTCATTTTTATATAGCGAATTCGCGGATCGGAATTTGGAAAATTCGATTTTCCGAGATAAATATAATAAGCTTCTTCTTCACAATGCGATTGAACGGCGATGCCTAAAATACCGCTGCCGACTTCTTCTTCAGCCTTCGCTTCAGCAATACAGGCGCCAGCGCCATCGCTGAAGATCATGCTGTCTCTGTCATACATATCTAAAACGCGGCTCAAAGTTTCAGCGCCAATTATCAAACATTTTTTTGCAACGCCGGCTTTAAAAAAAGCATCAGCCTGAATTAATCCCTGCAGCCAGCCGGGGCACCCAAACAAAATATCGTATGGAACACAAGATGGATTTTTTATGCCCAAAGAATTTTTTACTCTTGATGCCAGCGAAGGAACTGCATCGGTTTGAATAGTATGTTTAATTACATTGCCAAAATTATGTGCAAAAATAATTTGATCTAAATTTTCGGGATCAATCTTTGCATCTTCAACAGCTAATTTTGCGGCAATAGTTGCAATATCCGAATCATTCATTTCAGCAGGTGCATAACGTCTTTCGCGAATGCCGGTAATTGATTCGAATTTTTCTACAATATTTTGCGGTGAAGCTTCTATACGCTGATGATCTTCGCCATAAAAATTATGTATTGTAAAATCTCTGTTTGTTTTTATATGTGGCGGAATGTAACTACCAGTGCCCGTTATTATGGTTTTTATCAATGGCATGTTTATGTTTAAGTTGAAACAGTAATCAATAATTTTTTAAATTAAAAATAAAAATAACTCATAATTTTTTTATACATTTATTGGCACGTTTTATGACCTTTTTTGATAAATAAGTTTATTCACCTTTAAAACTTAAGCCCATGTTACGCTGGACAATTATCTTTCTTGTTGTTGCTATTATAGCGGCGATATTCGGCTTTGGAGGAATTTCAGAAAGCGCTGCGGGAATAGCAAAAGTTCTGTTCTTTATTTTCATTGTTTTGTTTTTATTATCGCTTATTCGTGGACGTGGTACTCCTTAAAATTGTTTTCATTTTTAATTTTAATTGTTACTTTAAAACCACCCGAAAGGTGGTTTTAAAATATTTTATTTAGTTAGAATTTGTTGCACTAATTCCACATAAATTTTTATAAATATTGATCGCCTATATTGCGTTTTACTTCAGCTACGTATTCTTTAATTTCCTGTTCTTTATCTTTTTTACAAATAAGTAAAACATCTTTTGTATCAACAACAACAAAATCATCTAAACCTTGCAGAACTAATAATTTATTATTTGATGCGGAGATCATGCATTTTGTTGCATCAATAACCATTACTTTATCGCCTGCAACTGCATTTCCTAAATAATCTTTTTCAAGATTTTCGTAAGCGCTGTTCCATGTGCCTAAATCGCTCCAGCCAAAAGATGCGGGAATAACATATACATTATTTGCTTTTTCCATAATTGCATAGTCAATAGAAATACTCGAACACAGCGGATAAATTCGTTCAATAGCTTTTTGTTCTTCAGGACTATTAAAATTTTCTTTCTCGCCCATAAACAAATCGTACATTTCGGGTTGATATTGTTCGAAGGCTTTTACAATATTTTTTACCTTCCAAACAAAAATTCCTGCATTCCACAAAAAATCGCCGCTCGATAAAAATGTTTTTGCAAGATCGAGATTCGGTTTTTCGGTAAAAGTTTTTACTTTATAAACATTATCAGCCACTGCCATTAAATCGTGCTGAATGTAGCCGTAGCCTGTGTTTGGATAAGTTGGTTTTATGCCGAGTGTAACAATTGCCTTTAAATGTGTTGCAAAATCAAGCGCCTCTAATGCAACTCTTTTAAATTCATCCGTATCTAAAACCACATGGTCACTTGGGGCAACAATTAAAACACTGTTTTCATCCTTTTGCAATAATTTAAAAGAAATATACGCAATGCAGGGCGCAGTATTTTTTCTGCTTGGCTCGGCTAAAATATTCGATTCATTAATTTCGGGCAATTGCTTTTTTATGATAGAAGTATATTCGTTTGAAGTAACTATAAAAATATTTTCAACAGGAATAAATTTTTTAAAACGCTCAAACGTAGCCTGGATGGGCGTTTGCCCAGTGTTTAAAATATCAATAAATTGTTTTGGAAATGATGTTCTGCTTTTTGGCCAAAAACGGCTTCCGATGCCACCAGCCATAATTGCTACGTAGTGATGTTTGTTCATAATTTTTGCTTTAGGTTTTTATGTAGAATATTAGTTTTATATAATTCCTTCTTTTAATAAATCGTGCAAATGTATAATTCCTAAATATTTATTTGCAGCATCGGTTACAATTAACTGGCTGATATCAAAAACACGCAGTGTTTCCAAAGCTTCAATAGCCATTGCATCCGGCTGAATGGTTTTTGGGTTAGCGGTTAAAATATCGGCTGCAATAATATTGCTAAGATTATCCGTTTTCTCTAACATTCTGCGCACATCGCCATCGGTAATTATACCAATAATTTTATTGTGTTTATTTAGTACTGCGGTTGCTCCCAATCTGCCTTGTGAAATTTCAATAATAATTTCTTTGAGTGAAGTTTCGTCAAATACTTTTGGTTTTTCATTTTGTTTGTAAATATCATTCACACGCAAATACAAACGTTTACCCAAATTGCCGCCGGGATGATATCTCGCAAAATCTTTTCCCGTAAAACCATTCAATTCCATCAAACAAATTGCAAGGGCATCACCCATTACCATTTGTACAGTTGTACTGCTGGTGGGCGCTAAATTATTAAGGCATGCTTCTTTATTTACTGTTGTATTTAAAATAATATCAGCATGATTAGCTAAATAAGAATTCATGTTTCCTAAAATAGCTATTAGTGTATTTCCAAAATTTTTGATGAGAGGAGTTAACAATTTTATTTCAGGGCTTTCTCCACTTTTGCTCACCACAATTACAATATCTTTTTTTTGAACCATTCCTAAATCGCCATGGATGGCATCTGCTGCATGCATAAACAATGCAGCCGTTCCGGTGGAATTTAATGTAGCTGCAATTTTTTGTGCGATAATTGCGCTTTTACCAATACCGCTAATAACAACGCGGCCTTTTGATTGATGAATAACTTTAACCGCATTTTCAAAATCATCATTTATAAAATCTGCAAGCGTGGCTACCGATTCGGCTTCGGATTGTATAGCATGTAAGGCAACATTTTTTATTTTTGAGTTCATGCGGCGCAAAGGTAAACTTTAACAACAAAGTGTCTGTTAATAAAGTTTTCAATAAGTAATTTCGTTATCCATAAAATTGAAAATGTATTAATTTTTATAACTTTTTAATTGGTCATTTTCAATGAAAAATTTAATTTTTATTGTTCGGTATTTAAAAAAGTTGTATTTTAATCCGTATTCAATCTCGAAAAAATAAAGAAGGAAACATTTAATTAACATGGCAACCATTACAAAAAAAGCCACAAAGGTGGTTAAAACAACTTCAAAAAATGCAGCAGGAAAAAAGAGCACCGATAAAAGTTCTGTGGAAATTATTTCTGTAGAAAATAAAAATGGCAGCATTTTGCATCTCCATAATATTCATGTGCATTTGCAATCGAGTTTTGGTTTTGAACAATTTAAAGGTGGTCAGGAAGAAGCAATACACAGTTTACTAAATGGCAACGATACATTTGTTATTATGCCAACCGGCGGCGGCAAAAGTTTATGTTATCAATTGCCTGCTATGATACTTGAAGGTTGTGCAATTGTGGTAAGTCCGCTAATTGCTTTAATGAAAAACCAGGTTGATTTGGTGAGAAGTTATAGCGAAAAAGATGACGTTGCGCATTTCTTAAATTCATCACTTAATAAAGGACAAATAAAAGAAGTAAAAGAAGATTTATTGGCAGGGAAAACAAAGCTTTTATATGTTGCTCCTGAAACATTAACCAAGCAAGAAAACCTCGATTTTTTCAGCGATTTAAAAATATCTTTTTTTGCAGTTGATGAAGCGCATTGTATTTCAGAGTGGGGTCATGATTTTCGTCCGGAATATCGCCGCTTGCGCGACATGATGGATATCATCAATCCGAATGTTGCAGTAATTGCACTTACAGCAACTGCAACACCAAAAGTACAAAGTGATATTGTAAAAAACCTTGGGCTGCGCAATCCAAATATTTTTATTTCATCATTCAATCGCCCAAATCTTTACTATGAAATTTTACCAAAAATTAATAAAGAGCAAACAGTAAAAAGCATTGTGCGATTCATCTCTCAAAACAAAGGGAAAAGCGGAATTATTTATACGCTCAACAGAAAAACTACTGAAGAACTTGCAGAACTGTTAGTTGCAAATAATATAAAAGCAGTAGCTTATCATGCAGGATTAGATAGTAAACTTCGCGCTGAAAGACAAGACCAATTTTTGAATGAGGATGTGCAGGTAATCGTTGCTACTATTGCGTTTGGGATGGGAATTGATAAGCCCGATATTCGTTTTGTAATTCATTTTAATATTCCAAAATCAATCGAAAATTATTACCAGGAAACAGGCCGTGCCGGTCGTGATGGCTTGGAAGGAAAATGTTTGCTTTATTATTCGCATAAAGACCTTGCAAAACTCGAACATTTGATGCGCGATAAGCCTTTAACTGAGCGCGAAATTGGTGCGCAGTTAATAAATGAAACTTTGGCTTATGCCGAAACTTCCATTTGCCGACGCAAAGTTTTAATGCATTATTTTGGTGAAGAATGGGGCGATGAAAATTGCGGTAATTGCGATAATTGTTTGCATCCGAAAGAAAGAGTTGAAGCAAAAGATGAAGCTGTAAAAGTGTTGAAAACTGTAAAAGCTTTAGGTGAAAAATTTATTATAGAATATGTATCTAACATTTTAATCGGAAAACTTACACCGCAAATTAATATGTACCAGCACGAAAAACTGGATGTGTTCGGAAGCGGAAAAGATAAAGATGAACATTTTTGGAACAGTTTAATTCGCCAGATGTTGCTGGCAACTCTTCTGCGAAAAGATATTGAAGAATATGGTTTATTAAAACTAACACCGAAAGGAGAAAAGTTTCTTAAAAAGCCAACTTCATTCAAAATTGCACTCAACAATTTATTTGAAGACGCAAATGCTGATGACGATGAAGGCGAAAATGGTGCAGGCTCTTCAGCAGCGGCAGATGAAACACTTTTAGAAATACTGAAAAGCATCCGCCAGCAGGAAGCAAAGAAAAAAAATCTTCCGCCATTTGTAATTTTTCTTGAATCTTCTTTGCAGGATATGGCAACCATGTATCCAACAACAATGGAAGAATTAGAAAAATGCCAGGGAATAAGCAAAGGAAAAGCGTTGCGTTATGGCAAACCTTTTATTGAATTGATTGAAAAATATGTTGAGGAAAATGATATTGAAAAACCGGATGATTTTGTAATGCGCAGCGTTGCCAATAAAAGCAGCAATAAAATTTATATCATTCAAAATGTAGATAAAAAAATTCCGCTCGAAACCATTGCCCGCAATAAAGATTTAAAAATTGATATGTTGCTTGAAGAGATGGAAACCATTGTTGCAAGCGGAACAAAGCTCAATATTAATTATGTGGTTGATGATATGTTAGATGAAGAAGAGCAGGATGAAATTATTGATTATTTCCGCAGTTCGGAAACTTCATCTTTGGAAGTTGCGCAGGAAGAATTGGCTGATAGCAGCTATGATTTGGAGCAGTTAAAAATTATGCGCATTAAATTTTTATGTGAGTATGGAAATTAAGGAATTAGCCCGGTAAACACCAACGACAAATAAAGCTTTAATTGACAATTTATCCGTTGTTGTTCGATATGTTATTTAAATAAACCCGCAAATTTATTTTAAAAGGTTCTTTCATCGGCAGAAGGTCCGTAAATAGAAGGAACTGCAATATTATTTAAACGCATATACACAGTTAACTGCCCGCGATGATGAACCCAATGATTAATTGTTGATGAAATATTTGCAACCATTGGAACTTTAAATAAAAGCTCACCATTGCGTTTTAATTCAAAATGTTTTGAAAACGTTTCATCATTCGCAGCTCTTAGTGCGTTTTTAGCTTTCTTAACATTTTCATCAAAATTGGCAACCAATTCTGCTGTATTTTTTGGTTGAAAGTGTTTAAATGTTGCGAAGTCAATTTCATTATCTTCTAGTGCTACCTGTATCCATCGCAGAATTTCAGCGACTAGCAAAGTAAGATAACCAAGTGCCATAGATTTTTCATGCGGCTTCCAGCCAAATAAAGTTTCGGGAATTCTTTCCACGCATTTGCGCGAAGCAGGCGTTTCTGCTTCGAGCTCTTTTAAAAATGCATCTGAATAGTTCATGGTTATCTTTTTTTGTGTGGATGTTTTTTTGTTTAGTTATGTAAAGATAAAAGCTTTGAAAATTGATTTGCGAAGTTTTAGGCGGGCATTCTATTAACTCAAAATTTCTTTTCGTTCGTTTTGAGCTTTGAAAGACCAAATTATTTGTTTAGCCATTCATCAATTTCTTTATTGGCTTGCTCGTTGGTTAAAAATTTATTTTCTTTTATTTCTAACCTCGCCTTATTAATTTCACTTTTTTGTTCATCACTCAATTCATATATTTCTGTATCATCAATTTCCTGTGCAAAACAACGGTATGCTTCTCCAAGCACTTCATCTTCTGTATTTTTTATTTTTTCAATAAGCAATTCCTTTAATTCATTTGTTGACATAAAAAATTTTTGTACACAATTTAAAAACTTTAAACTAATCCGCAAACTTTGAATATTAAAGAACGGAGAACACAACAACGGCGAAGTGTATTGTGCGAATTTGAGAGTGATTTTTAAAACAAATTTGTTTAATTTAGCACATGGCTAAAAATAAAAATTTTTCAAGTGATGTAATTGTTAGAAATAGCAAATCCGGACTTTTTACAGAAAAGCGATATACTAAAAGCACTGATGGCAAAGTTGTTGTTTCAAAAAAAGCATTAAAAAAGTTATCGCCTTTGCTTACTAAGTTGAGAAATTATGATAGAGAGTGATTCTTCTAAGATTATTTATTTAACTATAGATGATTTTAGAGAGATTACAAATTCGATTATCGAATTCAATGCGGTTTTTTCTGAAGACATTCCTCCGTTTGAAACAAGATATTTTGGCAAACTTGAAACAATTATAGAGCAGGTTCAGACAAATTATTTTGGTGTTGAATTTTATCAGGATTTAGTATCCAAAGCAGCCATTCTTTTTTATTTAATTATAAAAAATCTTCGAATGATGAAACTATATCTGTTGAAATTAATGAAACAAATTTGAGTATGACAGTTGTTGAACAAGAAGATGATTCATTGCCTTTTTAGGTAGCCGCCCAAACTTCCCACCGCACAAGTGTGCGACGCAACAGGCGATGCCACGAAGTACAAAAGCTCGTCCCATAATAATTCTTCTAAAAATGAAACGAAAACTGTTCTTTAAACGCATTTAATTCCTGCTCTAAATCTGTTTCAGGCAAAGAAAGGAATTTGGTTAGTTTCGATTTTCGCTCAACCTGCAAATTGTGACCCGTGTAATTTTGATTGATAAAAAATGATTCAATATTGGGATAAATTTTTTTGAGCACTTCTGCAATGTCTAAGATGCTTAAATTTTTGTCAACCACATTGTAAATGCCGCTGGCAATTTCGGTGCTTAACAACTGCGATAAAACATAAGTTAATTTGTCAATGTGAATGAACGAGCGATGCTGCTGCCCCGAGCCGTTAATTGTAATGCGACCGGTGTAATGCGCATCGAACATGAAACGATTGATGACCGCATCGAAACGCATGCTTTTGCTGTAACCATACACGTTGCCGAGCCGCAAAATAATGGTGTTCATTTTGCTGAAAAGCCGCTGCACATGCGCTTCTGCGCGATGTTTGGAAATGGAATAAAAACTGTCGGGCTGCGGAATTGTTTCTTCGGTTGCAAAATTTTTTGTGTTGCCGTAAACCGCCGCGCTGCTGGCGAAAATAAATTTCTGAACAGGATTTTCTTCAATTGCATAAACCAATTCTGCAGTTCCCCAATGATTGGTTTGCTCAAAAATATGACCGTCTAAATTTGCAAACGGCGTTAAAACTTTTGCAGCAAGATGATAAACAACATTTACATTTTTTAGAACCTGCCGCAGCCTGCGCGAATCCAGAATTTCGCCATGAATAAATTTTATTTTCGGCGATGCGATTGACTTTCCTAAAAACAAATTATAATTACCGCGACTTAAATTATCGTATATAATTATGCTTTCAACATTTAGCATTGAAGCAAGATTGTTCACGAGTTCTGTGCCGATATATCCTGCGCCGCCAGTAATTAAAATTCGCATTAAAATTTATTTTGAAACTAATTCGGTGTTCAGTCCGCATTCGGTTTTTTTAAGCCCAAACCAGCGCCCGCCGCGGTTTTCAACTTCAGCGCCCCATTTGCTTGTGCAGGGTTCGCAGCCAATGCTGAAATATCCCTGCTCTTCCAAAGGATGATGCGGAATATTATTTTCTTGCAGATAATTGTAAATCATTTTTGCATTCCAGTCGAGCATCGGATGAAAACGCGTTACGCCAAATTTTGCTTTTTCTTCCACCTGAAAATTTTTGCGCATTTCGCCCTGGTCTGCACGCACGCCGTTTATCCAAATATCATGTTCTGCAAGAATGGGTTCGAGCGGCGCAACTTTATTTAAGTAACAGCAATAATCCGGATCGCTTGCAAATAAAAGTTTTCCGTTTACATCGCGCTGATTAATTTTTGCAGTTGACGAAAAAACATTTTTCAAATTTAATTCAAGCAGTTCGGAAATTTGGTCGCGATAAAAAAGAGTTTCAGGAAAATGATAACCCGTATGAATAAAATAAACCGGAATTGTTTTATCAATTTTGCTCAGCATGTGCAGCAACACAATGCTGTGCGTTTGAAAAGATGAAGTTGTAAAAAGCTTTAGTTTATTGCTTTTGTATTCTTCAATTTTTGATTTAATTTCTTCGAATTGCATGGTGAAAAATAAGTTCGCAAATTAATCAACAATTTTTTCAAAAGTTATTTGTTAATCGTTAATTGTTGGTTGGGTTTTTTTGAAACAAACATTAGTAATTCTATTGAGCATCGTTGCGTCGCACACTTGTACGTTCAAAACTTTATTCAGCAAATAAGTTTGAAATTTTTTTTGTTGAAATTTTTTAGGAAGTTGTGCGCAACTCTTTTCGTCATTGCAAGCATAATAAACGTCATTGCGAGCGCAGCGAAGCAATCTGATTATTTTCTTGAGGCAGATTGCTTCGTCGTTCCTCCTCGCAATGACGATGCTTGTCGTTTTTTTTTACAATAATCAAATCACAATTTCCTCAATCCTTCCACCGCTTTTTCAAGTGTTTCTTCTTTTTTACAAAAACAAAAACGCAGTACTTTATCATCTTTTCCATCTTTATAAAAAACACTTAAAGGAATTGTTGCAACGCCATTTTCTTTTGTTAACCGAATGGCAAAATCTTTCTCAGATTCATCAGAAATGTCTGCATAATTATAACATTCAAAATAACTGCCGTGAGATGGAATAAGTGTGAAAGCCGTATCCTGCATGAGTTTGCGGAAATAATCTCTTTTTTGTTGCATCAAATTTGAAAGTGATAAATACGCATTTTCATTTTGTAAAAACTCTGCAAGGGCAAACTGAATTGGTGTATTACAACAAAACGCATTGAACTGATGAACCTTTCGAAATTCATTCATTAATTCAGGCGAGGAAATGCAATAACCCAATTTCCATCCGGTGCAATTGTACGTTTTACCAAACGAAAAACAAACAAAGCTTCTTTGCAATAATTCAGGATAACGTAAAATGCTTTCATGCGGAATTTCATCATAAATTAAATGCTCATAAACTTCATCACTTAATATTAAAATATCGGTTCCTTCAACTATTTTTTGCAATTGTTGTATATCATTTTCGCGCAAAACCATTCCTGTTGGATTATGCGGCGAATTAAGCATAATCATTTTTGTGCGCGAAGAAATTTTTTCCTTCACTTCATTCCATGGAATTGAATAATTAGGAAGTTGCAAAGAAATGCGAATTGCTTTTGCAAAATTTATTTCGATGTTCGGAATGTAGCTGTCGTAAGCAGGCTCAAAAACAATTACTTCGTCATTAGGCTGCAACACAGTTGTAAGCGCTGTATAAATTGCATAAGTTGCACCGGGCGTAATTGTGATTTGTGTTTCAGGATTTATTCTTGTTTGATATAATTTCTTAACTTTTTCCGAAATTCTTTCGCGCAGCAAAAGCAAACCATTCATGTGAATATATTGATTGGAACCATTTTTCATTGCTTTGTTTACAAGCTCAATCAATTCTTCACTCATTTGAAAATCAGGAAACCCCTGACCTAAATTAACGGCATTATTTTCTGCCGCAAGTACGCTCATCACTGTAAAAATTGTTGTGCCAACTTCTGGAAGTTTAGAGATGATTTTTTGCATGAAAATTTATTTATTTTCTTTAAGCAATTTTTTAACTTCATCAAATAAAACAGGAATATCTTTCATGATTACTTTCCAAAGAATAGTTTCATCAATTGCATCATAAGCATGAATAACTTTATTTCGCAAATCAACAATCGGTCGTGTATGAGAAATTGTAATTAAAGGATTTATTTTTAAAAGATTGCTCATCGCTTCGCCAATAATTTCAAGCTCTCTTTCTACTGCACGACGTTTCGTTTTACTGTTAGCAAACTCTTGAAAGTTTCTGCGATTTTCTAAATGTTCGTCTATCGAAAAGATAGCTTCTAAAATGTCGGTGAGCAATTTTTTTTCTTCCAAACTCATAGCAGTTGCACCTTATGTTGGTTGATGCTTTGCAGCAGGTAAGGGTTTTTTAATGTTTTTTCTGTAACGAGTTCAACATCTTTATTTAATAAATTTTGAAGTGCGTAAAGCAAATTGAAGTAATTATTTCCATAAGTTTCATAGTCCATATTTTCAGGAAAACTAATGATGAAATCTACATCACTGTTTTCATCCATTGTATTTTTTATCGCACTGCCAAATGCGTATGCTTTACTAACTCCATGCTGGCGCATAAGTTTTTTTATTTCAGGCAAATGTTGTTCTATAATGGTTGGCATATAATATAAATGCAAATTTAGCTTTATTCCATAATCCGCAGCTTTGCATAATTCAACATAATTTTTTTTTCGCCGTTGTGCTCAAACTTTACTGTTGCAATTGGATTGTGCGCACTGCCTTCCATTTTTGTAACTTCTCCAAAGCCAAATTTTTGATGCTCAATTTTTTGACCAACCTTCAAATTGGAAGTATCGCTCGGTGCAAAATCTTTTGCAGGAATATGCTCAATTGTTTGCTGTTTGGCGTTTTGTGTTAAATAAGAAGGCTGCGAAGTTCTTGCATTTCGGTTTTCAGATGTTGAATTTTCATTTTCAAATCCGCGATGCATTCTTGCGAATGCAGAACCGGGAATCCCAAAGTTTCCCTGGTTTCTTGCGCCGCCGCCTGCAAAACTTCTGTCTAAAAATTGTTCGGGTAATTCTTCTAAAAACCGGCTCGGTTCATTTTGCGATAAATTTCCGAAACGGTATCGCGTATTCGCATAAGTCAACCACAAACGATGTTTCGCTCTTGTAACTGCAACATAAAATAACCGGCGCTCTTCTTCCAATTCTTCGCGTGTGTTTATACTCATTGCATTCGGAAATAAAGTTTCTTCAATTCCGCCAACAAAAACACAACCAAATTCCAAACCTTTTGCCGAATGTATCGTCATCAATTTTACAGCATCGCTTTCGCCTTTTTCTTCATCAGCATCCGTGAGCAAAGTAATCTGTTGCAAATAACTTCCTAAACTTTTATTGCCCAATTCTCCTTCTTCATTGCTCGGGCTTTCCGTCCATTCTTTTATTGAATTCAGCAACTCCTGAATGTTCTCATATCTTGCTAAACCTTCGGTTGTTTTATCGTTGAATAATTCTTTGATGATATTTGCGTGCTTGCCAACCTGCACTGCAACTTCATAAGCATTTTTTTCTTTTGCTAAAGTTTGAAAATAGCGAATCATCGTAACAAAATTTTGAATCGCTTCTAAAGTGCCTGCTTTAAAACCCAGTTCAGACGCACGTTCCAGCACATTCCACATCGAAATATTTTGTTCGTTTGCAATAATCACACATTTTTCTACAGTTGTTTTTCCGATGCCGCGAATCGGATAATTGATGATGCGTTTCAGCGCTTCTTCATCATTTGTATTTACAATTATGCGCAAATAAGAAAGCACATCTTTTATTTCTTTGCGCTGATAAAAGCTGATGCCGCCATAAATTCTGTACGGAATTCCCATGCGCCGCAAACTTTCTTCAAACGCACGGCTCTGCGCGTTTGTGCGATACAAAATTGCAAAATCATTGTTGCGATAATGATTGCGCAGTTTTTGTTCCTGAATACTGTCGGCAACAAATTTTCCTTCATCATTATCCGTCATTGTTCTTACCAATTTTATTTTTTCTCCTTCATGATTTGAAGTCCATAAAACTTTTGGAATTTGTCCTTTATTTTTTTTGATTACTTCATTGGCAACATTTAAAATGCTTTGGCTGCTTCGATAATTTTGCTCCAGCTTTATCACTTTCACATCTTCATAATCTTTTTGAAACTGCAAAATATTTTCAATCGTTGCGCCGCGAAAACTGTAAATGCTTTGCGCATCATCGCCAACAACGCAAATATTTTCATGCACTGCAGCTAACAATTTTGTTATTTGATATTGCACTGCATTTGTATCCTGATATTCATCAATTAAAATATATTTAAACTTGTGCTGATACTTGTGCAAAGCATCCGGAAAATCTCTTAATAATTCATACATTTTTAAAAGCAGATCATCAAAATCCATCGCTCCATTTTTAAAACATCGCGCGCAATAAGCGGCATAAATTTGTGCAATTGCCGGGCGATTGCTGCGAATATCTTCCTGCTGAATATAATAATCGTTTGCATATTCTGCCGCACCAACCAACGCATTTTTTGCCGCAGAAATTCTATTGTGAACAATGCTCGGTTTGTAATGTTTATCATCCAGATTCAATTCGTTGATAACCGTTTTTAAAACGCTGCGACTATCCTCCGTATCATAAATTGTAAAGTTGTTTGGGAAGCCAATGCGCGGCGCTTCGGCGCGTAAAATTCTTGCAAATACACTGTGAAAAGTGCCGATATATAAATTGCGTGCATCGGTGTTGCCAAGAATTTTTTCAACGCGTTCTTTCATTTCGGCGGCAGCTTTGTTTGTAAAAGTGAGCGCCAGAATATTAAACGCATCAACGCCGTTTGCCATCAGGTGCGCGATGCGCGTAGTAAGCACGCGGGTTTTGCCGCTGCCTGCGCCAGCAACAATCATTAAAGGTCCATTTAGGTAAGTAACTGCTTCGCGCTGCGGTTCATTCAATCCGCTCAAATAATCCTGCATAAGTGCAAGTTACATTTTGCATTTGTTTTTTCGAGCGAAGCGGGAAATCTGTTATTAATAATTTGTGAAGAATTTTTTTTGGGGGATGAGCTAAAGTGCAGATGGCATCAGCTGTTGCGTCGCACTCTTGTGCTGCATTACATTTGGCATCAATTAATGGCAAATAAATTATAAAGCTATTTTTATACAATAGTTCAGTAAAAAACAAATCGCACAAGAGTGCGACGCAACGATGCTAAATATTTATTCTAAAGCCCGGCTCAAAAAATTTCTTCCTCGTTAATTGCCTGCTGGGTTTTTTGTAACTGCGGCGCTACTTGTTTTATTGCATCGAGCAAAATTGAATAGGGCCGATAACCAGTAATAAGAATAGGCGGTTGTTGATTTGCTTTAATTATTAATGTAGGAAAGCGATTGATATTACGGTATTGCACCTCTTGCAGATCTTTGCGAAATGCTTCAAGACCTTTATCTGTTTTTAAATCTTCCTTAAATTTTATAAGAGTAAACTCAGTAAAACCTTTCTGTGTAAGTGTTTCAGCAATCTTAATTAATTCAGTTTGTTTAGAAATATTTATGCCGTTAATCATAATTGCTTCGCGAAGAAGTCGTAAATATTTTTCACCTGTTTCTGTTGATTGAAGCTCTGCACATTTAACTGCGATGCAGGCAGGATAAGAAGAAGCAGGCGGATCTTCTATCCAAATTCTTTGATGCATTGGTATGCCTGACACTTGGCTGGCATGCATCCAAACCGGTCCCATTTGTATTGGGCGACTTACATTATTTATAGGATCATTATAATTTTTCCAACTTGGCAACAAACCGCCCATAACATAATGCCAGCTTATTTTTCCGCTAAATTCAAATTGTAGTTTTCGCCATTGCGGCTCAAATGCCCAGCTCCAGCAACAAAGCGGGTCAGTATAGTAAGTTATTTCTATACCATCCGCCTGCTGTATATTGTTTGAAAAATTATCTTTTACTTCTGGCATTTTTTTGCTTACTGCCACTTAATTTTTTTGCTTTTAAATTTGATGCATTTTCTTCACCATCCATGCCATCTTCACTCATTAATGTTGAAGGTTTATTCCATTGCATATCCTTCATTGGTGATGCGGAAGTAATTTCTTCCATTTTTTGTTCGCCAATTTCTTTATTTAATTGTTGCACGCTTTCTTCGGTGCGGTCTGTTCCTTCAGCCTGCTGATCAAGCAATGCGTTTGTTTCCATCACATGTTTTATCGGGTCTTCAATAAACTGAATGGTTTCGCCTAATTGGGTGCTTTGTCCTTCATTCCACGGTCCACGAAAATCGTTACCTGTAGAGAAATTAAAATATAAATTACTATAACGAGGATCGCTTTGCAAAGTTCCCATAGGAAAGTTTGGCTGAATTGTTTCAAGCGCAGCTTCAAACATTTGGTAATGTGCCACTTCTCTTGTCATTAAAAAGCGGAGTGTTTCTTTTACATAAGGGTCATTTGTAAACTGAAGCAAATATTCATAAACCATTTTTGCGCGGGTTTCTGCTGCAATATCTGAGCGAAGATCTGAAGTCAAATCGCCCTGTGTATCACCGTTAATATAAGCTGCCGTCCATGGCACACCCTGGCTATTAGTATAACAAGGGCCGCCGGCGCTACCAACAAAAAACTGCGGAGCAACCATGCCTTGATGAATCATATTTTCCTTTGATGCTTTGCCGTTTAATAACTGCATAATTTCAGAATTTTCGGCTGCATTTTTAAGATCGCCATTAATGCCGGTGAGCAGCATTTGAATTGTTGCACCAACAATTTCGAGATGGCTAAATTCTTCGGTGGCAATATCCATAAGCAGATCGTATTTATCAGGATATGGATTTTTTGCCCCAAATGCTTGCCCAAAATATCGCAGTGCTGCGGCTAATTCGCCATTAGCGCCGCCAAACTGTTCTAATAATAATGTTGCAAAAGCAGGGTCAGGTCTTGAGACTCTCGCATTAAATTGTAAATCTTTTACATGATAAAACATAAATTATTTTTTTTGTTGAGTAATAATTAAATGAATATAATTTAAAATCATGCCATTAATTGTAATTCGTTCAGATAATTTTACATGAGCATGCATTTGATTTTGTTTTCGGGCACGCATAATCCGTTAACAACATAATGAAGAAATCTTTTTGGAATGGCAAACTAAAGTACAACCTGGTATCGCTGTTGCATGGCACTTAAGTGTATGATGAATTCATAATAATACAGCGCTGAATAAACCTGGTTAAAATTTTCGTTTAATCAATGCGATGTAATAATCGTAAAAAATTATTTTGAAAGTAAAGACAGTACCTTGTGGTATTTAGCTTTACAAAATAAAATTTAAAATGTTCGTCATAGAATTATCTTATAAAGTTGCATTAGAACAAGTTGATGCGTATATGAAAAAACATGTGTTATTTCTAAATAAATATTATAATAAAGGAAATTTTATTGTTTCCGGAAGAAAAATTCCACGCACAGGCGGAATAATAATTGCCGTTGGCAACGATAAAAAATTTATCGAAAAAATAATTAAAGAAGATCCGTTTCATAAAAATAAATTGGCAGAATACAATATCATCGAATTTAATGCAAGTCAAAAAGCAAAAAATATAAATGAATTAATTGTATAAAAAATTTTCATGAATAAAAAAAGTAACCAATTATTTGAGCGCGCACAAAAGTCAATTCCCGGCGGAGTAAATTCTCCCGTACGTGCATTTAAATCTGTTGGCGGAACGCCGGTGTTTATGCAAAAAGCAAAAGGCACTTATTTGTACGATGTTGATGGCAATAAATACATTGATTATATCTCCTCCTGGGGCCCACTGATTTTAGGTCATGCATATAAGCCGGTTACAAAAGCAATTCAAAAAAAGATAAAAAATTCTACATCATTCGGTGCGCCAACCGAATTAGAAATTGAAATGGCTGAGCTTATTAAAAGCATGGTTCCGAATGTAGATTTAATTCGTATGGTAAACAGCGGCACTGAAGCCTGCATGAGCTCTTTGCGTTTGGCGCGCGGTTATACCGGCAAAAATAAATTTATAAAATTTGAAGGATGTTATCATGGACATGCTGATGCGTTTTTAGTGAAAGCCGGAAGCGGCGTTGCAACTTTAAATATTCAAACTGTTCCCGGAATTACTGCCGGCGCTGCAAACGATACACTTATTTGTGCATACAATAATTTATCCGCGGTTGAAAAATTAGTTGAAGAAAACAAAAATGAAATTGCGGCAATTATTGTTGAACCTGTTGCGGGCAACATGGGCTGCATTTTGCCATTGCCCGGTTTTTTAGAAGGATTGAGAAGAATTTGCAACGAAGAAAATATTGTTTTAGTTTTTGATGAAGTAATGACGGGCTTTCGTTTAGCAGCCGGCGGTGCACAACAAAAAATGAATGTGTATGCTGACCTGATTACTTATGGAAAAATAATTGGCGGCGGTTTGCCTGTTGGCGCTTTTGGTGGAAAAAAGGAAATTATGCATTATATTGCGCCGCTCGGAAACGTTTACCAGGCGGGCACTTTAAGCGGTAATCCTGTTGCAATGATTGCAGGTTTTACATTGCTGAATGAACTAAAAAATAACCCGAAAATTTATGATGAGCTTGAAGAAAAAACAATTTATTTACGCGATGAATTACATAAGGTTTTTTTAACATCAGGAATTGATTTTGTAATTAATCAAATTGGTTCAATGATTAGTTTGCATTTCAGCAACCGCGCCGTGATTGATTTTGAAAGCGCTTCTTCTGCAAACATTGAGTTATTTAAAAAATTTTTTCATGCAATGTTAAAACAAGGTGTGTATTTGCCGCCTTCTGCTTTTGAAAGCTGGTTTTTAAATAATGCACTTACAAAAAAAGATTTAGATTTTACAATTAAAGCTGCAAAACGAAGTTTAAAAAAGATGCAATAATTGGTTGAGAGAAATTTTCAGTTAAAATTTTTTTATCTTACTTATCTCCACAAAAATATCATTCAGTAACTTCACCGCATGAGCGAATTACATATTGGAGATGCCTTAAAACAATTTCTCAATAAGAGCAAATTAAAAAATGGAATTCGTGCAGTGCAGATAGAAGAAGTTTGGGAAGATATTATGGGAAAAACAATATTTAATTACACTGAAAAAATACAAATAATTAATCATACACTTTTTATTTGCACTTATGCCGGACCTTTAAAACAGGAGCTGATGTATCAAAAAGAAAAAATCATTGAGCGTGTAAATGAAGCTTTGGGCGAACAGCTTATTGCCGAAGTGGTAATTCAATAACCTTAAGTTTATTCCTGTTGTTCGGCATCCGTAATTGCTTCGCGCATAAGATCATGAATAGTAATTACTCCTTTAAAATCAAAATCATCAAATACAGGCAGGTAGCGGGTTTTATGCAAATTCATTAATTTCATACAACGTTTTGAGCTGTCTGTTGTAGTAACCATTGGAAGATCTGCGGACATTACTTCGCTCACCGGCGTATTTTGCGATTGCTTATCTGATAAAATTAATTTTCTTGCATAATCATTTTCAGAAAATACACCTACGTATTTTCCTTCGCTAAACACAATTACATAACTCAGGTTTTCGCATTTCATAACGTTTAATGCTTCAAACACAGTTTTTGCAGCATCAATATTATTAAATTGCGGACCTTTAGAATCCAAAATTTCGGCAACGGTACGCATACAAAAAGTTTTTTCAGGTTAGAAAAATTATGCTGTAAAGTTTACGATTTTTTTCTGTATTACAAATGGAAGAAACAGCTTAACAAAAAATTATTTTTTATCAATGTTCAGGCAAACATAATTGAATATTAATATTCATTTCAGCATTTTTTAACGGTATAATCTTTGAAGCAATATTTATAAAATATTTATTATGGAAGCAACACAAAAAGAAACATTTCGCAATGTAATTAACGGAGAAAAACCAGTATTGGTAGATTTTTTTGCACCATGGTGCGGCCCATGTAAAATGATGAAACCCATTTTGCACGAGTTACATCAAAATATGGGCGAAGCGGTTCGCATTTTAAAACTCGACGTTGATAAAAATCCTGAAGTATCCAACGCTTTTAATATTAGCGGCGTGCCTACACTTATTCTTTTCAAAAAAGGAAAAATAGTGTGGCGCCAAAGTGGTGTAATGCAGGCAAAACAATTACAGCAAATAATACAGACACACGCATAGGAAATAATATAAATTAACTTGCACACGAAAAATAAATTATGAGTGAAACAAAAAGTAAACCTGCTTACTTGTTAAGTGTGCTTGGTAATAAATGCCCGCGTTGTAGAGAAGGGCATTTATTTATATCAAAAAATCCATATAAATTTAAAAATGGCGAATACATGAAAATGTATGATAGATGCCCGGTTTGCGGCCAGCCAACTGATATTGAGGTAGGTTTTTATTATGGAACAAGTTATGTGAGTTATTTACTTACGGTTGTATTTTCCGCAATTAGTTTTGTTGCGTGGTGGTTGATTTTAGGATTTTCAATTGATGATAACCGCATTTTTTGGTGGTTAGGTTTAAATGCTTTTGTGCTCATTCTTTTACTGCCGTTATTCATGCGCATGTCACGAAGTTTATGGATAAGCTGGTTCGTAAAATATGATCCTGATTGGAAAACAAATCCTGCTGCCGATTCTGAAAGAATTGTAAAAGAACACATGCAGAATTGGTGATTAGAGAAATTACTGCAGCGTTATTTTCCGTCATTTCTACAATAGGAAAAATCTCTCGCATAACACGCGGATAATTTTTAAAATATTTACATTCATCAGATTTCTCACTCCGTTCGAAATGACGCTTAAATTTTTAATGCATTAATTGTAGTTGTAAAATTTGCTTCTGCGTAAAATAGTTATAACATTTGCCATAGCTTTATAATTATAATTGATTATGCTATGCCGGCAATAAAAAACAAAAAATCATCAGCTAAAAATGCACAGTTAAATAGTTTGATTATAAAAGGAGCGAAGTCTCCTTTTCCTGAAAATCTTAAACCCATGCTCGCCACTTTGGTTGATAAACCTTTCGATGAACCGGGCTGGCTCTACGAAGTTAAATGGGATGGCTATCGTGCAATTGCTTATTTAAAAAATGGTGAAGTTGATATTCGCTCAAGAAATAATAAATCGTTCAACGAAAAATTTTATCCTATCCATCAGGCATTGCAACAATGGAAAATACATGCTGTTATTGATGGAGAAATTATGGTGATAAATGAAAAAGGAATTTCAAATTTCAGCAACCTTCAAACCTGGCGCAGCGAAGCAGATGGCGAATTAATATTTTATTTGTTTGATGTTTTATGGATAGATGGCTGCGATGTAATGCAGTTGCCACTTACAGAACGCAAAAAAATATTACAATTAATTGCACCGGATACAAACAACATTCGCATCAGCGAAACATTTGCTACAGGCGCAACAGAATTTTTTGAAGCTGCAAAAAAATTAAATCTCGAAGGTATTATTGCAAAAAGATCAGACAGCGTTTACATTCCGGATTTCCGCTCTAAAGAATGGCTGAAAATAAAAACCGGTAAAAGACAGGAAGTGGTAATTGGCGGATATACAAATAATGAAGGAAGTAACAAACCTTTTAGTGCGCTGCTTGTTGGTGTTTATGAAAATGAAATTTTGCAATACACCGGAAAAATAGGAACAGGTTTTTCTCAAAAACTACAGCAGGAAATGATGCAGCAATTTAAACCGCTTATTACAAATAAATGCCCTTTCAGTTTTGAGCCGGATATAAATAAGCCTTCGCGCTTTCGCCCAAATCCGCCGAAAGCAACAGCTACCTGGCTTCAACCAAAATTAATTTGTGAAGTTTCATTTGCAGAAATGACGAGTGACGGAGTTATGCGCCATCCATCTTTTGAAGGTTTGCGTGAAGATAAAAACGCAACAGAAATAACATTGGAAAAAGAAAAACACACAGAAGAAGTTGTGGAAGAAAAATCAAAAATCAAAAATCAAAAATCAAAAAAATCCGAAGATCAAAATCAGAAAAAAGAAAAAAATATCAGTGCAGATAAACTCTTCAAACCCTCCACTAACACCGAACGCAAAACGCTTCTCAATCCAAAAGATAAATCGCAAACAAGAAATATTAATGGGCACGATATTACTTTCAATAATCTTAATAAAATTTATTATCCTGCAATTAAAGGCAGTAAATCTGTTACCAAGCGCGATGTAATAAATTATTATTATCTCGTTGCGCCTTACATGTTGCCATACATGAAAGACCGGCCGCAAACACTTATCCGTTATCCCAATGGAATTGAAGGCGAAAGTTTTTATCAAAAAGATGTAACAGGAAAAGTGCCTGAATGGATACAGCAATTTCCATACAGCAGCGATGCTGGCGGCAAACGAAATTTTCTTGTGTGTACTAACGAAGCCAGCCTGTTGCTGATTGCATCTATGGGCGGACTTGAAATGCATCCGTGGAGCAGCCGCGTGCAAAAGCCAAATAATCCCGACTGGTGCATTATTGATCTTGACCCTTCAGACAAAACAACTTTTGAACAAGTAATCATCGCTGCGCAAACAACCAAACAAATTTTAGATGCAATTGATGTACCTGCTTATTGTAAAACTTCCGGCGCTACGGGAATGCATATTTATATTCCGCTCGGCGCAAAATACAGCTATGAACAAAGCAAGGAATTTGGCAGAGTGCTGGTAAAAATTGTTCATGCGCAAATTCCCGATTTCACCAGCATCGAGCGCATTATTGAAAACAGACAAGGCAAAATGTATCTCGATTTTTTACAGAACCGCCCGCAGGCAACACTTGCTGCGCCTTACTCTTTGCGACCTAAGCCCGGTGCAACTGTAAGCATGCCTTTGCATTGGGAAGAAGTAAAAAAAGGTTTAAAAATGAAACACTTTACCATTTTCAATGCCGTTGAAAGAGTGAAAGAGCAAGGCGATATTTTTAAAGGTGTTCTTGGAAAAGGAATAAATTTAAAACAAGTGCTGAAGAAGGTAGAAACTGTTTTTGGAAAACAGCAAATGCATGAATCGCTAAAGTAACAACCTTCAAATTAATTTTGAGAAAGATCATTTATAATTCCTGTCTTCATTCTATTGTTGACGAAAACTTATTCCTATAAATTGTAAAGCATCTGTAATTCCGGTTCGCCAATAGGTCCAGTTATGTGCGCCATCTCGAACACGAAATTCATGCGGCACTTTTTTTTCTGTTAATTCAATATGCAAAAGACAATTACCTTTGGTAAGAAAATCATCATCGCCACAATCAATCCAATAGCGAACTTTACTTAAATCATCTGCAGATTCTTTTGAAACAATATCCAAAACAGAATTAGAATACCATTGGTTTGTTAAACGGTCTTTTCCTTTTAAATTGTTTCCAAATACACGTGCAAGTGCATTATTATAATTTGCATCAGGCATAGTTTCTAATTGATCGCTGCTGAAAATTCCTGCGCTTAAAGGCGCTGCAGCCGCAAATAAATCAGGATATTTTAAAGCATAAATTAACGAACCATAACCACCCATAGAAAGTCCGGCAATTCCTCTATATTTTTTTTGCGCTTTAATTCTGTAAGTTTTTTCAATGGCTGGCATAAATTCTTTTATAAAAAAATCTTCATAATTTTCTTTGCCGTCATACGAATTAATATACCAGCTCGAATCGCCGTTTGGCATTACAATAATCATTGGCGGAATTGTACCATCGGCAATTGCTTTATCTGCATAACGATTTATTTCGCCAAACTGCAGCCAGCCTGTGTTATCGTCTGTAAAACCATGCAATAAATAAACTACCGGATAGCTTCTTTCCGAAGTTGAATAATCAGCAGGCAAATAAATTGTGTACCGAACATCTCTTTTTAAAATTGTGCTTTTTATTGTTTGTTCTTCAATCACTTTGCCCACCGGTTGCGCAAAAGCAACATTCAAAAAGCTGCTTAATAAAAAACATAGGATAATTGGTTTTGTAAAAATTTTCATGATAAGCAGATTATTGTTTGGTAAATTGATAAATAAATTATTGCATGAAAAATTAATTCAAAGCAAAAGATTAAAAATATTTTTGTGTTTTTACAACTTCTCTTTGAACCATTAATTTTTGAATGACGTTTTGTTCTTCTTCATTTATTTCTAAAACATTGGCGATAATTTCTAATAAATTTTTCTCCGAAACATCAAGCGATTGATCGCTTAAACTAAGATCAACACAATAAGAATATAATGCAAATTCGTTGGTAGGTTTTATAAGACTGATTAAATATTGAACATACGCTTTTTCATCGCCAATACTGTTTTTGTAAGACCGGTAATTGCGCAGTTCATCTTTAAAATTTAAATCTTTGTGCAAACCCAAATCTGCAAATTTTTCTGAAACATTATCAATTTCAGCTTCAGTAAAAACACCATCTTCAAAACAAATATGAAGAAATAAATGAGCTAAAGCAGTTTCAGATGTTTGTATTGATGTTGTGTACATAATTATTATTTGTATTGTTTTTGAATAAATTTAATATAATAAATATTTATGATTCTGCAATAACAGCCGATATTTTTAAATAATATGATGAAATGCTAAAAGATATTTAAGCATATTGCATTTCAGTTTTTGTAAACAATTTTTCAAGTGTAAATTCATTGTAATAATAAATCATCTGCTGTAATACTTCTTCAATTTCTTTAACTGTTTTTAATAATACTAATTGCGAACGAAATTCTTTAATGTTCGGAAAACCTTTTAAATAATTGGTGTAATGACAGCGCATTTCAAGTATTCCTAATGCTTCGCCTTTCCATTCAACTGATTTATAAAGATGTGATTTAATAACATCAACTCTTTGCTGAATATCAGGCGCAGTAAGCATTGCGCCGGTTTTTATAAAATGTTTTATTTCATTAAAAACCCACGGATTTCCAATTGCTGCGCGGCCGATCATAATGCCATCAATTCCATAACGATTTTTGTATTCCAATGCTTTTTGCGGCGTGTCAACATCGCCATTACCAAAAATTGGTATATTTATTCGCGGATTATTTTTCACTTTCGCAATCAATCGCCAGTCTGCTTCGCCTTTATACATTTGCGCTCTTGTTCTGCCGTGAATGGCTAAAGCTTTTATGCCAACTCCCTGCAAACGTTCCGCGACTTCTTCAATATTTAAATTGCTTTCATCCCAGCCCAATCTTGTTTTTACAGTTACGGGAAGGGAAGTATTTTTTACAACAGATTTTGCTAAGCGAACCATCATCTCAATATCTTTCAAAACTGCGGCGCCCGCGCCTTTGCACACTACTTTTTTTACCGGACAGCCAAAATTTATATCAACCAGATCAGGATTTACTGTTTCAACAATTTTTGCGCTCATAGCCATCGCTTCTTCATCGCCGCCAAATATTTGAATGCCGACAGGCTTTTCATTCTCAAAAATATCAAGTTTTTTTCTGCTCTTAATTGCATCGCGAATTAAACCTTCGCTGCTTATAAATTCTGTGTACATCAAGTCTGCGCCATTTGCTTTGCACACCGCACGAAACGGCGGATCGCTCACATCTTCCATTGGTGCCAGCAGCAAAGGAAAATCGGGTAACTCTATTTTGCCAATGCGAATCATTTGTTTTTGTTCTTATTAACCGTTAACAGAAATTTTCATTTCATCATTAAAAAAGAATTGCAAATTTACAGTCTATTTTTACACTATGTTGCATCAACAAAAAATCGCGCCGCTATCACAATTTCTTATACTAATTGGTTTATGCGGCTTTGGCATTGTGTTAGGCGGTGTTGTATTGTTATTATTAGCAAAATGGATTTTAGGAATTTCAGCATTAGGTTTAGAAGCCGCATTAAATAAACCGGAAAATGTACAATTTGCAAGAATTGCACAATCTCTCGGTGCATTTTGCATGTTAGCAGTTCCGGTGTTTTTATTTGCAATTATTATACGGCAGAAACCCTTGCAGTATCTGGGTTTTTCTTCTGTTTTCAACATTAAACAAATAATTATTGTTGCATTAATTGCGTTGGCAGCCTTAGCAGCAAGCGATGCTTTTGCTGCGTTAAACGAATGGATTCCTTTGCCGAAAAATGTAGCCGCGTATTTTAAAAATCTCGAAGATCAATACAATAAAGATGTGATGACAATTACGCACATGACAACTGCTGTTGATTATTTAATATCGCTTATTGTAATTGCATTGTTACCGGCGATGTTTGAAGAGATGTTTTTTCGCGGCGCTTTGCAACAAGTGATGATTGGCTTTACAAAAAATGTTTTTATAGGAATTTTAATTACCAGCATTTTTTTCAGCGCCATTCATCTTTCTTATTATGGTTTTTTGCCTCGATTGTTTTTAGGAATTGTGCTCGGTTATATTTTTTATTACGGCAAAAATATCTGGCTAAATATTCTCATGCATTTTTTTAACAATGCAATTGCACTAACGCAAATGTATTTGCTTAGCAGGCAAGGCAAATTAAACAACGATTCTTTAAACGATACGTTTCCTTTTTATTTTGGAATAATTGGGTTGATTGCTGTAATTGCATTACTCATCATCTTTAAAAACATAAGCGAAAAATTGCAGACCTGGAAAAAAATTGAAAACGAAGCTTACAATATTCATTAATGAAAAACTGGTTTTTATTATACACAACGCGCAATTATGCGCAGGCAAACATTATAAAAGGAATGCTGGAAGAAAATAACATACACGTAATATTATTTAACAGACAAGACAGCAGCTATATCAATTTCGGCGAAATAGAATTATATGTTCCCATACATTTAAAAGATATCGCCAAACACTTGCTGGATAAGGCTTTGCTGAATTAGAAATAAGATTATTCGTTGTTAAAAATAAGTAAGAATTTTTTTGTACTAAGCTTATGAATTACTATTAAACATCGTTGCCACGCTCGCTTGTACGTTCAAATCGCTATGCAGCAATCCGTTAAATTTATCAGATATATTCTTCAATTAACTATCATTTTTTTTCTTTCATTAAAAACTTCTTACTTCGCGTCATCAAATATTAAACGTTAAACATCGTACTTCGTACATCGTAAATCTTACATTAAAAAATGTCTTTTAATTTGCAAATTTTTAAAACACGCACACTTACTGCAATTGCTTTTGCTATAATTATGCTTGCCGGTTTGCTCATTAATCAATTCACATTTTTTTTATTATTTTCTGTTATATATTTTGGCTGCTGGATCGAATATCAAAAATTAGTTGGTTTAATTGATGCGCGATATAACTCCATAAATATTTTTCATAAACTCGATATAATGCTGCTGGGCTGGGGTTTTATGTTATGGAATACAAATGCAGCTTTTAACACCGGCAATTATAATTTGCAGCAAATTGGTTTATGGCTGATGCTCGCTGCGTTTATAGTAATTGTTCTCTCCGAAATAATTTTTTACAGAAGTTTCAGCATAAAAAATATAGGTTATTCAGCGCTGGGTTTAATTTATATTTCACTGAGTTGGGGTTTGATGATAAGATTGCGAAGCGATGGAATGTTTTTTAGCAACACAAATTTATTTATTGATTTAGGCTGGGTAACGCCGATTGTTTTAATTGCATCAATTTGGATAAACGATACAATGGCATATATTGTCGGCTCAATTATCGGCAAAAATTCATTATCAAAAATATCACCGAAAAAAACATGGGAAGGCACGGCCGGCGGCGCTTTGCTGGCAATAGCAACAGTTTCATTAGTTGGCTATTTTGTTTTTGATATGACTGATATAGTTTCACTTATTGTTATTTCATCCATCGCTGCAATTATGGGAACTGTTGGCGATTTATTTGAAAGCAAGATGAAACGGATGGCCGGCGTTAAAGACAGCGGAAAAATAATGCCCGGTCACGGCGGCTTTCTCGATCGTTTTGATTCACTCATTTTTGCCACACCTTTTGTTTGGTTGTATATAAAAATCTTTTTATAAATTTTTTTCTTTGAATAACTATATATTTTATTTTCATCTCATTTTAAATTTATCACCTATAATTCATCACTCATAATTCATCATTCATAATTCACCAACTTCTTATATTTGCGGCTCAACTGGCTTCATGAGCATTCATAAAGAAGGATATAAAACCATCGGTATTGCCGCAATGATTTTTGGTATTGTTAACCTTCTGTCTTTTACTTTTTTAAGCGGGCCAATTCCCTGGCTGGCGCTTTTGATTTTTATATTTACTCTTGTTGTTCTAATTTTTTTGATTTTATTTTTTCGTTCTCCCAAGCGGGAATTTTATATTCACGAATCGCAAATTATTAGCCCTGCCGATGGCAGAGTTGTTGTAATTGAAGAGGTAACCGATAAAGAATATTTTAAAGATAGACGAATACAACTAAGCATTTTTATGAGCCCTACAAACGTGCATATAAATCGCAATCCTGTGGATGGAATAGTAACGTACAGCCAATATCATA
Source organism: Chitinophagaceae bacterium (assembly GCA_051004255.1). GTDB lineage: Bacteria > Bacteroidota > Bacteroidia > Chitinophagales > Chitinophagaceae > JBPCKN01. The sequence continues at coordinate 44,500 of JBPCKN010000012.1, read as the reverse complement.
GCGGAAAATATTGGGTGGCATGGCATCCTAAATCATCAGCAGAAAATGAATGCCATAGCGTTGTTGTAAAAAACGAAAATGGTGAAATAATGATAAAACAAATTGCCGGCGCTCTGGCAAGGCGCATCAGCAATTATTGTAAGGTCGGCAAACACATAAAGCAATCTGAGATAATGGGTTTTATAAAATTTGGCAGCAGAGTTGATGTGTTATTGCCTCTCAATGCAACTGTTCATGTTCATTTAAATCAATTAGTAAAAGGCGGAGTAACAGTTTTGGCAACCTGGTAATTTATAAAATATAATTATTTTCTCTTTCTAATTTTTGATTCATTTTTTTTGAAATTATTAACTATGTCGCTTATTTTAAATAGAACAACCTTTGGCAATGCCTCCAATAAAGGCAATGTTTTATCGCAAGCCGAAGCTGAAAATTTATTGTATGACTGGGTGAAAAATCCGCGATTGCAATTGCACATGATACAGGTTGCATATTTAATGAAATGCTGGGCAAAAGAAAAAGAAAATTTAAGCGAAGAAGCGCAGTGGCGCTGGGAGATGGCAGGTTTATTACACGATGCAGATTGGGACGGGTGGCCCGAATTGCATTGCAAAAAAATTATTGAAGAATTGGAAAACAGAAATATTGACTCTGAAATTATTCATGCAATTGCTTCACACGGGCCAGCGCACTTCGGTGTTGAGCCGGAAACTAAGATGGATAAAATGTTATTTGCTTTTGATGAACTGAGCGGATTAATTCATGCTTATTCGCTCATGCGCCCAAACGGTTATGAAGGCATGGATGTAAAAGGTGTAAAAAAACGTTTAAAAGAAAAATCTTTTGCAGCAAATGTTTCGAGAGAAGAAATTGCTGATGCTTGCAATCGTGCAGAAATTTCTTTAGATGATTTAATAAATTTTATCATCAATCATCAATCGAAAGTTTAAATCTTTTATTCATAAATTAAATATATTTTCTTTTAAAATTTTTATGGATTAATTGCAGTAATAAAATATTTTCCCCTTATTTCATTAAACCAAATTTTTCCATCACTAATCATTGCACCGTTTTGATTTCTAAAAATCCGGTCAACGCGCTGGCGCTGAATTGCATCCTTTAATTGAGAAGTAAATAAAGCATTATAATTTGCTTTAAATTCATCAGACGATTTAATTTTTTTTAGCGGAAATTGAATATGCGCTGCAATGCTGTCTTCATTATTATTTTTCACCCAGCCTTTGAACTGGATTAAAAATATTTTAAAATTTGCCGGATCATCAAAACCGGCGTTTCTCCAGGATGCAGGCTGCGAGCCATCTTCAAACAAACTATCCGGTGCATTTATTTGTTGTTCGGTTGAATCTTTGACAATAGTGGTTGAAGAATTAATCGGTTCGTTGAGCGAAACAATTGTATCCTTATTTAATTTTTGACTTTGCTGCGAATTGCATGCAACTGCAAATAAAAACACTATAAAATTTTTTGATTTCATAGATAATATTTAAACAAAAATTTAATCTGTTTTCTTTGGCGGAAGATCAAATGCAATAGCTTCATGTTCAAAATGTCCTTTATGCGAAGCATCGCAAAAAGGTTTGTTTTTCGATAGTCCGCAGCGGCAAATCGAAACAATTTCTCTTCCGCCTAAACCGTATAAATTTCCGTTTTTATCAACAATTTCAAAATCGCCTTCTATTTTTAATGAACCATTACTGTTTACTGTAATTTTTGTTTTAGACATCTTAATTTTATATTTAACCTAATAAATAATAACAAGCTTTTCAATGTAAATTTTTACATTTTGCTTTATTGAATGTGGTAATTTTAATATCAAACTTTGCAAACTTACCTCATTTTTAAATTGTCAAAATTATTGAATTTGCTCATAGAATTCACAGATAAAGGTCTTTATTGTGCTGCCGGAAATTTTTATATTGATCCATGGAAGCCGGTAGAAAAAGCAATTATTACACATGCACACAGCGATCATGCGCATGCCGGAAATAAATTTTATCTCTGTCATCATTTTACCAAATCTTTGCTGCAAGCGCGTTTGGGCGATGGAAATTATCAGAGCATTCAATGGAATGAAGTGATTGAAATAAATGGCATAAAAATTTCTTTGCATCCTGCCGGGCATATAATTGGCTCTTCGCAAATTCGCGTAGAACATAACGGCGAAGTTTGGGTTATTAGCGGCGATTATAAAATTGAGAACGACAATATCAGCGGAATTTTTGAACCAATTAAATGCAATGTTTTTATCACTGAATCAACTTTCGGTTTGCCCATTTATAACTGGAAACCACAGCAAATAATTTATGATAATATTCAGCGCTGGATAAAACAAAATCAATCACAAAAAATAACCAGTGTTTTAATTGCTTACAGTTTAGGAAAGGCGCAACGGCTATTACAACCTTTATCACAAGTTGCAGAAAAAATTTATGTGCACGGCGCAATTTGGAACATGCATCAGGCAATAGTTTCAGCAGGAATTAATTTACCGGCAGTTGAGAGAATTACACCTGAAACACCCAAAGAAAAATTAAAAGGCGCTGTTGTAATTGCACCGCCAAGCGCAGATAATTCTCCATGGATGAAAAGATTTTTTCCTTATGAAATTAGTGTTTGTAGTGGCTGGATGCAGGTGCGTGGTAATGTTCGCAGACGCAATGCTGACGCTGGTTTCGCATTAAGCGATCATGCAGATTGGAAAGGATTATTGCAAACCATTAAAGCAACCGGCGCAGAAAAAGTTTTTGTTACACATGGCTTTCAATCAGCCTTAAGCAGATATTTAAATGAAAATGGAATTGAAGCAGGCGAAGTAAAAACAGAATTTGGTTTAGAAGATGAAGATGTAAATGTTGCTGAATTACCTGCAGAAGAAAAACAACAAATTCCGGAATGAGTGAATTAGAAAAAAATATTATTTTATTGCAGGAAGAAAAAAAAGAGGGTCTTGCTCTTTTCGCAGAATTAGTAAACACACTTGGAACATCCACAAAAACTTTAGATAAACTCGCTGCGTTAAGCCAGTATTTTTTAACTGCAAATAATAAAGATAAAGTTTGGGTGATTGCATTGTTTTCGGGTAGAAGACCGCGCCGCGCAATCAGCGGAACACTTTTAGCGGAATGGTGCATCGAACTTGCGCAAATTCCCGGATGGTTGTTTGCAGAATGTTATCACACCGTTGGCGACCTTTCGGAAAATATTGCTTTACTATTACCCGACACTAATGTTATTTCAGCAACGTCAAAATCATTATATTTTTATCTTGAAAAATTTATTGAAATAGAGAAACAATCTGAACAAATAAAAAAACAATTTGTAATTGATTGCTGGATGCAGATGACGCGCGAAGAAAGATTTGTATTCAACAAATTATTTAGCGGAAATTTTAGAATCGGTGTTTCACAAAAATTAATGGTGAATGCGCTTGCAAAAATTGCATCGCTCGAGCCTTCAAAAATTGCGCATCGCATCAGCGGAAACTGGGATCCGTCAACCGTAGCTTTTGAAGGATTATTGAGTGAACATGGGGCGGTTGATCATTCAAAACCTTATCCATTTTATTTAGCGTATGCACTGCAGGAAGAGCCGCAAACACTGGGTTTGCCGCAAGAGTGGCAAGCAGAATGGAAATGGGATGGCATTCGCGGGCAAATTATCAAACGCAATAATGAATTGTTTGTTTGGAGCCGCGGTGAAGAATTAATGACAGATAAATTTCCTGAATATCAAATATTAAAACATTGCTTGCCGGATGGTGTTGTACTTGACGGAGAAATTATTCCTGGCGCTGAAGGAAAGCCACTTTCGTTTGCATTGTTGCAAACAAGAATTGGAAGAAAAAATATTACCAAGAAAAATTTGCAGGAAGCGCCAATTATTTTTTTTGCTTATGATTTATTGGAATTTAATTATGAAGACTGGAGAGAAAAGCAACTTGAATGGCGCAGAAAAAAATTAGAGGAAATTGTTGAAAAGTGCAGCAGTTTCATTTTACAAATCTCTCCAATTATCGAATATAATTCGTGGGAAGAATTAGGCGAATTAAGAAAGCAATCGAGAAATTTTTTTGCCGAAGGAATGATGTTGAAAAAAAAATCATCTATTTACCAGGTTGGAAGAAAAACGGGCGATTGGTGGAAATGGAAAATTGATCCGTTCACAATTGATGCAGTGATGGTATATGCGCAAAAAGGCAGCGGAAGAAGAAGCAATCTTTATACTGATTATACATTTGCAGTAAAAGATGGCAATAATTTTGTAATTTTTACAAAAGCATATTCCGGTTTAACAGATAAAGAATTTGTACAGGTTGATAATTTTGTAAGAAGAAATTCTATCGAAAAATTTGGACCTGTTAGAACAGTTAAACCGGAGCTTGTTTTCGAAATTGCATTTGAAGGCATTGCTGCAAGCCATCGTCATAAAAGCGGTGTGGCGCTTAGGTTTCCGCGCATTAACCGGTGGAGAAAAGATAAAAAACCTGAGGAAATAAATACACTCGATGATCTTAAAAAAATGCTTGAAGTGTATGGAAAAAAATGAAGGCTACTGAGCTACGAAATTTGTATTACAATATAAAGTAAAATTGCCACGCGATAAACCTTGATTCTTCAAGGGGTTTAATTTAAAGGAAAAGGCAGCTCTCAAAAATCCCCTCAATTTTTTAGGTTGAAGGGATAACAACTAAAACCACGGTTGCTTAATCAGGTTTTTTACCGTCTAAAAAAGTGTTGAGTGTTGAAATTTTTGTTTCGTTATTCTCATCTTTTTTTACGGTGTATTTGCTGTAAAAATTTTCTACTGATGTAAGCGTGTTGCCAAATAAATCCATGTTTCTTCGCACGTAAGCGGGCACTGCATCAAACTCTGTACTGCCGGGGTCAGATGAATTCATGTTGAAAGAAAGATTACGTAATTTTTGAATTCGCTCTGCAGCACGACGGCGTTGTTCTTCATCTTCATTCGAGCTTTTTTCCATCGCTGCAACAACATTTGGAGATGCAGTAATATTTTGTTCAACTGTTTTTTCTTCTTTAATTATTAATTGCATTTCTGTTTCTTCCGGTTCTTCAATTTTTGGTTGAACCGGTTGTTGAATAGAAATTTTTTGCTGAGGAATTTCTTGCTGTTTTATTGATTCTTGTTTTGAAATTTCAGCATAAATTTTTGAAGGTTTATGCAAAAAACTTACATGACTAACTTCTGTTTGTTCTATTTGTTTTATTTCGGGCTCTTCAAATTTCTCAGGCGCAGCCTGCGTTTCAGCAACTTCCTGCTTTAATTCAAAGTGAACAATTTTTTTATCTTCTTTAATTGAAGTTGTAATCTTTTCTTCTGCAAACATCATCAAAGATGGAACTGCTTCTTCTTTTTCTTCTTTCAATTTTGGTGCGAACGGGTCTTTATCTTCAAACGGCAATGGCTGTTGATTGTATAATTTTTTTTCTTCGCCTTCAATACCCAATGTCATAATAATTTTTTCTTCTTTTACCACAACTTTCTTTTCTTGCTGAGGTTGTTTTGTAAACGGATCTTTATGTTCAAAACCGGTTGCAATTAATGTGATACCAATTTTTCCTTCCAAAGAATTATCATAACCCATTCCAACAATTACATCTGTACTTTCGCCAGCTTGCATGCGCATATAATTATTGATAATTTCCAATTCATCCATCGTGCATTCATGTTCACCCTCAGCGCTGTTAATATTTATAAGTATCCATTTCGCTCCGCGAATATCACTATCATTTAATAATGGTGAATTCAACGCCTCTTCAATTGCACGCTGGGCGCGGTTTTCACCGTCAACAGCAGAGCTGCCCAAAATTGCAACACCACCATTTTTCATTACAGTGCACACATCAGCAAAGTCAACAATAATATGCCCGCGGCTGTTGATAATATCAGTGATACATTTTGCAGCAGTTGCAAGTACATTATCGGCTTTGCTGAAAGCTTCTTTCATTTTTAAATTGCCATATTGAACGCGCAATTTATCGTTGCTGATTACAAGCAAAGTATCCACCAAAGGCTCCAATTGTTTGATGCCGGTTTCAGCCTGCAAATGTCTGCGCGGACCTTCAAAACCAAAAGGCGTTGTAACAATTGCAACGGTTAGAATTCCTAAATCACGACAAATTTTTGCAATGATTGGTGCGCCGCCTGTTCCGGTGCCGCCGCCCATTCCCGCGCAAATGAAAGCCATCTTGGTATTCACTTCCAAAATCTTTTTTATTTCTTCCAAAGATTCTTCAGTTGCTTGTTTACCAACTTCAGGATTTGCGCCGGCGCCAAGTCCTTGCGTAAGATGCGGACCAAGTTGAATTTTATTATGCACTTTACTTTGCTCCAAAGCTTTAGCATCAGTATTACAAATAATGAAATCAACGCCTTCAATACTTTGTGCAAACATGTAGTTTACCGCGTTGCTTCCGCCGCCACCAACACCAAGCACTTTGATAATAGATGATTTTTGTTTGGGAAGATCAAAATGAATCATGATTTTTTGAATTTAATGATTAGTGGTTAGTTGTTTTATTTAATGAGTAATTAGTAATGATTAACGATTAATGTTTTGCGGTTTAATTTTTCGGATTTCGAATTTTTGTATTCTGATGTTTTTGTTATTTGATTTTTGTTTCTTGTTATTTAATTTCCATATCCCCTTCTTCCTTAAATAAATCAATCAAATTTTCTTTAAACTTATCCCAGAAATTACTTAACCCTTTTCGTTTTTTTATGTCAACAAATTCTTCTTTGCTTGCAAGTTTTTCGTTGGTTTCCTGAAAATGATTTTTTAAACTTTCGGGCACTTCAATCTTATTAAATTTATTATCGAATTCTTTTCGCTTATGTTCATAATCGCTGTAACCTTTCAAGATTAAACCGATACAAGTTGAATACATCGGCTTCGTTAATTCATCAATATGATTTGCTGCTAGATGTTCATTTGGATAACCAATTCTTGCACTGATTCCTGTAACAAATTCTGTTAATTGAATAAGATGCTTAAGCTGAGAGCCGCCGCCAGTAAGGATTACGCCACCGTTCAACGCGCGGCTATCCAAACCAACCTGCTTTAAATGATACGTAACAAAATCTAAAATTTCACTCATACGTGCCTGAATAATATTCGCTAGATTTTTTACGCTTATTTCTTTTGCCTGCATTCCTTTCAATCCAGGGATTGTAATAAATGCATTCGCTTTTGCTTCGTCTGCAAGTGCGCTTCCGAACTGAACTTTCATCAATTCTGCCTGACTTTTTAAAACACTCAAACCCATCCGAATATCGTTCGTAATATTTTCGCCGCCGAAAGGAATTACCGCAGTGTGTTTTAAAATTCCTTCATAAAAAACTGCAAGGTCGCTCGTTCCGCCGCCGATGTCAAGAATCGCAACGCCGGCTTCCATGTCAATTTCACTCATCACAGCAGATGCCGATGCCAAAGGTTGCAACACTAAATCTTTTGTTTTTAATCCGCTTCTTTCAACCGCGCGATTGATGTTGCGAATCGCATTTCTGTCGCCGGTTATTATGTGAAAATTTGCGCCAACTTTTACGCCATTGTAACCAATCGGATCTTTAATATTTTGAAAATTATCCACATGAAAATCCTGCGGAATAACATCAATTATTTGGTCGCCCGCCGGAATAAAAGTCTTGCGCTGATTCTCAATTAACTGGTCAATTTCCCAGCGTTGAATTTCGGTGTCAGAGTCCTGTCGCACAATGTCACCGCGGGTTTGAAGGCTTTTAATGTGATGACCCGCAACGCCAACATACACTTCTTTAATTTCAAGATCTGGGTTACTGTCGCTGCAATTTTGCAACGCATGTTGTATCGCTTTAATCGTTTGATCAATGTTCAGCACCTGCCCGTGTTGCACGCCGTTGCTTGGTGCGCGGCCAAAGCCCAAAATTTCAAGTTTACCAAATTCATTTTTTCGTCCGGCAATCGCAGCAATTTTCGTAGTACCAATATCGAGGCCCACAATTATGGGCGCTTCATTCAGGTTCATAATATTTATTTTAGTTGTTTGTTCAAAAATTTTATTCGCTAATTATTTTATAAGAATTTTTATGAGACCAGCTTTTGTTTTTCATAGCATCGTTCCTTGCGTCGCACTCTTGTACAGTTTGTTCTTTAATCATCTTTTTAGCTTTCGGAATTCTAACATCATCATTTAAAATATCTTTCGCTTTATTAATTATCATCAAAATTGTTTTCATAATATTTGATTTTTATTTTGAATTAATGTGTTGAGTTTTTTGTTAATAGTTATTTGTTAATAGTTAATCGTTAATTGCAAATCGCTTATTATTCATTTTAATTCATCATTACTCATTAATCGTTACTCATTCATGAATGTTTCTTCAACACCGCTTTCGGTTTCTTACCTGTTGTAATCCTTTCCCAGCCTGTATTTTAACTGCTGGCTTTGTTTTAAATGTAACAGATTGCTTCGTCGTTCCTCCTCGCAATGACGTATCTTTTACAGAAATCACCGGTGCTGCATAAGTTGTATCATTCAGCAGCGAATTCATTTTGGAAGCACTGTTGTTTAATTGATGCATCGCTTTTGAAGAATCTATTAAAGAACTTTTTACGCCACGTAATGTTGCAACAACTTGTCCATCGAACTGCACATCAATTTTTTCATATTTTTCAAATCCGGATTTAGTAAAAACATTTTTATAAAAACTAAACAAGCGGTCAAACTTGCTTTGTAAACTATCTGCATTTCCAATTTCAATAATTTGATTTCCGATTACAGGCACCATTTCAAAAGTTCGTTGTGGGGTAATATTTATCTGAGAAATCTGCGCACTCCAAAAAGAATCTTCCCCAATAAATGATGCAATATTTTTTACATCATTCAGCAAGGAGCTATCCGGTGCAGATAAAATTTTTCTATCCGAAGTAAACGATGTGAACACAGGAACCCGTGCCGTTTGCTGCTCACTCAAAGGCAGCCGTAATCCACTGCTATCAATATAAAACGAATTTCCTTCCAAACTAAAAATTCTTGCAAGCGGCTCGCGCTCTTCAATTTTTACTTGTAATATTTGATTGTTGTCAAAGAACAATTCAGCATTTTTTATCCATGCATCTTTTGATAAATTGCTTTCAATATTTCTTAAATTAATTGTTGAAATATCTTTACCAACCAACGCGCCGTTTGATTTTAAAAGTTGCGCAACTTCTTTTTCATCAATAAACGCATTATTTTTTGTGCTGTTAATTTCAATGTTTATTGCGCTGCAAGGCTTGTGCTCTTTTTGTTGCATAGCAGCAACCAGCAACAAAACCGTTGCTGTTCCAAATCCGCCCCACATCAGTATTTTAAAGCCTTGCTTAAACATTTTTGTTTATTAAAATTTCTTTTACCGGTTCAACCAATGCATCAATATCACCGGCGCCGCACATGATTAATAAATTTGGTTTTTCTTTTTTAACCCATTCAAGCATTTCGGTGTTTGATAAAATTTTTTTGTTCTTTAATTTCATTTTGTTTAAAATCATTTCGCTCGTTACACCTTCCATCGGTAATTCTCTTGCAGGATAAATTGGCAATAGAAATACTTCATCAGCCAAATCCAAACTTTTTGCAAACTCATCAGCCAAATCATTTGTTCGCGAATAAAGATGCGGTTGAAAAATAACTATACATTTTTTATGATGATTATACAAACTGCGCACACCTGTTAATAATGCTTTTATTTCTTCAGGATGATGCGCATAATCATCAATCAAAATATGATTATCATTTTTTAAAATATATTCAAACCTGCGCTTTACTCCTGCAAAATTTTCAATTGCTTTTTTTATTGCTTCATTATCAATTTGTAAATACTTTGCAACAGTAATTGCAGCTACACTATTTTCAATATTGTGCAAGCCGCCCATGTGCAGAATAATATTTTTTAAACTCCATTCTTTGTGAATTACATCAAAACAGTACGAGCCGTTTTCAACAATTATATTCGTTGCAAATGCATCTGCATTTTTATTGTCGAAACTGTAAGTGTAATGCGTTGTTGCATTTAATTCATCACTTCTTATTAAACCATACTTGCTGATTAAACAACCGTTTAATTTTATTTTTTTAGAAAATTGAATGAACGCATTTTCAACTTCTTCACCCGTTCCGTAAATATCCAAATGGTCAGGATCCATTGCAGTGATGATGGCCATATCAGGGGATAATTTTAAAAATGAACGGTCATATTCATCCGCCTCAACAACGCAAACATTGTTTTCGCTGCTCCAGAAATTTGTATTATAATTTGCTGAAATGCCACCCAGGAAGGCATTACAGCCAAAGCCTGTGTCGCGCAAAATATGTGCGATCATTGTAGTAATGGTAGTTTTCCCATGCGTACCGGCAACACAAATGTTGAAACTATTTTCTGTGATGATTTGCAAAACATCGCTGCGTTTTGCAACTTCATAATTATGCTCGCGATAATAAACAAGTTCCGCATGATTCGCAGGGATTGCGGGAGTGTACACAATTAAGTCTGCATCTTTTGGAATAATCTCAACGTTTTCTTCATAATGAATATCAATTCCCAATTGTTCTAATCGAATGGTGAGCGGAGTTTGCGTTCTGTCGTAACCGCTAACAGTTGAGCCATGGCTATGGAAATAACGTGCAAGTGCACTCATACCAATGCCACCGATGCCAATAAAATAAATATTTTTTATGTTAGTTAATTCGTTCATTGAATGTCTTTCAAAATTTCTTTTGCAATAGTTTCATCCGCATTTTTTATTGCTAATTCGCCTATGTTTTTTTGTAGCTCTTCCTGCTTTGCATCATTAAAAACAAGATTTGTAATTCTTGGAAATAATTTCCCCCGCACTTCATTATCTTTTACAATAAATGCTGCTCTTTTATCAACCAAATACATTGCATTTTTTGTTTGATGGTCTTCGCTTGCAAACGGATAAGGCACAAATATTACAGGCTTTTTTGCAACACATAATTCTGTTACCGCCATTGCGCCAGCTCTTGATACCACTATGTCTGCGGCTGCATAAGCTTTATCCATTTCGGTAATAAAATTGTTTACCCAAACATTGCTAAACGGTTTTGCTGTTTTAATATAACTATCTGCATTTGTTTTTCCTGTTTGCCAAATGAGTTGCAGATTTAAGTGCTCAAATTCTGCAATGTGTGATGAGATAACATCGTTAATACTTTTTGCACCTAGGCTGCCGCCGACGATAAGAATTGTTTTTTTTGTTTCATCTAATTTGAAAAATTTTATTGCCTCGCTTTTTATTATGGTTGAATTTGCAATTGATTTTCGCACCGGATTTCCGCTAATAATTATCTTTTCTTTGGGAAAGAATTTTTCCATTCCATCGCTTGCAACAAAAATTTTTATTGCTTTTTTTCCCAATAAAATATTGCTTTTTCCGGCGAATGAATTACTCTCGTGAATGAATGTTGGAATGCGTTTGCTTTGTGCATATCTCAACACCGGGAAACTCGAGTAGCCACCTACACCTATTGCTGCGTTTGGTTTGTAACTGTTTACAATTTTACGAACCTGGAAAAAACTTTTGATTAATTTATAGGGCAATAAAATATTTTTAAACAAAGAACTTCTGTCGTAACCTGCAATGTCAATACCTTTTATTTCATAACCGGCTTGCGGAACGCGTTCCATTTCCATTTTACCTTTTGCTCCGACAAATAAAAATTGAATGTCAGGTTGCAACGAACGCAACGTATTTGCAATAGCAATGGCAGGAAAAATATGTCCGCCTGTTCCGCCGCCGGCGATAATTATTTTCAATCCACTTTTTGGAGCGGAAACTTTTTTAGTTTCTATGGTTTCCTTTTCATTCATGTTGAATAATGAACTGAATGCACAAGAGTGCGACGCAACGATGCATCATTCTTATTTTTCAGTTGGGTTCATAATATTATTTTCTTCATTATTTATTGTTTGAACCTGTAAAGTTTTTCCTTCCATTTGTTCTACGTTTCTTGCAACGCTTAGCACGATGCCGATGGCTGCGCAGGTGAATAAAAATGAACTGCCGCCCATGCTGATTAACGGCAGCGTTACACCTGTTACAGGAACGATGTTTACGTTAACCGCCATGTTCGCGAGGGCTTGGATTACGAGTGTGAAACTCAATCCCAGGGCGAGAAACGCGCCGAATGCATAAGGACATCTTCGAAAAATTCGAATGCAGCGAAACAAAAAAAGCAGGTAAATAAAAGCAATAAATGCGCCGCCGAGCAAACCATATTCTTCGATGATAATTGCGTAAATAAAATCGTTGTAAGCCTGGGGTAAATAATTTCTTTGACGGCTGTTACCGGGACCTAATCCAAAGAACATTCCACCATTTGCAATGGCAATTTTTGCCTGCTGAATTTGATAAGATGAAGTTTCATCTTTTGAATAAATATAATCCTGAACGCGACTAACCCAAGTGCCGAATCTCCCAAATGAATTTAATGAAGAAGAAACTTTCGATGTGTTTGAAGTTTCCGCATCGCTGGTTTTATAAGTTGTTATTGCGACCATTACGAGAATTGCAATCGGAATTAATGCAACGGTAATTATAAATAAAATGTGTTTAAAACTTACGCGACCAATAAACAACAGCATTAACGCTGTAGCGCCTGTCAATAAAGCATTTGAGAGGTTTGCGGGCATTATTAAAACACACGTAATTATTATCGGAATGATTAAAGGAAGAAAACCTTTTTTGAAATCCTTAATTACATTTTGCTTGCGACTTAACTGTCGTGATAAATACATAAACAATGCAAGTTTTGCCAAATCGCTGGTTTGAAAGGTTAGGTTAATAACAGGTAGTTTTATCCATCGACTGCCTTCATTTATTTCTGTGCCAAAAAATAAAGTATAGATTAATAAGGGAATTGAAATGATAAAAAGTATAAGTGAAATTCTTGAATAAATCGTGTAATTTATTCTGTGCAAAAAATAAATTAATATTATGCCAAGAACGATAAAAGATAATTGTTTGAAAAGATAAATTTGTGTGTTGCCATTGTACATTTTAATTGCCAAAGAACCTGTGGCGCTGTACACTAAAAGCAAAGATGCAAGCGCAAGCAAAATCACAATTCCCCAAATAATTTGGTCACCTTTTGTTTTGTTAAGCAAATGGCCGCCAACCTTTTGCGGAGAAGGAATTTGAGAAAATAAAGTGTCGTTCATTTTATGTACGATTTACGATGTATGATGTACGATTTAGAAAACACATCTAACATCGTACATTGTACATCTTACATTTATAAATCTTTCACCGCCTGCTTAAACTGCCGGCCTCGGTCTTCATAATTTTTAAACAAATCAAAACTTGCGCAAGCCGGACTTAACAAAACCACATCACCTTTTGCTGATAATTGAAAACTTTTTTCTACTGCATCTTTTGCGCTCTGCGTGTCAACAATATTTTCAACAACATCTTTAAATGCCTCATAAATTTTTTTGTTATCAATTCCCATACACACAATTGCTTTTACTTTTTCCTTTACTAAATCTTTAATTAAATTATAATCGTTGCCTTTATCGAGGCCGCCTAAAATTAAAATGGTTGGTTTATTCATACTTTCCAAGGCATACCAGGTGCTGTTTACATTTGTTGCTTTACTGTCGTTTATAAATTCAATTCCACGAACGGTTGCAACATGCTCCATACGATGTTCAAGGCTTTCAAAATTTGTAACCGCTTCGCGGATTTTTTCTTTTTTTATTCCAAGCGTTGTGGCTGCAATGCTTGCTGCCATTGTATTGTATTGATTGTGTTTTCCTTTCAGTGCAAAATCATAAATGCTCATGCTCATTCGTTCTTCCTGCACACGCAGCATCATTTGGTTGTTTTTTATCCAGGCGCCGTTAGTTAGTTCGTGTTTCATTGAAAATGGGATTGGGTTAGTAATAAGTCTCATTGCTTCTAATTTTTTTTTTATCACTTCATCGTCGTCGCAGTAAATAAAATAATCTTCACTGGTTGAGTTTTGAATGATACTGAATTTACTATTGATATAGTTTTCAAAATTATATTCGTACCTGTCTAAATGATCTTCTGTAATGTTCAAAAGCACCGAAATATTTGCTCGAAAATTTTTTATATCATCTAATTGAAAAGAACTAATCTCTGCCACGTACAACGGTTTTGGATTTTCTGCTATTTGTTTTGCAAAAGAGTAACCAATATTTCCAACCAGCGCGCAATTGAGTCCGGCAGTTTTGCAGATGTGATAAATCATTGCGGTTGTTGTGCTTTTTCCGTTGCTGCCGGTGATTGCAACAATTTTGCTGTCGCCTTTAAACTTGTATGCGAGCTCGATCTCACTGATTACGGGAATATTTTTCGCACGAATTTTTTTTACCATTTCATTCTTTTCAGGAATGCCCGGACTCTTTACAATTTCATCTGCATTCAAAATTTTTTCGATTGAATGTTTGCCTTCTTCAAACTCAATTTCATTTTCAATGAGCTCTTTTTTGTAATTTTCTTTAATCATTCCTTCATCGCTCACAAAAACTTTATAACCTTTTTGTTTTGCCAGCAATGCAGCGCCCACGCCACTTTCAGCCGCACCTAATATGATTATTTTTTCACTCAATTAATTAATGTTTTTTATGAACCCAACTTTTTTCCCCTTCTCATCGTTCCTTGCGTCGCACTCTTGTACTGCAACAAATAATTCAACAATTCTCGTTACTCTGAACTTGTTTCAGAGACTTATTAAAAAGCTCAACCTAAGTTGAGATGCTGAAATAAATTCAGCATGACGTAGACTGTTGAATAAAGAACAAGGCGTACAAGTGAGTGACACAACGATGCTTAATTCTTGTTCAAATGCCGGTAACAAAATAGTTTTCATTCTAATAATTCATTTAAAATCAATGTACATACATCTATCTTATTTTCAACGTCGCAATTGAAAGCACCACACAAATAAGTGTGATAATCCAAAACCGCATTGCTATTTTATTTTCCTGATAACCTTTCTTTTGAAAATGATGATGCAACGGGCTCATTAAAAAAATTCTTCGTCCTGCACCAAATTTTCTTTTTGTGTATTTGAAATAACTTACTTGTAAAATCACGCTCAGATTTTCTATCAAAAACACGCCACAAAAAATGGGAATTAATAATTCTTTTCGCACGATAATTGCGAGCGAAGCGATGATGCCGCCAAGCGCCAGACTTCCGGTGTCGCCCATGAAAACCTGTGCCGGGTACGCGTTGTACCAAAGGAAGCCGATACACGCGCCAACGAATGACGCGATAAAGACGGAGAGCTCGCCGAGGTCGGGAATGTACATTACGTTGAGATAATCGGCAATGCGCGAGTTGCCGCTTGCGTAAACAAAAACACCGATGCCGGCACCGATAATTGCGCTAACGCCGCCCGCTAAACCATCTAAACCATCTGTAATATTTGCGCCGTTTGAAACTGCAGTGATAATAAATGTTACAATTAAAATATAAATTATCCATGTATAATTTTCTGCGCCGCTGCCCATCCAACTAATCAACTTACTGTAATTAAATTCATGCGTTTTTACAAATGGAATTGTAGTGATGGGCGTTTTTACAATTGCGAATCTTCTGTTTTGTCCGTTAATATTTCTTGTTACGATATTCAATGATTTTTCGCCGGTATGTACGGCTGTTGTATCGCCCTGCGCAGAAATAATTTCCCTTTCAACCACAACATTGTTATTAAAATAAAGAGTGAGACCAACAATAATTCCCAACCCAACCTGACCAATTATTTTTGTGGTTCCCGCTAAACCATGCCTGTCGTTTTTCTGATAAGTTTCGCCTTTTGCAACTGCAATTTTTCTTGCTTTTATTTTAAAGTAATCATCCAAAAACCCAATGATACCAAGCCATACAGTGCTTAACAACATTAGGCGGATGTAAACTTTATCAAGGTCTGCAAACAACAATGTTGGAATTACGATGGATAAAATAATAATAATTCCGCCCATAGTTGGAGTGCCGATTTTTTGTTGTTCACCTGCCAAACCAAGGTCGCGAACGGTTTCGCCAATTTGTTTTTCCTTTAAAAAGTTTATTACGCGTTTACCATAAACAATGGCAATCAGCAACGACAGAATAACTGCCATTGCTGCGCGGAAAGTAATGTATTGAAACAGCCCTGCTCCGCTTACATTAAATTCCTTTTTTAGCCAATTGAATAAATAGTAAAGCATATTTTAGTTGATTGTCGGTAATTGATGGTTTCTCGATTAACAATTAGTCATTAACAATTAATTACTTTCCTAATTTTTCAAACATTTCTTTCAATACTTCTTTATCATCAAAGTGCAAATTCCTGCCATTAATTATCTGATATTTTTCATGTCCTTTTCCTGCAAGCAAAATGATATCCTCTTTATTTGCTTCTTTCACAGATTTTTTTATTGCCTCTTTTCTGTCAATAATAAATTCCGATTTTCTTTTTGCAGCGCTGTTCAATCCAGCTTTCATCTCGTCCAAAATTTGTTGCGGATTTTCGCTGCGCGGGTTATCGCTTGTAAAAATTACTTTATCACTTAAATCGGCTGCAACCTGTGCCATTACTGGTCTTTTAGCTTTATCTCTGTCACCGCCGCAGCCAACAACAGTGATAACTTTTTCATACCCTTTACGTAATTTTTTTATTGTTGTTAAAACATTTTCCAGGGCATCAGGCGTATGCGCGTAATCCACAATTCCAATAATATTTTTTTTGCTGATGATGTAGTCAAATCTTCCTTCTGCGCCGGTTAAGGAACTTAAAATACGTAAAACGTTTTCACTGTTTTCACCCAAGCAAATTGCTGTTCCGTAAACAGCTAAAAGATTATATGCATTGAATTCACCAATCAATCTGAAATGAACTTCTTTTTCATTTATCAGCATCAACAAACCTGTAAGTGCATTTTCTAAAATCTTTCCTTTAAAATCGGCAACGGTTTTTAAGCTGTAATAATATTTTTTTGCTTGTGTATTTTGCAGCATCACTGTTCCTCTTTTATCATCCATATTTGAAAGCGCAAACGCATTGGATGACAAATTATCGAAGAAAGATTTTTTTACTTTTATGTACTCATCAAATGTTTTATGATAATCCAAATGCTCGTGTGTGATGTTGCTGAAAATTCCTCCTGCAAATTGCAAAGCTGTAATGCGATGCTGGTGAATTGCGTGACTGCTGCATTCCATAAAGACATGCGTACAATTTTCATCAACCATTTTTTTAAGCAAAGCGTTTAAACTGATTGCATCGGGCGTTGTATGTGTGGCAGGAACAACTGTTTCAGCAATTTGATTTTGCACCGTGCTTATCAATCCGCATTTATAATTTAACTGAGAAAAAAGCTTAAATAATAAAGTGGCAATTGTTGTTTTACCGTTCGTTCCGGTAACGCCAATAAGTTTTATTTTGGTTGATGGCTCGCCGTAAAAATTATGCGCGATATATGCAACGGCTTCGTGTGTATTATTTACTTTAATGTAAGAAATATTATCGGTGAAAGAGCTTGGCATTTCTTCACAAACAATAACCTTTGTACCGGCTGAAATAGCTTTATTAATAAAATTATGTCCGTCAGTTTTTTCGCCGCGAATTGCAGCAAACAAAGAACCTTCAGATATTTTTCGTGAATCAATTTGCACATCTTTTATCTGCACATCGGTTGGGCCATGCACTGATTGAAGACGAACTTTATACAATATGTCCTGAAGTTTTGCCAACCTATTTTTAGTTTAATTGTATATTTATTGACTGACCTTTTGAGAATAATGAACCTGCTGAAATTGATTGCGCTGTTACCTTTCCAATTCCTTTTGCACTCACTTTTAATCCTAAATTTTCACAAATAAAAATTGCATCTTTCAAACCTAATCCTGCTAATTGCGGCATTTGTCTATTGCTCATTTGTACACTGCTTGCAACCGGATTTGAGGTTTGCCTATATAATTTCATCCATGAATTATTTTTATTTGATGAATCGCTAAAACCTACGCCCAGTTTATGAAGTACGAGCTTCATTTCATTGCTCATTCCATCATAATTATAAAATGAACTATCTGTTTTTTCGATATTTGCATACATTGTTTGGGTGCCTTGTTTGATGTACACCGTGTATAATCTGTCAGCAATTTCTTTGAATACAGGACCAGCCACAACCGCACCATAGAACTTTGTAGCATTTGGTTTATTTTTTATAACAACAACGCAAGTAAATTGCGGATTATCAGCAGGAAAAAACCCGGCGAAAGTTGATTGATAAATATGAGCAGCATAACCTTGCGAACCTTCTGCAACCAGCGCTGTGCCTGTTTTTCCGGCAACTTGATAAGGCGAACCTTTGAACAAAGTGTAAGCTGTTGCGCCGCTGTCAGCACAAACTCCTTTCAAACATTCGAGCAATTCGCTTAAGGTTTTTTTGCTGCAAATAGAATCGTGCAAAACGGTTGGCTGAAATGTTCTTATAATTTTCCCATCTTGCTGCTCATCTTTTACCAAAAAAGGTTTCATCATTTTTCCTCTGTTTGCAACTGCGTTATATAACATCGCCGTGTGTAAAGGTGTGATGGCAAGATTGTACCCAAACGCCATCCAGGGCAGCGTTGTAGCGCTCCAATATTTATTTCCCGGATTGTAAATAATTGGATGTTGCTCGCCGGCTAAATCAATTCCTGTGAGTGTATCTAAATTTAAATTTTGAATATGATGAATAAATTGCGAAGGATTATTGTAGTAACTGCTGTACGCAACTTTTGCCAAACCAACATTTGAGCTTAATTCGAAAGCTCGTTTTACAGTTGAATTTGATTCCTCAGCGCCATGCTTTTCATCATCGTAAACCGTTTCACCATTTATTTGCCAGGTTCCGCCGCCAAGATTTACAGCACTTGACAATAAAACTTTTTTATCTTCTAAAGCGCTCAATAAAGTAACCAATTTAAAAGTTGAACCAGGCTCTGTTGGCGTTAAGGCATAATTAAAATCTTCCCAATAATTTCCATCGGTTCTTTTGCCAAGATTTGCAATTGCTTTTATTTTTCCGGTTTTTACTTCCATAACAATTGCGCAGCCGTGTTCTGCCTGGTTTGAAATCATCATTTTCATTAATGCATTTTCTGTTATTTCCTGAATATGCATATCGAGCGTTGTAACAATATCTTTTCCATTTTCAGGTTCAATTTGCAAGTTGCTATCATCAACCGGAACTGCAACTCCGCCGGAAATATATCTTACCAAACGCTGACCAGTTATGCCTTTCAGCACACTATCGTAAGTTTTTTCCAACCCTACTTTTTGCGAATTTGCTCTGTCTAATCCAATTGTTCTGTATGCAAGTAATTGATAAGGATTTAAACGAATATTTTTTGTTTCAGCAATAAATCCACTTTTATTTTTTCCCAAACGCACAAGCGGAAATTGTTTTAATTGCTGATAATCTTCAAACGAAATTTTTTTCTTCAATAAAAAATATCGCTCCTGCGATGTGAATCCATCTTCCAATAATTTTTTGTATTCGCCTTCGCTTCTGTCTTTAAAAAGATGTGATAAATCATAACTCAATGAATCAAGATTTTGCTTAAAAATTTTGCCGTTATTTTCACGCAGGCCATCTGCACCAAAATCAATATAAATATCAAATTGCGGAATACTGGTGCTAAGCATTTGCCCGTCTTCGCTGTAAATTGTTCCGCGGTCTGCATCAATTTCTTCAATTTTTTGATGCAGGCTATCACTCATGCTGCGCCAATATTTTCCCTGCACTTGCTGAATAATAAATGCTTTAGAAATAATTACTGCGCATACAATTACCACTGCAATAAAACAGAGATACACTCGCCATAATATGTCGCGTTTTACTTCCAATTGGCGAATGTTTTTTTTGGAAAAATAATTTGGTTAGCAACTTTTTTCATGCGGCAATTGTACATTATTTTGTTTTTGTTGTTTCTTTTTTTATTCGCATCGGCGGTTCAGTCGGCAGCTGCAAACCCAGTGGCTGCGCGGCTTCCACCACTTCTGCTTCGCGCGTTTTAAAAATCATTTCGCTCTTCAGCGTTTTATATTCGTACTGCAATTCCTTCACATTTTTTTGTGTTGCATCAATGTCGCGCAGCATTTGGTCAGCCTTATGTCCGTTCGCGATGTACACAACAGCAAGCGAAGCAATAAATAAAAAAAACCCAATATTTTTTGTTATCCATTTGTAATAAAACAAACTGCTGCCCAAGCCCGTTAAAGGATTAATTGTTTTTTCTTTTTTTATATTTTGTTGTTCTTCCATAATTTTTTTTGATGTCAGCTTTAGTTTTTCATGGCATCTTCGTTGCGTCGCACTCTTGAACTTTCTGTTCTTTGTGCATCAGCCTCACCCTCGTTCCCTCTCCGCCAGGAGAGGGATTCCCGAATTCATAAAGCGTTTTATCATTTTAGCATGGTCTAAACCACCTCAGCGATTCTTAATTTTGCACTGCGGCTTCGCGGATTACTTTTTATCTCTTCTTCTGTTGGAACAACCGGTTTTTTTGTTATCAATTTGAATACATTTTTTTTCTCAGTTGTTTCGAATGGATTTTCTTCTTTCTCTTCAAGGCTTCCATGTTTAAAAAAATTTTTTACAATTTTGTCTTCAATCGAATGAAAACTAATAACTGCAATTCTTCCATCTTTTTTCAACACTTCAGGAACCTGTTGCAACATTTCTTTTAATGCATTCATTTCATCATTTACTTCAATTCGCAACGCCTGAAAAACCTGCGCCAAATATTTTTTTGGATTGCCTTTTACACCCGGCCGCAACAACGCAATAAATTCAATAATTGTTTTAAACGCTTGCTGCGACCGATTTTGCACAATATGTTTTGCTAAAGTTTTTGCATTTGTTACTTCGCCGTTTCGTTCAAACATTTTGTGCAGTTGCTGCTCTGAATATTCTATCAAAATTTTTTGTGCAGTAATTGGCTGACGCTTGTCCATTCGCATATCGAGCGGACCGTTAAATCTTGTTGAAAACCCTCGCTCAGCTTCATTAAACTGAAAACTGCTAACACCAAGATCAGCAAGAATTCCATCAACCTTTTCAATTTTATACAGTCTCAAAAACCTTTGCAGATGTCGAAAATTATGCGGCACAAAAATTATTCTTTTATCATCCGAAACATTTTTCTGCGCATTTTCATCCTGGTCGAAAGCAATAATTTTTCCGTTAGCATTTAATTTTTCTAAAATTCCTTTGCTATGCCCGCCGCCGCCAAAAGTGCAATCAACATAAATTCCATCCGGTTTAATTTGCAAACCTTCCAACACTTCGTTGTACAAAACAGGAATGTGATAATCTGATTTTTGATGTACGATGTACGATTTACGATTTACGATTTCAGATTTATCACTTTCAGTTTTTGACTTTTGACTTTTGACTTTTAACTTCTTCATCAAATTTCAGATTTCGAATTTCCGTTCGTCATCACTTCTTTCGCCAAGCTGCTGAAATATTCGGGCGAAAAATTTTCAAAGAACTGTTTATATTTTTCAGAATCCCAAATTTCAATTTTGTCTAATGCCGCAACGAGAATGATATCTTTTTGTAAACCTGCAAAATCTTTAAGCGTGGAAGGCAATAGCAACCTTCCTGCAGAATCTAATTCTATTTCTGTTGCGCCGCCCAAAAATTGCCTGCGGAATTCCCGAACTTTGGGGTCAAAATCGTTTAACTGATTAATTTTTGTATAAATGGGCTTCCAGCTTTTTAAAGGATATAGACTCAAACATTTTTCAAATCCACGGTTAATTATAAAGCGCGTTTCGCCCTCAGGCAATTGTTTTTTAAAACCGGCAGGTAATAAAAAACGTCCTTTGGCATCAATTGTTGCTTCAAATTCTCCAAGAAAACCAGTCATTTACAATCGTTTATACAAAGTAAAACATTTTACTACACAAAATAACACTTTTCCCCACTTATTAAACAAATTTTTCTTAAACTATTTTATTAACATGGATAATTAACCTGAAAATTAGTGCTGGCTTGACTTTGCAAGAAATGTTTTAAAAATTGTATTAACTAACTTGTGAATAGATGTTAATAACGGTGAATAACAAAAAATGAATTCAAAAAATTTATCTATCAAAGAATTTAATTACGAATTGCAGGATGAGCGCATCTCAAAATATCCGCTTGAAAAAAGAGACGAAAGCAAATTGCTGATTTATAAAAACGGCGAAATTTGTGAAGATATTTTTTTTCATCTTGATAAACATCTTCCAAAAAATTCTTTGCTGATTTTTAATAACACAAAAGTTGTTGCTGCGAGAATAATTTTTGAAAAATATGCAAAAAGTAAAATTGAAGCTTTTTGTTTAGAGCCGGATGAAAATTATGCAACAATTGAATTAGCAATGCAACAAAAACAAAAAGTGATTTGGAAATGTTTGATTGGCGGAGCAAAAAAATGGAAAGAAGAATCGCTGATGAAAATGATTGCGAATGATAAAAAACAAATTAAATTAACTGCAAAAAAATTAGAAAAAATAAATGATTATTTTTTGATTGAATTTAGCTGGAATGATGATGCACTAAGTTTTTCAGAGATTTTGCAATTAACGGGAAAAATTCCGTTGCCGCCCTATTTAAACCGTGAAGTTGAGGAAAAAGATAGAGAAAATTATCAAACAATTTTTGCGAAATATGAAGGATCTGTTGCAGCGCCAACAGCAGGCTTACATTTTACTGAAAGATTATTTGATAAACTAAATAAAAAAAATATTGCGAGAGGCTTTATTACGCTTCATGTAGGCGCGGGAACTTTTAAGCCTGTGAAAAGCGAAACCATTCGGTTACACGAAATGCATGCAGAATTTATTGAAGTTAAAAAAGAATTTATTGAAAAATTATTGAAAAATTTTAATAAAGATATTATTGCAGTTGGTACAACTTCACTTCGCACCATTGAAAGTTTGTATTGGATAGGAGTGAAGCTTAATGAGGAATTGAAAATAAAAAATGGAGAATGGAAAATGGAGAATGGAAAACTTAAAAATGTAAATTTAAAACAATGGGAAGCTTATGAATTGCCCCAGAACATAAGTACGACGCATGCTTTAGAAAATTTATTGCATTGGATGCAACAAAATAAATTACAAAAAATTATAGCTAAAACACAATTAATGATTGTGCCCGGTTATAAATTAAAAATAGTAAAAGCACTAATTACAAATTTTCATCAACCAAAATCTACTTTACTTTTATTAGTTGCGGCAATTGTTGGCGATGACTGGAAAAAGATTTATGAATATGCTTCACAAAATAATTTTCGCTTTTTAAGTTATGGAGATGGAAGTTTAATTTGGAAAATGGAAATCGAAAAATGATTCTCCATTATAAATTATAAATTCTCTATTAATTAATTATCCATTAATTGCAAGTGGAATTTCAATTGTAAAAGTGCTTCCTTTGCCAAGCGTGCTATCAACTTTTATTCTTCCTTTGTGCGCATCAATTACCGTTTTTACATAACTCATTCCTAAGCCGAAACCTTTTACATTGTGCAGATTTCCTGTGTGCGCACGATAAAATTTTTCAAAGATGCGTTTCACCGTTTCTTTGCTCATCCCAATGCCGTTATCCTGCAATTGCATAACAAGAAATTTACTTGCAGAATGAGTTGTAATTGTGAAGCGCAAATTTTCTTTTGAATATTTTATAGAATTATCAATAAGATTATTGAGTAAATTGGGAAAATGAATTTCATCTGCAAAAATGCAATCATTTTTTGCATTCAGCAATAAAGAAATTTTTGCCTTTTTTTGATCGAACTGTAAAGTAAATTTCTCTAAAACTTCTTTAATTATTTGATGCGCATGTAAAGGCTTAAATTTTAATTTCAGCTCCTGCCTGTCCATTAAAGCTGCTTGTAAAATTGTTTCTACATGTTTATTCATCCGCTTATTTTCTTCTTTAATAATACCGCTGAAATATTGTTGCTTTTCTGTATCGTGCTGCACTTTTGCATTTCCTAAAGCATCAACTGCCAGCGAAATTGTTGCAAGCGGTGTTTTAAATTCATGCGTCATATTATTGATGAAATCACTTTTTATCTTGCTTAGTTTTCGTTGATTAAGCATGGTTTTTACTGTTAAATAAAAAGCTGCAATAATTATAAGTGTAAATAATGCAGAACCGATTATCATCCATGTAAGCGATTGCCAAACTTGTGTTTTAAAATCAGGAATTATTACTATAAGATGTTCGTATGCAGCAAAATCTTCAAGCACACTTCCGCTTTGAGGAATGATGGGTGCACCTATTTGGCGAAAGTGATTTGTATCCATAGACTCAATCGAAAAATTTTTCGACTGCATTTCTAATAAACTTCCATCATCCGTGTTTACAATTATGCCAAATTCAAATCGTATATTTTTTAATCCTTCGTCAATAAATGCATTTTTTAATTTAGTGTAAATTTCATCTGACGTATATCGTTGAGCAATTGTGGATGGTTTAATAATACTAAACGAAAGATTATCGGGCATTAACTTAAAATTAGGATGGCGCTGTAAACCGGTTATTGAATTCGCTGAAGTTTGTTTGCTTAATTCGGAAGTAACCTTTAAAGTGCCGTTAGTGGCTTGATCAATAAATCTTTCTTGCTGCACCTGCAATAAATTACTTAGCCATGAAATTTGAAGCACAATAATTCCCAGCAGCGAGAGCGCAATTAAAATTACTATTGCAGGAAAAACTTTTTTCATATTAACAAAAATAAAGCAGCATTGTTCCGTTGCAATTTATTAAAACAGGTTTATCATCATTTTAACTTCACAAAAATTTATAATTATTTTTGAGTTACAATGAAAATAGTAAATTAACGCCATGATTGATGTTGCAACAGGAACGCTATTAATTGCAGACCCTTTTTTGAAAGATCCGAATTTTATGCGCACTGTAATTTTTTTGTGCGAGCATCAGCAACAGGGAAGTATTGGTTTTGTGATGAACCGGAAATTAAATAAAACTATCGGAGATTTAATAAGCGATCTTGAACAGTGCAATTATCCTGTATATTTTGGCGGCCCCGTTCAAACAAATACTATTCATTTTTTACACCGCTGCCCGGATTTGATAACGGATGGGATTGAAATTATTGATAATATTTTTTGGGGCGGTGATTTTGATAAGGTTGCAGAGCTGATAAAAATAAACATACTAAAACCTAATATGATACGCTTTTATATAGGTTACAGCGGATGGAACGAAGCGCAATTACAAAATGAAATAAAACAAAATAGCTGGCTTGTAACAAATGGAAACAGAAAATTAGTTTTTCACCATAATGAAAATTTAATTTGGAAAGATGCTTTAAAACAATTAGGCGGCAAATATGAACAGCTTATTAATTATCCGATTGACCCGCAGTTGAATTAATTTAACTGCAAAACTTTTGTATTATTTATTTGAAAGCATTTTAAAAAACGCAAAAATTGATTCCCAATTTTTTGTTCTTTTTATAAGAGATTGAAAATTGATAAGCAAAAATCATTTTTTCAACATAACAAAACATGCTTTTCATCCGTTATTAAACAATATTTATCTTGATTTATCTTACGTTATGTACAAAAAAAATATATTATTATTATTGGCAATTACATTTTTGGTAGTAACTGTAAAGGCGCAAATGTATAATGCTTATGTGCAGCAAGGCGAGCTTGGCATAGGCATAGGCGCAGCGCATTATTTTGGAGATTTAAATACTACGGCAGCAATTAACAGACCTAAACTTTCTGCCGGTGCTTTTTATATTAAACAATTTAATAATTATATTGGATTAAAGATTGCATTGAATTACGCATTTTTGGGTTATTCTGATACTTACAGTAAAAATGAAGTTCAAAAACGCAGAAACCTTAGCTTTAATACCAGCGTATGGGAATTTTCTTTAAGCGGTCATTTTAATTTTTTTAAATATTATCCCGGTGTGGAAGGTTATAATTTTACACCTTATGTTTCTTTGGGCGCAGGAATTTTTTCTTACGATCCGTATGCTTATTTAAATGGACAAAAATATTATTTAAGACCTTTAGGAACAGAGGGGCAAGGCAGTTCTTTATATCCAAACCGCAAGCAATACGGCACAACCGCAATATGCTTTCCTTTAGCGGTGGGTTTTAAATACAGCCTAACCACAAATACAAATTTCTTTGCTGAAGTTGGTTATCGTTTTACAAACACAGATTATTTAGATGATGTAAGCACTACTTACGCCGGCGCCGCAGCGTTTCCTCCATTACCAAACGGTCAACCATCTGTTGCCTTTTTATTGCAGGACAGAAGTTATGAAACCGGCACTCCCATTGGCATTAAAGACCGGCAGCGCGGAAACAGCCAACAAAAAGATGCTTATGTAATTGCACAAATTGGTGTTTCTTTTAATCTCTCTTCTTATCGTTGCCCTACTTCAAAATAAATGCACAAAAATATTTAGATAGGTAAAGAAATTGAAAATTATTTTGACCGAAAACTTTTACTTCGGCTTGGCAATCAAATGTTGAACCTGTAATTGTTAGCAAAGCAAAATCTACCGATTTATTGAAATGGATTGAAAGCCGTTAGAATATTATTTTCAAAAACTATTACCTTAATTATTACTCAACTTTTTTAATACATCTTTTTGATAAAAACTTCCGATGGGAATTTCGAGTTTATCAAATTCAATTTTACTTGCCGTGTATGCTTTTATTTTATCAACCGCAACAATAAAAGAACGATGCACGCGAACAAAATGCGTGGAAGGAAGCCGTTGTTCAAAATCGTTTAGCGTTTGATGTGTTATAATATCTTTTTCTATGCTTTTTATTTTTACGTAATCTTTCATTCCTTCTAAACAAATAATTTGATTCAAAAATATTTTAATCATTTTTTTCTCTGCCTTTACATAGATAAATGCAGCTGAAAAATCAGGTTGAGAAATTTGTTGCTTTTGTGTGTGTAATAAAGAATTTCCTACTGAAGATTCATATTTATCAACGGCTTTTAGAAAACGCTCGAACGAAACAGGTTTGAGCAAATAATCTAAAACATTTAACTCATAACCATCTAATGCAAACTCGCGAAACGCAGTGGTGAACACTACTTTGGGCATTTGCTGAATAATTTTTATTAATTCAATACCTGTTAATTGTGGCATTTGTATATCGAGAAAAAGCAAATCCAAAGAATTATTTTTAATTGCATTAAACACCTCGATTCCGTTTTTGCATTTGGAAATTAACTGCAGTTTATCTACTTGCTGAATGTATGATTCCAGCAAGTCGAGTGATAATTCTTCATCATCAGCAATAAGACATTTTATTTTATTCACTGAGCTTTAATTTTAAATCAACACAAAAAAATTCATCACTTTCTTTTATAAATAATTCATGTTTTTTTGGATAAGTTAATTGCAGCCGTTTTTTTACATTTCGCAAACCGATACCTTCCTCAATTTTTTTTTCATTTATTTTTTTAAAGCTGTTTTCGGTTTTAAAAAATAAAGTACTGTCTGTTACTTTAATATCAATCGTTATCCATGCTTTTCCGGTTTCGTTATAAAGACTATGTTTAAAAGCGTTCTCAATAAACGGCAATAAAATTAATGGTGCAATTATTTTACCGTTTGATTGCCCGGAATATTGAAACGATAATTCCAGCCTGTCGCCAAATCTTATTTTACTAATTATAATTTTTTAGATGATTAACATCCTTCTCCAGAAGAACAAAGTTTGAATTTGCTTCATACAAAACATAATGCATCAGATCGGAAAGCTGCAAAACAACTGCAGGCGCTTTGTCTGATTTATTGCGCGTTAACGAATACAAAATGCTGAGCGTGTTGAAAAAAAAATGCGGGTGTAACTGCGCTTTTAAAAATGTTTTTTCTGCATTAAATTTTTCATTCTCTAATTCGCGCATCTTTTTTTCATGCTGATAAAAATTGCGAAGAATTTTAATAAGCATAGAAAGCGCTACAACAAAATAAAAATAAAAAGTATCATGAATAATTCTAACAGGAATAAAAAATTCTTTCGATTCCTGCAAGTAACCCTGGTAATCATGAATTTTATCATAGGGCACCCAAATTGAATAATTTATAATTCTCATATAAAAAGCGCCGATGAGAAGCAACAACAGCATAAATAACCCATACGAAAAATATTTTTTAGTATAAAAAAAGCGGGGCATTAAAAAATACAGGTTTACATATACTACCACAACTATTATGGGTATTTCAGAAAAAAATGAATACGCTTGAGTAAAATCAACGTAATTATTATCCTTCCAACCAAAATAAAGAACTTCAAAAGCGATATAAGCTATCCAGAATAAAATATGAGCGCCAATTCTTTTATAATTTATTTGTTTGTGCATACTGTGGTTTATAAAGCTAACGCAAGCAATAAAATAAACCAATGTTTTTCGATAAAATGGCAATTAAATACGTTAAACAAGCTTTTATAAAACTTCAATACGCAGATTATGTGTAAAAAACTTTCTAATGCTTCATTCCGTTGTTTTGTCGAAAAGAACATTTGAATTGTATTTCACCTTTTTACTTTTAGCGCAGAAATTATTTGATTAATTATTTATTATGAACTGTATTGTTATTGATAGTGAATTACAATCTGCTGAAATAATAAGCGGTTATATAACGAATACTCCTTTTCTGCGATTATTAAAAAATTTTACCGATCCGATGGAAGCGATTTTATTTATTTATCAAAACAAAGTTGACCTGGTTTTTCTTGATGTGCCGATTGAAAACCAGTCTGCGTTTGAATTTGCCGGCACAATGCACGAAAAAGTTTTATTAATTTTTTTGAGTACATGCCCTCAATACGCTGTTGATGCGTTTGAAATGAATGCGGTTGATTTTTTAAATAAACCGCCAACATTTACAAGATTTTTGAAAGCTGTTTCCAAAGCGATAGAAATAAAATCTTTAAAAGAAAACAACGCGCAATTATCGCAAATAGATTTAACTGACACATCAAATGAAAACACCATTTTTTTAAAAAGCGGCGCGAAAATTCATAAAATAAATTTGCCGGATATTCTCTTTCTTGAAAAAGATGGCAATTATTTTACGATTCATTTAATCAACAATAAAAAAATTCTGTTACGAACAAACTTCTTTGAAATATTTCGCTTTATTCCGCATAACTTATTTGTACGCGTTCATAAATCATATATAGTAAATGTGAGAAATATTGATTCTATCGAAGCGCAAAATGTAATGATTGATAAACATGTAATACCTATCGGCACATCTTACCGCGAAAAATTTATGGGCTTTATGAAGCTTGCATAAATTGGTGCAGCGATGCAATTTAATTACACTAAATTTTTTCTCATGTGACGAAAGTCGCAACGCAGGTGGTTTCTACCACTTGCTCTTTTCATTAATAAACCCTCAAAAAATAAAAGTTCATTTTAAAGCCTTGTAAAAATATTACTATTTATTGTAAGCTGTGTTTTTTTAAGGGCGCTCTAATCACAATTTTTCTTTGTTCATATCATAAAATCATTCATTCATAACATTAGGCAATTGTTATTGCAGCAATGAAAAAATGTTTGCAGTCTGTTTCATTGCAAAGCCTTTTTTCTTTAATGCCTTGCAGCTTCAAAAATATCAAATAATAATTATTAACATCAAAATATTGTTTATGAAAAAAAATGTATACCTGTTTTTTGTAATGATGTTTACATCACTTGCGGCAATTGCACAAACATCAATTAACGGCAAAGTTGTTGACCAGAATAATGTTGCAGTTCCCGGTGCAACTGTAAAAGTGAAAGGCGCTAAAACAATAGTGCAAACATCAACAGATGGGATTTTTAAAATTAATGCAAAGCCTGACGATGTTTTAGTGGTTACCGCTATCGGATTTCAATCAACAGAATATAAAGTTGGTACGAATTCTTTTTTAACTATTACAATTGCCGCATCAACAAACGAATTGAGCAGCGTTGTAGTTACAACAGCTTTAGGTGTTCAGCGACAAGCAAAAGAGTTAGGATATGCCACAACAACTATCGGCAATAAATTATTAACGCAGGGAAAATCAGTTGATATTCAACAAGCTTTAAATGGAAAAGTATCCGGCTTAAATATTTCTACAGTAAATAGTGGCGTTTTTGAAAATGCGAAAATAAATATTCGTGGTATTCGCTCGCTCACAGGAAATAATCAGCCAATGCTCGTTGTTGACGGAGCGCCAACTCCTTTGGGTTATCTTTCATCTATTCCACCGGATGATGTTCAAAGTTTAACCATTTTAAAAAGTGCTGCGTCAGCAGCGATTTACGGACCAGATGCAGTAAATGGCGTTATCATCATCACTACCAAAAGAGGCGGAATAAAACCTACAGTTACTTTAAGCTCAACATTGGAAGCAACAAAAGTTTCTTTCTTTCCCAAATTACAAAAAGAATTTGGCCAAGGCGCCGGCGAAGTAGTTGATCAATATGGAAACTATGGTTATGTACCGTATGAAAATCAGCAATACGGGCCTGCGTTTGATGGCACAATTAAACCCATAGGAATTCCGTTGGAAGATGGTTCTATTCAAATGTATCCGTATTCGAATGATCACTACCAGGATAAAATAAAATTCTGGAATACAGGATTAACTTTTCAAAATTCTGCATCGGTTGCCGGCGAAGATTTTTATGTAAGTATTGAAGATGCAAAAATTGAAGGTTTAGTTCCGGGCGATGTAAACAGACGTACAAGTGCGCGTTTTAACGGAGGAAAAAAATATGGCAATTTTTCTGTTAATTATGGATTGAATTACATCCTTCAAAATTACGATGTTGTAAATGAAGCAGGTTTTCAGGCTTCACAACCGGGCGCTTATGATGGCGGTCTTTTTTTTCTGATAATGCAGGTTCCCAGCAATGTTCCTTTATTGAATTATAAGGACTGGCAAAATAATAAGTTTGCCCAGTTTTCTAATTACTATAATGAATTTTCTGTTAATCCATATTGGTTAATTGGTAACATCCGTTCAAATGGCAGAGAGGATGATATTATAGGAAACATCGAGGCGAGTTACAAGTTTTTTCCTTGGCTTACTGCTACAGCCAGATTGAGTTCAAATCTTACTTTTCAAAATACTACAAATACAAATGCGCCCGTAATTGTAAGTGATTGGGCAATTAATGTAGCAAAACGCAATCCGACGCAATATTCAAACCGGCCGGGTCTTGTGGGCACAGATGAAAATTATTCGAACAGAATTAACCTCGATTATTTTTTAAGCGGCGATCATAAAATTACAAATGATATTTCAGTTAAATATATTGCAGGAGGAACTGTGCGTCAAAACCGTTCAAAAGATGTTGCAGTTGGCGGCAATAATTTAGTAGTTCCTTATTTATACAATGTTGCAGTGCGAAGCGGCGATGCGAACGTGCCGCTTTATCCTACCGGCAATTATAACATTGAATCGCGCTTGCTTTCAGCTTATGGAAGCATAGGATTTGGTTATAAAGATTGGGCTAACATCGAGTTTACCGGAAGAAATGATTGGGACAGCCGTTTGCTTCAGCAGAACCGTTCATTTTTTTATCCTGCTGCAAATGTCTCTATCGTATTATCTGATGCAATTCCCTCATTACACAACAGTAATGTAATTTCTTATGCTAAAATAAGAGGAGCTATTTCTAAATCAGGAAACGTAAATCTTAACCCCTATTCTTTAAATGCTACTTATTCGCAACCTGCGGGTTTTCCTTATGGAAATACCGTTGGGTTTACTGCTAATCAAACAATACCCAATGCGAATTTAAAACCCGAATTTGTAAACACAAAAGAAGCAGGTGTAGAATTAGGATTTATAAAAAACAGAATAAATTTTGAAGCCACTTATTTTAATCAAAACAACACAAATCAAATATTGCAGGTATCACAATCTGCCACTACAGGATATACAGTAGGATTAGCGAATGCCGCCGATTTTAAAAATTACGGTGTGGAAATGGATTTAGGTTTGAGTCCGTTAATAAAAATCGGTAAAGGGCGAATTGATTTTAAAATAAATGCCACATATAATAACAATAAAGTTACCAGTACGCAAGGAAATATTCCTGTGGTTATTGGCGGTAGCAATGGTTTTATTGCAAATTCTACGAGTTCGCCTACAGCAAGTAATATTGCTGTTGTTGGCTTGCCTGCATTTGCTTTTCAGTTAACCGATTATGCGCGTGATTCTGCCACAGGCAAAGTTATTGTTGACCCAATTACCGGATTACCTACTCAAGCCGGTTCGCCGGTTATAAAAGGAAGATCATTGCCGCTTTGGATAATTGGCGCTACTCCTTCTTATTCAGTCGGAAATTTTTCTATAAGCATGACGTGGGATTATAAAGGCGGAAATGATTTTTTTTCCGGTTTAGGGTCTGACGAAGACTTTGCCGGAATTTCTGCCCGCAGCGCAGAATACGGCCGTCAAAGATTTGTTTTTCCAAACTCTGTTTATTTTGATGGAAGTAAATATGTGCCTAATACAAATATCCAGGTGCAGGATGGAAATGCAGGCTTTTGGGCACAGGCTATCAATACGGCAATAGCAACGAATTATTTTGCCAGCGCTTCTGCATGGAGACTTCGGGAAGTAAACATTTCTTACAATCTTCCTTTGAAATGGATTGGCAACGGCAGAATAATAAAAAGAGTAACTGTAAGTGCAGTAGGTAAAAACTTATTACTTTTTGTGCCAAAATCAAATCAATGGGGCGATCCTGAATTTAATTATTCAACCACAGGTAACACTTTTGGGGTTGCCAGTTCATTTCAATATCCAGCATCAAGATTATTTGGCGGCTCTTTAACTGTACAATTTTAATTAAATAAACTTTTTAATATGAAATACTTAAATAAATCACTGTTTTTTATAATCATGCTTGGTGGCATTGGAGTGATGAGTTGTAAAAAAAATTATCTGAATGTAAATGCTGATCCAAACCGTGTTACAAATAATAATGTTACCGCAGAATTAATATTTCCCCAGGCGGAAGTTGCCGTTGGCGACAGAGTTGCCGGTGGAAATGCCGCCAGTCAGGGTTTTAAACTACCGTTGCAATTTGCCCAGAATTGGGTTGGTTACATGGCTTCAAACGGAAGCTTTTCAAGAGAATACACTGAAACTTCTTACAACATAGATTTTTCTTTCGGAGAACAATTATGGCAAGATTATTATAATACACTTTTTGACCTTCATCTGGCAAAAATTAAAGGCATTGAACAAGGTGATACCGCACTGGCTGGCGCTTCTATGATTTTATCAGCTAAATTATTTCAGGAGCTGGTAGATACTTACGGAGATATTCCTTATTCACAAGCCTTTCAATCCGACCAATATTCGCATCCGGCTTACGATAAAGCACAAGATATTTATGCATCACTTTTAAACAGTCTTGATACTGCTATTAGTTATATGCAGTTAACTATCCCAAATGCCTTTGCGCCAGCTGATGTTATAAATCACGGAGATGCAACTTTATGGATAAAATTTGCAAATACACTTAAACTAAGATTGCTCATCAGGCAATCGAAAGTTCCGGGTTTTAATCCTTCGGCAGAAATTGCAAAAATTCAAAGCACAGGTGGTATTCTGGGGTCAGGTGAATCAATCAGCGGTAATCCTGGTTATGCAAATGAAGTAGATAAGCAGTCGCCATTTTATGCGAATTATGGATATACGCCAACAGGTACTGTTGCTACTACTGGCTGGAATGCAAATGCGTACATTATTAATATTCTGAGCAGTAATAATGACCCAAGAATCAGCCGTTTTTTTACACCGGTCGGTTCAACTTTTGTAGGTGATGTATATGGTGATGATCCGGGAAATCTTCCGAATCAAAGTAACAGTTCATATTTTGGGCCAGCATTGGTTGGCAGCCCTACACAAAATCAATGGATATATCCTTCTTTTGAAAGTATGTTTTTGCAGGCAGAAGCTATTGCCAGCGGATGGATGCCGGGAGATGCAAAATCTGCTTACGAAGCAGCAGTTACAGAATCGTTTGTATGGCTGGGCGTACCTGATGCAGTTAATGCAGCTGCTGCTTATGTGGCAAGTTCACCAATTGCTGACTGGAATAACGCGGGTTCTACGCCCGAATCTCAGGCTAAGTTTATTGTGTTTCAAAAATATATAGCGCTTTGTTGTATTGACCCGTTGGAAGCATGGGCTGACGAAAGAAGACTGCATTTTTTACCGCCGGGATTTATATCAGTAAACCCGAGTAAAATAGCAAACACACTTCCTCTCAGGTTACTTTATCCGCAAAGCGAATACACA
Source organism: Chitinophagaceae bacterium (assembly GCA_051004255.1). GTDB lineage: Bacteria > Bacteroidota > Bacteroidia > Chitinophagales > Chitinophagaceae > JBPCKN01. The sequence continues at coordinate 10,109 of JBPCKN010000012.1, read as the reverse complement.
ACAAACGGAGCCAATGTGCTGCAGCAAGGAACCATTAATCAATTCACTTCAAAAATATTCTGGCAGCCCTAATATGCAATTGGCAATTAATATATAAAAATTAAAATAATTATTTATGAAATTACAATATATAAAAAACGTACTCTTCATTATTTTTCCTTTTATAACACTAATGGGGTGTTTGAAGGATAAAGATTATGACAATGGGTTAATTCAATCTGTACATACAAATGGCACACCGCAACAAGTTGTTGAAATTAAACTCACAGCTACAAGTACAAGTAATTTTTTTGTACTTGCAGTAAATAATTCAAATAACGATACAACAGTTGATCTTGTTCCAATCAATTTAGCCACTGCAAATCCTGCACCTCAAGATATACATGTTGCTGTAAGCCTCGATTCAAATCTTGTTGTCACTTACGATACTACCGGCACCGCAGCAGGTACGCCCGGCGGAGATTATGCAATTCCATCTTCATCCATGTATTCGATTGTTAATCCGGTTGTAACGATTCCACAAGGATCACATACCGGTTATCTTCAAATTAAATTCAAGCCATCTGCTTTTATTGGTGCAGATTGGGCATTAGGATTCAAAATTACAGCTATTCAGGAAGCAGGTTACGTTATTAGCGGAAATTTAAGCACAGGTATTGTAGCAATAGGCGTAAAAAATCAGTATGATGGTAATTATAACACCTCTGGTGTAAGAACAAGATTTAATGGTGCAACCGAAGGAAGCGGTGTATTAGATATGTTTACGATTTCAGGAGTAGTTGGTTTATCAACTGTTAACGCTAACACTATTGCTGGACAATTAGCTGATGCCGGTTCTGGAGGTACTATGGCTCTTACAGTAAATGCAGATAATACTGTAACCATATCCAATCCAGCAGGTGGTGCCTATCCAACCTTGGTTAACACGACAGGTAAAATTTCTACGTATGATCCCACATCTCAAACTTTTCATATTTATGCCAGCTATCTTAACTCGGTTGGTAGCTTAAGAGAAGTTGATGAGACTTTAGTAAAAGTACCATAAAATAATTAAAATAAATATGTTTAATAATGTCTAATAAAATCAAGAAAAAATAAAATGAAATCGTTTGAAAAAGGTAGTAAGAAATGAAATGAAAAATATAAAAGCAGAATTAAATTATTCTCCGCCGGCTGTTAACTTATTGATTACATTGTCAAGCAATTTGCCTTCATGTGTAATTATTTTTCTTTTAATCCACCCAATTTAATCACTTAAAAAAATTAACATATCAAGAAGAATCCTTTTTATGTTTTGTTTTCAAAAATGCCGGCGATTCAACCAAAGTAAATATTAATTCAGGCGACATTAACTGTAAGAGCTTGTAATTATCTGGTGGAAGAAATGAAGAAAGGAAATATCTGAACGGAGGTTTGAATAAATTATTTGATTAAGAAATTTAATATGTTTGTTGTGTTATCGCATGAAGTACAGAAAAAAATTTATGGGTTTATTTATTTAACAACTTTCTTTTAATCTTTTCATCTCTTCTTTCGTTAAAAAGGAAAATCCGTTTATGGCAAAGAAATTTATTAAAATTATTTTTTGTCTATTTATTATGAACGCTGCTTATCCTCAAACAAATCAAAATAAAATTCAGCAGGCGCTGAATAATCCTGAAACGCAAGCCCAGTCTGCAAAAGCAGATACTTTTATTCTTCGTTCACAGCAGAAAAAAATAAAAGACAGCATCACTACATTTAATAAACCTGTTGCAGATACTTTGCATAAAAAGAAATATAAAAAATGCATTCATAAAAAAAGCTCCTGAAAATTCAAGAGCTTTTTTTATCTTTTTCTGCAATAAACTAATGTTTTATTTTTCTTGTATCTACTTCGCCTTTGAAAGATTTTTTATCTAATTTATTATTGCTATTTATTATAAATTGATTATTTATCATGCTTTCATTTCCTAATATTGGCGGCGCAGGTATTCTTCCAAAAACTCCGGTTTGAATAAATGTAAGAACACTGTGCAAACAATTTTCAGCAGTGTCACCCCAATTTTTATCAACGCCATCCCGGGTGGGATCATCAATAGTTAAGCCGTTAAAATATTCACCGTTTCCATCATGATTTACTGTTTTAAATGAAATAGGAAAAGCATACCAATCGCCAACAGGAACAGGGAAAAAACCTACCGGTTTTCCATAAGTGTGATAGGCAGGTCCGGCAAGTTTCTCATCCAAAAATGGTTTTAAATTATTGATGAGTAATTCACTTGCAGAAGCTGTATTATCAGACGCAATAAAAAATATTCTTGATAAATCCAGCGAACCGGTTTTTTGAAAATTTGTTGTTTGATTGTAATTAGAATTTTTGTCGTTAAAAGTTTGCGTAAACATTGTTTGTCCGTTGCCTGCATCGGGCACAAGATAATTTGCCAATGTTTGAGAAACGCTTACATAACCGCCGCCATTATAACGCAAGTCGATAATTACATCGCTTACATTATCCTGCACAAACTCATTGAAAATGCGGCTGAAATCGCTATAAATTTGTGTGGTATCACCCAAAAAAGAATTAAGCACCATGTAACCAACCGTGCTGTTTGATAAATAATAAACTGAATCAGCAAGCACAGGTTGTGTTTGATAAGTTCCAGCGTTTAAAGTAAGATTAACCGTTGAACCATCCGGTTTTTGAAAACTGAAACTTGTGCTTGCACTATTAAAAACCGCATTGATAATAAAATTGATGCTTGAAGAAGAAGTATCAATATTCGTATTGCCATTTATGGCTGTAATGCGCCATCCGCGCTGAATGCCGTTAACTCCTGCAGGACCTTCAGGTTCAACATATTTTACACGAAGATCTGTTACATCATTAAAAAAAACACTCATACCAAAATCTTGTTGTACGCCGTTGCTCAAATTATTCCAGTCAGTTTGTTTAATTGCAAAACTGTAACGGTCAACTGGAGTTGTAAAACCCGGTTCCATACTGTATTGGCGAATTGCCGTCATAATTGCTGCCGGGTCGGTATAAGCTCTTGCATTAAATGTATCAGGAATTTGATTGTACCATAAATAAATATCTCGTGCAATAAGCAAAGTAGAATCAAGAATAGTGCTGTCTGCATTACCTGTTGAACCCCCGCCCCCGTTATCTGTTAGCGCAGGTTGTAATTCTTTTTGGCAGGAAGTGAAGATAAAAAATGCAGCAGGAAATAAAAATAAAAATAATTTCTTCATAGAATTTATATTGCACAAATAAACGTAAAAAATAAATAAAGATTGTTTTTAATGAAGTAAAATTAGTTATTCTTTTAAGCATATTAATTACTTATTTTAACATGTTAAATAAATATTTTGACCACACCATTTTAAAGCCAACCACTTTAATTTCTGATATTGAAAAACTTTGTAAAGAAGCAAAAAAATTTCAATTTTATGCAGTTTGCGTTCCACCACCGTTTGTAAAAAAAGCAAAAGAATTATTGAAGGAAACTAACATTAAAGTTGCAACAGTAATTGGTTTTCCGTTTGGATATTCTGCAATTGAAGCAAAGTTTGCAGAAATTATTTTAGCAATTGTTGACAACGCAGATGAACTTGATATTGTTATCAATTTAATTGCTTTAAAAAATAACGACTGGCAATATCTGGCAAATGAAATCAATCAACTGATTGCAATTATCAAACAAAAAAATAAAATTGTAAAAATTATTATTGAAAGCGGAATTTTAACCGATGATGAAATAATAAAATGCTGCGAATTGTACAGCGCAGCACAAGTTGATTTTTTAAAAACATCCACAGGCTATGCAGAAAAAGGCGCTACAATTGAAGCAGTAAAATTGATGAGAAAACATCTTCCGCCAAATATTCAGATAAAAGCTTCGGGCGGAATTAAAAATTTTCAATTCGCAAAACAATTAATTGATGCGGGCGCAACGCGTTTGGGTTGCAGCGCAAGTGTTGCAATTGTGCAGGAAAGCATCAATAATAATTAGCTTATTTTTGTTGCCTTTAAATTATGGTATTAAAAATTTTATTTTGTTTTTTTATATTGTTTTCTTTTTGCGCAAAAATTTTTGCAGCAGATACAATTATTGTACAAAAAGATCCGCGCCTCGATATTCTTTCTGCAAAACAAGCGGCAATAAATAAAGTAACAGCGCACATGACAAGCAATGGTCAGTATCGCGGTTATCGTTTACAAGTTCTTATTACACGAAGCCGCGATGAAGCTTTCAAAATAAAAGGTGAATTGCTGCAAAATTATCCCGATCAAAAAACATATGTTTTATTTCAGTCGCCGAATTTTAAAGTTCGCTTTGGGAATTTTTTAGAAAGAACGGATGCCGAAAAATATCGAAAACTTTTACAGCAACAATTTTCTAATACAATTTTTGTTGTGGAAGATGCGATTGATTATATACCGAAAGAAACGGATGAGCAACAAACGAATGAATGAAAGAATAACTTTATGCTGAAAGAAAAAATTAGAAAATTATCGTGCGAATATTTAGATGAATTTATTGAAGTGCGCCGCCATCTTCATGCGCATCCTGAATTAAGTTATAAAGAATTTGAAACTTCTTTATTCATTCAAAAAAAATTATCTGAGTGGAATATTCCTTTTAAAATTTTAGCAACCACAGGAATTGTTGCATTAATTGAAGGAAGAAAAAATGAACGCATAATTGCACTGCGCGCAGATATGGATGCATTGCCGATAAATGAAGAAAACGATGTTGATTATAAATCGCAAAACGCAGGCGTGATGCATGCTTGCGGGCACGATGTTCACACAACTTGCTTATTAGGCGCAGCAAAAATTTTGAATGAATTAAAAAACGATTGGGATGGAACGGTAAAATTAATTTTTCAACCCGGCGAAGAAAAAAATCCCGGCGGCGCAAGTTTAATGATAAAAGACGGAGCGCTCGAAAACCCGCATCCGCAAGGCATTGTAGGTTTGCATGTTCACAACGGTATGGAAGCTGGTAAATTGAGTTTTAGAAAAGGAAGAATTATGGCAAGCGCCGATGAAATTTATATTACAATTAAAAGTAAAGGCGGTCATGCAGCTGCGCCGCATTTAACTGCGGATACTATTTTAATTGCATCGCATCTTATCACAAGTTTACAGCAAATTATCAGCAGAAATAATGATCCGATAGCGCCTTCAGTGCTTTCTATTTGTTCTATTCACGGTGGAAATACAACAAATGTAATTCCTTCGGAAGTGAAGCTGATGGGCACTTTCAGAGCGATGGATGAAGTGTGGCGCTTTAAAGCGCATGAATTAATTCGCAAACAAACGAAAGGTTTGGTTGAAGCAATGGGCGCAGAAGCCGATATAAATATTGATGTTGGCTATCCAACAGTTGATAATGATTTTATATTGACCGATAAAGCAATACAATTAGCAGAAGAATTTGTTGGTAAAGAAAATGTTTCTGAAACAGAACTTCGTATGGGCGCAGAAGATTTTGGTTTTTATGCACAGCAAATTCCTGCATGTTTTTTCAGGCTGGGTGTGCGCAATGAAAGTAAAAACATCATTCACAATGTGCATACGCCAAAATTTAATGTTGATGAAAACGCCATTGCAACCGGTATGGGAACGATGGCTTGGTTAGGCGCAAAACTTACAATTTAATTTCTGCTTTATTTCAAAAAAAAATTCATGGCTACATTATTAAAAAAAGAACAAGCATTAGAATATCACTCCAAAGGGAGACCTGGAAAAATTGAAGTTGTGCCAACGAAAGAAGCGAAAACGCAACGCGATTTATCGCTTGCTTACAGCCCCGGTGTTGCGGAACCTTGTAAAGAAATTGCAAAAAATATCAACGATGTTTATAAATATACAGCCAAAGGAAATTTGGTTGGCGTAATCACCAATGGCACGGCTGTATTGGGTTTGGGCGATATTGGTCCGGAAGCAGGAAAGCCTGTTATGGAAGGCAAAGGCGTGCTGTTTAAAATATTTGCCGACATTGATGTTTTTGATATTGAGATAAATGAAAAAGATCCGGAAAAATTTGTGCAGATTGTAAAAGCGTTAGAGCCAACTTTCGGCGGAATAAATTTAGAAGATATTAAAGCGCCAGAATGTTTTTATATTGAACGTGAGCTGCGCGAACAAATGAATATTCCGGTGATGCACGATGATCAGCACGGCACGGCAATCATCAGCGGAGCTGCATTATTAAATGCATTATCTCTTCAAAGAAAAAAAATTGATCGCGTAAAATTTGTTGTAAACGGCGCTGGCGCGGCAGCAATGGCTTGCGTGCAATTATATGTTGCCTTAGGTGCGAAGCCGGAAAATTTTACAATGTTCGATCGGCAGGGAGTTATTTATAAAGACCGGCCTGAATTGGATGAACTGAAAAAAAAGTTTGCAATTAATAACGGCGGAATTACATTGGAAAAAGCAATGAACGACGCTGATGTTTTTATTGGCTTAAGTGTAAGCAATGTTGTTTCGCCGGAGATGATAAAAAGCATGGCAAAAAATCCTATTGTTTTTGCAATGGCAAATCCCGATCCTGAAATTAGTTATGAAGCTGCAACTTCTGTTCGAAAAGATGTTATTATGGCAACGGGACGCAGCGATTATCCAAACCAGGTGAATAATGTTTTGGGTTTCCCGTTTATTTTTCGCGGCGCGTTGGATGTTCGTGCAAAAAGTATTAACGAAGCCATGAAACTCGCTGCTGTAAAAGCTTTGGCAGAGTTGGCAAAATCAGCAGTTCCCGATATTGTTAATCTTGCTTACAATCAAAAAAACATGGCTTTTGGTCCGGAATATATCATTCCAAAACCACTTGACCCGCGGTTACTTTCAACCGTTGCGCCTGCTGTTGCAAAAGCTGCGATGGAAAGCGGCGTTGCACAACATCCTATAAAAAATTGGGAAAATTATATTGTAGAATTAAACAAGCGTTTAGGTTTAGACAATCAAATTATGCGTGTGTTGGGAAGCAAAGCAAGACGCGACCCGCGCAGAATTGTTTTTGCAGAAGCAGATAATCAAAAAATTTTAAAAGCTGCAAGTATAATTTATGAAGATGGAATTGGGTTTCCTATTTTGTTGGGTGATGAAGAAAAGATAAAAAAAATTGCGGCAGAAAATACCGTTGATCTTTCTGATATTCCTATTATTGACCCACGCAGCCCGCAAATGGATGAGAAAAAAAATTTGTACAGCGAATTGTTTTTTAAAAAGCGACAGCGCAAAGGCGTAAATTTTTATGAGAGCAAAAAATTAATGAATGATAGAAATTATTTTGGCTGCATGATGGTTGAAACCGGCGATGCAGATGCAATGATATCAGGGCTTACACGAAATTATGCTGCAGCAATTAGGCCTGCTTTGCAAATTATCGGTACAGAAAATGGCGTGAAAAAAATTGCAGGAATGTATTTGCTTCTCACAAAAAAAGGTCCTTTATTTTTGGCGGATACAACTGTGAACTTCAATCCAACCGCAGAAGAATTAGCTGATATTACTTTGCTTGTTGCAAAAGAAGTGCGCAATTTTAATCTCACGCCGCGCATTGCAATGCTTAGCTACAGCAACTTTGGAAGCAGCGATTCGCCCCAAGCAAATCTTGTTGCAGAAGCAACCAAAATCGTCAAACAAAAAAATCCATCTTTAATTGTTGATGGCGAAATGCAGGCCTGGCTTCCGTTCAACAAAGAGATTTTGCGCGATAATTATCCGTTTAGTTCGCTTGTAAATGAAAATGTAAACACACTGATTTTTCCAAATCTTGCTGCAGGAAATGTTGCCTATAATTTATTAAAAGAAGTTGGCGGCGCAGATGCAATCGGTCCAATTTTATTAGGATTAAAAAAACCTGTTCATGTTTTGCAGTTGGGAAGTTCGGTACGCAGCATCATCAACATGGGAAACATTGCAGTTACAGATGCACAATTAAAAAATAAAATAAATACAATAGATATTATTCAGCGCTTGCCGTGGTGGAAGAAAAAGAAACAACAATAATAATCAATCAACATGTCTGGTTTACTCACTCATATCGGAAGATATTTACTCATGCTTAAATCAATGTTCACTAAGCCTGAGAATTTAAAAATGTATTGGAAAGAATTTATGCACCAATGTTCGGAGATCGGCATTGGTTCTTTACCAATCGTAATAATTATTTCCTTATTTCTTGGCGCAGTTACTACGGTGCAAACTGCATATCAATTAGTAAGTCCGTTACTTTCAAAAACAATCATTGCACAAATTGTTAGAGACAGCATGATCCTTGAATTGTCGCCAACCGTTTTAAGCATTGTATTAGCCGGCGTTGTAGGCAGCAAAATTGCAAGCGAATTAGGCAACATGCGCGTTTCAGAACAAATTGATGCATTGGAAATTATGGGCATTAATCCAACAAGCTATTTAGTGTTACCTAAAATTCTTGCAGCGTTATTGGTAATACCTTGTTTAATTGTAATATCAGCAGTGCTCGGCATTTGGGGCGGACGAATGGCTGCAGAATTTTCAGGCATTATTTCTGTTGATCTTTTTGATAACGGCGTGCGACAAAATTTTTCTTCTTACAATGTTTATTTTGCATTAAGTAAAGCGTACACTTTTTCGTTTATTATCAGCAGCATTTCTGCGTATTATGGATTTTATGTTCAGGGTGGCGCTTTAGAAATCGGACGTGCCAGTACAAAAGCAGTTGTGGTAAGTTGCATAACCATTTTACTTGCTGATTATATTCTCGCTGCGCTATTATTGTAATAAATTTTTATTTCTCTTTTTATCAGCATCAAATTTATTATGCAGAATGAGAATTTGCATGCCCTTTATCTTGCGAGCAAACGAAGAATGCTAATATAATAATATTTGAAATTTTTCCGCATCATTTCAATTTTCTTTAACTATAAATATTGCAACCAAATTCATGTGCTGCAATCATACAATTTATAGTTCATAAATCTTTAAACAATAAAATTATTAGTCATGAAATTATTTTTACGCTTAACATGTGCAGTTATTGTAATCGCTTTTTTACAATCATGCAGAAAAGAAATTGTGGCGCCGCCACCTCCGCAAAATCCTGTTATTGGATCATGGATACTTACTGATGCCGCACAAAGCAACGGCTATGGATGGCAGCCATTTATTACCGGTTTTGAAAATAGTGTTTTTAGTTTTTATGCAAATGGCTCTGCGCAATATGATGACGGACATTTAGTATTAACCGGTAATTGGAATATGCAAACTGTAACCGATGGTTATTATGATGAATATGGAAATTATTATACAAATACGCATCAAGCATTTCAAGTACACGCTGCGGATGCTTACTCAAACAGCAGTATTGATGTGTATTTTGATGATATAAGTTTTATAGATAATAATCATTTTATTGCAACTTATTATGATGGAACTTATATTGACAGATATAATTTTAGCAGGTATTGAAACAAAAAAACATGCTTTAATTGGCTTTGCTGAATAAAGAACAAAGCGTACAAGCGAGCGTGGCAACGAAGCTTAATAGATATTCTGCAGCTAAGTACATAAAAATTTTACTTAGATAAAACACGTGCAAATCTTTTTAGATCTGCCAATGGATTGATTGAAAAATTGCGGAGAAAATGTTGTGTTAATTGATGCGCAAAATAAGGAGCCAGCGAACAACCTTTGGTTCCCATTCCGTTTAAAATTCCAATATTTTTATGCTGTGGATGTAAACCCACAAAAGGCCTGCGCTCAATGTTAGCAGGCCTTTCAGCTGCAATGTGATCAATAATTTTGTAAGGAAGTTTAAGCCAATAATTAAGTTGGGTTTCGATTTTTTTTCTAAATAATTCTGTTGGATAAATATTATTGTAATTCCATTCGTACGATGAGCCAATCCAGAATAAATTATTTTCCCACGGCACAATGCTGATGCCTTGTTTATAAATATTTGTTCGTGGCAAATCAGAAATTTCTGCAATAATTGCTTCGCCTTTTGTGTGCACAAAAGGAAAAATTTTCAAAGATGGATTTTCACAACACTTCACACCTTCGCCAAAAATAATTTTTTGCGTAATAATGTTTTTTTAATTGATGTAATTATTTTCCCCCCAACAATCCT